>NZ_JBIVTU010000002.1:0-194500 GCF_044756845.1 Streptomyces sp. NPDC091416
CTCCCCCTCACCGCGAACGGCAAGCTCGACCGCAAAGCCCTGCCCGACCCCGAGTTCACCACCACCACCCAGAGCCGCGCCCCCCGCACCCCCCAAGAGGAGCTGCTCTGCGCAACCTTCGCCCAGGTCCTCGGCGTTCCCCAGGTCGGGATCGACGACAGCTTCTTCGACCTCGGCGGCGACAGCATCATGTCCATCCAACTGGTCAGCCGGGCGCGCCGTGCCGGTCTGACCCTGTCGGCCCGTGACGTCTTCGAGCACAAGACGGTCGAGGCCCTCGCGGCCGCGGTCGTCGGCGAGAGTGGGTACGAGGCTGCGGCACCCGAGGACGTTCCCGCGGTAGGTGAACTGGCGCTCACTCCCGTCATGCACTGGCTGGCCGAACGCGGCGGCTCTGTGGACCAGTTCAACCAGTCGGTCGTCCTGCACACGCCTTCCGTGCTGGACGAGCAGCGTCTGTGTGCCCTCGTCCGGGCGCTCCTCGACCACCATGACGCGCTGCGTCTGCGGATGCACGCGGCCGGGACGCCCGGAGGCTGGTCCCTCGAGGTCATGGCCCCGGGAACGGTGGCGGCGGACTCCTGTGTGCGGCGGGTGGACGCCTCGCGGCTGGACGACGACGCACTGCGGGCTGCCCTGTCCGCCGAGGGCGAGGCGGCCCGGCGCTGTCTCGACCCGCGCGAGGGTGCCATGGTGCGGGCCGTGTGGTTCGACCGGGGCGCAGGGCTGCAGGGCCGGCTGCTGCTGGTGGTGCACCACCTGGCCGTCGACGGGGTGTCCTGGCGCATCCTGGCGGAGGATCTGGAGGAGGCCTGGCAGGCCGTGTCCGAGGGACGCGAGCCCGAACTCCCGCCGGTGGCCACGTCATTCCGCAGCTGGGCGCAGAAGCTCACGGAGGCGGCGCTCGCGCCGGCACGGGAGGAGGAGCAGGGCCTGTGGCAGGCGGCGGTCATGACTCCAGACCCGCTGCTCACCGACCGTGCCCTCGATCCGGCACGTGACACCTTCGCCACCGCGCGGAGCCTGGAGCTGCGGCTTCCCGTCCCGGTCACGGAGAGCCTGATCGGTGCGGCCACCGCACGGTTCCACGCGGGCATCGACGACGTCCTGCTCGCCGGGTTCGCGATGGCGGCCACCGAATGGCGGCGTCGTCACGGAAGTCCGGCTGCCGCAGAGGTGCTCGTCGACCTCGAAGGGCACGGGCGGGCCGAGCAGATCGCTCCCGGTGCCGACGTGTCGCGCACCGTGGGGTGGTTCACCAGCATCTATCCCGTACGGCTGGCCCCCGGTCCGTACGACACCGTGGGTGCGCGGGCCGGCGGCCCGGATGTCGGGGCCGTACTGAAGCGCGTCAAGGAGCAACTGCGGGCGGTGCCGGACAAGGGCATCGGGTACGGGCTGTTGCGCCACCTCAACCCGAGGACGGCACCCGCGCTGGAGGCGGGCGCGCGCCCGCAGCTCGGCTTCAACTACCTCGGCAGGTTCGCCCCGGGCGCGGTCGCGGCGGACAGCCGTGTCGCGGACTGGACGATGGCGCCGCTGACCGGCGCCTCCGAGGACCCTGCGCTGGCCCTGGCGCACCCGGTGGAGGTCAACGCGGCCACCCACGACGGCCCGCACGGGCCGGAACTGGTCGCGACCTGGACCTGGGCAGGCGAGCTGCTCGACGAGGAACGCGTCCGGGAGCTCGCCGAAGGCTGGTTCGACGCACTGGGTGCGCTGGCCCGGCACAGCGCGGTCCCCGGAGCCGGTGGACTGACCCCGTCCGATGTGCCGCTCGCGGAGGTGACGCAGTCCGAGATCGAGGCGCTGGAGGCCGAGGTACGGGCTGATGGCGCGCCGTCGGACGACGAGGCGAGCCTCTCGGAGGGAACGCGACTCGTCGACGTACTGCCGTTGTCGCCTCTCCAGGAGGGGCTGTTCTTCCACAGCGGGTACGACGACGACTCCGAACCCGACCTCTACACCGCCCAGTTGGCCTTCGACATCGAGGGTTCGCTCGATGTGGCGGCGCTGCGGACGGCGGCCCGTCTGGTCCTGGACCGGCATACGGCGCTGCGGTCCTCGTTCCGCAGGACGGCGGCGGGCCGGCCGGTGCAGGTGGTCGTCGCCGATGTGCCGCTGCCGTGGCGCGAGGTCGATCTGACGCACCTGCCGGAGCCGGAGCGCGCGGCGGACGCGGCGGGGATCCTCGAAGAGGAGTACCGGGAGCGATTCGATCTCGCCCGGCCGCCGCTGCTGCGCTACGTCCTGATCCGGCTCGCCGCCGACCGGTGGCGGCTCGTGCTGACCAACCATCACATCGCGCTCGACGGCTGGTCGCTCCCGATTCTCGTACGAGAGCTGCTGGGCTTCTACGCGGCGCCGGCGAGCGCCGACCGACTGCCCCGGGTACGCCCCTACCGTGACTATCTGGGCGTCCTGGCCGCTCAGGACCAGGAGGCCTCGCACGCCGTATGGCGGGAGGCGCTGTCCGGTCTCGAAGGCCCGACGCTTGCGGGACCGCCGCAGCCGGGTCCCGGGACCGCTCCTGAGCGGGTGGAACTGGCCCTCTCCGAGCAGGCCACCGCCGCGCTCGCCGGCCAGGCCCGGTCGTGCGGTGTCACGCTGAACACGCTGGTGGAGGCGGCGTGGGCGATCGTCGTCGGGCAGCTCACCGGGCGCGACGACGTCGTGTTCGGCGTCACCGTGTCGGGCCGGCCCGCCGACCTGGCCGGGGTCGAGGACATGGTCGGCCTGTTCATCAACACGCTGCCGCTGCGAGCCCGGATCAACCCGGGCGAGTGCGTCGCCGACTTCGTGCGTCGCATCCAGCGGGACCAGGCGGCCCTTCTGGAGCAGCAGCACACCGGTCTGGCCGCGATCCAGCAGCTGATGGGCATGGGTGCGCTCTTCGACACCTCCATGGTCTTCGAGAACTATCCGCTCGACGCCGCCGCTCTCGGCGAGCTCGCCGGAGCCTCGGGGCTGCGTCTGTCCGATGCCACGAACCACGACGCGACGCACTACGCGCTCGCGCTGGTGGCACTGCCCGGCACTGCGCTCTCCTTCCGTCTCGACCACCGCCCCGACCTGTTCGACCGGGCAGCCGCGCAGACGATCGGTGAGCGTTTCGTACGGGTCCTGGAGAGCATCGCCGAACAGCCCGGCGCGCCGCTCGGCCGGATCGAGGTACTCACTCCCGCCGAACGGGACCGGCTCGGCGCGGACTGGAGCGGGCCCGCACGCGAGCTGCCCGCGGCGACCCTGCCGGAGCTGTTCCGGGCCCAGGCGCTGCGCACGCCCGACGAGGAGGCAGTCGCCTTCGAGGACGACGTGCTGACCTACGCCCAACTCGACGAGCAGTCGGCGTGGTTGGCGGAACGGCTCCGGTCCGCCGGGCTCGGGCCGGAGCAAGCGGTGGCCGTGTCGCTGCCGCGTTCCGCCGAACTCGTCGTGGCGATGCTCGCCGTCCTCAAGTCCGGCGCCGCCTATCTCCCGGTGGACCCGGACTATCCGGTCGACCGCATCGCCTACGTGCTCGACGACGCGGCGCCCGGGCTCCTGATCACCACGAGCGCGCTGACCGGCCGGCTGGGATCCCCCGGCGTTCCGCGTCTCCTGATGGACGCGGACGCGCCGCACGAGCCGCCCACGCACGCGGACACATCCCACGTGCTGTCCACGCACGCGGAAGCACCCCATGAGCCGTCCGCCGCACATTCCGGGCACGGTTCCTCCGGCGCCGGTTCGACGGGTTCCTCGCCCGAGCCCCGGCACCCGGCCTACATCATCTACACCTCCGGCTCCACCGGCAGGCCCAAGGGTGTCGTGGTCTCGCACGCCGGGCTGCCGGGGCTGGCCGCCTCGCAGATCGACGCCTTCGCCGTCGAGCCGGACAGCCGTGTCCTGCAGTTCGCCTCACCCAGCTTCGACGCCGCGGTCTCGGAGGTCTGCATGGCACTCCTGGCCGGCGCCTGTCTGGTGATGGCGCCACAGGAACGGCTCATGCCGGGCGCGCCGCTGGCAGCCCTGCTCGCCGAGCAGCGGGTGACCCATGTGACGCTGCCTCCGTCCGCGCTGCCGTCCCTCTCCGACGACGCCATGGCGTCGGTGCAGACCCTTGCGGTGGCGGGCGAGAGCTGCCCGGCCGACCTGGTCGACCGCTGGTCCCGTGGCCGGCGCATGCTCAACGCGTACGGGCCGACCGAGGCGACCGTCTGCGCCACGATGAGTGAGCCGCTGACCGGGAACACGGCGCCCCCGATCGGCCGGCCGATCGCGAACACGCGTACCTACGTGCTCGATTCGGCGCTGCGCCCGACTCCCCGGGGCGTCGAGGGCGAGCTGTACATCGCCGGTCCCGGACTGGCCCGCGGCTACTTCGGCCGCCCCGGGCTGACGGCGGAGCGCTTCGTCGCGGATCCGTACGGCGCGCCCGGCGACCGCATGTACCGCACCGGCGACCTCGCACGGTGGACCGACCGCGGAGAGCTCGCCTACTCGGGCCGCGCGGACGACCAGGTCAAGGTCCGTGGCTTCCGGATCGAACTGGGCGAAGTACAGGCCGAGCTGGACCACTCCCCCGGTGTGGCACAGAGCGCCGTGATCGTGCGGGAGGACCGCCCCGGCGACCGGCGTCTGGTCGCCTACGTCGTACCCCGCCCGCAGACCGCGGTCGACCCCAAGGCGCTGCGTACGCGTCTTGCCCAGCATCTGCCCGCCTACATGGTGCCGTCCGTGTTCATGGAGGTCGGCACGCTGCCTCTCACCGCGAACGGCAAGCTGGACCGCAAGGCCCTGCCCGCGCCGGAGCTCTCCGGCAGCACGACGGGCCGCAGGCCCCGTTCTCCGCAGGAGGACATCCTCTGCACGCTGTTCGCCGAAGTGCTGGGCGTGGCCGAGGTAGGGATCGACGACAGCTTCTTCGACCTCGGTGGGCACTCGCTGCTCGCGACACGGCTGATGAACAGGGTCCGTGCCACGCTCGGCGTGGAGGTCGCGGTGCGCCGCCTCTTCGAGGCCCCGACGGTGGCCGGCCTGGCCGCCGCGCTCGGTTCGGCGGACGGCCCCCGCCCCGCCCTCACCACACGGTCGCGCCCCGAGCGGATCCCGCTGTCCTTCGCCCAGCAGCGCCTCTGGTTCCTCAACCGGTTCGAGGGACCGAGCCCCACCTACAACCTGCCCACGGCGCTGCGCCTCACCGGCACACTCGACCGCGAGGCCCTGCGGGCCGCGCTGGCGGACATCGTGGGCCGGCACGAAAGCCTGCGCACGGTCTTCGCCGAGGAGTCCACGGGCGCGCATCAGGTGGTACTCGAACCGGCCGCGGCACACCCGGAGCCGGTCGTCGTCCGCGTCGAGGAGAGCGAACTCACGGACCGGATCGCCGAGGCGGTACGCCACGGCTTCGACCTTGCCACCGAACTGCCGCTGAAGTCCTGGCTGTTCGAGATCTCTCCCGAGGAGCACGTACTCCTCGTACTGATCCACCACATCGCCGGCGACGGCTGGTCGATGGGCCCGCTGGCCCGCGATCTGACCACCGCCTACGCGGCCCGGACGTCCGGCCGGGCACCGGCCTGGGCACCACTGCCGGTGCAGTACGCCGACTTCACCCTGTGGCAGCGCGACATCCTCGGCTCCGAGGACGACCCGGACAGCGCACTGACCCAACAACTCCGGTACTGGCAGCAGACATTGGCAGCACTTCCCGCCGAGCTGGAGCTGCCCACCGACCGTCCACGCCCCGCGCAGGCGACCTACCGGGGCGACTCGGTCCCGCTGGAGACCTCCGCCGAACTGCACCGGCGGGTGGAGGAGGTGGCCCGGGAGCATCAGGCGAGTCCGTTCATGGTGGTGCAGGCCGCGTTGGCGGTGCTGTTGTTCCGGTTGGGGGCAGGTGAGGACGTTCCGATCGGCTCGCCGGTGGCGGGTCGCACGGATGACGCGCTGGAGGACCTGGTCGGGTTCTTCGTGAACACCCTGGTCCTGCGCAACGACCTGTCCGGGAACCCGACGTTCTCCGAACTCCTCGCCCGCGTCCGGGAGACCGACCTCGCCGCGTACGCACACCAGGACGTCCCCTTCGAACGACTGGTGGAGGTACTCAACCCCGAGCGCTCGATGTCACGCCATCCGCTGTTCCAGACCGTCCTGGAGTGGAACAACGACGAACAGAAGGCCGCCCTCGACACGGTCGAGCAGTTGCCCCATCTGAGCGTGGCGCCGGAGGAGGCCGCGACGGGTGCGGCCAAGTTCGACCTGGTCTTCCACCTGTCCGGGGTACGTGGCACCGATGGCGGTGCCGCGGGCCTGCGGGGCGCGCTGGAGTTCAACACGGACCTGTTCGACCGGTCCTCGGCGGTGGTGTGGGGCGAGCGGTTCGTCCGGGTGCTGGAAGGGCTGCTCGCGGAGCCGGGACGCGGCATCGGAGCGGTGCCGGTTCTGTCCGGTGACGAGCGGGACGCGGTGGTCGAGGCATGGACCGCGACTACTGAGGTGCCGGCCGGTGACAGGGTTTCGCTGGTGGAGGCCTTCGAGGCGCAGGCCGCCTGCGGTGCAGGTGTTGCGGTGTCGTGTGAGGGGGTGTCGTTGTCGTACGGGGAGCTGAACGCGGCGGCGAA
The DNA here is from genome assembly GCF_044756845.1 of Streptomyces sp. NPDC091416. Lineage (NCBI taxonomy): Bacteria > Bacillati > Actinomycetota > Actinomycetes > Kitasatosporales > Streptomycetaceae > Streptomyces > Streptomyces sp. NPDC091416. The sequence goes on from NZ_JBIVTU010000002.1 coordinate 6,606, forward strand.
CCGTCTGGCACGGGTGCTCGTGGACCGGGGGGTGGGCCCGGAGTCGCTGGTCGCGGTGGCCCTGCCGCGCTCGGCGGAGATGATCGTGGCGTTGCTGGGTGTGCTGAAGGCGGGCGCGGCGTATGTGCCGGTCGACCCGTCCTATCCGGCGGACCGGATCGCCTACCTGCTGGACGACGCGAACCCTGCCCTGGTCATCGCCACCACCCAGGTCTCCGATGACCTGAACGGGGAGGGCTGGCTGCTGCTCGACGCCCCCGGCACCATCGCGGATCTTGCCGGGCGCCCGGATGGTGACCTGACGCAGGACGAGCGAGTCTCGCCTCTGCTGCCTCAGCATCCGGCGTATGTCATCTATACGTCTGGTTCTACGGGGCGGCCCAAGGGTGTTGTTGTCGCGCATGAGCAGGTCGTTCGTCTGTTCACGGCCACGGACCAGTGGTTCGGGTTCGGGCCGGAGCAGGTGTGGACGATGTTCCACTCCTACGCCTTCGACTTCTCCGTGTGGGAGCTGTGGGGTCCTCTGCTGCACGGCGGGCGTCTCGTCGTCGTTCCGCATACGGTCAGCCGCAGCCCGGAGCAGTTCCTGGACCTCCTGGTCCAGGAACGCGTCACCGTCCTGAACCAGACGCCCTCGGCGTTCTACCAGCTCATCCAGGCCGACGCCGAAAACCCCGAACTCAGCCGGCGTCTCGCTCTGGAGTATGTGGTCTTCGGCGGGGAGGCGCTGGATCCGGGACGGCTGACCGACTGGTACCACCGCCACCCCCAGAACAGCCCGCGCCTGGTCAACATGTACGGCATCACCGAGACCACCGTCCATGTCACCCACCGCCCCCTCACCCCGGGCACCGGGTCCCAGAGGTCCCTGATCGGCGGGCCCATCCCCGACCTGCGGCTCTACATCCTGGACAGCGCACTCCAGCCCACCGCCCCCGGCGTCCCCGGCGAAATGTATGTCGCGGGAGCGGGCCTGGCCCGCGGCTACCTCAACCGCCCCGCCCTGTCCGCAGAGCGGTTCGTCGCGGATCCGTTCGGTGCGGCCGGGACGCGCATGTACCGCAGCGGCGACCTCGCCCGCTGGAGCACCGACGGTGAGATCGAATACCTCGGCCGCGCCGACCACCAGGTCAAGATCCGCGGCTTCCGCATCGAACTCGGCGAGATCGAAACCGTCCTCACCACCCTGACCGGCATCGCCCAGGCAGCCGTCATCGTCCGCGACGACCGCCTCATCGCCTACCTCACCGGCAACTCCCCCGACACGACCACCATCCGCAACCACGTAGCCGGCGCCGTCCCCGACTACATGGTCCCCGCCGCCTTCGTCACCCTCGACGCACTCCCCCTCACCGCGAACGGCAAGCTCGACCGCAAGGCCCTGCCCGAGCCCGAGTTCAGCACCACCACGCAGAGCCGCGCCCCCCGCACCCCCCAGGAAGAAATCCTCTGCGGACTGTTCGCCGACATCCTCGGCCTGTCCGGGGTCGGGGGCGGGGTCGGGATCGACGACAGCTTCTTCGACCTCGGCGGACACTCCCTGCTCGCCACCCGCCTCGTCTCCCGCATCCGCACCGCGCTCGACGCCGAGCTCTCCGTACGCCAGCTCTTCGAGACCCCCACCGTCCTCGGCCTCGCCGAAGCCCTCACCGGCGCTTCCACCGCCCGCACCGCGATCACCGCAGGACCCCGCCCCGCACACATCCCCCTGTCGTTCGCCCAGCAGCGGCTCTGGTTCCTCCACCAGTACGAACCCGGCAGCTCCCTCTACAACATCCCCATCGCCCTCCGCCTCACCGGCACCCTCGACACCACCGCACTCCACACCGCACTCACCGACGTCGTGACACGCCACGAATCCCTCCGCACCCTCTTCACCCAGCACACCGACACCACCGACCCCCACCAAGTCATCCTCGACGGGGACCGTGCCCGGCCCGTGCTGGAAGTGGTGGCCACGACCGAGGCGGATCTGGACGACGCGATCGCGGCGGCCGCCCGGCACGGTTTCGATCTCTCCGGTGAACTTCCCTTCAGGGCATGGCTGTTCGATACGGGCAACAGTGAGCGCGTGCTGCTTCTCCTGATGCACCACATCGTGGGCGATGGCTGGTCGATGGGGCCCCTGGCCCGGGATCTGACGTCGGCGTACGCGGCACGGGTCGAGGGCCGGGCCCCTGCCTGGGCCCCGCTGCCCGTGCAGTACGCGGACTTCACCCTCTGGCAGCGCACCCACCTCGGCTCCGAGGACGACCCGCAGAGCGCCCTTTCGCGGCAACTGGACCACTGGCAGAACACGTTGGCCGATCTCCCGGCCGAGCTCGAACTGCCCACCGACCGGCCTCGGCCGACGACGCCGTCCCACCGGGGCGGGACTGTCGGGTTCGACGTGCCGAAGGAACTGCGCGAGCGGGTCGAGGCGGTGGCGCGGGACAACCGGGCCAGCGCGTTCATGGTCGTGCAGGCGGCACTCGCCGTGCTGCTGTCGCGGCTCGGTGCCGGTACCGACATCCCGATCGGCTCGCCGGTCGCGGGCCGCACGGACGACGCCGTCGAAGACCTCGTCGGCTTCTTCGTCAACACCGTCGTCCTGCGCACCGACCTCTCCGGCGACCCCACCTTCGCCGAGCTCCTCGGACGGGTCCAGCGCACCGACCTCGCCGCCTACGCGCATCAGGACGTGCCCTTCGAGCGGATCGTGGACCTGCTCAATCCCGAGCGCTCGGCAGCCCGCCACCCGCTGTTCCAGACCGTGCTGAGCTGGAACAACGATGACGACCGCGCGGCGCTCGCGGCCTCGGCGGAACTGCCGGGCCTGACCGTGTCGGCCGAGAGCACTGCCACCGACGGGGCCAAGTTCGACCTGCTGTTCTCGTTCTCCGACCAGGACGAGGCCACCGGCGGCGAAGGCGCGGCCGGCCGTGGGGGCTATGCGGGCCACATCGGCTACAGCAGCGACCTGTTCGACCACGAGACGGTCCGGACGCTCGCCGAGCGCCTGATCACTGTCCTTGAGTCGCTGGTCGCGGACCCGACGCGTCCCGTCGGTGAGACGATCGTGCTCGGAACGTCCGAGCGGCGGCGCATGCTGGACGAATGGAACGACAGCGGGCGTGAACTGCCGCCCGGCTCCCTGCCGGAACTGTTCGAGGCGCAGGCGGCGCTGCATCCGGACGAGGTCGCCGTCGTGTTCGGCGGCACCACACTCTCGTACGCCGAACTGAACGCGCGGGCCAACCGTCTCGCTCATCGCCTCGGGGCGAGTCTGGTCCCCGAGGCGCGGGTGGGCGTGCTCATGGAGCGCTCCGCCGACCTGGTCGTCGCCCTGCTGGCGGTGGCCAAGGCGGGCGGGGTCTACGTGCCGCTGAGCACGGCGTATCCGGACAGCAGGATGCGCTGGATCCTCGGCGAGACCGAGGCGGCGGTGCTGCTGACCGATCAGTCGCTGCGGTCGCGGGCGCAGGAGGTCGCGGGGACCGCTTCGGTGCTCGTCCCGGACTCCGCTCCGGTGCCCGCCGGGCCGGACCGGGACGGCAATCCGGGGCTCGCCGTCCAGCCGGACCGGCTGGCGTACGTCATGTTCACGTCCGGCTCCACGGGCACGCCCAAGGGTGTCTCCGCGACCCACGCCGATGTGGCGGACCTCGCTCGCGACCGGCGCTGGCTGGGCGGTGTGGTGGACCGGGTGCCGCTGCACTCGCCGCACGCCTGGGACGGTTCGACGTTCGAGCTGTGGGCGCCGCTCCTCAACGGTGGCCGGGTCGTGGTCGCGCCGCCCGGGGACCTCGACATCGAGGCGCTGCGCCGGCTCGTGGTGGACCACGGGATCACCGCGCTCTTCCTCACCACGGGCCTGTTCGGGGTCCTGGCGCAGGAACACCCCGAGTGCCTGGCGAGCGTCCGGCAGGTATGGACCGGCGGCGACATGGCGTCGCCCGCCGCGATGCGCAGGGTGCTCGAGCACTGCCCGTCGACCAAGGTCGTGCACGTGTACGGGCCTACCGAGACGACGGTGTTCGCCACCAGTCACGAGGTCGGCGCGGCGGATGTGGACGGGCAACGAGGTGGCGTGCCGATCGGGCGTCCTCTGGACAACATGCGGCACTACGTCCTGGACGAGGCGCTGCGGCTGGTCCCGCCGGGTGTGCCGGGTGAGCTGTACATCGCGGGCGCCGGTCTTGCCCGGGGGTACTGGGGCCGCCCGGACCTGACGGCGGAGGGTTTCGTCGCCGACCCGTTCGGCGCCCCGGGGACCCGTATGTACCGCACGGGTGACCTGGTCCGATGGAACAGGGCCGGTCTGGTGGAGTTCATCGGCCGGGCCGACAGCCAGGTCAAGGTCCGCGGGTTCCGTATCGAACTCAGCGAGATCGAGGCGGCGTTCACCGCGAGCGGGTCGGTGCAGCAGGTCGCCGTGGTCGTACGGCAGGACCGGCCGGGCGACAAGCGCCTGGTGGCGTACGTCGTGCCGGCGGCCTCGTACGCTCCACAGGAGCTGCGCGCCCAGCTGGCGAGGACGCTGCCCGACTACATGGTTCCGCAGGTTGTCGTGGAGCTCGACGCGCTGCCGCTGACCTCGATCGGCAAGCTGGACCGCAAGGCGCTGCCGGTGCCGGAGTTCACTGCGGCACCGGCGGGACGGGCGCCCCGGACCGGGCACGAGGAGTTGCTGTCCGGGCTGTTCGCCGAGGTGCTCGGTGTGGCCGAGGTGAGCATCGACGACGGGTTCTTCGACCTGGGCGGCGACAGCATCATGTCGATCCAGCTGGTCAGCCGGGCCCGGAAGGCGGGTCTGGTGATCTCGCCGAAGGACGTCTTCGAGCGGAAGACGGTGGCGGCCCTCGCCGAGGTCGCGACGGACGGCAGCGAATCGGTCCGGGCCGAGGAGGCCGGTGCCGGGGTGGGTCCGCTGCCCGCGACGCCGATCATGCACTGGCTGGCCGAACGCGGCGGCTCCATCGACCGGTTCAACCAGTCGACGGTGCTGCGGGTGCCGGCCGGCCTCGGCCTGCCGCATCTCCACGCCGCCGTGCAGACGCTGCTCGACCACCATGACGCGCTCCGGATGCGGGTCACGGAACCGGCCGGTACGGCCCCGGTGTCGGACGCCTGGGACTGTGCCGTCGCCGAGCCCGGGACGGTCCTCGCGACGTCGGTGGTCCGGCGGGTGGATGCGGCGGGCCTGGACGGTGCGGGGCTGGAGTCGGTGTACGTCATCGAGGCGGACGCCGCGGCGGACCGGCTGGCGCCGGCGGCCGGGATCATGCTTCAGGTGGTGTGGTTCGACCGGGGTCCCGAGGTGCCGGGCCGGCTGCTCCTGGTGGTCAACCACCTGGTGGTGGACGGTGTCTCGTGGCGCATCCTGCTGCCCGATCTGGTGGAGGCGTGGGAGGCGTCCGTGGCCGGCCGGGAGCCGAAGCCCGCACCGGTCGGCACCTCTCTGCGTCGCTGGTCGCAGCGGCTGCGGGACGAGGCGGTGGCGCCGGCACGGGTGGCGGAGACGGACCTGTGGGCCTCCGTGGTCGCCGACCCCGAACCCCTGCTCGGTTCGGCTGGACTGGATCCGGAGCAGGACACCCATCACACCTCGCGGCAACTCGAACTGAGGCTGCCGTCCGAGGTGACCGGGCCTCTGCTGACCTCGGTCCCGACGGTCTACAACGCCGGGGTGAACGACGTGCTCCTCGCGGCGTTCGCCTGGGCGCTCTCGGAATGGCGCGACCAGGGCCGGGGCCGGGCGTTCCTGGTGGACCTGGAGGGCCACGGCCGGGAGGAGGACGCGGTGGGCGGTGTGGACCTCTCCCGTACGGTCGGCTGGTTCACCAGCATGTATCCGGTACGGATCGGCGCAGGGTCGTACGACGGCGACGACGCCCGGGCCGGCGGCCCGGCTGCGGGTGCGGTCCTGAAGCGGGTCAAGGAGCAGCTGCGAGCCGTGCCCGACGGCGGAATCGGGTACGGGCTGCTGCGCTACCTCGATCCGGGCAGCGCGCAGCGGCTGGCGTCGGGCACGCGCGCCCAGCTCGGGTTCAACTACCTGGGCCGGTTCACGGCGGAGGACGGCGCCGGCGGGGAGTCGGTGTGGGGCCCGGAGCCCGGCGTCCGAGGGCCTGCCGGAGAAGCGGCCGACACGCCGCTCGCCCACGTCGTCGAGCTCAATTCGTTCACGGCGGACGGGTCGGAGGGTCCGTGCCTCGTGGCGACGTGGACGTGGGCGCGGCGGCTCCTGGCCGAGGAGTCCGTGGAGGAGCTCGGCCGGCTGTGGTTCGAGGCTCTGCGGGCCCTGGTGGAGCATGCCGAGCGGCCGGAGGCGGGCGGCCTGACGCCGTCCGACGTGGCGATGGCCGAGATCACGCAGGAGGAGATCGACGAGTTCGAGGACCTGCTCTGACGAGGCCCTCGACCCGGCCTCCGCCGGCAGGCCCCGCGCGGTCGCGCGCGGGGCCCGGGGGCGGGGACGGACACGGTGTACGGGACAGCCCGGCACCGCGCCCGTCCCCGCCCCCTTTTCCACGTCGGGGCGTCGTACGCGGACCTCGTGCGGGGACGTCGCCGGATGACCTCACGGGCCGACGTCGTACGCGGGCCTCGTGCGCCGACGTCGTACGCGGGCCTGACGCAGGGGCGTCGTACGCGGACCTGTGCAGGAACACGGCCCCATGCAGGAACGTCGTCACGGGGGCCTGCGCAGGAACGTCGTCACGGGGGCCTGCGCAGGAACGTCGTCACGGGGCCTCGTGCGGCACGCCGTCGGCCTCTCTGTCGAAAGTCGTAGTGCCGCAGTGCCGATCGGCACAAGACCCGTCCGCGCGGTCCCCGTACGGTCGTTGACATGCAAGGACCTCTGAGGACGGACGGGCAATGATCACACTGCGTGGAGTCACCAAGCGCTACGACACGGCAGTGGCCGTGGACCACCTGGATCTGGAGATCGCTTCGGGCAAGGTCACGGGATTCCTCGGCCCGAACGGCGCAGGCAAGTCGACCACCATGCGCATGATCATGGGTCTGGACCGGCCGACCGCCGGCGAGGCCCTGATCAACGGCAAGCGCTATGCGGAGCTCACTCACCCGCTGCGTGAGGTCGGGGCCCTCCTCGAGGCGAAGGCACTCCACCCGGGGCGCAGCGCCTACAGCCACCTGCTGGCGATGGCGCGCAGCAACGGCATTCCGCGCAAGCGGGTCGAGGAGGTCCTGGAGACCGTCGGCCTGGAGAAGGTGGCCAAGAAGAAGGCCGGGTCCTTCTCGCTGGGCATGGGACAGCGTCTGGGCATCGCGAGCGCGCTGCTCGGCGATCCGCAGACCCTGCTCTTCGACGAGCCGGTGAACGGTCTCGACCCTGACGGGGTCCGCTGGGTGCGGGAGTTGATGCGTTCGCTCGCCGCGGAGGGCCGGACCGTCTTCGTGTCGAGCCACCTCATGAGCGAGATGCAGCTGACGGCCGACCACCTGGTGGTGATCGGCAAGGGCAAGCTCCTCGCCAACGACACGATCGACCAGGTCATCGCCCGCAGTTCGCTGACCGCCGTCCGGGTCCGGACGCCCGACAGCCGGGGCATGGACGACCTCGTCGCACGCCTCGACGAGCTGGCCCTGGAGGTCCAGCGGGACTCGGAGCACGAGCTCCTGGTGTCCGGTTCGTCGGTGGAGGCCATCGGCGACATCGCGTTCCAGATGAACCTCAGGCTGCACGAACTCCGGGTGGTCGAGGCCTCGTTGGAGCAGGCGTACATGGAGATGACGGCCAGCAGCATCGAGTACAAGTCGTCGAAGCCCGTGACCGCGGGGGTCGCCCCGCAGCAGGGCCAGCAGCAGGAAGTCGAGGCCTGAGTCATGTCGAGCGCAACCATGAACACCACAGCATCGAGCACGGCCTCGGGCACGGCCTCGCACGGCCGGGGCAAGACCATCGGCGCGATCGCCTCGGAGTGGACCAAGCTGTGGTCGGTCAAGGCCACCTGGTGGTGCCTGGCCGGTTCCTTCGCCCTCATGGCCGTCTTCGCGCCGGCCCTCGGCACGAGCATCGCGAACAGTTACCGCAGCGACGGCGACACCACCGACATCCCGATCGCCCACCCGCCGGTTCTGGCGATCAACATGGTCCAGTTCGCGGTCATCGCTCTGGCCATGCTGGCGATCACGGCCGAGTACTCCACGGGCAGCATCCGTTCGACGCTGCAGTGCGTGCCGCAGCGCGGCCGGATGCTGTTCTCCAAGATCGCGGTGATCGCGCCCGTCATGTTCGTGGCCGGCACGCTGATCGCCGCCGTGGGTACCGCCACCACCACGCCGCTGCTGTTCGAGTACGCCGACACCAACCTCGGCAAGGCCGTCCCGACCATCCTGGCGACCGGTGTGTACATCGCGCTGATGGGTGTCTTCGCCATCGGTGTCGGAGCGGCCATGCGCAGCGCCGTGGGCACGCTGACGACCGTCTTCATGGTCCTGGCCGGCCTGCCGGGCGCACTGGCCCTCTCCAGCAGCGACTTCACCAAGAAGATCCTGGACTACCTTCCCTCCATCGCGGGTCAGCACCTGATGGACGGGGACGCCGAGCCCTACGGCCGGATGGGCGCACTGCTGGTGGTCCTGGTCTGGACGGGCGCCGCAGTGGTCGCCGGGTACGTCGTCCTGCACAAGCGGGACGCCTGAGCTGATGGCGGTGGCTGTTCCCCCGGCGGCCATCGCCATCTTTATTCCCGTATTACATTGCACGTCTCTCATATCATGAACACCACCCCCCAGGCAATCTCTTTCACTCCCGGCTAAAGCAAGCATCTCGCTGTGCGGAACCGATTCAGGCTTGCTATTTTGAAGCCGGTTTCGAGTTTTCAGCCATGGCTTGGCTGCAATCCGAAGCCGAGTTGGATGAATTAGGGCATCGTAGACGATGATCTTGCCGGGGGCATGACATGTTGCGTATCCATTTGAGTCATGGGGATATCGGTAATATACACATGATGGCGACTTTGGGCCCATTGTCCGAAGCCATATTCTCCATCCATCATGTAGGGGGAAAGGCTGAGCCTGAGTTCAAGGAATGGCGGAACCAGCTGGCACGGAGGATCGGATCCAGCGACGAACTGACCCGTGATGTCCAGATGTTGCGGCGCGCTTCCGATCTCACATGGCTTCTCGGCCCCGAGCGCGACAAGGCTCCGGGTGAACGGAATCCATCGACCGGCCCGAGCAGACGCGAAATCCGGGCCGCCATGGATTCCTTTGCGCACATGTCGATAGCTCCCTATTGGCAGCAGATCCTGACGCATTTGACTCTGCAGCGCGAAGCACGAATGAAAGCACAGACCGACGGAGGTGAATATCTCCTGAATTCTCTGCACCCGGACGTCCGCATCTCCGGCCGAATTCTTGAACTACCGGCCACCGAGGACGCCGACATAGAACTTGAGGGCAAGGGACTCCTCCTTGCTCCCTCTTTGTTTCTCGGAGCCCGTCCCGGGGCGCTGCTCCGCAATGTCAAGGGCACCGACGGACGCCCGGTCCTCGTCTTCTCCGCCCAGCCGGACCCCGAGACCTCCCGGGCCCTTTGGAGCCCCCAGGCCAAGGACGGCGAGGCGCTGGACGCGCTCATGGGACGCACCAGGGCGCAGCTCCTGCGCCTGGCGATGACGGGCGGCACCACCAGCGAGCTGGCGCAGCAGGTCGGCACGTCGGCCGCCTCCGTCAGTCAGCACACCAGCGTGCTGCGCAAGTCCGGCCTGATCCGCTCCGAGCGGCACCGCAACACCATGAACCACCGCATCACCGCACTGGGCCAGGCCGTGCTCAACGGCAGGTCCCAGCCGGCGGCGGTGGAGTCGGTCAGCGGGCTGCCGGACGCCGCCCCGGAACCCCGGCTCCTGGCCAAGCCGACCCCCAAGCCGAACCGGCCGCTGTCCGGCACGCGGCGGGAGTTCGGAGTATCCAGACGTGGCATTCCGAATGCTGACGGAGCGTCGGGAAGTATGGCCAGAGGCTCCAAGATCGTGGCGTGACAATTGAACTGACGCTCGATCCGTTACTCGGCGGGCGCGGTTCAACGGTGGGTCGTTACCCGATATCCCGGCAGACCGCAGCAGTTGGTACGTTCCGAATCGGTCACGCTTGGCGTGGCGGGACGCGAAAGGCTTGAAATCGGAGGAGCAGGTCCGGTTCATCTTCACCGCGCCGGCTTGCAAAACCACTCCGGTGGGGGCGCCCGGTATACGACTTCCCACGGAACAGCAACCCTTTCGGAGGAAATCCGCCGGTAATGGCGGACGATTCAGGCCGTACGCCGGTTTCCTCGGCAAGGGAGCGCTCGCGCCGTGACCTGTCTGTTCGTCGGAGAGCGGAGGGCAGCCCTGCGTGACGTGAGCGCGTGGAGCGAGCGTGATGGGGTGCCCCGCCCGGGAGCCGCGATGTGAAGTCGAGGTGTCGGCGGCATCCCGCCCACCGCAGGCCGCCGGAGGCGACCGACCCCGGCGGCGCGCAGCCCCGGGTCCGCCTTCAACCACGGGGCAGCGGCAGCGCCGCGCAACCAAGGGGTGCAGCCGTGCCGGCAGGGCGGAGCCGCGGGAGGTAGCGGCAGACGAGTCGGGCTGTACGCCGGGTTCTGTCGCCCGGTCGCCTCGCGGCGGCCGGGGAGACGGCCATCCATCTAGGACCGGCATTGCTGCCGGTCTCGTGCGGTCTACCCGCGAACTCGGGCGGGCCGCCCTCGAACGTTCGCGCAGAACCGTCTTGCGACGGTTCCTCTTGACCTTGCTCCGGGTGGGGTTTACCTAGCCGCCTGAGTCGCCTCAGGCGCTGGTGGTCTCTTACACCACCGTTTCACCCTTACCGGGGACCGGAGTCCCAGGCGGTCTGTTTTCTGTGGCACTGTCCCGCGGGTCACCCCGGGTGGCCGTTAGCCATCACCCTGCCCTGTGGAGCCCGGACGTTCCTCGGGAGGATCCGAAGATCCTCACGCGGCCGTCCGCCCGGCTCGTCTGCCGTGCCGACCATGCTACCCGGCCGGGCGGGGCGGGCCCTACAGGGCCGGTGGACGGCTCAGATGAACGCCCCGGTCTCCAGATCGAGCGCGAAGGGTGCCGGGAGGCGGATCGACTTGCCGAACGGAATCGTGCAGTGCTGGCGGTAGTCGTCCCCCTGCGGGTCACTGAACAGGGTCACCGAGGACTGCTCACGGTCCACCAGGAGGTAGAGGGGGACGGGTCCCCGGGCGTAGCAGTGCCGCTTGCCCGTGCGGTCGGCGGCCGGCTTGGACGAGGTGACCTCGACCACCAGGGCCACTCCCTCGCACGGCATCCAGGGATCCGCGCCGCGGTACAGGCGCAGTTCGGTGGGGGCGAAGGTGCCGTCGGGGATGACGTGGTTCCTGGGGCACCCCCCGCCACTGCGCAGCTTCAGCCCCTTGTTCCCGGAGAACTGCATCTTGGTGCGGGAACGGGTGATCACCTGCTCAAGAATCAGGCTGATGTAGTCCTCATGATCCCCGTCCGGCGGCGGCGTCACGACAATCTCCCCCTCGATCAGCTCGGCCCGGAAGCCCTCCGGCGTGTCCAGCGCCAGGAAGCCCTCCAGCAGGACCTCCGCCTGCGAGAGCGGTTCGTGCGGCATGGCAGACATGTCACGCCCCTTCCTCGGTCGCTCGCCAGAGTGGGACATCGGGGAATCCGCCGTCCGTGAGATGGGAGTGTTTCCCTCGATCGTGGCACAGGACCGCACGCGGTTGTCAGAGGCGGACCGAAGCGAAGGCCTCGATGCCCGCCGCCCAGGCCGCCGCGACGTCGGCGTCCGTGGGGAAGCGGCCGTTGAGCTCCATCACGACCATCCCGTGGGCGAAGGCCCAGGCCGCCCTGGCCCGTCCCTCGTCGCCGGCCAGGGCGCGCAGGAGCGGGGCCGCGGCACGCTCCTCCAGGCCCCGCGGGAGAGGGTGGCCGGTGGTGAGGCGGTAGAGGTGGGGGTGGGCCAGGGCGTGGGTGCGGTAGGCGGTGGCCAGGGCGGGGAAGGAGCCGGGGGCCGCGGACTCGGCCGCTTCGAGCACGTCGGCGGTCTCCCGGAGCATCGCGTCGGCCAGGGCGTGCACCACGGAGGACTTGTCCGGGAAGTGCTTGTAGAGCGACGGCGCCGTGATGCCCACGCGTCCGGCGAGGCGGCGCATCGTCAGAGCGTCCGGGCCCTCCCGCTCCAGCAGGGTGCGCGCCGCCGCGAGGATCTGGCGGGCGCGGTCGGTGGCAGGCCGGGCCGCGGGATCGGTCATGTCGGGCGTTCTCTTCCTGCAGGCTCGGGATGCGGGGCCGAAGGCGCGATCGTACGAGATGGCGCGCGCCCGCCGGCGCTCCGGGGCCCGGCGCCTTGACCTTGCCGCAGCGTCAGGGTTTCTACTGGCCCCATGCGCATCGGAGAGATCGCCGCGCTCATCGGGCTCACCCCCAGGGCCGTGCGGCACTACCACCGGATCGGTCTGCTGGCCGAGCCCGCCCGTCGGCCGAACGGCTACCGCTCGTACGGCGTGCGCGACGCCGTGCTGCTCGCCCGGATCCGGCGGCTCACCGAACTGGGGCTCGGTCTGGACGAGGTGCGGGAGGTCCTCGCCGGTGACGCCGGGCGGCCGCTCGGGGACGTACTGCGTGAGCTGGACGACGATCTGGCGCGGCAGGAACGGGAGATCGGGGAGCGGCGGCTGCGCCTGGCCCAGTTGCTGGAGGGACCGCTGACCGGGGTGGAGCCCGTGTCGCCGGCCCTGGCCGAGCTGCTGGCCGCCGGGCCCGTGACCGACTCGCCCACCGCCGCCAGGGACCGGGAGCATCTGGCGCTGCTGGACGCGGCGGGCGGCGGCGGCAGCGAGGTCTACGCCGTGCTGCGGAAGCTGGCCGGTGATCCGGTGGTGCTCGCGCTGTACGAGGAGCTCGACGCACTCGACGGGGCGCCCCCGGACGATCCGCGTGTCGCGCCGCTGGCCGCCCGGATGGCGGCCCTCGTTCCGGACGAGGTGCTGGCGGCGGTCCCTGACGACGGACCGGCCATGCCGGGTTTCGGGGAGGCCCTGCTGGCGGACTACCCGCCCGCTCAGGCCGAGGTCGTGCGCCTGGTGATGGTGGCGCTGGCGGACCGGATGAAAGGAGGAGCGCGGTGACGAGAGGCGTGAGGGGTGCGCGGGTCGTGGCCCTGACCGTGCTGCCCGCCGAACTCGCGTTCGGCGTGTGTCTGGTGGCCGGGGTGCGGATACCCGGAGCCCTGTGGGCCGGTGCGGAGGCGGCGGTTCTGCTGGGCGTGGTCCTGGAGGCCGTCGTCCTGGGCCGGTTGTGGCGGGCCGGAAGACGGACGGGGGCGGGCCGGCGGGCGGCGGCGGCCGGGGCGTTGCGGACCGTGGTGCCCGCGCCGGTGCGGCGGCTCGTCGCCCATGAGCTGCGGGCCCTGCACAGTCTGGGGCTGTGGGTGCTGCGGCGGCGCCACGGCGTGCCGGAGGGCGCGCTGCCTGTCCCGTACACGGGGCCGCAGACGGCGATGATGTACGGCCTGGTCTTCGTCTCGGTGGTGGAGACGGTGATGCTGGCGCTGCTGGTTCCCTGGCCGGTCGTCCACCGGATCCTGCTCGTCCTGGACGTGTACGGGGTGCTGCTGGTGCTCGCCCTGCACGCCGCCTGTGTGACCCGCCCGCACGTCGTGGGACCGGACGGTTCGCTGCGCGTCCGCTACGGGGCGCTGTTCGATCTGCGGGTACCGGCCGGCGCGATCTCCGTCGCGCGGGTCGAACGGCGCTTCCCTCAGGGAAGGCTGGTCCAGCAGGGCCCGGACGGGGTGCTCGATCTCGCGGTCGGCGGCCAGACGACCGTGACGGTCGAGCTGAGCGCGCCGCTGGGTTTCGTACGACCGCTCGGGCGGCGCGGGCGGGCGGTCGCGGTCCGGTTCCACGCCGATGATCCGCGCGCCGTCGTGGCCGCGCTCACGCGGGCGCGAACAGCACCTTCGACGATCCCGGATCCGCCTGGGTGAGCCGTACCCGCAGCCGCTCCCCCAGCGGGAGCTCGGCGGTGCCGCCCTCGATCCGGGCGATGATCGCGGGGTCGTCGATGTGGACGGTGCCGGTGGTCGGCTCCTGTTCCTTCACGTCCACGACGTACGCGTCGAAGACCGTACCGACCCGGTCCTTGAGCAGCGCCGCCTCGACGAGGTCGACGCACTCGCGCTCCACCGTGTTGGCGCGCCGGGTCCCGTCCGCCATCTCCCCCGGCAGGACGGGCAGTGCGCTCAGGACCCACTCGGGCGGATCCCGGTCGGCGGCGGCCGCGACGCAGAGTTCGGACGCGTACCGGTCGACGAGCCGGCGCAGCGGCGCGGTGCAGTGGGTGTAGAGGTCGGCGACGGCGGCGTGCACGGCCGGGGTGGGCAGTTCGCCGTTGTCGAACACGGTGTAGCCGGCGCCGCGCAGCAGTGTGGTGCAGTCCTGGAGGAAGGCGGCGTGGTTCGCCCTCCTCGGGTCGAGCGAGCGGACGACCTGCGCGTACGGGACGTGGTGCGGCCAGTCGATGCGCAGGGCCTCGGCCGAGCGGCGCAGGCGGGCCACCGCGCCGTCGGGGGCGACCGGGAGCGTACGCAGGATGCCGGTGCCGGATTCCTTCATCAGGCGGGCCGCGGCCATGCCGGTGAGCAGGGAGATCTGCGCGTTCCAGCCGTCGGCGGGCAGCGGGGCCCGGTAGTCGAGGCCGTACGTCCCGTCGCGCTCGACGATCTCCTGTTCGGGCACGTCCAGCGAGATCCCGCCGCGGGCGATCTCCTGTTCCTCGCGCAGCGTCCCGATGTCCCTGAGCAGGGCGAGCGGCTCCTCGGCGGTACCGGCGTCGATCTGCCGCTGCACGCCGGCGTAGTCGAGTCTGTCGCGGCTGCGGACGAGGGCCCGGCGTACCCGGGTGGTCTCGGTGCGGCCCTCGGCGTCGAGGTCGATCTCCCAGAGCACGGCGGGCCGCGTCTCGCCGGGCAGCAGACTGGCGGCGCCCTCGGAGAGCGATTCGGGGTGGAGCGGCACCCTGCCGTCGGGGAAGTAGAGCGTGGTCACCCGGCGGTGGGCCTCGGCGTCGAGCGCGCCTCCGGGGCGGACGAACGCGGCGACGTCGGCAATGGCGTAGTGGACGCGGAACCCGTGGCGGCGGCGTTCCAGGTGCATCGCCTGGTCGAGGTCCATGGAGGCGGGCGGGTCGATCGTGAGGAACGGCAGGTCCGTGGCGTCCTCGTGCGCGGAGACCGCCGGGTGGCGCACCGCGTCGGCCGCTTCGGCGAGCACGTCGGCCGGGAAACCGTCGGGGAGTCCGAGTTCGGTGCGCAGCGCGTGCAGGGCCGCCCGCAGCGGGGTGTCGGCTGCGCCGGTCATGTGGAGCTGGCGGCGGGGCATGGACCGAGCGTATGGCGGGGCGGGGCGGGCGGCATCCCGGGTGGCACGGGGGCGGGCGCCGGTTCCCCGTACGCTGGCGTGGAGGGGTTGCCACCAGGTTGCGTGCGTGGGCCGGGGCCTCTTTTCCGTACGTACGAAGGAGAACCGCCGTGCTCGTGCTGTTGCCGCCCTCCGAAGGAAAGGCCGCCTCGGGGCGCGGAGCACCGCTGAAGCCCGAGTCGCTCTCGCTGCCGGGTCTGGCCGGGGCGCGGGCCGCCGTGCTGGACGGGCTGGTGGAGCTGTGCGCGGCGGACGAGGAGAAGGCCCGCGTGGTGCTGGGGCTCAGCGAGGGCCTGCGGGGCGAGGTCGCGAAGAACGTCGGACTGCGGACCGCGGGTGCGCGTCCGGCCGGCGAGCTCTACACGGGGGTGCTGTACGACGCGCTGGACCTGGCGTCCCTGGACACGGCGGCCCGGCGCCGGGCCGGGAGGTCGCTGCTGGTGTTCTCCGGGCTGTGGGGTGCGGTGCGGGTGGGCGACCGGATTCCGCCGTACCGCTGCGCGATGGGCGTGAAGCTGCCGGGGCTGGGCGCGCTCGGCGCGTTCTGGCGCGAGCCGATGGCGGAGGTCATGCCGGAGGCGGCCGGGGACGGCCTGGTGCTGGACCTGCGGTCGTCCGCGTACACCGCGGCGTGGAAGCCGAAGGGTGCGGTGGCGGAGCGCACGGCGAGTGTGCGGGTGCTGCACTCCCAGCTGGTGGACGGTGTGGAGAAGCGGTCGGTGGTCAGCCACTTCAACAAGGCGACGAAGGGGCGGATGGTCCGCGATCTGCTGCTGGCCGGGGCCCGGCCCAAGGGTCCGGCGGAGCTGGTGACGGCCCTGCGGGACCTGGGTTACGTGGTGGAGGCCGAGGCACCCGCGCGGTCCGGGCGGACCTGGGAGCTCGACGTGGTGGTGACGGAGATCCACTGACCCGACGGAACTGGCGTTGCACCATGCGCAACGCTCGTTGCGTACGATGCGGCTCCGGTGCAGGATGAGGGCATGACCTCCTCCGTACTGGACCTTGCCCCCGTCATGCCCGTCGTCGTGGTGGAGGACGCCGCCGACGCGGTGCCGCTCGCCCGGGCCCTGGTCGCGGGCGGGCTTCCGGCGATCGAGGTGACGCTGCGGACCGCAGCCGCCCTGGACGCGATCAGGGCGATCGCGTCGGAGGTTCCGGACGCGGTGGTCGGCGCCGGCACGGTGATCTCGGCGCGGAACGTCTCGGACACCGTGGCCGCGGGAGCCCGGTTCCTGGTGAGCCCCGGCTGGACGGACGCGGTGCTGGACGCGATGAAGGCGTCGGGGGTGCCGTTCCTGCCGGGCGTCTCGACGACGTCCGAGGTGGTCGCGCTGCTGGAGCGCGGGGTCACCGACATGAAGTTCTTCCCGGCGGAGGCGGCGGGCGGAACGGCGTACCTGAAGGCCCTGTCCGCCCCGCTCCCCCAGGCCCGGTTCTGCCCGACCGGCGGCATCTCCCTCGCCTCGGCACCCGCCTACCTGGCCCTGCCGAACGTCGGCTGTGTGGGCGGCAGCTGGATGGTCCCCGGCGACGCGGTGGCGGCGCGTGACTGGGCACGGGTGGAACGTCTGGCCGCCGAGGCGGCGTCGCTGCGCGGCTGAGCCGCAAAAGTCGCGCGGTTTCCCATGCATGCTCCCCGGAGTCCGGGGCACGAGACCCTCAGGGACACGTGACCCGGACTCCGGGTGACCCGGGTTCCGACAGGCAATCCCCCGGCCTGCCGGAACCACCTCGGCCCCATCGGCCTCCCCCCGCCGATGGGGCCGAGCGCCGTCCCGGGGCCGGAGAGACCTACCGCAGGTGGGACGTGTCGTTCAGCAGCCGTACGGAGGCGTTGCCGTCCGCGTAGTAGGCCACGGCCGACACGGAGGCCGCCGAGAGTTCCATCCGGAACAGCGACTCCGGCGGTGCGCCCAGCGCCAGCCGGACCAGGGTCTTGATGGGCGTGACGTGCGTGACCACGAGGACCGTACGGCCGGCGTAGCGGCTGACGAGGCGGTCGCGGGTGGCGGCGACGCGGCGGGCGACCTCGGCGAAGCTCTCGCCGCCTCCGGTGGGGGCGGCCTTCGCGGAGGCGAGCCAGGCGTCCAGATCGGCGCCGTACCGCTCCCTGACCTCACCGAACGTCAGGCCCTCCCAGGCCCCGAAGTCCGTCTCGCGCAGTCCTTCCTCGATCCGGACCTCCAGACCCAGCCGGGCCGCGACGGCGCCGGCCGTCTCGCGGCAGCGGCGCAGCGGGGAGCTGACGATCTCCTGGACCGTGCCCCGGGCGGCGAAGGCCTCGGCGGCGTGCTCCGCCTGTCCGCGGCCGACGGCGGAGAGCTCGGGGTCGGTGCCGCCGCTTCCGGAGAACCGCTTCTGGGGCGTGAGGGCGGTCTCGCCGTGGCGGAGCAGCACGAAGGTGGCGGGCGCGCCGAGGTCCGGGGCGGCGCCCCAGCCGACCTGTGGGGTGGCGGGGGCGGCGGGGCGGTTCAGCGCCGCCCGGGCCCTGGCCGCACCGGCCGCCGCGTCGCCGGGCGGTCCGGAGACCGGCGGCAGGGCGGCGGTCACCGAGGCCCTCGGGGTGTCGAGGCCGGCCGTCGAGGCGGACGGTTCCCACTGACGGCCGCGCTTGCCCGCGTCCATCGCCTCGTTGGCGAGCCGGTCCGCGTGCTTGTTCTTCTCGCGCGGGATCCACTCGTAGGTGACGGCGGAGGCGGGCAGGATGCGTGCGGCCTCGGCCGCGAGCGGCTTCATGTCGGGGTGCTTGATCTTCCAGCGTCCCGACATCTGTTCCACGACCAGCTTGGAGTCCATCCGGACCCGGACCTGCGGCCCGTCGTCTGCGGGCCCGTCCGGCAGCAGCGCGCGCACGGCGCGGAGTCCGGCGATGAGGCCCTTGTACTCGGCGACGTTGTTCGTCGCGACGCCGATGTACTCGGCGGCCTCGGCCAGGGTCTCCCCCGTCGCCGGGTCGATGACGACCGCGCCGTAACCGGCGGGCCCCGGGTTGCCCCGGGAACCGCCGTCGGCCTCGACGACGAACCGGCGCGGCCGCGTCATTACAGACCCGAGTCGGCGGTGCGGACCAGGATGCGGTGGCAGTTCTCGCAGCGCAGCACCGTGTCGGGGGACGCGGCCTTCACGTCGTTGACCTCGGTGATGTTGAGTTCGAGACGGCAGCCCTCGCAGCGGCGCTGGTAGAGGCGGGCGGCGCCGACACCACCCTGCTGGGAGCGGAGCTTGTCGTACAGCTTGAGCAGGTCCGCGGGCACGGAGCCGGCGACGACCTCGCGCTCCTTGGTGACCGTCGCGGCCTCCGCGTCGAGCTCCTGGGTCGCGGCGTCCCGGCGGGCGGTGGCGTCGTCGACCTTGGCCTGGACGGCGGAGACCCGGTCGGTCAGCTCGGCGACCCGCTCCTGGGCGGACTCACGGCGCTCCATGACCTCGAGGACGACGTCCTCCAGGTCGCCCTGGCGCTTGGCGAGGGAGACGATCTCGCGCTGGAGGCTCTCCAGGTCCTTGGGCGAGGTGATCGCGCCGGAGTCCAGGCGCTGCTGGTCGCGGGCGGCGCGCTGGCGCACCTGGTCGACGTCGTGCTCCGCCTTGGTCTGCTCGCGGGCGGTGTCGCTCTCCTCGGTCGTCGAGGCGACGAGGAGGTCACGGAGCTGGGCGAGGTCGGCCGTGAGCGACTCGATCTCGGCGTGCTCGGGCAGGGAGTTGCGCCGGTGTGCGAGCTGGGACAGGCGCTGGTCGAGGGCCTGGACGTCGAGGAGTCGGATCTGGTCGGCGGGCGCGGCGTTCAGTTGGGGGCTCCAGAAGAGTGGTGGGTGGTCCAGGGGTCGGTGACCTGCTTCGAGACATGGACCCGCAGGTCCCATCCGTGGCGGTCGGAAATCGCGTCGAGCTGTGCGGCGGCCTGTTCGCACCACGGCCACTCGGTGGCCCAGTGTGCGGCATCGACCAGGCCGAGCGGCGAGTGCTGGACAGCCTCGGAGGCCGGGTGGTGGCGCAGGTCCGCGGTGAGGAAGGCGTCCACGCCCGCGGCGCGCACCGCGTCGAAGAGGCTGTCGCCCGATCCGCCGCTCACCGCGACGGTCCGCACGAGGGCCTCGGGGTCGCCCGCCAGGCGGATGCCCTGCGCGGTGGCGGGCAGCCGGGCCGCGGCGCGGGCGGCGAAGGCGCCGAGGGTCTCGGGGTGGTCGAGCGTGCAGATCCGGCCGAGGCCGCGGCGGCCGGCGGGGTCGGTGGGGTCCGGGACGAGGGGCCGCTCGACGCGCAGGTCGAGGGCGCCGGCCAGGGCGTCGGAGACGCCGGGGTCCGCGGAGTCCGCGTTGGTGTGGGCCACGTGCAGGGCGATGTCGTGCTTGATGAGGGTGTGCACGACCCGGCCCTTGAAGGTGCCGGCCGCGACCGTCGTCGTACCGCGCAGGTAGAGCGGGTGGTGGGTGACGATCAGCTGGGCGCCGAGCTTCATCGCCTCGTCCGCGATCTCCTGTACGGGGTCGACGGCGAAGAGCACCCGGTCGACCCCGGCGTCCGGATCGCCGCAGACGGTGCCGACCGCGTCCCATCCTTCGGCCCGCCCGGGCGGCCACAGGGCGTCGAGCTCGGCGATGACTTCAGACAGACGGGGCACGGAGGAAAGGCTACCTGGCCTCCGTGCCCCACATCCCATGGCCGGTCGGACCCGCGCCCTCGGGACGCCGGCCGGTCATGAATCGTTACTTCACCCGGTCCGCACCGGCGCGATGCGGCGAGGTCCGCACCCGCCCGGGGCCGCGCCGCCGCGGCGTCCGACCGGGTCCGCGCCGCGGCGACTCGCCCGACCGGGTCCGCGCCCTCGCTACTTGACGAGGTCCGCGCGCAGGTCGTCGAGGACCAGGTTCGCGGCCGTGACGCCGAGGCCGAGGTACCAGGTCTCGTCGGAGACGTTCTTGGCCCGGCCCTCCTTGACGGCCTTCAGGTTCTTCCACAGCGGGTTGGCCTGCGTGGTGTCGCGCTTGGTGGCCTTCACGTCGCCGTACACACCGGTGAAGATCCAGTCGGCGTCCGCCTCGTCGATCTTCTCCGGGCTGATCTCCGCGGCGAGTTCGTCGATCTGCTGGTTCTTGGGCCGCGGCAGGCCGGCGTCGTCGAGGATGGTGCCGATGAAGGAGGCCTTGGCGTAGAGGCGGATCTTGTCCGGCAGGTAGCGGACCATGGAGATGACCGGCTTCTTCGGACCGATGTCCTCGCCGAGCTTCTTCGCGTTCGCCTCGTAGGCGCCGAGCGCCGACTTCGCCTTGGCGGTCTTGTCGAGCGCCGCGGCGTTGAGGAGGTAGTTCTCCTTCCAGGTGAAGCCCGGGCGGATGGAGAACACGGTCGGCGCGATCTTGGACAGCTCGTCGTACTTGTCCGCGGCGCGCAGCTGGCTGCCGAGGATCAGGTCCGGCTTGAGACCGGCGATCGCCTCAAGGTTGAGGTTGTTGATCGTGCCGACGTTCTTGGGGTCGCCCGCGTCCTTCTTCAGGTACGACGGGATCGCCGCGTCACCTTCGGAGGGGGCGTAGCCCACCGGCTTCACACCCAGCGAGACGACGTTGTCGAACTCGCCGACGTCGAGCACGACGACCCGCTTCGGGGCCGCCTTGAGCTCGGTCTTGCCCATGGCGTGCGTGACCGTACGGGGGAACGTGCCCGCCGGGGCGTCGGTGCCGTACCCGGCGGTCTTCTCCGCCGCGTCGCCGAAGTCCTTGCCGCCGGTCGCGACCGCGGCCTTCTTGTCGCCGCCGGCCTCGGACGTGCCGGACTCGTCGTCCCCGCTCCCGCAGGCCGACAAGGAGAGGGCGGCCACTACGGCCAGGCCGACTGCGGCAGTGCCGCGGCGACGAAGGGACATCACTTGCTCCAGTCGAAATTCACACAGGTAACACTTAGGAATGCCTAACCTTAGACACCGTCCTCATTCGCAGCACAGCCACCCCTGTCCTCTCAGGTGAATCCGGGCATCACCACCCTTATGTGTGAAGTGCTGAAGCTCGTGTTGTTCGGCAGCAAGTGCGAAAACTAGCTTCGGTTGCCGGAGGTGATGCGTCGATGACTGCCTGTGCCATCGAGGACGAGGCCGCTGAGGCGGCCGGAACCGGCGAGACGGTGGAGCCGGAGTCCGACGAGCCGGACGGAGCCGGGGAGGCACCGGAGCCGGCCGAGGGCTCGGCAACGCCGCCGGAGCCGCTGGGGCCGGCCCCTGGCGAAACGGTTTTGCCCGCACCCGCCGCACCCGCACTGACGCTCACGGCCGACGGCGCCTACGCGGCACGGCTCACCACCGCCCGTTCCGCCGCCACCGGCACGGAGACCGCCTGGTACGCGGAGCGCTGGACGCTGGACGGCCCCGAGCCGTATGCCGTACCGCTCCCGCTGGACCGGCCCGAGGAGGCGGACTCGCAGGTGCTGCCGCTCGCCGACGGCCGGGTCCTGATCCGGCGCCGCGCCGCGGACCACCACACCTTCTCGCTGCTCTACCCGACCGGGCCCGGCACCGGTGAACTCCCGCTGGGCGCCGTCGAACGCGCCGAGCTGACCCTGCTGCCGCCCTCACCGGACGGCGTCAGCGCGTACGCCCTGTCCACGGGTACGTACTCCACCGGGCTCTGGCGGGTGGCGGGTGGCGCGTTCGGCCCGGAACACCTGGCGGACCTGCCGGGACGCTGCTCCGGCGGGGTCTGGCTGGACCGGGCGGGCCGGCTGCTGGCCCTGGACCGGGAACCGGCGGGCGGCGGCCCGGTGAAGGCGGTCGCGGTGGACCTGGGGCGGGACGCCGAGATGACGCCCCTGCTCCAGATCGCACCGGACAGCAACGACCGGCTGCTGCTCGCCGATCCGGACAGCGGTCTGCTGCTGATCCGTTCCGACGCGCCGGGGCACGACCGGCTCGGCTGGGGGGTGCTGGGCAGCTGCCTGCCGGTGCGCTTCCCGGAGTGCCTGCGGCTGCCGGATGTCGTCGTGACGCCGTTCGCCGTGCAGCCGGGGCAGATGCTGATGCCGGAGAGCTGCGCGGTGGCCCTGCGGATCGACGGGGCGGCGGGCAGCTGGGCCGGCGTCTGGCGACCGTCGGGCCGTCGGCTGCACCAGCTCGCCGCGCCCGAGGGCTGGCTGGCAGGCAGCGGATCCTGGTCGCGCGACGGCGTACTGGGGCTGCCGTACGCCAACGGGGACACGGCGTGCGCGGTGGCGCTCCTGACGGCCCCCTCCGACCTGGAGAGGTCCGCCGAAGCGGCCCCGGCAGGCTGCGCGGAAAGCGGTACGCAACCCTCCGCCGCGATGGCGCCTCTTCCTGTGTGCAGACCCGTCCCACTGGCGCAGGCGCCTCTCACCGGGCGTACGGCACCTGACTAGAGTTGAGCCGGGGATCTCACGCAATCGCGCAGCGCGGTCGCCGACGGTGACCGTTCCCGGGCGGTGGCGCGAGGGCCCCGGAGACCAGCACGTACAGCACGTAAGCGATCACAACGGGGTGACTTCCCAGATGTCTGAGGCGCGATCCGACACGACCCAGACGCGTCCGCCGGGGGCGGACGCGCAACG
Source organism: Streptomyces sp. NPDC091416 (assembly GCF_044756845.1). Lineage (NCBI taxonomy): Bacteria > Bacillati > Actinomycetota > Actinomycetes > Kitasatosporales > Streptomycetaceae > Streptomyces > Streptomyces sp. NPDC091416. The sequence goes on from NZ_JBIVTU010000002.1 coordinate 29,569, forward strand.
GGCCGAAGCCGGCGGCTCCGGAAAGCACCGAGGGGGTGTGGCGACGGACGATTCGGCGGCTCAACCGCACGGCCGCCATCGCCGCCCCGCCGAAGGTGGCAACAGGGCGGCCTGACCGCCCAGGAATTCCGACGAGGGAGAGGAGGGCCCCCGCAGCCGGCCGGCTGCGGGGGCCCTCCTCCGTGCGCGTCCGCCCGGCGGTCAGCCTCGCTTGAGCCCGAGCACCTCCGCCGCCGCGAACGTCTCGTTCGGCGGCCGGTCCTCGTAGTACGGGGAGATCAGCTCGTCCAGTTCGTCGAAGGAGAACGTCTCCTTCGACGAGTCGAACTTCGCCGCAACCCGGGGGCGTTCGACGATCGCGACCATTCCGCCGTGCACGACGAGCAGTTGCCCGTTGACCTTGGCGGCCGCCGGGGAGGCCAGATAGCCGACGAGGGGCGAGACGTGCTCGGGTGCGAGCGCGTCGAGCCGCCCGTCCTGCGGTTCCTGGAAGCCCGCGAAGACGTCCTCGGTCATCCGGGTCCGGGCGCGCGGGCAGATGGCGTTGGCGGTGACGCCGTACTTGGCCAGGGCCAGCGCGGTGGAGGTGGTCAGGCCGACGATGCCGCCCTTGGCCGCCGCGTAGTTGGGCTGGCCCGCCGAGCCGGCCAGGAACGCCTCCGAGGAGGTGTTGACGATCCGGCCGTAGACCGGGCCGCCGGACTCCTTGGACCTCGACCGCCAGTGGGCGGCGGCGAAGTGCGTGGTGTTGAAGTGGCCCTTGAGATGCACCCGCAGGACCGAGTCCCACTCGTCCTCGGTCATCGAGAAGATCATCCGGTCGCGCAGGATGCCCGCGTTGTTGACCAGGATGTCGAGCTTGCCGTACGTGCTGACGGCCAGCTCGACCAGGGCGCGGGCCTGCTCGTGGTCGGAGACGTCGCCGAGATGGGCGACCGCCCGGCCGCCGGCCGCGCGGATCTCCTCGGCGACCTCCTCGGCGGGCGCGGCGGACGCCTCGCCCGAACCGTCGCGGCCGGGCTGCCCGTAGTCGTTGACGACGACAGCCGCGCCGAGTCGCGCCAGTTCCAGCGCTTCGGCCCGTCCCAGGCCGCGGCCTGCGCCGGTGACGATCGCGGACAGTCCGTCCAGGGGAAGTGACATCGGTTCTCGGGGTCCTCTCGGGAGGGGGGCGGGACGGTGGCGCGGGGTGTCAGAGCTCGATGCAGGTACGCAGCGACTCGCCGGTCCGCATCTGGTCGAGGGCGTCGTTGATGCCGTCGAGCCGTACCCGGTGGGTGATCATCGACTCCAGGTCGATACGGCCGGCCCGCCAGAGCGCGATGGCCCGCTCGTACGACCGGAGCACGTCCCCGCCCCCGTACATGGAGGGCAGGATCCGCTTCTCGTCGAAGAACAGCTCGAACATGTTGACCTGGAAGTTGTCGTCCATGGCGCCCGCGCCGACGATGCAGAGGGTGCCGCCGCGCCGGGTCTGCTCGTACGCGGTGCGGGCCGTGGCGGACTTGCCGACGACCTCGAAGACGTAGTCGAAGCCCTCGCCCGCGGTGATCCGCTGCTTGGCGTCGGCGAACTCGTCGGGCGAGACGGCCTCGGTCGCGCCGAACCGCAGCGCCGCCTCGCGCCGGGAGGCCACCGGGTCCACGGCGACGATCTGGGCGGCGCCCTGCACCCGGGCCCCCTGGATGGTGGAGATGCCGACGCCGCCGCAGCCGATCACGGCGACCGACGAACCGGCCTCCACCTGGGCGGTGTTGATGGCGGCGCCGAGGCCGGTGGTGACCCCGCAGCCGATGAGCGCGGCGATCTCGAACGGTACGTCGTCGGGGATCGGCACCGCGCAGCCCGCGCCGACGACGACCTCCTCGGTGAAGGTGCCGGTGCCGGCGAAACCGAAGACGTCTCCGCCCGGACGCTTGAAGTTGGGCGTGCCCGCGTTCATGAATCCGGCGAGGCAGAGGTGGGTCTGGCCGCGCTTGCAGGACGGACAGGCGCCGCAGGCCGGCAGCCAGCAGACCAGCACCCGGTCGCCCACGCCCAGCCCGGTCACCCCGTCACCGACGTCGATGACCTCGCCGGCGCCCTCGTGGCCCGGGATGAACGGGGCGGGCTGCGGCAGCACCCCGCTCATCGCGGAGATGTCGGAGTGGCACAGCCCGGTGGCCCGGACCCGCAGCTTCACCTTGCCGGGGCCGAAGCCCACCGCCTCGACGTCGTCGAGTACTTCGAGTTTGTCCTGGCCGATCTCGTGCAGTACGGCTGCGCGCATGGTGCGGCTCCCCTCACGGGCCTGTGGTGCTCTGGGATTTCGGTTCGGATTCGGGTTCAGGAATGCTCGACGAAGGTGTCCCCCAGGACCACGGCGTCGTCCCGTTCCGCAGCCCTCACCTCGACGCGTACCTCGTTCGGCGCGGTCCACATCTCGATGCGGAGGGTCTCGCCGGGGAAGACGACCCCGGTGAACCGGGTGCGGTAGGAGCGGATACGGGTCGCGTCGCCGCCGAGCACCGTGTCGGTGACGGCCTTGAGCGTCATGCCGTAGGTGCACAGGCCGTGCAGGATCGGCCGGTCGAAGCCGGCCAGCGCGGCGAACTCGGGATCGGCGTGGAGCGGGTTCCAGTCCCCGGAGAGGCGGTAGAGCAGTGCCTGGTCGGGCCGGACCGGCCGGGTCACCAGGTGGTTGCCCGCGATGGCGGGATAGGCAGTCCGCTCGGACGGGCCGCGCTCGCCGCCGAATCCGCCCTCGCCGCGCACGAAGATCTGGGAGTCGCTGGTCCACAGCGGCCCGTCCTCGTCGGCCGCCTCGGTACGCAGCACCAGCACGGCCGCCTTGACCTTGTCGTACACCGCGGCGACCTTCGTGGTCGTCACGGCGCTGCCCTTCGCCGGGATCGGCCGGTGCACACGTACGCTCTGCCCGCCGTGCAGCACGGCCGCCAGGTCGACGTCGACACCGGGCATGGCGAGGCCGCCCGCCATGGCCGTGCCGGCGCCCGCGACCGTGGCGAAGGAGGGCAGGACCTGGAGCCGGGACTCCAGCGTGTAGCTCAGCTCTCCGGGGTCGACGGCGGGGTCGGCCAGATCGGGGCGGGCGCCGGCCCCGATCCCCAGGTGGTAGAGCTGGACGTCCTTGTGGTCCCAGCCGATGCGGCTGGTCCGGGGTTCGGCAGCGAGAGCTTTTTCGGCATCAATGGGCATGGGGAAGCTGCTCCTCGACGGTGAAAGACCTCGGTGCGGCCGTCCGCACCGTCGGCCGCACCGAGGTCGTGCGGGGACCGGAGACCACGCCCGTTCTAGAACGCGTTCTAGCCGGTTGGCCCTATGTATAACGCAGCTCCCAGCACTTGTGAAGACTGCTGACGTCTCGTCAGATCGCATGGGCGGCAGTCCTTTCGGCCTCTGCCACGGCAATGACATTTGTCATCGCGGAGTGCGTACATCAGCCTCTGCCGGGGCGGGTCCGGGCTCCGTAGCGTCGTATGCATGACGCAGACAACGGGGAACGGGGCAGCGGTGGTCTTCACCGGCGCCGTGAAGACCTTCGGCAGGGCCGGCCGGCAGGTGCGGGCCGTGGACGGGCTCGGGCTGACCGTCGGGCGGGGCGAGACCGTCGCCCTGCTCGGGCGCAACGGCGCCGGAAAGTCCACCGCGATCAGCCTGCTGCTCGGGCTGAACGAGCCGGACGCCGGCACGGTGCGGGTGCTGGGACGCACGCCCGAACAGGCCGTACGGGCGGGCCTGGTCGGTGCCATGCTCCAGGAAGGACAACCCATCCAGCGGGTGACCGTGCGCGAGCTCATCACGTTCGTCGCGTCCACCTACCCGAAGCCGCTGCCGGTCACCGAGGCGCTGGCGCTGGCGGGCGTGACGGAGTACGCGAACCGGCGCGTCGACAAGCTGTCCGGCGGTCAGACACAGCGGGTCCGGTTCGCCGTCGCACTGGCCGGGAATCCGGAGCTGATCGTGCTGGACGAGCCGACCGCCGCCCTGGACGTGGAGGGGCGGCACGCGTTCTGGGAGTCCATGCGGGCCTACGCCCGGCGCGGCAACACCGTGCTCTTCTCCACCCACTACCTGGAGGAGGCGGACGAGAACGCCGACCGGATCGTCGTCGTCGACCGCGGCCGGATCGTCGCGGACGGCAGCGGTGAGGCGATCAAGGCCGCGGCGGGCCACAGCCAGGTCTCCTTCGATCTGGCGGGCCGCTCCACCGAGGGCCTGGAGCTGCTGCCCGGAGTCGTGACGGTCGAGGTGACCGGCGACCGGACGGTGCTGCACACGGACGACTCGGACGCCACCGTGGTGGAACTCGCCCGGCTCGGCCTGGTCCGCGGCCTCCAGGTCTCCCCGGCGACGCTGGAGGCCGCCTTCCTCTCCCTCACCGCGCCGGCCGCCGGCGTCCCCCGTTCCGCGAAGGAGACCGTCTGATGTACCGCTACATCGTGCTCGAAACCCGCCGCACCCTGCGCGACGTCACCTTCCTGGTCCTCGGCACCGGAATGCCCGTGATGATGTATCTGATCTTCACGAACATCGGCGGCGGCGACGGGGTCGACGGCTGGAAGACCGCCTCCATGGTCGGCATGGCCGCGTACGGAGCACTCGGCTCCGCCATGTCGATCGGTACGGGGGTCGCCTCCGACAAGTCCCTGGGCTGGCTCCAGCAGTTGCGGATCACCCCGCTGTCCCCCACGCACGCGGTCGTGGGCCGGGCGATCAGCGGTTCGGTGACCGTGCTGCCGACGATCCTGACGGTGCTGCTGGCCGGCGGACTGGTCAACGGGGTACGGCTGGCCGCCTGGCAGTGGGCCGCACTCGTCCTGCTGCTCTGGACCGGCGCCCTGCCCTTCACGCTGCTCGGCCTGGGCAACGGCTTCCGGCTCACTCCCCAGGGCACCGGGGTCGTCAACGTCGCGTGCCTGATGGGCTTCGGGGTCGTCGGCGGGCTGTGGTTCCCGCTGGAACTGCTTCCGCAGTGGCTGCGCTCCGTCGGCAGGTTCACCCCCGCCAACCGCTTCGCCGACCTGGGCTGGGCGGCCACGGACGGCCATGCGCCCGGCGCCACGACGGTCGGCGTGCTCGCGGGGTGGCTCCTGCTGTTCGGCACGTACGCCGTGATCTCGTACCGTCGGTCCGCGAGGACCGTGTGACGGGAGTGAACATGTCCAGGAACGGAAGAGCGGCCCGGAGGGAACGGCGCCGACTGCGGAGGGAGGGGCGCCGCCCCGGCCCGCCGGGACCGTACGCCCTGCTGCCCTGGCTGCTGATGGGTCTGGGCTCCTTCTCCAACCTGTTCCAGGGCGAGACCCCCAACCCGTGGATCGGCGGGATCGGGCTGCTCGCCTTCAACTCCCTCTACATCTCGGTGGTGTTCCGGGGCTTCGTCAAGGAGAAGCGCGAGAGCCCGGTGTCGTACGTCCTGCTGGGCGCGATGGCCGCCATCACCTTCGGACTGGCGATCGGGTACGGCGGCAGCTGGCTGCTCTTCTTCCCGCTGCTCTCGCTGGCGTGCGGCACCATCCTGCGCCACCGCTGGCTCGCCGCCGGGCTGCTCGGCCTCGCCGTGTCGGCCTGCCTGATCGCGGTGTGGCGCGACGACAGCACGTCGACGCCGTGGACCCTGGGCTACGGGACGTTCATCTCGGGTGCGGTGACAGCCGCGATCCTCACCCTGTCGGAGACGGTGATGGAGCTGCGCTCCACCCGGCAGGAACTGGCCCGTACGGCCGTCGAGAAGGAACGGCTGCGCTTCTCCCGCGATCTGCACGACCTGCTGGGCCACACGCTCTCGGTGATCGTCGTCAAGTCGGAGGCGGCACGCCGGCTCGCGCCGCGCGACATGGACGCGGCGCTCTCACAGGTCGCCGACATCGAGTCCGTCGGCCGGCAGGCGCTCACCGAGATCCGCGAGGCGGTCACGGGCTACCGCGAGGGCAGCCTCGCCACCGAACTCGACCGGGCCGGATCCGCGCTGACCGCCGCCGGGATCGAACCCTCGGTCCGCCGCTCGGGCCCCCCGCTCGCACCGCAGACGGAGGCGCTGCTGGGCTGGGTGGTGCGGGAGGCCGTCACCAACGTCGTCCGCCACTCCACCGCGACCGCGTGCGCGTTCGTCGTCGAGGGCACGTCCGGCCGGGTCCGCCTCACGGTCACCGACGACGGCCGGACCCCGGCCGCCCCGCCCACCCCCGGCATCGGCGGCACCGGCCTGAAGGGCCTCACCGAACGCCTCGCGGTGTCCGGCGGCACCCTGGAGGCGGGCCCCGGCGCGGCGGGCGGCTTCGTGGTCACGGCGGAGCTTCCGGCGGACGCGCCGGAGGAAGCGGACGGCGGCGCGGGTACCGCCCCTACCCTGGGGCCGTGAACGAGATGCCGCAGGATCACCGGCCGACCAAGTCCGTACGGGTACTGCTCGCCGAGGACCAGGGCATGATGCGCGGTGCGCTCGCCCTGCTGCTCGGTCTTGAGCCCGACATCGAGGTGGTCGCCCAGGTGGGCGCGGGCGACGAGATCGTGCCCGCAGCGCTGACGTCGCGGCCCGATGTGGCGCTCCTGGACATCGAGCTCCCGGGCCGCAGCGGGCTGGACGCGGCCGCCGATCTGCGCGAGGAGGTTCCGGACTGCCGGGTGCTGATCCTCACCACGTTCGGGCGGCCCGGCTATCTGCGGCGCGCGATGGAGGCGGGGGCGGCGGGGTTCCTGGTGAAGGACGGCCCGGTCGAGGAGCTCGCGTCGGCGATCCGCCGGGTGCTGACCGGGGAGACCGTCATCGACCCGGCCCTGGCCGCCGCCGCGCTGAGTGCCGGCCCGAGTCCGCTGACCGCTCGGGAACGGGATGCGCTGGTCGCCTCGGTGGACGGGGCGACGGTCGCGGACATCGCGGTGAAGCTGCACCTGTCGGAGTCGACCGTCCGCAACTACCTGTCCGCCGCGATCGGGAAGACGGGCACCCGCAACCGGATGGAGGCGGTCCGGGCGGCCCGGCAGCAGGGGTGGCTCTGAGGACCGTACCGGCGTCCGGCGCCGCGGCACCTCGCCGGCCGGGGCGCGGAGTCCGGCCCAATGCGTCGATCTCGTAACCGAGTTGGCCGGGCGGGCGTTTCAGTACCCCTGATCCGGTGACAATGTGATCGTGTCCACTACACCTGACATCGAACTCGACGACGGCACGCCCGTCCGCTTCCTGCTCACGCCCGTGCCCGGAACGGCTCCTGCGACGCCCGCGCAGCAGCGGGACGGCGACCTTCCCGAGGGCATGGGGCGGGCCGTGCCCGTGGCCGCCGGGGGCCGGTCCGTCGCCAGTTTCGCGGTCGGTGCCCTGCGGGGCGCGCTGAAGCCCGTCGGCCCGCTGCTCCAGGAGGTCCATGACGCCGTGGTGGCCACACCGGAGCCGCCCACGGAGCTGAGCGTGACATTCGGCGTCCAGGTCGGGCAGGACCTCAAGCTGGGGATCGTGGGCGGCAACGGCCAGGCCCACCTCACGGTCACCGCCAGCTGGCGGCCGGTTCCGTCCCGGGGGGCCGACACGCCGTCGGCCTCCGAGTGACGCATGGGGTGGTTCGGGACAACGGGCGGTGCGCACCACGACGATCCGTCCCGCCTCGTGGTGACGGTGCGGCGGGCCGATGACGGAGGTCTGGCCGGCGCGGGCTTCGTCCTTGGCCCCGATACGCTCCTGACCTGCGCACACGTCGTCAATGACGCGCTCGGACGACCGATGTTCGAAGCCAGGCCCCCGAGGCTGGAGGAGATACCGGTCGTGGTGCGCGATGTGTACGCGGACCGCTGCACCAGCTCGGAGAAGTACTCCGCGCGCCTGCTCCACTGGGTCGCTCCTCGGGCCAGGGACGGCGGTGCGGTGGTCGAGGGGGACAACGAGTGGCTCGGTGACCTGGCCGTGTTACGCGTCGACGGACCGGCCGGTGGCCTGCCCGCAGCGCCCGACCGGGCCGACATGTCGACCGACCAGGAACTGAGCGCCTGGCACGGCAGCGGCGAGGACTCGACGCTGGCCCGGCTCACCGTCGTCTCGCTCCACACCTCGCTGGGCTATCTGGACGGCGATCCGGCCGGCATGGCGGTCGGCCCGGGATACAGCGGTGGTCCGCTGTGGTGCCGACGTGAACGGGCAGTCGTCGGACTGGTCGTGGCGCATTTCATGCCGCCCCGGGACGGGGCCACCGGGCTGCTCCTTCCGCACAGCCCGCAGCATCTCGTACGGCGCAGCTGGGCGATCCCCTGGCAGCGCGTCAGAGGCGAACTGGACGCCGTGGGCCTGCACGGGGTCCTGCCTCCGCAGTCTCCGGAACCCGAGGATCCGGCGCTCCTCCTGCTGACCGAGGCGGTCGGGGACATGCTGTACTCGCCGAGTGAGCGCTCGGACTGCGCCAAACGGCTGGCCCAGGCCTGCGGTGTGGGGTGGGGAAGCGACGTCACCCCGCCCGAACCCGGGGAGTTCGCCCTGTTCCTCCTCACTCACCCACGGGCCCTGGCCGCCTTCTCGGGGATCATGCGGCGCTCCAGCGACCCGGCACGTGCCGACCGGGTGCTGGCCGCGGGTTCCCTCTCCGACACCCCCCGGATGCTGACGCCGCAGGAGTACAAGGCACTCCTCGGGCATCTGCGGGCCACGGAGCGCGACGTGCTGGCACGGATTCCCGAGGCCGCCCGGGCCGCCGTGCCCCACGTGCCGGCGTTCCCCGGCGGGGAGTCCCTGGACGCGCTTTTGAACCGTCTTGAGGCACTGCCCGGGGACGGTCACTCCATGAACGGGGAACGCCGCGTCCCGGCGCTGCTGCGGGTCCTGGAGTACGTCGGCGTGCTCTGTCCGCCGGCGAAGCGGGCGGAACTGCGCATGTGGGCCGACGGGGTCGCCCAGCGCCTCGGGATAGCCCGGCCGGCCCTGGGCGAGCGCCGGTCGGATGCCCAGGCCTGGGGGCGCTCGGTTCGTGACCGCTCCGCGCGCATGCGGGTCCTGGTCCAGGTGACGAGTGTCGAGCGGGGCCGGCACCGGCTGCGGATCTGGTGCGACGAGGGCGCCGGGCCGCGCCAGGTCTCCACGGACAGTCTCGTGTCCTATTCGGCGACGGACGGGGCGCGTGAGGTGCTTCGGGTCCTCGACTCGCTGACACCGCCGGCCGACGACGAGCGGCCGCCCCTGGTCGAGGTACTCGTCGACCGGGCAAGCCTCAACCTCCCGGTCGACGAGTGGGCGGCGCACGATCCCGGCGAGATCGTGCCGGGTGTGCTCGGCGTGGAGTTCCCCCTGGTCGTGCACTGCCCCGAACTCCTGCGCCGGCACAGGAGGTTCATTCCGCACTGGCGCCGCCGGTGGAGCCGGCTGGATTCCGGGAAGACGCTGGTCGTCTCGGAGTCGTTGGATCCCGATGCCCTCTATTTCAAACTGGTCAACCAACTCGACACGGTGCGCGTCTGTGTGGACGTACCGCCCGGGCCGCGGGACGGCATCGTGCAGACGTGTCTGGCTCTGGGTATTCCTGTAGTGGTGTGGGACCGCGGCCGGGACGGGGCCTCGCACCTCGCGCAGCACATGGCGGCCGTCGCCACCCGGGAGTTGCCCGACGGCGTACGCGACTACCGGGCGAACGCCCAGGCGAGCCCGCCCGAGTTTCCCGGCCGTCCGGTCCTCGCCTGGGCAGACGCCGACCGCACCGTGCCCCGGCTGCACCTGACCGAACCACAGGAGAGCGCATGACATCCGCTCCAGAGGCCGACTGGCGCCTCTTCCGCGGCGACGGGGAACCCCGGGCCGTGTCCCTGCCTCCGGCCCCGCCCTGGCGCCGATTCACTCCGGGCCGGGCGGCCCGTCCCGGCATGCCCTACGTGATCGAGGAACAGCACGCGAACATCGTGAACGCGGCGCTGCATCTGCGCCGCCCGCTCCTGGTCACCGGCCCCGCCGGCACCGGGAAGTCCTCGCTCGCCCACGCGGTCGCCCACGAGCTCCGGCTGGGCGAGTTGCTGCGCTGGCCGGTCAACAGCCGTTCCACGGTGAAGGACGCCCTCTACCAGTACGACGCCATCGGCCGGCTGCGCGAGACGACGCTGAGCCGGGACCGGGGCGAACGCGAGCCGTCGATCGGCACGTTCGTGCGGCTGGGCCCGCTCGGCACCGCCCTGGTGCCGTCCGCCACTCCACGGGCGCTGCTCATCGACGAGATGGACAAGGGCGACGTCGACCTGCCCAACGATCTGCTGACGGTCTTCGAGGAGGGCGTCTACGACATTCCGGAACTGACGCGGCTCCCCGAGGACATGGCCGATGTGGAGGTGCAGACCCTCGACCACCGGGGGACGGTCCAGGTCCACCAAGGTGTCGTCCAGTGTGCGGAGTTCCCGGTCGTCGTCATCACCAGCAACGGTGAGCGCGACTTCCCGCCCGCGTTCCTGCGCCGCTGCGTACGGCTCGACCTGCCCGTGCCCGACGAGGAGCGCTTGCGGGCCATCGTCGCCGCCCACCTCGGGGAGACGGCACTCGACGCGGCCGACGACCTCATCGAGACGTTTCTGCGTCGCCGGGCCCCGGGAGAGCTGGCCACCGACCAGCTCCTCAATGCCGTGTTCCTGCGCACCGGCGGGGTCGATCTGGACGCGGAGGGCCTGCTGGACGCCGTACTCCATCAGCTGACCGGGGCGATGTGACCATGGCCGGCGGCGGGGCACGGCTGGCCGAGGCGCTGCGGGTGCTGTCGGCCTGCGGCCACGAGCTGGACGCGGATCAGCTCCTGGACGTGCTGTGGCTGGCCCGCAGTCTGCCCGCCGGCCCCGGCGCACCCCTTCACCGGGAGCGGCCCGAGACGGGCCCGCCCACCGCCGGCCCCGGCCCCGAACCGGACCGGGTGTCCCTCAAGCGGCCCGGACCGGAACCCGACGACGGGGATCTGCCCGACCTGACAGCCCCGTCCCTGTACGCGGCGGCCAGGCAGCCCCCTCCCGTGCCGGAGCCGTCTCCCACGCACACCGGCCGCAGTCCCCGCAAGGCCATGCCGGTACGGGTTCCCGAGGAGAAGGCTCTCGCCGACGAGCTCGAACTCGGGCGCGCGCTGCGGCCGTTGCGCCGTCGCCGGGACAGTCGCCACCGCACGGAGATCGACGAGGAGCTCACCGCCGCCGAGTTCGCGCAGACCGGACTGGTCGACGTGGTGCAGCGCCCGGTGCGGGAACGCTGGCTGAATCTGGTTCTGCTCGTCGACGACGGCCTGTCCATGCTGTTGTGGCACCGGCTCGGGGCGGAACTGCGCACCCTGCTGGAGCGTCTGGGCGCCTTCTCCACCACCCGCGTCCTGGGGCTGGACACCACGGGTGCGCGGCCGGCCTTGCACGCGCGGCCGTTCCGGCCCGACGGGCCCGGGCTGCCGCTGAGCACGGTGAACGACCCCTCGGGCCGGACCCTGCTGCTGGTGGTCAGCGACGGGATGGGCGCGGCGTGGCGGTCCGGCGCCATGCACGACCTGCTGGCGGAGCGGGCCGCCCGCGGCCCCGTCGCGGTACTGCACACACTGCCTTCGCAGATGTGGGAGGCGTCCGGAATCTCCGCCGAGCTCTGGCAGGCCACCACCCGGCGGATCGGGGGTGCCAACTCCTCCTGGCGGATCGTCGATCCGGTGCTGCCGCCGGGCATCGCCCGGTTCGAGGGCGTACCGGTACCGGTGCTGGCGCCGGATCCCGCGTCGCTGGGTGACTGGGCACGGCTGCTCGCTTCGCCCGGCACGACCACCGAGCTGCCCCTGCTGATCCGCCCGGGACCGTACGAGGCGGTGGCACCGGCCCGGGCTGCGGGCAGTACCCAGCACTTCCGGGACGCGGCCACTCCGGAGGCATACCGTCTCGCGGCCCATCTCGCCGCGGTCTCGCCGCTGTCGGTTCCGGTGATGCGGCTGGTGCAGACCGCGGTGCCGTGGCGGGCGGGCACGTCTCATCTCGCCGAGGTCTTCCTCGGCGGTCTCCTGCGGCCCCACCCTGCTCCGGTCCCGGGTCCGCTGCCGGCGAAGCACCGGGTCTTCGACTTCTCCGAGGAGTCCAAGGCCGTGCTGCTCGACGCGATTCCGCCGGCCGAGCTCCTGCGGACGAGCCGCCGGATCGGCCGCCGCCTCGATGAACTGGCGGGCCACTCACCCGACTTCCCCGCATGGCTGTCCCACCCCGACGGCCCCGCCCAGCTCCCCGGCTCGCACCAGCCGTTCACCAGTGTGGAGCGGCGGCTGCTCACGCGGTTCGGGGTGTCGTTCGACAAGCCGTCGGCCGGTATCGGCCCGGGCCCCGAACAGGCGGTTCCCGATGCCGACAGCTGGGGCTCGCTGCTTCCCGAGGATCCCGAGCGGATCGGCGAATTCGTGCTCCACGGCCGCCGCCGAGGACGCCGCACGGTGGTGTACCAGGGCTTCGACACCCAGCACAACGAAGCGGCCGTGCGTGTCCCGCGCCCCGATCTGCCGCCGGAGACCGGCCGGCTCATCGAGGTGGAGGCGGAGGCCCTGACGCGGCTCCAGGGGCAGTACGCGCCCACCCTGCTCGCCACCGGAACCCTGGGCTCCACACCGTGGCTGGCCATGACCACCATCGCGGAGCCGTCCGCCCGGGACACCCAGCCCCTGCGGCTGGACGAGATCTTCAGCCAGGCGCTCACGGAGTCCGTGGCCCCGTTCGACACCCTGCGCGGGCTCCTCGTCTCCTTCCACCTGGCGAACGCGCTGGCCCTCTGCCACATCAACGGACTGGTTCCGGCGGACTTCAGTGCCGACGGGGTCTTCGTGCTGCGCCGCACGGTCGTGCTGACCAACCTCTCGGACTGTGCCGTGGACGGGGAGTACCTGGAGCCGGGCCCCGTGCCGACCCGCGAGGACAACGTGCGTTCCCTCGGCGGGCTCCTCCAGCTCATCAGCAGCAAGGCCGGCTGGGAGATGCCGAACATGCCGGAGGGGATGCACCGGTGGCAGGGCGACACCTGGGAGCAGCTGCGCCGGCTCGTGCTCCGCTGCCTCGACGCCGTCCCGGCCCGGCGTCCCAGCGCGAGCGAGGTCGCCGAGGTCCTCGGCACCTACATCGCCCGGACGCGTCCCCAGCGGGAGGATGCCGTGACGGCGCCCCTGCCGCCGGCTGCCCCTGTCCGTCGTCTGACGCCCGCTCCGCTCGACCTGCCACCGCGCAGCGAGGCATCCCCGTCCGGCGGATCCTGGCCGCGCCTTGCCCGGTTCGGGTCCGCCCGCCGGACGGCGGAGGACCAGCTGGAGCGTCTGCGGGTCCCGATGGCGCACGGCCGACGGCTGGCCCTGGTGGGCCCCTACCACTACAGCGGCCGGGCCACGACGACCATGGTGCTCGGCAGCCTGCTGGCCGCGGTGCGGGGCGAGCCCGTCCTCGCTCTGGACGCCGCCCTGTCCGTGGGGGCCCTCGACCCGTTCCTCGCGCACCGCAACCGGGCGGTCCTGCGCAACGTGGCGGAGCTGCCGCACTCCGCCTCGTACGAGGACATCCGCGCCTGTACGACACGGCTGCCCTCGGGCCTGGAGGTGGTCGCTCATCACCGAGGCCACATCAGTCCGAACCCCCGGCACGCGCAGGACTACCTGCAGGTGCTGGCCCGGACCGCGCCGTACTACTCCTTCGTGCTGAGCGACTGGGCCCCGCTGCACCTGAACCAGCCGGCGGACGTGCTCCTCGACAACACCGACACCCTGATCGTCTGCTCCAGCACCACCGAGGTGTCCCTGGAGGCGGCGGTGCACGCGCTGGCGGGCATGAGGGAGACGGGGCGTGCCGGTCTGGCGGACCGGGCGGTCGTGGTGGTGTCCGAGGTCGACAACCGCAGAAGACGGCGGCTTCCCGCCGGCCTGGCCGACCGTCTGCGGATCGACCCGGCCCATGTGGTGCCCGTCCCGTTCGATGCCGCGCTCCAGTCGTCCACCTGGAATCTGGGCCGTCTGCGGCCGGCCACCACGGAGGCCTTCCTGAACCTCGCGGAGCTGGTGCTGCCTCCCGTGGCGGAGTCGGTGTCCTGACCGTCCCCGCCGGGCCTCAGCGCTTCGCCGATCCGTGGCGCGGCAGCCAGAGGACCATCAGCAGCAGTCCTCCGAGCAGCACCCCGCCCGCCGTCCGGAAGGCCAGCGCGTAGCCGGCCGTCAGTTCCACCGGGTCCGTGGAGCCGTCCGTGCGGGCCGCGGCGACCGTGGAGAGCACGGCCAGGCCGAGGGCGCCGCCCATCGTGCGGGAGGTGTTGACGAGGCCGGAGACCAGGCCCGCCTCACCCGGGGCCGCGCCCGAGGTGGCGAGGGCGGCGAGTGGGGTGGCCGCGAGGCCCGTGCCGGCCATCATCAGGACGCCGGGCAGACAGACCGCCGTGAGGTAGGAGCCGTCGGCCGTCATCGTCGACTGCCAGCCGAAGCCCGCGGCGGCCATCGCCGTGCCGATCAGGGCCAGGTTCTTCGCGCCGGTGCGTGCCATCAGCCGCGGAGCGCACTTGGAGCCGACCACGATGGCCACGGAGGTGGGCATCAGCGCGAGTCCGGCCTCCAGCGCGGTGTACTCCAGCACGTTCTGCGCGTACACGGTCATGAAGTACCACATGGAGAACGTGGCCGAGCCGATCACGAGCATCGCCACGTTCGCCGACGCCACCGCCCGCGCCGCCAGTACGCGCAGCGGCATCAGCGGCTTCGCCGTCCGGGACTCCACCAGGACGAACAGCGCGAGCAGCACGAGTCCGCCGAGCAGCGGTACGAGGGTCGCCGCGGCCGTCCAGCCCGACTCCTCGGTCTGCACGATGCCGTACGCGACCGAGGCCAGGCCCGCCGTGACGAGTACCGCGCCCAGGAGGTCGATCCGGCTGCGCTCGCCGGCCCGGCCCTCGGCGAGGCGGAGCGCGGCGCCGATCAGGACGAGCACCCCGATGGGCACGTTGATGAGCAGGACCCACCGCCAGGACAGGGTGTCCGTGAGCACTCCGCCGATCAGTCCGCCGGCCGCGCCGCCGCCCGCGCCGACGGCCATCCAGGTGCCGATGGCCCTGGTCCGGGCGGGTCCTTCGGGGACGGCGGCGGTGAGCAGGGTGAGGGTCGCGGGGGCCAGCACGGCCGCGCCGAGCCCCTGGGCGGCCCGGGCGGCGAGCAACTGCCAGCCTTCCTGGGCGAGTCCGCCGGCGAGCGAGGCCGCGGTGAACAGGCCGAGGCCGACGAGGAACATCCGCTTGCGGCCGTAGAGGTCGGCGGCCCGGCCGCCGAGCAGCATGAATCCGGCGAAGGCGATCGAGTAGGCGTTGAGCACCCACTGGAGGCCCGCGGCGCTCAGCCCCAGGTCGGCGCGCATGGACGGCAGGGCCACGTTGACGACGGACACGTCGAGCACGACGAGGAACTGCCCCGTGCAGGCGGCGAGCACGACCGCCCAGGTACGGGTCCGGGTACCGCTGCCACGGCGTGTGGGCGTCGAGACGTCAACCATGAGCGTCATACTCGCAGCCGCTCCACACCCCGTACATCGGTTTCCGGACCGTGCCGGACCCGGACCATCGGCGTAGGACCCGGGTCCCGGTACGGCCTCAGCGCCGCAGCAGGGTCACGACCGCCGCTCCGCCCAGCCCGATGTTGTGGGCGAGCCCGGTCCGGGCGTCCGGCACCTGACGGGGCCCCGCTTCTCCCCGCAGCTGCCAGGTGAGTTCGGCGGCCTGGGCGATTCCGGTGGCGCCGAGCGGATGCCCCTTGGAGATCAGGCCGCCCGACGGGTTGACCACCCAGCGGCCGCCGTGGGTGGTGGCGCCGGACTCGACGAGCGCCCCCGACTCGCCCTCGCCGCACAGCCCGAGCGCCTCGTAGGTGAGCAGTTCGTTGATGGAGAAGCAGTCGTGGAGCTCGATGACGTCGAGGTCGTCGGCGCCGATGCCGGCGCTCTCGTACACCTGCCGTGCCGCCTCCCGCGACATGGGAAGGCCGACCGCGTCGATGCAGGTCCCGGAGGCGAAGGAGGCCCCGGTGTCGGTCGTCATGGCCTGGGCGGCGATCTCGACGGCCCGGTCGCCGAGGCCGTGCCGCTCGACGAAGCGCTCGGAGACGACGACGGCCGCCGCGGCTCCGTCGGAGGTCGGGGAGCACTGGAGCCGGGTGAGGGGGCGGTGGATGGGCTTGGCGGCAAGGACCTCGTCGACCGAGTACGGGTCCTGGAACTGGGCGTACGGGTTGCCCGCCGAGTGGCGGTGGTTCTTGGCGGCGACCGCGGCGAGCTGAGCTTCTGTGGTGCCGTACCGCTCCATGTGCTCCCGGGCGGCGTTGCCGAAGATCTGCGCGGTGGGCGGGGTCATCTCGAAGCCGTGGGCGGCGGCCATGATGCCGTAGTGCCGGGCGACCGGGGATGTCTTGAAGTCGCCCGCGCCACCGTCGGCTCCGCCGCCGCCGAGCGATCCGCGCGCCATCTTCTCGAAGCCGAGTGCCAGGACGCAGTCGCTGCCGCCGCCCTCGACGAACTGGCGGGCCGCCATCAGGGCGGTGGAGCCGGTGGCGCAGTTGTTGTTGACGTTGTAGACGGGGATGCCGGTCAGGCCGAGTTCGTAGACGGCGCGCTGCCCGGCGGTGGAGGCCTGGAAGCAGTAGCCGACGACTGCCTGCTCGATGCCCTCGTACGTGACCGATCCATCGGCGAGCGCCGCGGTCCCGGCTTCCTTGACCATGTCCCAGTACTGCCAGTCCCGGGTCTCGGGCTTCTCGAACTTCGTCATGCCGACGCCGACGATGTAGGCCTTCATGATCGTTTCCTCTCAGTCCCTCGGGAGGCCGAGGATGCGCTCGGCGACGACGTTCAGCTGAACCTGTGTGGTGCCGCCCGCGATGGTGAGGCAGCGGGACATCAGGAAGCCGTGCACCGCCCGCTCACCCGGTCCTTCGCACACCGCCCCGTCCGGCCCGAGGAGTTCGAGGGCGAGTTCGGCGACCTTCTGCTGGTGGACGGTCTGGACGAGCTTGCGCACGGAGGCTCCCGCGCCGGGCTCCAGTCCGGAGACCTGCTGGAGCGTGGTGCGCAGCGTGATGCAGGCCAGCGCGTGCGCCTCGGCGGCCAGCGCCCCGATCCGGGCCCGGCAGGCGCCGTCGAGTCCTTCGGCGCGGCCGATCAGGGCTTCCAGGCCGGTGTCGAAGGCCACCTGGTCGGCCATGTGGACGCGTTCGTTGCCCAGGGTGTTGCGGGCGACCTGCCAGCCGCCTCCCGGCTCGCCGACGAGTGCGTCCTCGGGCAGCAGGACGTCGTCGAAGTACACCTCGTTGAAGAGGGAGTCGCCGGTGATCTCCTTCAGCGGGCGGATGTCGATGCCCTCGGTGTTCTTCATGTCCACGAGGAAGTAGCCGAGCCCCTGGTGCTTGGGGGCGTCCGGGTCGGTCCTGGCGAGCAGGATCCCGTGGTCGGCCCACTGGGCGGCGCTCGTCCACACCTTCTGGCCGTTGATCCGCCAGCCCTCGGGGGTCCGTTCGGCCCGGGTCCGCAGCGAGGCGAGGTCGGATCCTGCGCCGGGTTCGGAGAACAGCTGGCACCACAGGAGGTCGCCGCTCAGGGTGGGCAGGAGGTAGCGGTCCTGCTGTTCGGGCGTCCCGTGCGCGATGAGGGAGGGCACCACCCAGGTGGCGATGCCCAGGCCGCTCAGATCCACGCCCTGGTCCCGCAACTCCTGTTGGATGGCCAGCTGTTGTACGGGGCCGGCGCCCAGCCCGTGGGGTGCGGGCAGATGCGGGGCCGCGTAGCCGGTGGGGGCGAGGGCGCGGCGGGCCGCTCGCGGGTCGAGGCCGCGGGCGGCGGCGACGGCGTCGTGGGCCGCCGAGCGGTGCGCGGCCGCCTGCGGCGGGAGTTCCAGGGCGAGTTCGCGGCGTGCCCCGCCGGTGGCCAGGCGGACGGCTCGCTGACGGTGGTCGTCCCCGGCGCCCAGCAGCTGCCGCGCGACCAGGGCGCGGCGCAGATACAGATGGGCGTCGTGCTCCCAGGTGAAGCCGATGCCGCCGAGGATCTGTACGGCGTCCTTGGCGCAGCCGTACGCGGCATCCAGGGCGGTCGCGGCGGCGAGCGCGGCGACCAGGCCGCGGGTCTCCTCCGGTTCACCGGCCGCGCGGGCGGCGTCCCAGACCAGGGCGCGGGCCTGTTCGACGCGCACGAGCATGTCGGCGCACAGATGCTTGACGCCCTGGAACTGCCCGATGGGGCGGCCGAACTGTTCGCGGACCTTGGCGTGCTCGGTGGCCGTGTCCAGGGAGCGGGCGGCGGTGCCGCAGGCCTCGGCGGCGAGGAGGACGGCGGCGAGGTCGCGGACGAGCCCGGAATCGGTGCTCAGGACACGCGCGGAGGGAACCAGGACGCCGTCGGCGCGGACCGCGGCGGTGGGCCGGGTGGGGTCGGCGCTGCGGTGCGGGCGCACGGTGAGTCCCTCGGCGTCGGCGTCCACGGCGAACCAGCGGGGGCCGGTGGCCGTGGCGGCCGGGAGCAGGAGCAGGTCGGCCTCGGCGCCGGAGAGCACCGGCGGGAGCTCGCCGTCCAGGAGGTGGCCGTCCTCGCGCTCGACGGCGGTGAGCGTGCCGGGGCCGAGCGCGACGGCCCCGATGCGGGTACCGGCCGCCAGGTCTCGTACGAGGCCGCCGGCGCCCGGCGGGGGCAGGGCGGGCTCGTGCACCTCGGGGTCGCGCGCGCCGGCCTCGCGCAGGACCACCTCGTGCAGGACGGCCGAGGCGAGGGCGCTCGCCAGGTACGGGCCCGGCAGTGCGGCGCGGCCCGCCTCTTCGAGGACGACCGCCAGGTCCAGGAGGTCGCCGCCCCCGCCCCCGTACGCCTCGGGCAGATGGATGCCGGGCAGCCCCTGCTCCGTGAGGCCGTCCCAGTACGCGGGGCGTTCGCCGGGGGCTGCTTCCGCGTCCAGGAGCTTGCGGATCTCCCCGGGCGGTACGGCGCGTGCCAGCCATCCCCGCACGGCCCGTGCGAGCTCCCTGTGTTCTTCGGTGATTCCGATGCCCATGCGGATCCTCGCCGGTCGCAGCCACTGGAACGGCGCAAGAGTAGAACACGTTCCAATCTGACGGAAGGTCAGATCGACGGCCAGTTGGAACCGGGCGGACCGTCTTGACCTGTTCTTGCCCTATTCACCGGAATACCTCGGACGTCCGGAAGGTTTCACCCTGCACGTACTTGGCGGTCAGCGCTGTCCGCCGCAGTGACCGCACCCGCCGACCCCGCCCCTCCCTCTCCTGCCGCCCGGAGGCCGCACGCATGCCACAGACGACGCACGAGAAGCCCGCCGCGGAGCTTCCTGATCCACGGACACCGAAGGCGGGGCGCGGGATCGTCCCCGTACTCGCCTTCGCGGGCATCACCGTCGCAGTGATGCAGACCCTGCTCGTCCCCGTCATCAAGGACCTGCCCGCCCTTCTCGACACCGACCCGTCCAACGCGACCTGGGTGATGACGGCGACCCTGCTCGCCGGGGCCGTCGCCACCCCGATCATGGGGCGGCTCGGAGACCTCAACGGCAAGCGGAGGATGCTGCTGGCCAGCCTCGCCGTGATGGTGGTCGGCTCGCTGATATGCGCGTTCACCGACGACCTCGTGATCATGATCGTGGGACGTGCGCTCCAGGGCTTCGCCATGGGCGCCATCCCGCTGGGCATCGGCATCATGCGGGACGAGCTGCCGCGCGAGAAGCTCGGCTCGGCGATGGCCCTGATGAGCTCCTCGATCGGGGTGGGCGGCGGTCTCGCACTGCCCGCCGCCGCGCTGGTCGCCCAGCACGCCGACTGGCACACCCTCTTCTTCGGCTCGGCCGGTCTCGGCGTGCTCGCCATGGGCCTGACCGTGCTGGCGGTGCCGGAGACCTCGCTGCGCGCCCCCGGACGGTTCGACGTCACCGGCGCGCTCGGCCTCTCGCTCGGCCTGGTCCTCCTGCTGCTGCCGATCACGAAGGGCAGCGACTGGGGCTGGACCTCGGGCACCACGCTCGGCCTGATCGCCGCCGCCCTGGTGGTCCTCGTGGGCTGGGGCGTCTTCGAGCTGCGGAGCGAGGCGCCGCTGGTCGATCTGCGGACCACCGCCCGCCGCGAGGTACTGCTCACCAACCTCGCCTCGATCATGGTCGGGGTCGCGTTCTACGCCGTCTCACTGGTCCTGCCGCAGCTGCTCCAGCTGCCCACGTCCACCGGATACGGCCTCGGCCAGTCCATGGTCGTCGCCGGCCTGTGCGTCGCCCCGCTCGGCCTGACGATGATGTTCGTCGCCCCGCTGTACGCCCGACTCTCGGCCCGGTACGGCCCCAGGACGACGCTGATGCTCGGCATGCTGGTCATCGCGGTCGGCTACGGGGCCGGGCTCGGCCTGATGAGCGCCGCCTGGCAGACCATCGTGATCGCGGTCCTGCTCGGGGCCGGCATCGGACTCGCGTACTCCTCGCTGCCCGCGCTGATCATCGGGGCGGTCGACGCCTCGGAGACGGGCGCGGCCAACGGTCTGAACACCCTGATGCGCTCGATCGGCACCTCGGTGTCGAGCGCGGTGATCGGCATGGTGCTGGCGAACACCTCGGTGCGGATGGGACCGGTCTCGGTGCCCAGCATGGAGGGGTTCCGGACCTCGTTCATGATCGCTACGGGAGCGGTGCTGGTCGGTCTCGTCCTGGCGGCGTTCCTGCCGTCACCGCGCAAGATCTCCGCGCCGGTGCTGCTGGCGAGCAGCGCGGCCGATGACGCCGCGCGCGAGGCCGGTGAGCCGCTGCCCGCCGTGCCGCACCCGGGCCCCGACGGCTTCCGCGGCCGGGTACGGGAGGCGGACGGGACTCCGGTGGCCGGGGCCAACGTCACCCTGATCGACCGGCACGGCCGGCAGGCCGGGCTGACCACCACGGACGCGCAGGGCCGCTACGCGCTCGCCGCCCCCGGCACCGGCAGCTTCGTCCTGGCCGGTTCGGCCACCGGATACGCGCCGCGGGCCCGCCCCGCGTCGTACTCGGCGGACGGGCCCCGGACCGAGACCGATCTGGTGCTGACGCTCAGCGCACCGGAGCGTCGAACCGCGGCGCGGTCGTGAGCAGATGAGAGACGTCCGTCCCCGCCGGGAGCTCCTGCGGCTGCGCGCCGCGGGTGAACAGCCGGGCGGGACGGGCGCCCTGGACCCGGGCCTGCCGCCCGTCGACCCGCAGCCATGAGCCCTCGCGGAGGCCGAGCACGGGGACGTCGTTCTCCTCCAGGAACTCGGTGAGCCGCTCCTCACGGGTCTCGCCCTTGTGGGTGCTGGCCGGGTCCGGGTCCAGGTAGTGCGGGTTGATCTGGAACGGGACCAGGCCCAGCGTCTCGAAGGACGGCGGCTGCACGATGGGCATGTCGTTGGTCGTGCGGAGGGTGGGCGCCGCCATGTTCGTCCCCGCACTGGCCCCCATGTACGGGAGTCCTTCGCGCACCGCCTCGATGACGGCGTCCCGCAGACCGGTCCGGTAGAGCGCGCTCAGCAGCCGGAAGGAGTTGCCGCCGCCGATGAACACGGCGTCGGACGCGGCGAGTTCGGCGACGGGGTCGGCGTTCTCGTGGACGCCGCGCACGCTGATACCGGCCGGCTCCAGGGCGTCCCGGACGCGTGCGGTGTACGTGGTGTAGTCGGCCAGCGCGTAGGGAACGAAGGCCAGCCGGGCGCCGGAGGGCAGGAAGGCGGCGACCGTGTCGAGGGCGTGTTCCAGGTAACCGCGGCCGTGCTGGGTGGAGTTGGAGAGCAGGAGCAGATTCACGGGGTTCCTCTTGTGGTTCGGTCTCTTCGGATCGGGTCGTGCCGGCGCGACCGGGCCGGCCGTCGCCGGACAGCGTGAGGGCGGCGGCCTGATCCCGGATCAGGCGGAACGGGTCCGGCGGGCCCTGGGCTTCGGGCGCTGCGGTGGGTGGGTCAGGCGCTTCTCCAGCAGGTCGGCCGCCTGCCGCAGCGCGTCGAGACGGTTCTCCGGCGCCCCTTCGAACCGCTCCTTCGCGCCGCCCAGACTGAGGCTTCCGTACGGTTCACGGCCGAGGAAGACCGGTACGGCCACGGTCGCGATGCCGGCGTCGTACTCGCCGACCGTCCAGGCGTACCCCTGGGCGCGGACCTTCAGGAGCTCCTCCTCCAGCAGGTCCGGATCGGTGACGGTCCGGTCGGTGAACCGGGCCATCGGGCGTCCCCGGAAGAGCCGGTGGCGCTGCTCGTCCGGCAGGTAGGCGTAGAACGACTTGGATGTGGCCCCGGCGTGCGCCGGGTAGAGCTCACCGACCAGCGGGTAGTAGCGCAGCGGTCCGGCCTCGCCCTCCTCGGCGGCCACGCACCGCATGTGGAAACTGTCCGGCAGGCAGAACAGCACGGTGTCGCCGGTGACCCGGCGCAGCTCCTCCAGGACCGGCCCGGCCAGCAGCTCCAGTGATCCGGAACGCTCCCAGAGCCTGCCCAGGCGCAGCACGGCCGGGCCGATGCGGTAGCGGCGGGTGGCCGGGTCGGAGACCAGGAAGCCGCGCCCCGCGAGGGTGGCGAGCAGCCGCTGGGCCACCGAGGTGTCCCAGCCGAACTCCTCGGCGACCTCGGTGACGCCCCAGTCGGGCCGGGTGCGCTCGAACGCGAGCAGCACGAGGAGCGCCCGGTCGACGGTTTGCAGAGCCCCGGCGGGGGTGCGCCGGTCCAGATCGAAGTCCGCCATGTGATCTCACCATTCAGACCTGAGTTGCAAATAACGGGAAATGGTTGCGCTCAACGCTATCCGATCCCGAATCTGCTCTCAGCACCCCGTCCGGCGTCCCACACCCTGCCGGGCGCCGGACGGGTGTGATGGATGCGCGAGAAAGGCCCCCCATGTTGAAGTACGTACTGGACATCGTCGACCTCCTCGACGATCCCCAGGCCAGTGGCAAGACGGTCGTCGAGTACCTCGACTCCGTGGCTGGGGCCGAGGGCTCGTCCGCGGAGGTCACCACGGTCGCCGGTGAGCGGGGCTCGACGGACTTCGTGATGGTCCGCATCCCCGGCTCCCGGGGACGTACGGCCGGAGGCGACGCCCGCACCCTGGGCGTCGTCGGCCGGCTCGGCGGCATCGGTGCCCGGCCCGAGGTGACCGGCCTGGTCTCCGACGCCGACGGTGCGGTCTCGGCCGTCGCCACCGCCGCCAAGCTGCTCGACATGCGCCGCCGCGGCGATGTGCTGCCCGGCGATGTGATCGTCGCCACCCACATCTGCCCGGACGCGCCGACCGAGCCGCACGACCCGGTACCGTTCATGGGCTCGCCCGTGGACATCGCCACCATGAACCGGCACGAGGTGACCGATGAGATGGAGGCCGTGCTCTCCATCGACACCACCAAGGGCAACCGGATCATCAACCACAAGGGCCTCGCCCTGTCGCCCACCGTCAAAGAGGGCTGGGTGCTCCGCGTCAGCGAGCAGCTGGGCGAGCTGCTGGCCGTGGTGACCGGTGAGCCGTTGGTCACGTACCCCGTGACCACTCAGGACATCACCCCGTACGGTAATGGGGCACACCACATCAATTCGATCCTCCAGCCCGCCACCGCGACGGCCGCTCCCGTCATCGGCCTGGCCATCACGTCGGCCGCCGCGGTGCCGGGCTGCGGTACCGGCGCGAGTCACGAGAGCGACATCGCGTCCGCCGCCCGCTACGCCGTGGAGGTCGCCAAGGCCTACGGCGGCGGCCACCTGGACTTCCACGACGCGGTGGAGTTCGACAACCTCGTCAACCGCTACGGGTCGCTGGCTCACCTGCAGACCTTCGGCCGCACCCCCCAGGAGTCCTGATGGCAGCCGCCCCGCAGGCCGACGCCGTGGTCCACGAGACCAAGGCCATCGGCAGCGACGACTACTCGCTCTCGCGCGTCCCGCGCGACAAGCGGTTCGGCTTCTGGTCCATGCTGCTCCAGTGGCTGGCCCAGTCCGGTTCGATCTCGCAGTTCACGCTGGGCGCCACCATCGGCGTCGGCATGACCTTCGGCGACGCCTTCCTCGCCTTCACGCTCGGTGCGGTGATCCTGGAGATCGTGATCTTCGCGATCGGCCTGGCCGGCATGCGCGAGGGTCTCGCGACCCCGATGCTGACCCGCTGGGTGGGCTTCGGCCGCAACGGCTCCGCACTGGTCAGCTTCGTGATCGCGGTCAGCCTCGTCGGCTGGTTCGGCGTCCAGAACACGATCTTCGGCAACAGCGTCTCGGCGCTGGTCGGCGGGCCGTCCTGGATGTGGTGCGTGTTCGCCGGGATCGCCATCACCGCCCTGGTGATCTTCGGCTTCAAGTACATGGCGAACTTCGCGAAGGTCGTCACCCCGCTCTTCTTCGCGATGGTCGCCTGGTCCGTCGTCACCACGCTCAACGACCACTCGTTCAGCGACCTGATCCACTCGCCGCCGCCGGGCGAAACGATTCCGCTGGCCGTCGCCGCCACCGCCATCGCGGGTGGCTACATGACGGGCGCGATCGTCTCCCCGGAGATGACCCGCTACAACAAGCGGGGCTCGCACGTCTTCCTGCAGAGCGCCTCGTCGATGATCCTGTCCGAGTACATCGTCGGCCTGACCGGTGTGCTGCTCGGCCACCTGGTCAAGAGCAACGAGGTCTCGCACATCGTGCTCTCCACCTCCGGTGCCTTCGGCGTGATCGTGGTCCTGATGTCCACCGCCAAGATCAACGACTGGAACCTGTACGGCTCCTCGCTCGGCGTCGTCAACTTCTTCCAGGTCGTCTTCGGCAAGCGCGTCCACCGCGGCGCCGTCACGATCGTCCTCGGCATCGCGGGCACGCTCCTGTCCGCGGTCGGGATCATGACCCACTTCACCGAGTTCCTCACGATCCTCGGCGTCGCGATCCCGCCGATCGGCGGCATCATCGTGGCCGAGTACTGGGTCGTGAAGAAGATGCGCAAGCCGCTGGACGACACCCGCGAGTCCGAGACCCTGCCGAAGACCTCGCCGACCTGGGTCCCGATGTCGATCGTCATCTGGATCGTGGCCTTCTGCGTCGGCAAGTTCTACGACGGCGGCATCCCGGCCCTGAACTCGCTGGCCACCGCGTTCGTCCTGTACAGCGTCCTCGGCCTGCTGGGCTGGGTGAAGCCGTACGGCACCTCCACCCTGGACGACGAGGACGGCGAGGCCGCCGCCGCCCCCGCCGCCCGCACCACCACCTCCGTGGGAGCAGCATGAGCACCGTCCCCGGCCCCGCCGCACCCCTGGTCCCCGCCTCCGACGAGGCCCAGGCGGAAGTCATCGACCTCTGCGCCGAGCTGATCCGCTTCGACACCTCCAACCCCACGAGCAACGAGCGCGCGAGCGCCGAGTGGGTGGTGGGCCGCCTCGCCGAGGCCGGCATCGCCTCGGAGCTCATCGAGTCGGCGCCGGGCCGCGCCAGCGTCATCGCCCGGATCGCGGGCCGCGATCCGGAGCGCGGCGCCCTCATGGTCCACGGCCATCTGGACGTGGTCCCGGCGGACGCCTCCGAGTGGCAGGTTCCGCCGTTCTCCGGCGAGATCCGGGACGGCTACCTCTGGGGCCGCGGCGCGATCGACATGAAGGACACGGTGGCCGTCATGCTGGCCACCGCCCGCCACTTCGCCCGCACCGGCACGCAGCCCTCCCGGGACCTCGTCCTGGCCTTCCTCGCCGACGAGGAGGCGGGCGGCAAGTTCGGCGCCCACTGGCTGGTCGAGCACCGCCCGGACCTGTTCGCCGGGGTCACCGAGGCGATCGGGGAGGGCGGCGGGTTCTCCTTCGCCCTCGACGACACCCGTCGCCTCTACCCGATCGAGAACGCCCAGCGCGGCATGGCCTGGATGGAGCTCACCGCGACCGGCCGGGCGGGCCACGGCTCGTCCCCCAACGACGAGAACGCGGTCACCGACCTCGCCGAGTCGCTGACCCGGATCGGCCGCGAGACCTTCCCGATCCGGCTGATCGAGCCGGTCCGCGCGCTGCTGGAGGAGGCCGCCCGCCTCTACGGCGTGGAGTTCGACGAGAACGACATCGAGGGCAGCCTCGCGAAGCTCGGCCCGGTCTCCGACTTCATGCAGGTGGTCCTCCGCAACTCGGCGAACCCCACCATGTTCAACGCCGGCTACCAGACCAACGTGATCCCGGGGAAGGCGACCGCCCGCGTCGACGGCCGCTTCCTGCCCGGCCACGAGCAGGAGCTGATCGACACGATCGACAGGCTGCTGCTGCCCTCGGTCAGCCGGGAGTGGGTCAACCACGACATCGCGATGGAGACCACGTTCGACGGCCCGCTCGTCGACGCCATGTGCGACGCGGTACGCGCCGAGGACCCGGACGGCCACCCGGTGCCGTACTGCAACCCCGGCGGCACGGACGCCAAGGCCTTCACGCACCTGGGCATCCGCTGCTTCGGCTTCAAGGGCCTGAAGCTGCCGCACGACCTGGACTACGGCCGGCTCTTCCACGGCGTGGACGAGCGCGTCCCGCTGGAGGGCCTGCGCTTCGGGGTCCGCGTCATGACCCGGCTCTGGCAGAGCTGCTGAACCGTCGTCCCTCACCGCACACCCCCGCCGACCACGTCGACGGGGGTGTGCGGCACGATGGGGCGCCGTCGAAACGACCCGTCCCACCAGGAGGAACCCGTGGCCGCCGAGCCCAAGCCGGAGATTCTCGCCGCGTTCCAGGCCGCCAAGGGCTTCATGCCGGTGGTCGAGGGACTCGCGCTGTACGCCGCCGCCGCCGAGGCGGCCGCGCTCGGTCTGCCGCTGCTGGAGGTGGGCACGTACTGCGGGCGCTCCACCATCCTGCTCGCCGACGCGGCGCGCGCGGCGGGCGTGACGGCGCTCACCGTCGACCACCACCGGGGCAGCGAGGAGCAGCAGCCCGGCTGGGAGTACCACGACCCGACGGTGGTGGACCCCGAGGTGGGCCGGATGGACACGCTGCCCACGTTCCGCCGGACGCTGCACGCGGCCGGTCTGGAGGACCACGTGGTGGCGCTCGTCGGGCGCTCCCCGCAGGTCGCGGCCGTCTGGGGCGGCCGGCTCGGCCTGGTCTTCATCGACGGCGGCCACACGGACGAGCACGCGAACGGCGACTACGAGGGCTGGGCCCCGCAGGTCGCCGAGGGCGGGCTGCTGGTGATCCACGACGTGTTCCCGGACCCGGCGCACGGTGGCCAGGCCCCGTACCGGGTGTATCTGCGGGCGCTGGCGTCGGGGGCGTTCACCGAGATCTCCGTCACGGACTCGCTCCGGGTGCTGCGACGGACCGGGGCCGGAATCTGAGCGCTCCGGACCGCCCGGCAGGCTCGCCGAGCGCGCCGCGGCGGGCATCCGGGCGCTCCGCACACCGCGGCAGGCCCACCGAGCGCGCCGGAACGGGAATCCGAGCGCCCCGGACACCGCGCGGGCTCCCGGATAGCATCGCCGGGTGCGTCACGACGAGAGTGCTCCCCCCACCCCCCGCCGTCCCGGGCCGGCCGCCGCGGCGGCGCTGACCGTGCTGTGTCTGGGCATCGGCGTCTCCGGCTGCGGCGGCGAGAGCGGCGCGCAGGCGCAGCCCGGGCAGGGCGGCGCCCCGGTCCCCTCCTCGGCGACCGCGTCCGCCGCGGCCTCCCCGGCGACGCCGTCACCGGCGCGGACGAGCCCGGCCCCGTCGAGGAAGCCCGCATCGCCCTCGCCGTCCACGCCGGCGGCCTCATCCGGGCCGCTGTCCGGGAAGACGGTCGTCATCGATCCGGGGCACAATCCGAACAACCACCTCCACACCGCCGAGATCAACCGCCAGGTGGACATCGGCACCACGCACAAGGAATGCGACACCACCGGCACGTCCACCAACTCCGGTTACGCGGAAGCCCGGTTCACGCTCGACGTCTCGCACCGGCTGCGGGCCCTGCTCCAGGCTCAGGGCGCGAAGGTGGTCCTGACGTACGACGACGACCGGGCGTTCGGGCCCTGTGTCGACGAGCGGGCCCGGATCGGCAACAAGGCCGGGGCCGACGCGGTCGTCTCCGTCCACGCGGACGGTTCGGCGGCGGGGAACCGCGGCTTCCATGTGATTCTCCCCGCATCCGTGCGCGGCGGTGGCGCGGACACCTCGAAGATCGTGGGTCCCTCGCGCGATCTGGGCACCCGGATCGCCGGGCTCTTCGTACGCGCTACCGGAAGTGCGCCTTCCAATTACATCGGCGGCAATACCGGCCTGGACACCCGCAAGGATCTCGGCGGGCTTAATTTGTCGACCGTGCCCAAAGTCTTCATCGAATGCGGCAATATGCGTGATCCGAAGGACGCCGCCCTGCTCACCAGCGCGGGCTGGCGCCAGAAGGCGGCCCAGGGCATCGCGGACGGCATCAGCAGCTACCTCATGGAGTAGCGGCCGACGGCATCAGCAGCTACCCCAACGGGTAGTAAGAGGTGGTTCTGCGCTGAATTCGGGAGGATGCCCGCCCAAGGACCGGGCAGGAACACAACCCGCCCGGGCAGACGATAGATTCATCCGTACGATGGGGGGCCGCTCCCGAGCTTCGCGCCGTACCCGCCGTACCGGTGGCGGCGACGACCGCCCCGACGAGACGACCGACTAAGGACCTTCACGTGAATATCCGCTCCCTCACTCGAGGCGATGGCGTGGTGATCGGAGCAGCGGTCGTGCTGTTCATCGCCTCTTTCCTGGACTACTTCGACTACGGAAGCACCAGCGTCGACGCACCGAACTCCTGGGACTCCCTGGGCAACGCGATCGGTGTCTACATGGTCGGCGTGATCGGCGCGGCACTGATCGTGCTGTCCCGTTCGCAGCCGCAGCCGCGCAAGGTCGTCGGTCTCGACCTGGCCCAGTTCGGTGTCGCCGCCACGGTGTTCACCGCATGGAGCCTCTTCTGGACGATCATCGACCTCGGCCAGATCGACGCCGGCGCCGGACTGATCCTCGGCCTGATCTCCTCGCTCGCGCTGGCCGCGGGCGCGGTCGCCTCGCCGCTGCTCCCGGCCCTCAAGGCCCCGCTGGCGGGCGCCCCGAAGCCGCAGGCCGTGCAGCCGCCGTACGGTGGCCAGCCCGGCCAGCCCGGCCAGGGCTACGGCTACCCGGGTGCCCAGCAGCAGCCGTACGGTGGCCAGCCGCAGGGCCAGGCCCCGGCGTACGGCGGTCAGCCGCAGCCCGGTCAGCCCGACCCGCAGCAGGCCCAGGCCCCCGCCCAGCAGGCGGCGCCCGCCGGTGACTTCACCCCGTTCTGGTTCGCGGTGCCGGTGGCCCGTCCGCTGTACGACGAGGACGGTTCGCCGTCCCCGATCGCCGAACTGGCGCCGGGAACCTGGTACCTCGCGGTCGAGCAGCGCGGTCCGGGCCTCATCGCCCAGACGCAGGACGGCCGTCGCGGTGTGCTCCAGGACACCACGGGCATCCAGCGCGGCTGACGCCGAGGCGCGCACGCACCACGCATCAACGACAGCGGCCCCCCGCCCCTTCCGGGCGGGGGGCCGCTGTCGTACCCTCCGACTACATCTGATGCATCGTCAGAAACATGCGGAGGCGGCGGAATGCGGCTCGGACTCGCTCTCGGATACTGGGGCCGCGGCCCGAACCCGGCCCATCTGGACCTCGCCCGCGAGGCGGAGGAGCTGGGTTACGCCTCGGTCTGGACGGCGGAGGCCTGGGGGTCGGACGCCTTCACCCCGCTGACCTGGATCGCCGCCCACACCTCCCGTATCCGGCTGGGCACCGCCATCGCGCAGATGGCCGCCCGCACCCCGACCGCGACCGCGATGCACGCCCTGACCCTGGACCACCTCTCCGGCGGCCGGATGATGCTCGGCCTCGGGCTGTCCGGCCCCCAGGTCGTGGAGGGCTGGTACGGGCGGCCCTTCCCCCGCAGCCCGCTGACCGCGACCCGCGAGTACGTCGACGTGGTGCGCCAGGTCCTGCGCCGCGAGGCACCCGTCGCCCTGGACGGGCGGTTCCACTCCCATCCGTACAACGGCCCCGACGCCACCGGACTGGGCAAGCCGCTGAAGCCGATCACGCATCCGCTGCGCGCCGGGCTTCCGGTGCTGCTGGGCGCGGAGGGGCCGAAGAACATCGCCCAGACGACCCGGATCGCGGACGGCTGGCTGCCCCTGTACTGGTCGCCGATGCGCACCGACGTGTACGAGGCGTCGTTGAGCGGCCTGCCCGAGGGGTTCATGATCGCGCCGATGGCCCGGGCGCACGTCTGCGACGACGTCGCGGAGGGCCTGCTGCCGGTGAAGGCGATGCTCGGCTTCTACATCGGCGGCATGGGCGCCGCTGCCCGCAACTTCCACGCGGACCTGATGGCGCGGATGGGCTTCGAGGAGGAGGCCCGGCGGATCCAGCAACTGTTCCTGGACGGGCGCAAACAGGAGGCGGTGCTGGCCGTGCCGGACGCGTTCGCCGACGAGATCTCCCTGGTCGGGCCGCGCGAACGCATCGCGGAGCGGCTGGAGTTGTGGCGCAAGGGCCCGGTCACCGACCTGCTGGTGACGGCACCGGACCCTCACACCCTGCGCGTGCTCGCAGAACTCAACCAGTAGCCGGCGCGACCGCTACCGCTTGGCGGCGACGAATCCCCACTGGTCGACCGGCTCACCGACGACGGGCTCCTCGGGACGCCACAGGCTGATCGAGCCGAAGCCCGGCTCCACCAGATCGAGTCCGTCCGCGAAGGTCGCCATGATCTCCTTGGGCCGCGAGATGTACGGCATGGCGCCGCCACTGGCGTACTCCTCGGACCCGGCCTCGGTCTCGGGCGTCCCGATGGTGTCGCACTGCATCAGATAACTGCCCGCGGGCAGTTCGTCCAGGTAGCTGTGGAGCAGCGCCGCTGCCTCGTCCGAATCCGCGACGTGGCCCAGCGTCGAGAGCACCATCACGGCGACCGGCTTGTCGAGGTCCAGCGTCCGCGAGGCCTCGCGCAGCACCGTCCTGGCGTCCCTCAGGTCCGCGTGCACATAGTCCGTAGCCCCTTCGGGCCGGCTGGTCAGCAGGGCGCGCGCGTGCGCCAGGACGATCGGGTCGTGGTCCACGTACACGATGCGCGCCGCCGGCTCGACCTCCTGGGCGACCTCGTGCGTCGCGTTCGCCGTCGGCAGGCCGGTGCCGAGATCCAGGAACTGCCGTATCCCCGCCTCACCGGCCAGATAGCGCACCGCTCGCGCCTGGAACGCCCGGGAGGCCCGCGCTATGTCGATGATCTGCGGGTACAGCTCTTCCATCGTCGCCCCGAGCCGGCGGTCCACCTCGTAGTTGTCCTTGCCGCCCAGCCAGTAGTTCCACACCCGCGCCGAATGCGGCGTGCCCGTGTCGATCCCGTACACCGGCGTCGGGGTGCCTTGCTCGTCAGTCATCGGCCCTCATCAAGTCGCACATCACGTTGCGCGCACGACCCCCGTACCGCGCACGCCCATGCTGACTCACCAGCACCATCCGCACCAGCCCGGCAGGAGGACAACTGCCGTACGTGACCCCGGCGTCGAGGGGGTTGCGGCCCCGGGACGCAGGAGGTGATCGGGACCTCCGGCGCTGTGCGGACCGGCCCGGTTCGGGGGTTCCGAGGCGCTGGCGGGAACCCGCCAGGGCAGTTATCCGCCAGCCCCGCGGCCGCGTTCTCGCGATCCGCTCGCCCGACACTCTTCCCAGCGCTCGGGTGCCACCCCTGCATCTGACGCATCAATGAGGAGAGAGCAACGATGACAAGAGGTACCGCGCGACACGGCGCGGCCCTGCTGTCGGCTGGGCTGGCGTTCGCGCTTCTGCCCATGGCCGGCGCGTCCGCCGCGCCGACCGCGCCGAGCGCCGCGCCCGCCCCGGACACCAAGGCCGCCCACGCCGCCCACACGGTGACGCTGGTGACCGGCGACAAGGTGACCGTCACGGACATCGGCGGCGGTCAGCAGACCATCGACGTCAAGCGGCCCCGAGGTGTGGAAGGACTCGTCCGCACCGAGGTCACCGACGGACGGATCAGCGTCATACCCGACGAGGTCCTCCCCTACCTGGCCTCCGGCAAGCTCGACCGGCGCCTCTTCGACGTCACGGGCCTGCTGGAGCAGGGCCTCGCCGACACGAGCGCCGACGCGACCCCGCTGATCGTCACCTACGGAGGCAAGGCCGCCCGCACCGCGGCCGCCGCGCCCCGGGGCGCCGAGCGCACCCGCAAGCTGGGTTCCATCGGCGGCGCCGCGCTCGACGCCGGCAAGGGCCGTACGTTCTGGAACGGCCTGACCACCGGGGCCGGTTTCTCCGACGGCATCGGCAAGGTGTGGCTCGACGGTCGCGTCAAGGCCGACATGGAGGAGTCCAACGCCCAGATCGGTACCCCGAAGGCGTGGGAGGCCGGGCTCACCGGCAAGGGTGTGAAGGTCGCGGTCCTCGACACGGGGTACGACACCACACACCCCGACCTCGCCTCGCGCGTCACCGAGTCGAAGTCGTTCATCTCGGGCCAGGAGGTCGCCGACCGGGCAGGCCACGGTACGCACGTCACCTCCACGGTCGGCGGATCGGGCGCCGCCTCCGACGGCAGGGAGAAGGGCGTCGCCCCCGACGCCACGCTCGCCGTCGGCAAGGTCCTCTCCGACGAGGGCTACGGCGAGGAGTCGGAGATCATCGCCGGCATGGAGTGGGCCGCCAAGGACATCAAGGCCAAGGTCATCTCGATGTCGCTCGGCTCCGACTCCGGCGGCGACGGCACCGACCCGATGTCCGTCGCCGTCAACACCCTCTCCCAGGAGACCGGCGCGCTCTTCGTGATCGCGGCGGGCAACGCCTACAGCCCCGGCACGATCGGCTCGCCCGGCGCCGCCGACTCCGCCCTCACGGTCGGCGCGGTGAACTCGGACGACCGGCGCGCCGCCTTCTCCAGCCAGGGCCCGCGCCTCGGCGACAACGCCCTCAAGCCGGACGTCTCGGCGCCCGGCGTGGACATCCTCGCGGCCCGTTCCTCGCTGGTGGAGGGCTCGGGCTCGTACACCACCATGAGCGGCACCTCGATGGCGACGCCGCACGTGGCGGGCCTGGCCGCGCTGCTGGCGCAGCAGCACCCGGACTGGACGGGGCAGCAGCTCAAGGACGCCCTCATGTCGTCCTCGAAGCAGCTCGACGCCTCCGCCTACGCGATCGGCGCGGGCCGCGTCTCGGTGCCCGACGCGATCGCCGCGCAGGTCACCGCGACGGGCAGCGTCGACCTCGGCATGTACGGCTGGCCGTACGAGAACAACGAGCCCGTCACCAGGACGCTCACGTACGCCAACGCCTCGGACACCGCCGTGGAGCTGGACCTCGCCGTGCAGGGCGGCACCACCGGTCTCGCCACGCTCGCCGCCTCCCGGCTGACCGTGCCCGCGCACGGCACCGCCTCCACCACCGTGACGGGCGACGGAGCCAAGGGTGCCGTCGGCACCAACTCCGGTCGGATCGTGGCCACCTCGGGCGGTACGACCGTCGCGCACACCGCGTTCGGCCTGGTGAAGGAGGAGGAGCGCTACACGCTCACCGTCCACGTCAAGGACCGGGACGGCAAGCCGACCGCCGCCAGGCTGGCCTACAAGCAGCTCGTGAAGGACTCCCAGTCGGAGGCCGCCGTCGTCGACGACTCCGGCACGGTCGAACTGCGTCTGAAGCCGGGCAGCTACTACCTGAACTCGTTCCTCGACGTACGCGGCACCCACGGCAAGGACTCCCTCGGCCTCGGCTACCTCGCCAGTCCGGGCATCACGCTCGACGGCGACCGTGAGATCACCCTCGACGGCCGCACGCTGCGCGAGGTCGGCACCCGTGTCGCCAAGGACACCGAGCCGCACCAGACGGTGATCCAGTACGACCGCAACACCGGCGGCACCGACATGTTCGGCATGGTCCTCATGCCCATCAAGTACGACAGCCTGCTCGCCGCACCGACCGAGAAGGTCAAGGACGGCACGTACGCCTTCCGCACGACCTGGCGCGAAGGACAGCCGCAGGTCGCCACCAAGGGCGTCGAGGAGACGTGGAACCAGCCCGGCTCCACCCTCATCGAGGGCCGCAGTCGCCTGGATCTCGTCAATGCCGGTGCCGGCGCTCCCGCCGACTACGCGGGCAAGCACGTCAAGGGCAAGGCCGCCCTCGTGCACGTCGACGGCACGCTCACCCCGGCGCAGATCGCCCAGGCCGCCCAGGACGCGGGCGCCAAGGCGCTGTTCGTCACGGACGACGCCCCGGGCCGTCTCAATGTGAGCTTCTACCACGAGGACGGCACCGCACGTCCGCTCCAGATCACGAGTGTCGACGCCGCCGACTACGCCCGGCTGCTGACCATGGAGCGCAAGGGCAAGCGCGTCGAGTCGACCGGAACCCCCGGCGCCGAACTCGACTACGTGTACGACCTGTCGAAGGGGTACAAGGAGGCGATCCCGGACCGGAACCTGCTCTTCGAGCCGCGCGCCTCGCAGCTCGCCACCGTCGACACCACGTTCTACGGCAACAAGAAGGCCGCGGGCTCCGAGTACCGCTACTCGATCGATCCCTCCTTCACCGCGGCGGGCGGATTCCAGGAGAACCGCGTGCTCCCGGGCCACCGCACCGACTACGTGTCCGTCGAGGACGGCCAGCAGTGGCACGAGTCCGTCAACCTCGGCGAGAGCCTGGAGCAGCGCAGCGGTCGCGTGACCTACCGCGCGGGCAAGCACACCGAGCTCGAGTGGTTCAAGCCGGTCTGGCACCCCTACGGTGGCACCGGTCTCGGCTGGGGCCAGCAGCGACAGGGCAACACCCTGCGGTTCAACATCCCCGGCTGGGGTGACGGCGGCCCCGACCACACCGGCTTCGGAGACCCGTACAGCAGCACCGCCGGCATGAAGCAGTACACCGAGGCCTGGGTGGACGGCGAGAGCGCGGGCCGCAAGGTCGGCAGCGCCGCCCAGTTCGGCGTCAACGACGGCTCCGAGCTGCCGTTCAAGGTCGCCACGGACACCGCGCTCGACCCGAAGGTGTGGGGCATCGGCACCACCTCCCACAGCGAGTGGACGTTCAGGTCGGCGGCCACGCCGGTCGGCGCGTACACGTTCCTGCCGCTGATCAACCTCGACTACGACGTGGACACGGACCTCGCCGGCACGGTGCGTGCGGGCAGGAACCTGCCGATCGGTCTGTCCGCCGAGTACGTCAAGGGCGCGGCCGGTACCGGCACCATCGGCGGCGGCACCCTCCAGGTGTCGTACGACGACGGCAAGACCTGGAAGTCCGTGAAGCTGAAGGGTTCGGGCGCCTCGTGGAAGGGCACGTTGAGCATCCCGCGCAACGCGGCCTCGGTCTCGCTGAAGGCGGGTGCCAAGGACGACAAGGGCGGCACCGTCGGCCAGGAGATCATCCAGGCCGTGGCCGTGCGACAGCCGTAGCACCCCTCCGAGGAGAGGTCTGAGGGCCGGGGCCGGCGCGGAGCGACTCCGTGCCGGCCCCGGCGCTTCGCTCCGGGAATCGGCGGCCTCGCGAACCGTGGAGCGGCGCTCCTCGCAACGCGCCGGACCGCTCTGCGGCGGACCGCCCGCCTGCCGGAAGACCGGAGGGAAGGCCGTTGCCACCGGATGCCGTTGCCGCTGCCGTGCCCGGGTAGCGGCGGCACCGGGCCCGTCCCGGGCGCATGGTGCTGCATTCAGCGGTGGACGGCGAGTGCTGTGGCGCTCCCGTGGCACTCGCCCCCGTGGAGAAGGATGCGGCATAACCGACGTACCATCAATTACATCTAGCAGAGCGATAGTTGGGGGAATCAGATGCACCGTGCCATACCCTTACGCGCCGTCAGCGCCGCCGCTCTGCTAGCCCTGCTCGTTGGCTGCGGCGGCGGTGACGGCGGTGACAGGCCTCCGTCCGCGCAGCCCTCCTCGAAGACCGCCGGCGCCGCCCCTGCCCCCGCGGAGTCCGAGACCGCCTCGCTCGCCGCCTACGACCCGCCCACCCGCTTCGAGGATTACGGCAGCCTCCACGCACCCGGACTGGGGACCGTTGCCCTGGACGGGCAGAAGGCCTACTACGTCGCTCCCGGTGAGCTCGTCGCCTGGAATCTCGCCGGCGGCGAGGAGATCGGAACGCTTGAGGCGGAGACATCCTCCTGGCGTCATGAGCCCGAGTACGACGGTACCTACAAGACGGTCCCGCACGCTCCCGGCCTCGGCACGGTCGACGGCAAGCGGTACGCGGTCGCCGCCTTCCCCACCAGCACAGAGGGTTCGGGCAGCGCCGCCGACAGCGTCGGCGTCGAGGTGGCCGCGATGGACGCCGGGAGCGGCCAGGAGGCGTGGCGGACGAAGTGGGACCTGCCCAGGTCGGACGACGGGTACCTGGTCACCTATGTCGCCGGGATCGTCGGCCGTACGGCCGTCGTCGTGTCCCACGGCGAGTACCGGTACCCCGTGACGTACGGGATCGACCTCATCACCCGCAAGGAAACCTGGCGCAACACGTCCTTCAAGGCGCAGATGGTCCAAGGCACACGTGTCCTCGGTCAGAAGCGCGGCGCCGAGGACGCCCTCACGCTCTCGGCCGTCGACGGCGCGAGCGGCCGGGGCCTCTGGACGGGGATGGAGGTCGGCGCCGACTGGACCGTCAGCGCCTTCGCGCCGGACCGGGTCTGGGTGGCGGACCCGGACGGCCGGGCGGTGGTCGAGACCACGACCGGCAAGGACATGAACTACGAGGGCTTCGGCGAGCGCCTGCACTCGATCGAGAAATGCGTGGACGACCGGCTCAGGACCACCTTCTGCGCCGCCCGCACCGTCAAGGGCGCGGAGATCTCCGCGTACGACCGGACCGGCAAGCGGCTGTGGCGCGTGGGCGGACCGTCGGACGACTCGGGACGGACGGAGATGATCCTGCGGTCCGCGTTCCATGGCATGGTCTACGCGGCCTTCAACGACGGGACGGGAGCGGCGATCGTTCTGGACGGGGCGACCGGGGCCGACAAGGCCACCGATCCCGGGTACGCACCCCTGCTGCTCAACACCTACGTGGGGCTGACGTACAGAGGGCAGGGCGAGGTCAGCGTCTACCGCGCCACGCGCTGACCGGGTGCCCCGTATCACCCGGCACCGGGTCAGGGCCGGCCGTCGCGAGACGCGGCCGGCGGCTCAGGCCCCCGCCCCCGCCCTGCCCGGCACCCGCCCCTCCCGCGTCCAGCCCAGCAGTTCGTCCGCCGTCCACGTGGTGACGACGCGCTCCGGCGGGACCTCGCACTCCTCGGCGCGGGCGCAGCCGTAGGCCTGCCAGTCCAGTTGTCCGGGGGCGTGCGCGTCCGTGTCGACGGCGAACAGGGTGCCCGCGGCCACGGCCTGGCGCAGCAGGCGGCGGGGCGGGTCGAGGCGTTCGGGGCGGCTGTTGATCTCCACCGCCGTGCCCGCCTCGGCGCACGCGGCGAAGACCTCCTCCGCGTCGAACCGCGACTCGGGGCGGCCCCGGCCGGTGACCAGGCGGCCGGTGCAGTGGCCGAGGATGTTCGCCCGGGGGTGGCGGACGGCGGCAAGGAGCCGGCGGGTCATCGGGGCGGGGTCCATCCGCAGTTTGGAGTGGACGGAGACCACGACGACGTCGAGGCGTTCCAGGAGTTCCTCCTCCTGGTCGAGTGAGCCGTCGAGGTGGATGTCGCACTCGATGCCCGTCAGCAGCCGGAACGGCGCCCAGCGCTCGTTGAGTTCGGCCACCACGTCGAGCTGTTCCCGCAGCCGCTCGGGCGAGAGCCCGTTCGCGACCGTCAGCCGGGGCGAGTGGTCGGTGAGGACCGCCCAGTCGTGGCCGAGCTCCGCCGCCGTACGGCCCATCTCCTCGATCGGGCTGCCGCCGTCCGACCAGTCGGAGTGCAGATGGCAGTCGCCGCGCAGCAGGGCGAGCAGGCGTTCACCGCCCTCGGTGAGCGGGCCGTTCTCCTCGGTCTCGGTCTCCAGGCGCTCCAGGTAGGCGGGCGTCTGTCCGGCGACGGCCTCGCCGATCACCTGGGCGGTTCGGGGGCCGATGCCCTTGACCCGTTCCAGGGAGCCGTTCGTGACCCGTTCCGCGGCCTCTCCGTCGGCCATCGCGGCCACGATGCGGGCAGCGGTGCGGAAGGCCTGGACGCGGTACGTCTCGGCTCGGCCGCGCTCCAGCAGGAAGGCGATCCGCTCCAGCGCCCGGACCGGGTCCATCGGCACCTCCTGGGGGAGAACGGGGCGGGCATCCTGTCCAGCTTGGCCCAGGCCCGCCCCGTCCGCACACCGGAAGTGCCGCGGCGACGGTCAGCCGAAGGAGGACCGGGCCAGCCAGAAGTCCAGCAGTTCCGCGTCGCCCAGCAGCTCGACCCGGTCGCTGTCCGGGGCCAGGCGGCGGTTGAAGACCAGCATCAGGTCGGTGAGCGGTCCCCGCAGCGCCACGGTCGCCTTCCCGTGCGCGCGGCTCCACGTGAAGCCGTCCTCGCCGAACTCGATGAGCCACTCGGCGTCCGGTACATCGGTGGCGTGCAGGTGGAGGGAGCGGCCAGCGCCGCGCAGCTCCGCGGCCTCCGGGTCGCCCTCGGCCTGGGCGTGGGCGACGATCTCCAGCCACTCGTCGATCGTGTCGGCGGCCAGGTCGGGCGCCATCGTGTACGGGACCTTCGCGGCCAGGGACGCGTCCGCCAGGTGGACGACCGTCTCCATCGCCATCCGACGCGCCCAGAAGCCCGCGTTCTGGTCCCGGTACCAGGACCAGACCTCCGTGTCCGGCCCCGCCTCCCGCAGCGCCTCGGCTGCGCCGGCCGCCCCGGCCGCCAG
Organism: Streptomyces sp. NPDC091416; assembly: GCF_044756845.1. Lineage (NCBI taxonomy): Bacteria > Bacillati > Actinomycetota > Actinomycetes > Kitasatosporales > Streptomycetaceae > Streptomyces > Streptomyces sp. NPDC091416. The sequence goes on from NZ_JBIVTU010000002.1 coordinate 68,291, forward strand.
CCAGGCGTCGAGCACGGCGGGGTCCTCGCCGTCGGGGGCGGACGCGGGCACCTGTTCGTCCGGGACCTCTTCGGTGGCCCGGGTGCGGATGATCTCGGCGGCCCAGCGGTGGGCGCCGCCGATGTGGACGGCGAGGTCGCGCAGCGTCCACTCGGGGCAGGTCGGGACGGTCGCCTCGAGATCGGCGCCGCTGATCGCCGACCTCAACGTGTCGGTCAGGAGCACGATTTCGTCGCAGTAGCGCTCATGCGCGAGGGAGGTCGCGAGGGAAGTCATGCCCGCACTCTAATCGGGCCACGACCCTCCTCACATGCGGTTATCCACCGAGCTGCGAGACGGACGGCACCTTGTCCTCGACCTCGGCGCCCGCGCTCTTCCCGGCGTCCTTGATGCTGTTGATGACGCTCTCGAACGCACCGATGTCGCCGTCGCCCATCTCGCCCTTGCGGAGCTTGGTGGCCATGCCCTTGAGGGACGCGATGCCCGCGGTCAGCGGGGCTACGGCCTTCGACAGCAGCGGGTCGCCCTTGGCGTTCTCCGTGGCGGCCTTGAGCCGGTTGTAGGCGAAGCCGCCCGCGAGCCCGGCCTTGACGAGCGCGAAGGTCCGCCCGTCCGCGCCCTTCTTGAACTTCCCGGCGCGGTACGGCTTGACGATCCACTGGTACGTCGCGCCCGCCGCGAGCCCCGCGTTGGCGACGAACCGCGTCTTGGCGTACTTCTGCGCCTCGGCCGACGAGGTGCCGGTGGGCGACGCCGTACTGCTCGCGCTGCTGCTGCTGCCGTCGTCGCTCCCGCACGCGGCGGTGCCCGTCAGCACGGAGCAGGACAGCAGCAGCGCCACGAGCAGTCTGCGGAGCGGTACGGAACGGGGCACGGCGGGCCTCCCTGACCGGGGACATCACGGTGGGTGCCGGGTCCCGGCACTCCCCCGCAAGGCTGGCCGCGGCCGGCCCCTGCCGCCACCGGAGTCCGCCGTCCGGGTTTCGCACGGCCGAAAGCGGCAACCCGCAGTCCATGTCTTACAGACGAGGCAACGGAAGCAGTACCGCAGCACGTGTCATAGCCGTGGTGGCCGACATCATGGCTTTCATCATCGGCCTGTGGATCCTGATGTACCTGCTCGACGCCAACCGGGGCAACGACCTGGTCGACTTCGTGCAGCACAGCGCCCGATGGCTCGCAGGCTGGTCGTACGACCTGTTCACCTTCGACGCGGCATGGGCCCGGGTCGTCTGCGGATACGGTCTGGCCGCCGTGGTGTACCTGTTCGTCGGGCACGCGGTCGCAGGCCGCATCCGGCACTGAGTGCGCCGTGACAGCCCGGCTCAGTCGCAGCAGTCGGGCTCAAGCCCCTTCGGCAGCCTCTCCCCGCTGAAGACCGCGGTGGTCGCCTCGTCCCCCCCGAGGGCGGCCACCGCCAGCAGGAGCGAACCGGCGGTCCACGCCGTGTGCTCCTCGGGCCAGAACGCCCGGTCGCCCTCGAAGACGTACCCCGTCCAGTACATGCCGCCCTCGGCCCGCAGGTGCTGGATCGACTGGAGGATCTCCAGGGCCCGGTCGGACTCGCCCATCACCCAGAGGGCCAGGGCCAGTTCGCAGCTCTCGCCGCCGGTCACCCACGGGTTGGGCAGCACGCAGCGCACACCGAGGCCCGGGACGACGAAGCGCTCCCAGCCCTCGTCGATCCGCTGCTGGGCCGCCGGCCCGCCGATGGCTCCGCCGAGGACCGGGTAGTACCAGTCCATCGAGTAGTGGCTCTTGTCGAGGAAGCGCTCCGGGTGGCTGCGGATCGCGTGTCCCAGCGCCCCGGTCGCCAACTCCCAGTCGGGCTGCGGCTCTTCTCGGCACTCGGCGAGGGCCAGCGCACAGCGCAGGGCCTGGTGGATGGAGGAGGAGCCGGTCAGCAGCGCGTCCGTCAGCCGGGTGCCGTCGGCCTCCTGCTTCCAGCCGATCTGTCCGCCGGGCTGCTGGAGCCGCAGGACGAACTCGACGGCGGCGAAGACCGTCGGCCACATCCGGTCGACGAACGCGTCGTCGCCGGTGGCGAGGTAGTGGTGCCAGACGCCGACGGCCACGTAGGCGCAGAAGTTGGTCTCCAGGCCCCGGTCGGTCGGCTGCTGCGGGTCGCCGTCGTGGTAGGCCGCGTACCAGGAGCCGTCCTCGTTCTGGTTGCGGGCGAGCCACTCGTACGCCCGCTCCGCGGCGGCGTGTTCGCCGGCCGCGTCCAGGGCCATGGCGGCCTCGGTGTGGTCCCACGGGTCGAGGTGGTGGCCGCGGAACCACGGGATCGCGCCGTCGTCGCACTGCACGGCGAGGATCGCGGCGACGGTCTCGGCGGCCTCCCCGGCGGTGAGGACTCCGGGCAGGACGAGGTGTTCGGTCTGCTCGGGAAGACTCACGCCCCGGCCTCGGCCGTCACGGTGGCGGGCAGGTGCGGCTTGGTCGCGTAGGCCACGAAGGACTTGCCGACGACCGGGTTGAGCAGCTGCTCGGCGACCCGGGTGACCATGGGCTTCTTCATGATGTCCCAGACGAGCAGCTTGTGGTACGCCCGCACCGGCAGCGCCTTGTCGTTGTCGACGCCGAACGCGCACTTCAGCCACCAGTAGGGCGAGTGCAGGGCGTGGGCGTGATGGCTGCCGTAGGGCTTGAGGCCGGCGCCGCGGATCTTGCCCAGCAGCTCATCCGCCCGGTAGATGCGGATGTGGCCGCCCTCGACCTCGTGGTACGCGTCGGAGAGCGTCCAGCAGACCTTCTCGGGGCCGTAGCGCGGGACGGTGATCGCGATCCGGCCGCCGGGCTTCAGGACCCGGACCATCTCGGCGAGCACGCCCTTGTCGTCCGGGATGTGCTCCATGACCTCGGAGATGATCACGACGTCGAAGGACGCGTCGGGGAACGGCAGGTTGAGCGCGTCGCCCTCCATCGCGGTGGCGGTGGCACCCTCGGGCGCCTCCCCGGCCTCCTTCATCGCCGCGAACCACTTCGCGACCTCGCGGATCTCCTCGCCGTTCTGGTCGAGCGCCACCACCTGGGCGCCGCGCCGGTAGCACTCGAAGGCGTGGCGTCCGGCGCCGCAGCCCAGGTCGAGCACTCGGTCGCCTGCGGCGAGCGGGAAGCGGGTGAAGTCCACGGTCAGCACGAATGCCTGCTTTCGCGGTCGAGGGGTCGGAGTCGGAGAGGAAGGATGCGGGTGGGGAGCGCCGTCACCGTCGGCCGCCGGGGCCGGTGGCGGCACGGGCCGCGATCGCCTCCCGGTAGAGCGCGGCGGTGCCGATGGCCGCCTGCTTCCAGGTGAACCGGGCGAGGACCCGTGCGCGCCCGGCCGCCCCGAGCCTGGTGCGCAGCTCCGGGTCGCCGAGCAGACGGCCGAGCGCGTCGGCCAGGGCGCCGGGATCGGCGGGCGGGACCGCCAGACAGGTTTCGCCGTCCGGGCCCGCAACCTCGGGGATCGCGCCGCCGGTGGTGGCGACGAGCGGGGTGCCGGTGGCCATGGCCTCGGCGGCGGGCAGCGAGAACCCCTCGTACAGCGAGGGGACGCAGGCGATCTGGGCGCCTCGCACCAGGTCCACGAGTTCGGTGTCGCTGATGCCCTTGACGAACTCGACGGCGTCCCCGAGCCCGTGCCGTTCGATGGCCTGGGCGACCGGGCCGTCCTCGGCGCGGCGGCCGACGACGACCAGGTGCGCGGCGGGGTTGTCGGTACGGAGCTTGGCCAGCGCCTCGACGAGGTGGACGAGGCCCTTGAGCGGTACGTCGGCGCTGGAGGTGGTGACGATCCGGCCGGGGACCTCGGCGACGGACGCGTCGGGCGACCACAGGTCGGTGTCGGCGCCGATGTGCACGACGCGGACGCGGCGCGGGTCCACACCGAGGTGGTCGACGATCTCCTGCTTGGAGGAGCCGGAGACGGTGAGCACGGACGGCAGCCTGCGCGCGACCCGCTTCTGCATGCGGGTGAAGGCGTACCAGCGGCGTACGGAGGCGCGGCGGCGGCGAGTCGGGGCGGCGTCCAGGTCGAGCTGCCGGTCGACGGTGATGGGGTGGTGGATCGTGGTGACGAGCGGGGCGCCGAGGTCGCCGAGGAGCCCGTAGCCGAGCGTCTGGTTGTCGTGGATGACGTCGAACTCGCCGCTCCGGGCCGCGAGATGGCGTCGGGCACGCAGGCTGAAGGTGAGCGGTTCGGGGAATCCGCCGGTCCACATGGTGGCGACCTCCGCGGCGTCGATCCAGTCCCGGTACTCGCCGCGCTTCGGGGTGCGGAACGGGTCGGGCTGCCGGTAGAGGTCCAGGCTCGGCAGCTCGGTGAGCGGGACGCCCTCGTCGAGCACGGGGTAGGGCTGGGCGCCGATCACCTCGACGCTGTGGCCGAGGCGGGCGAGCTCCCGGGCGAGGTGGCGTACGTAGACGCCCTGGCCGCCGCAGTAGGGGTTGCCCTTGTACGTGAGGAGCGCGATGCGCAGGGGCCGGTCGTCAGCCGGGGCGGCGCCTGTGTCCGACGTAGCGACGCCCGCACGGGGGCCCGACTCTATGGCCTCAGCGGTCACACTCGGCCCCCTTCTCACTGCGTGTCCGCCGGAGCGTATCCGCTCGCGCTAATCTAGAACAAGTTACAGACCGACCGGCAGATGGAGGGCGGCGTCGGACTGCATCGTTCAATGGGCTACGAATCTACCGGCAGGTAGCAACGGTGCAACGGCCGGATCAGGTGATTCGCGCCACGGCACACACCCTGGCATGCTGTGCGCCGCCGGACCGGCCGCCGCAGCCTCGCGGCCGCGGACAGAAGCCTCGGGATGGGACACATGACAGCGGAAGCCAGACCGGCATCGCCGCCCCTGACGGAACGCCAGGAGGCCCGCCGCCGCCGCATCCTGCACGCCAGCGCCCAGCTCGCCAGCAGGGGCGGGTTCGAGGCCGTCCAGATGCGCGAGGTGGCGGAGGCCGCGGGGGTGGCCCTGGGCACCCTGTACCGCTACTTCCCGTCCAAGGTCCATCTGCTGGTCGCCACCATGCAGGACCAGCTCCAGCACATGCACGGCACGCTCCGCAAACGGCCCCCGGCCGGGGCCGACGCTGCGGAGCGGGTCGCCGACACCCTGATGCGGGCCTTCCGCGCGATGCAGCGCGAACCGCATCTGGCGGACGCGATGGTGCGGGCGCTGACCTTCGCCGACCGCAGTGTGAGCCCCGAGGTGGACACCGTCTCGCGGCTCACGACGGCGATCATCCTGGACGCGATGGGGCTGGAGCACCCGACGCCCGAACAGCTCTCGGCCGTCCGGGTCATCGAGCACACCTGGCACTCCGCGCTGATCACCTGGCTGTCCGGCCGGGCGTCGATCGCGCAGGTGAAGATAGACATCGAGACGGTCTGCCGGCTGATCGACCTGACGGCACCGGACCCGGCTCCCTGACTCGATCCGGACCCTGCCCATGTGCGGCGCCCACACGCCTCCCGGGTCAGGTGGGGTTCCCTGCACCATATCGACGGCGGCACGGTCTTCATACGGTTCGGCGACATCACAGGAACACGCCGAGGAGCCGGTCACCATGCGTCGCAGAACCAGCCGAGCCAGCAGATCCCGCAGATCCCTCACCGACATCCGTGCCGTCGCCGTCCTGGCCGCCGCCGGTCTGCTGCTGACCGGCTGCACCGCCGCCGGAACGGCGGGCGACTCCGGCTCCGACGGGTCCGGGAAGTCCGCCGACGCGCCCGTGAAGGTCGGTTTGGTCTACTCCCGGACCGGACTGCTCGCGGACTACGGCAAGCAGTACCGCGACGGCTTCATGGCGGGCCTGGACTACGCGACGCAGGGCACCGGCAAGGTCGCCGGCCACCGCATCGAGGTCACCGAGCAGGATGACGCGGGCGACCCCGGCAAGGCCGTCTCCGCCGCGAAGAACCTGATCGGCAAGGGCTACAAGGTGCTGGCCGGCACCACCGACTCCGGCGTCGCCCTCCAGATGGCGCCGCTCGCCGCGCAGAACAAGGTGCTGTACGTCAGCGGCCCGGCGGCCACCGACGCGGTGACCGGCATCAACGACTACACCTTCCGCTCGGGCCGCCAGTCCTACCAGGACATCCTGACGGCGGGCGCGATGCTCGGCGACGCCCGGGACAAGAAGGTCACGGTCCTCGCGCAGGACTCCACGTTCGGCCAGGCCAACGTGGCCGCCGTGAAGGCGGTGCTCGGCGCGAAGGGTGCGAAGGTCGGCTCCGTGCTGGCGCCGCCCAGCGCGACGGACCTGACACCGTTCGCCCGGCAGGTCAAGGCGGGCGGGCCCGACCTGGTCTTCGTCGCCTGGGCCGGTTCGACCGCCCCGGCGCTGTGGACCGCGCTGGACCAGCAGGGTGTGCTGGGCGCGGGCAAGGTCGTCACCGGGCTCGCCGGGACCGCCTCGTACCCGGTCTTCGGGGCGGCCGGGGCCAAGGTGTCGTTCCTGGCGCACTACTTCCCGGGTGCCGGCGGCGGCAACGCCGTGGAGAAGGCGATGCTCGACGCGGTCACGAAGGCCGGCGGCACGCCCGACCTGTTCACCCCGGACGGCTTCACCGCCGCCCAGATGATCGTGCACGCCGTCGCCGAGGGCAGCGCCACCGACCCGGACGCGATGGTGAAGGCCCTGGAGGGCTGGACCTTCGACGGGGCCAAGGGCAGGCAGCAGGTCCGGGCCGAGGACCACGCCCTGCTCCAGCCGATGTTCGTGGCCCGGCTGTCCGGCAAGGGCGCCGCCCTGAAGCCGGAACTGCTGGACACCGAGGCGATGGACGCCGTGGCGCCGCCCGCGAAGCCCTCGGCGGGCTGAACCGTGACCGCACCCCACACCCCCGGGCGCCGGGACGGCGGCCCGGCGGGCCTGGCGGACCCCGTGCTCCGGCTGGACACCGTCGGCTGGAGCGTCGGCGGCGCGACCATCGTCCAGGACATCACCCTGAGCGTCCGTGAGGGCGAGTTCCTCGCCTTCATCGGCCCCAACGGGGCAGGCAAGACATCCCTGTTCAACCTGATCAGCGGAGTGACCCTGCCCACCGCCGGCACGATCGCGCTGGACGGCGCGGACATCACGGACCGGCCCGCGCACCTCCGCGCCCGGCGCGGCATCGGCCGGACGTTCCAGACCTCCAGCCTCTGGCCCGCGATGAGCGTCGCCGACCACGTCCGGCTGGCCGCGCAGGCCGCCCGGGGCGGCTCGTACCGCCTCTGGCGCCGCGCCGACCCGTTCACCGCCGACGTCGCGGGAGTCCTGGAGCGCACCGGCCTCGGCCACCGGGCCCGGGCCACGGCCGCCGAACTGTCGCACGGCGAGAAGCGGAAGCTGGAGCTCGCCGTGCTGCTGGTGGGCGAGCCCCGGCTGATGCTGCTCGACGAGCCGATGGCCGGAGTGAGCGCCGAGGAGGTCCCGGCGCTGACCGAACTGATCCGCACCCTGCACCGGGAGGAGGGCCGCACGGTCCTCATGGTCGAGCACCACATGGACGTCCTGCTGGGCCTCGCGGACCGCCTCGCCGTGATGCACCACGGCCGCCTCCTCGCCCTGGACACCCCCGAGGCCGTGACCGCCGATCCGACCGTGCAGCAGGCCTACCTCGGGGAGGGGCTGTGAAGACGGAGCAACCCCTGCTCGCCGTGGCGGACCTGCGCGTCCTGATCGGCGGCCGCCACATCCTGCACGGCGTCGGCCTGGACGTCGCCGGCCACGGCGTGACCGCGCTGCTCGGCCGCAACGGGGCCGGGAAGACCACGACCGTACGGGGCATCCTCGGCCTCGTCCCGCGCAGCGGGAGTGTCCGCCTCGACGGTGAGGAGACCGTGGCGCTGCCGACGCACGCGCTGGTCCGGCGCGGGATCGGCTACGCGCCCGAGGACCGGGGCATCTTCGCCGGACTGACCGTCGCGGAGAACCTGCGGCTGGCGGAACGGCGCGGTGCGGGCGAGCCCGCCTACCCGCTGGTCCATGAACTCTTCCCCGAACTGAAGCAGCGGGCACGGCAGTTGGCCGGGACACTGTCCGGCGGCCAGCAGCAGATGGTCGCGATCGGCCGCACCCTGCTCAACGCCAACCGGCTGATCATCGCGGACGAACCGACCAAGGGCCTCGCGCCGAAGGTGGTCACCGAGGTCGCGCAGGTGCTGGAGCGGGCCGCCGAGGCGGTGCCGGTGCTGCTCGTGGAGCAGAACCTCGCCGTCGTGCGCCGGCTCGCCGCCCACTGCGTGGTGCTGGCCGACGGCCGGACCGCCCACCGGGGCCCGGCGGCCGAACTGCTCGGCGACGCGGAGGCGGCCCGCAGGCTGCTCGGCGTGGGCCACGGACCGCTGACCCCCCGGACCGCGGAGGCGGATTCCTGATGTCCACCCTCGTCCTGCTCACCATGACCGGACTCGGTCTGGGAGCCCTCTACTTCCTCATCGCGTCCGGACTCTCCCTGATCTTCGGCCTGATGGACGTCCTCAACTTCGCCCACGGGGCGCTGCTGTCCATCGGCGCGTACGGCACCTGGTGGGCGGCGTCCGGGAACCTGCCCGGCGCGGGTCCCGGCGGCGCCGGTTTCGTCCTCGCGGTCCTGTTCGGTACGGCGGTGGGCACCGCGGCCGCCGTGCTCCTGGAACTCGCCGTCGTCCGACCGCTCTACACCCGGCCGCGCGAGCAGGTGCTCGCCACGGTCGGGGTGGGGCTCGCCGTCCCGGCGCTGCTGTCGGGCATCTGGGGCTCGGACGCCCGGACCTTCCCCGGGCCCGAGTCCCTGTCCGGCACCTTCGCGCTGCTGGGCGCACAGGTCCCGGTCAACCGCCTCGTCCTGATCGCCGCTGCCGTCGTGGTCCTGGTCGCGCTGCGGCTCTTCCTGGGCCGGACCCGGCACGGCCTGGTCGTACGGGCGGGCGTCGAGGACCGGGCCATGGTCACCGCGCTCGGCATCGACGTCCGCAAGGCGTTCACGCTCGTCTTCGCGATCGGCGGCGCGGCCGCCGCGCTCGGCGGGGCGCTCGGCGGGCTGTACTTCGGTTCGGTCGACCCCCGCCAGGGCACGTCGCTGCTGATCTTCGCGTTCGTCGTCGTGGTCACCGGCGGGATGGGCTCGGTGACCGGCGCCGCCGTGGCGTCCGTCGTCATCGGCCTGGTCCAGCAGTTCGCCAACTACTACACCGCCGCGGGCCTCGGCGATCTGGCGGTCGTCGCCCTGCTCGCCGCGCTGCTGCTGATCCGCCCGCGCGGACTGACGGGGAGGCTCGCGTGAGCACCGCCATCAAGACACCCGACCGCACCGAGAACCCGGCTGCCCCCGTGCGGACGGCCGGCGCACCCCGGCTGCTGCGCTGGTGGCCGGCCGCCGTCCTGCTGGTCCTGATCGTCGCGCCGTTCAGCGCCGTGCCGGTACCGGGACTGCTGGACGGCCCGCTCGGCAGCGCGGGAAGCCTCCAACTCCTCGCCACCTGCCTGCTGTTCGGCGCCCTGGCCACGGGCTACGACCTGCTGCTCGGGCGCACCGGACTGCTCTCGTTCGGCCATGCGCTGTACTTCGCCTCGGGCAGTTACGCCACCAACATGTTCCTGCTGGAGGCGGGTCTGCCCTTCGCGCTCGCCGCGGTCCTCGGTCTGCTCTTCGGGATCGCGCTGGCCCTGGTCCTGGGGTCGGTGAGCCTGCGCGTCACCGGGATCGGCTTCTCCATGGTGACCCTGGCCTTCGCCCAGGCGGGCTCGATCCTGGTGTCCCGCAACCCCGGCGGCGTCACCGGCGGCGAGGAGGGCCGGGCGGCCCCGGCCGGTCTGCTGCCGTCCTGGCTCGTCGGCATCGACCACACCGCGAACCTCTACTGGATCGCCCTGGCCTACCTCGTCCTGACCCTGTCCGTCGTCGCCTGGGCGGTCCGCTCCCCCACCGGGCGCGTCTGGGAGGGCATCAGGGAGAACGAGCGCCGGGTGGAGGTGCTGGGCCTGAGACCGTACGGATTCAAGCTGACCGCCTTCGTCGTCGCGGGCGCGCTCGCCGCGCTCGGCGGCATCGTGCATCTGCTCCTGACCGGCGGCTCCACCCCCCAGACCACCACGTCCGACTTCACCCTGTCGCTGCTGGTGATGGTGGTGCTGGGCGGTTCGGGCACCCGCTGGGGTCCGATGGTCGGCGGGATCCTCTACACCTGGGCGGACCACCGGCTCGGCGATCTGGCCGGTTCGGGCGCGGTCGCCGACCTGCCCGCGGTCCTGCGCGTCCCGCTCTCCCAGCCGCTGTTCCTGCTGGGCGTGCTGTTCGTGGCCGTGGTACATCTGCTGCCTGGCGGCCTGGCCCGGCTGCCGTCCAGGCTGAGGGCCGTCGCGTACCGGAAGGAGACCGGAGACCAGTGATCGCGTACGAGGAAATCAACGTACCGGTGAGCGGGGGCGCGTTGGCGGCGCTGCGCTGGCCGGCCACCGATCCGCAGGCGCCGACCGTGGTGGCGCTGCACGGCATCACCGCCAACGCGCTCTCCTGGGGCGCCGTGGCCCGGCAGCTGGCCGGCCGCGTCACGCTGGTCGCTCCGGATCTGCGGGGCAGGGCGGGGAGTTCGGGCCTGCCGGGCCCGTACGGCATCGCCGCGCACACGGACGACGTGGCCGCCCTGACCGAGGCGCTGGGCCTGGACCGGGTGGTGCTGGCCGGCCACTCGATGGGGGCGTTCGTGGCGGCCCTGGCCGCGGTGCGGCACCCGGACCGCTTCGGCCCGCTGCTCCTCGTCGACGGCGGTATCGGCTTCCCCGCGCCGACGCACCTGACGCCCGACGAGCTGCTGACGGCGGTGATCGGCCCGGCGATGGACCGGCTTTCGATGACCTTCACGGACCGGGCCGCCTACCGCGCGTTCTGGCAGGCGCATCCGGCGTTCGCGGGCGCGTGGTCGGACGAGGTGGACGCCTACATCCAGCGCGACCTGACGGGCGAGGAGCCCGTCCTGCGCTCGTCCTGCCGGATCGAGGCGATCCGCACGGACGGCGTCGGCCTGTTCGACGAGGAGGTACTCACGGCGGTACGGAAGCTGCCCGTCGGGGCGACCCTGCTGTGGGCGGCGCGCGGCTTGATGGACGAGGAGCAGGGGCTCTACGACGAGAGCCGGCTCGCGGCGGCGGACCTGGGCGGGACCCGGGTGGAGCCGGTGCAGGTGAAGGACGTGAACCACTACACGGTGCTGACGGGCGAGCGGGGCGGGCGGGAGATCGCCGACCGGCTGGTGGCGTACGCACGCGCCTGAGACGAGGGCCGGCCCGGCAGGCGCTGCCGGGCCGGCCCTCCGGTCAGCTCGCGCAGCCGCTGTCCGCGATCACGAAGTGGCCGGCCGGTGACTCCTTCAGGGTGTGGGTGACGAAGACGTTGTACAGGCCCATGTTCTGGTCCGAGCCGTTGGCGTACACGTACCCGCCGGTGGTGTGGGCCCTGCCCGCCGCCACGTGCGCGTAGTTGGTGGCGGTGTAGCACTGCGCCGGTGCGCTGCCGCCGGTGGTGGTCGCCGTCACCTGGGCCGAGGCGGTACCGGCCGCGCCCTCCGCGTCGATCGCCGTCACGGTGTAGCGGTAGGCGGTCCCCGCGGTGAGGCCGGTGTCCGTGTACGTGGTGGCGGTGGGCGAGGCGATCTTCGTGCCGTTGCGGTGGACGGTGTACGAGGCGGCGCCCTCGACCGCCTTCCAGGACAGGGAGGCGGTGGTGTCCGTGGTGCCGGTGACCGTGACGCCCGCGGGAGCGGGCAACTGGCCGCCGCCACCGCCGGGGGTGCCGCCGTCCAGGCCCCAGAAGACGCCCGTGTAGTACGTCGAGCAGATCGTGTTCAGGAAGTACGCGGCAGTCGTCCCGCAGTTCCGCTCGCCCGAGCCGGGGCTGACGGGCAGGCCGTGGCCCATGCCGGAGAGGGTGTACGTCTCCACGGCCGGGTTCCCGGAGGCGTCGTCGTAGACACTGCGGGTGGTGTTCCCGGGCAGGGTGTCGGTGGACGAGGGGGTCTGGCCGATGCCCCAGACGTCCGTCCACTGGTCGCGCAGGGCCGTGGCGTTCGCCGGGTAGACCGTGTAGTCCGAGGTGCCCTGCCAGATCGCCACGCGGGGCCAGGGGCCGGAGTAACCGGGGTAGGCGGCCCGGACCTTGTCGCCCCACTGGGCGGGGCTGAGCTTCTGCGGGCCCGTCTGGCAGCCGGACGCGGCCGCCTGGCTCGTCGCGCACTGGGCGGGCAGCCCCGAGGCCACGGAGCCGCCCGCGAACACGTCCGGATAGGCGGCCAGCAGGTCCGCGGTCATGCCGCCGCCCGCCGAGAGGCCGGTGACGTACACCCTCCGGCCGTCCGATCCGTAGGTCTGCTTCGCGTACTCGACCATCTGCACGACGGACGCGGCCTCGCCCCTGCCCCGGGTGTCATCGGCCGGGTCGAACCAGTTGAAGCAGGACAGCGCGTTGTTCGCGGACGTGGTCTGCGGGAAGACCACGGAGAAGCCCCATGCGTCGGCGAACTCCGGCCAGCCGGAGTTGGCGTAGTACGCGGAGGCCGTCTGCGTGCAGCCGTGCAGGGCGACGACCAGCGGCGCTCCGGCCGGGAGTCCGGCGGGTGTGTAGGCGTACATCTGCAGGTTGCCGGGGTTGGAGCCGAAGGCGGTGACCTGCTGGAGGCCGCCCGCCGCGGCTGCGGCCGGGGTCGCGGCCGCGGTGGTGCTCAGGGTCGCCGCGAGCAGGCCGAGGACGGCCGTGGACGCGACGCGGCGGAACAGGCGTCTCAGGATCGGTGGGCGCACGGGTGCCTCCCTGGTCGGTACGTGCGGGGGGATGTGGTTGCTGCCGGAACCTACGAGCCGGGGGCGGCCGCGCCCATGTGGCAGGCGGACACCGGCGCGTACCGGGTGTGTGCGGCCGGGCCGTTGCGCGGTCCGGGGGCAGGGCGGCACGGCGTCCCCGCACCACGGGGCACCACGTACGCCGCCACCATGCCGGGGCGGGAGGGTGTGTGCACCGGCGCCATGTGACACGGGCCGCCGCGTACCTACGGTGACGGCCATGGAGACTTCCCGCAGACCGGATCACGAGCCCGCCGCCCCTTCCTCCGGCGGATCACCGCAGGCACCCGCAGAACCGCTGCTGGCCGGGCGCACCGCGCTGGTCACCGGCGCGGCGAGCGGCATCGGGCGGGCCTGTGCGCAGGCGCTCGCGGCGGCGGGTGCGCACGTACACGTCGTGGACAGGTCCGGGGAGGCGGCGAAGAGCCTGGCGGAGGAGATCGGCGGGACGGCCTGGGTGGTGGACCTGTCCGACCCGGCGGTCGTCGACACGCTGCCGGCCGATGCGGACGTGGTGGTCAACAACGCGGGCATCCAGCACGTCGCGCCCGTCCACGAGTTCCCGCCGGACCGGTTCGCGCTGATCCAGCGCGTGATGGTGGAGACCCCGTTCCGCATCTTGCGCCGGACCCTGCCGGGCATGTACGAACGCGGCTGGGGGCGCGTGGTCAACATCTCCTCGGTGCACGGACTGCGCGCGAGTCCCTACAAGTCGGCCTATGTGACGGCCAAGCACGCGTTGGAGGGGCTGAGCAAGGTGGTCGCGCTCGAAGCGGCGGAGTACGGGGTGACGAGCAACTGCGTCAGCCCCGGCTACGTACGCACTCCCCTGGTCGAGAACCAGATCGCCGACCAGGCCCGGACACACGGCATCTCGGAGGCGGACGTGGTGCGGCGGGTGATGCTGGAGCGCAGCGCGATCAAGCGGCTGATCGAGCCGGCGGACGTCGCCGAGGCGGTCCTGTGGCTGTGCGGGCCCCGCACCGGGCACATCACGGGCACCTCGCTCTCCATGGACGGCGGCTGGACCGCCAACTGACCCGACCGCCCTCCTACGAACGCTGGACGCCATGCCTGAACCGCTCCCCTCCGCCGCGCCCCACCTCAGGCGCCTGTTCGACCTGCTGGCCGACGACGCGCCCGCCGAGGCGCTGGGGGCCGTCTCCTCGCAGGCGCGGGGGGACGGTGTGCCCGCCGAGGAGCTCGCCGAGGTGGAGCGGGCCACGGCCACCGCGCTGCGGATCAGGGGCGCCCTGCGGCAGCACCGGCGCCGCGAGCTCCAGCTGACCGCGCTGTTCGACACGGCGGGCGACCTGGCGGCCTCCCGTGATCTGGACGACGTGCTGAAGGCGATCGTGCGGCGGGCCAGGATGCTGCTGGGCACGGACACGGCCTATCTGACGCTGCCGGACGAGGAGGCGGGCGACACCTACATGCGGGTGACCGACGGGTCGGTGTCGGTCCTCTTCCAGCGGTTGCGCCTGGAGCTCGGCGAGGGGCTCGGCGGCCTGGTGGCGCAGACCGCGAGCCCGTACGCGACACCGGACTACCCGGCCGACGAACGCTTCCACCACACCCGCAACATCAACGCCGGCGTCCTGGACGAGGGCCTGGTCGCCATCCTGGGCGTGCCGCTGCTGCTCGGCTCCAGCCGGGGCGGTACGGGAAAGGTGATCGGCGTCCTCTTCGCGGCCGACCGGGCGCCCCGGGTCTTCAGCCCCGACGAGGTGGCGCTGCTCTGTTCGCTGGCCGCGCACGCCGCCATCGCCATCGACACCGCCCGCGCTCTGGCCGACACCACCGCGGCCCTGGCCGAGCTGGCGGAGGCGAACGCGGAGCTGGCCGAGGCCAACGCCTCCGTACGGGCGCACTCGGCGGCCATGCGGCGGGCCGAGGAGTCGCACGACCGGCTGACGGACCTGGTCCTGCGCGGCAGGGACGTCAAGGACGTCGCGGCGGCCGTCGCCGGACTGCTCGACTCCCCGCTGACCATTCACGACCCGGGCGGCCGCCCGCTGGCCGCGGTGCGCCCGGACGGCAGCGGCTTCGCCGCCGACAGCATGGACGCCGGGTGGCTGGCGGAGGCGGCAGAGGAGTCCCGTACGGGGGCGCGTGCCGTGTACCGCGACGGGCGGGTGGTCTGCGCGGTGCTCGCCGGGCAGGAGCTGCTGGCCGGGCTCGTGCTGCACCGCGGGCGGGCCCTGGACGACTCCGACCGCCGGCTGTTCGAACGCTCGGCGGTGGTCACGGGGCTGCTCCTGCTGCTGCGGCGCACGGTGGCCGAGACGGAGAACCGGATCCGCGGCGAGCTGATCGCCGACCTCCTGACGGACACCGGCCGCGATCCGGCGGGGCTGGCCGAGCGCGGACGCCGCCTGGGCATCGACCTGGACCGCCCGCATCTGCTGCTGGTGGCGGAGACCGGGGCGCGGGAGCGGCTGGCCCCGGCTGCCCTGCGCTACCTGTTCGGCGGGGACATCCACGGGGTAAGCGCCGAACACGGGGGCGCGGTCGTGCTGTTGATCGAGAAGGACGGCGCGGACGCGGGGCGCGCGGCCCGTTCGGCGGCGGCCCAGCTGGGCCAGCTCGCCCAGTCCCCGGTCACCGTGGCCGCCGCCGGCCCGGCCCGGGGTCCCCGGGAGCTGGCGGCGGCATACGGCGAGGCGGCGCGGTGCCTGCGGGCGATGCGGGTGCTGGGGCGTGCGGGCGAGGGTGCGTGCGTGGAGGAACTCGGCTTCCTGGGCGTGGTCCTGGGCAACGCCCAGGACGTCGACGGCTTCGTGACGGCGGCGCTGGGGCCGCTGCTGGAGTACGACGCGCAGCGCGGCACGCATCTGGTGCGGACGCTGGGCGCGTACTTCGCCGCGGGCGGCAGCCTGATCCGGGCCAAGGACGAGCTGCACGTGCATGTGAACACGGTGGTGCAGCGCCTGGACCGGATCCAGGTGCTGCTGGGCCGGGACTGGAACGAGCCGGACCGGGCGCTGGAGCTGCAACTCGCCCTGCGGCTGCACCTGCTGTCGGGCACCCGGCCCACCGGCACCCGCTGAGCGCCGCCCGTCGCGGCGGCGAGGAAAGGACATCCGTCCCGCGCGGCGGATGTCCTACACTCCGCGCCATGAAGATCGCGACTGCTGCCGTCACCGGGGACCTGGCACCGACCGGTGTGCTGAGGGCCTCGGTCAACCTCGGGAACCCGGTCCTCGCCCAGGGCACACCCGCCGATCCGGCCGGGGTCACGGTCGACCTCGCTCGGGAGATCGGCGCGCGTCTGGACGTCCCGGTGGAACTCCTCTGCTTCGACGCGGCCCGCAAGTCGTACGAGGCGATGGCCACCGGCCGGGCCGATATCTGCTTCCTTGCGATCGACCCGGCCCGGGAGGCCGAGGTCGCCTTCACCGCGCCCTACGTACTGATCGAGGGCGTCTACGCCGTACCGTCCGGCTCGCCCCTCGCCTCCGTCGCGGACGTCGACCGGGAGGGCGTCCGGATCGGGGTGAAGCAGGGCTCCGCGTACGACCTGTTCCTGACCCGCACCCTCCGGCACGCGACGGTGGTGCGCGGCGCGGAGGGCGTCGACGTCTTCCGCGAGCAGGGCCTGGAGGCCGCGGCCGGCATCCGGCAGCCGATGACGGAGTTCGCCGCGGCCGATCCGGACGGGGTACGGCTGATCGAGGACCGGTTCATGGAGATCCGGCAGGCGGTGGGAACGACCCGGAGCCGGACGCCGGAGGCGGTGGCCTTCCTGCGGGACGTGGTCGAGGAGCTGAAGGCCACGGGCTTCGTGGCGGAGGCGATGCGCCGCTCGCAGCGCCCGGACGCCCTGGTGGCCCCACCCGCGTGAGGGGGCGGCCCCGGGCCGTCGGCGCCGCCCCCGGCCCCCTCACTCCTCCGGCGGGAACACCACCTCGCCCGAGTCGGCCAGCGCGACCGTGATGGCCTCGACCGGGCAGCCCTCGGCGGCGGCCAGGACCCGTTCGTTGGCGTCGGTCTCCGGATCGACGGGATGCGACTGCCGGGCGGTGTCCAGCCGGAACCCGTCCGGGGCGTGGTTCACGCACATCCCCGACCCGATGCAGACGCCCCGGTCGACCTCGACGCTCCACCGGTCCCCCATCAGGCCTCGCTCCCGTACCCGGCGGGCAGGTGGATCATCTTGTGCTCGAAGTACTCCCCGTATCCCTCGGGCCCGAACTCCCGGCCCACGCCGGAGTTCTTGTAGCCGCCGAACGGGCCGAGCATGTCGAGGCTGAAGGTGTTCACGCTGTACGTGCCGGTCCTGACCCGGCGGGCGATGTCGATGCCGCGCTCGGTGTCGGCGGTCCAGACGCTGCCGCTGAGGCCGTACTCGGAGTCGTTGGCGATCTTCACGGCCTCGTCCTCGTCGCCGTACGGCAGCAGGCAGATGACCGGTCCGAAGATCTCCTCGCGGGCGACGCGCATGGAGTTGTCGACGTCGCCGAAGAGGGTCGGCTCGACGTACCAGCCGCGCTCCTGCGACGCCGGACGGCCGCCCCCGGTCAGGACCTTCGCGCCCTCCTCCTGCCCGATCCGGATGTAGTCGAGGGAGCGCTGCTGCTGGCGCTGCGCGACGAGCGGGCCCAGTTCGGTGGTGGGGTCGAGAGGGTCGCCGACCTTCAGCGCGCCGGCGGCGGCGGCGAAGGCCTCGGCGGTCTCCTCGTACCGGGAACGCGGTACGAGGATGCGGGTCTGGGCCACACAGGCCTGGCCGTTGATCATCCAGGCGAAGGGCACGATGCCGGCGACGGCGGCGTTCAGGTCGGCGTCGGGGAGGATCACGGCGGCCGACTTCCCGCCCAGTTCCAGGGTGACGCGGGTGAGGTTGCGCGAAGCGACCTCCATGACGCGCCGGCCGGCGGCGACGGATCCGGTGAAGGAGACCTTGTCGACGCCCGGGTGCCCGACGAGGTATTCGCTGACCTCACGGTCGGCGGGCAGGATCGACAGCACGCCCTCGGGCAGCCCGGCCTCGGCGACGATCTCCGCCAGGATGTAGGCGTCGAGCGGCGATTCGGGCGAGACCTTGAGGACGGCCGAGCATCCGGCGAGCAGCGCGGGCGCGAGCTTGGCGGCGGCGGTGAACTGGGGCACGTTCCACGGCACGACGGCCGCGACGACCCCGACCGGCTCCCGCCGCACGAGCAGCGGGCCGAGCGCCCCGTCCCGGCGTTCCTCGTACGGGAAGGCGCGGGCGACGGTGATCGCCGCGTCCCAGACCATCATCGCGGCGAGGGCCTGCACCATGACGCTGGAGGTGTACGGGGTGCCGTTCTCCGAGCTGATGACCCGGGCGATCTCCTCGTACCGCACGGCGAACGCGTCCTTGATCCGCGTGACGACGGCGATGCGCTCGTCCAGCGGCATCCGCGGCCAGGGCCCGTGGTCGAACGCCTGCCGGGCGGCGGCGACGGCCCGGTCCACGTCCCCCTCGGCGGCATGCGGCACGCGGCCGATGACCTGCTCGGTGTGCGGGGAGATGACCTCGATGACATCCCGTCCGAGCGGATCCACCAACTCCCCGCCGATGAACAGTTTTCCGTGTTCGACAAGCTCGCTCATGGCTGCTGCCTCCCGCGACGCGGCACGTGACCCGCCCGACTGACCGATTCTGCATCTGACCCTGTGTCAGAACTGATACCAGTTCCAGTTCCAGGAGTCCACGGCCGGGACAACGCCGGCCGGGTCCGTGACCGAACCCCTCCCGGCGCCGGAACCGGCATGGATGGTCGACCGGGGCTACCACTGGAACAAGTTCTCGTTACAGTGGATCCGACGCGTCGTGGCCGTACCCCGCACGCCGCCGAGACCGCGGAGAGATGGGGAGTTCATGACGCAGGTGATCAACCACGGTGGAGGCGTCCACAGCATCAAGGTCCCCATTCCGGACAACCCGTTGGGCCACACGCTGGTCCATCTGCTCGACACGGACCGCGGCCCGGTCCTGATCGACACGGGCTGGGACGACCCGGAGGCATGGGACACCCTGACGGCCGGGCTCGCCACCGTGGGCGTCGGCATCGCCGACATCCACGGCGTGGTCATCACGCACCACCACCCCGACCACCACGGCCTCTCCGGCCAGGTCCGCGAGGCGTCCGGGGCCTGGATCGCGATGCACGCCGCCGACACGGCGATCGTCCGCCGCACCCGCGCGTCGGAACCGGGCACCTGGCTGGCCTACCTGGCGACGAAGCTGGCGACGGTCGGCGCGCCCGAGGACCACATCGCCCCGCTGCTGGCCGCCCGCGAGAAGGGCGGCCGCATGCGCACCCTGCCCGGACTGCGGGCGGCGATCCCGGACCGCGAGATCGTGCCGGGCGAACTCCTCGACCTGGCGGGCCGCACCCTGCGGGCGATCTGGACTCCGGGCCACACCCCGGGCCACGTCTGCCTGCACCTGGAGGAGGACCACCCGGCCAACCTCCCCGGCCGCGGCCGCCTCTTCTCCGGCGACCACCTGCTCCCCGGCATCAGCCCGCACGTCGGCCTCTACGAGGACCCGGACGACGCGACGGCCACCGACCCGCTGGGCGACTACCTCGACTCCCTGGAACGCATCGGCCGCCTCGGTGTCGCCGAGGTCCTCCCCGCCCACCAGTACGCCTTCGCGGACGCGGCAGGCCGCGTGCGAGAACTCCTGGAGCACCACGAGGAGCGCCTGACCGGCCTCCTCGCCCTGCTCGCCGAACCGCTCACACCGTGGCAGCTGGCCGAGCGGATGGAGTGGAACCGGCCCTGGGAGCAGATCCCCTACGGATCGCGGAACATCGCCGTCTCGGAGGCCGAGTCGCACCTGCGCCGGCTGGTGAAGCTGGGCCGCGCCGAGGCACTCGCGGGGAGCGATCCGGTGACGTACGTGGCGGTGTGAGCCGGCACGGCGGCGCCGGAGTCATCCGACGGCGCCGGCGTCCTCGCGCGGGCCCGCCGGGGCGGTGTGCGGGGACCGGCCGGCCGGAAGCACGGCGGGACGGGCCCCGGGATCACCGGCGGCCTCGCGGCGGCGTGCCGCGAAGGCGGTCGCGAGGAGGACGAGCGCGACCGTCCCGGCGAGCGCGGGCCAGTACACGTAACGGTAGTTGGACTCGGGAGCCGTCGGCAGGTAGGCAAGGATGTACAGGAGGGAACTGGCCCCGAGAAGCCGCAGCTCCCTGGCGTGCGGGCCGGCCCACCGGCGGCGCAGCACGAGCACCAGCGAGACGGCCAGCCAGAACCAGCCCTGGAAGAGCATCGGCAGGTCGCGGGCGGCCCCGGTCACGTAGTTCTGCAAGGCGAATCGCAGCGTGTCGTTCAGCGGCTGCCTGCGCACCTCGGGGTGCAGCTCGGCGCCCGCGTTGACCCGGGTGCCGTTCCAGAAGATCTGGTTGCTCCGGAAGAGCAGCTTGCTGAAGACCCGGGTCCGGTACTCCGCGTAGCCCTTCCAGTGCTTCGGCATCTGCTGCGTCCACATCCGCACGACGACGTCGGCGCGCCGGTCCAGATACGTCACGTCGAAGGGCCGGCTCTGCGGGAAGCACTGCAGGTAGCCGTCGGAGGTGATGCCGCGCTTCTGGCAGGTGGTCGCGGCGGTGACCAGGCGATCGCGCAGGTCCGCGTCCGCGCCGGCCCGTTCGGCGGCGGCGCGGACCTGGTCCGGTGTGAGGACGTGGATGAGGTCGTCCACCGGGATCACCGCGTACACGCGGGTGGCCAGCGGGTCGGTGGCCGCGTTCACGGCGAGGCTGCCGGCCGTCACGACCGCGACGAAGACACCGGTGGCGGCCAGCCAGCGGCGGCGGCCCGGGGCCGGCCATGCGGCGAGGACCAGCAGCGCGAAGACCGGAATGGCGGCGGGGATGCCGTTCTTGCGCACGAGGGCGGCGTACGTGAGAAACAGCACGCCCAGCACCAGCAGGGCCCAGCGGGTCCTCACCCGGTCCCGGGGCAGCTCGCGCACGGTGAGCGCGATCGCGAAGACGGCCAGAAGCGCGTACGCCAGGTGCACGTCCTTCCACACCACGCCGGTGAGGTTCATGATGTGCGGCGCGAAGCCGACGGCCAGCACCGCCAGGGAGAGCCCGCGGCTGCCGGTCGCCTTCCACACCAGCCGGGCGAGGACCCACAGCGTGCCCCACAGCACGGCGGTCTGGACGGCGGCCATGGCCGAGAAGTCGCCGGTGATCCCGATGAGGATCCGCCACGCGAGGGCCATCACCGGCGGGTGCCAGTCGTTCACCGGCTCGTCGCCCAGCGCCTGCCACAGCTGGGTGTTGCTGTCCGCGCTGAGGTAGCCGGGATGGAAGACGGTCGCCACGCCGTAGCCGCAGGCCGCCGCGACGGCGGCCAGGCACCAGGGCCACAGCGTGCCGTCCTGCCAGGCTCCGCGCAGCACGACGGTCCACCGGCGATCAGTTCCGGACATGCGGGCAGGGCCCTCCCAGTCGGTGATGACGGGTCGCGTCGTCGCCGGGCTGCGAGCCGGAAGGCACCTGCCAAAGGGACGGCACGGCGGGAATCTATAGGTACCGGACTCCCAGGACAAACCGGAATGATTAGTCACCCGCACGCGCCACCGGCGCACCCGGAACACCACGCTCCGCTCGCCCCGGCCCGCTCCGGGCGACGGGGAGAGCGCGCGTACGGAGGCTTCGCCGGGGTCGGTAGTCTTCGTGTTCGACCCCGATAACCTGTACGTCATCTGGAGCTCCGCTCATGCCTCGTTTCAGTGTTGTGATCCCCGTGTTCAAGGTCCAGGGATACCTCCACGAGTGCCTGGACTCCGTCCTCGGGCAGTCGTTCCGGGACATCGAGGTGATCGCCGTCGACGACTGCTCACCGGACTCCTGCGGCGAGATCATCGACGAGTACGCCGCCCGCGACGCGCGCGTCCAGGCCGTCCACCTGCCCCAGAACGTGGGGCTGGGCCGCGCGCGCAACGCCGGACTCCAGCGCGCGACGGGCGACTACGTCCTCTTCCTCGACAGTGACGACAGCTACACCCCCGGCCTGCTGCAGGCGCTGGCCACCCGGCTCGACGAGGTCGGGGACCTGGACATCCTCGTCTTCGACCACATCCGCACCTTCTGGCACGGCAGGGGCGGCCCGAGCCAGTCCACGGAGCTGTTCGAGCGGGCGGGCACGGACGTCTTCCGCCTCCAGGACCGGCCCGAGTACGTCCATCTCTTCCTGGTGGCCTGGAACAAGGCCTTCCGCCGCGCGTTCTTCCTGGAGCAGGGCTTCCAGTACGCGCCCGGTCTGTACGAGGACGCGCCGGTCACCCAGATGGCGATGGTCACGGCCGAGCGCATCGGCTGCCTGAACAGGGTCGGTGTCGAATACCGCCAGCGCCGCCACGGCGCGATCACGAAGACGCCGGGCCGCAAGCACTTCGACATCTTCGAGCAGTACGAGGGCTTGTTCGCCTTCCTCGACGCACGCCCCGAACTGGCCTGGTCCAAGCCGATGCTGTTCGAGCGCGCCATCCACCACATGCTGTTCTCGCTCAAGCGCTCCGAGCGCGTCAGGCCCGCCGACCGCAAGGACTACTTCGGCCGCACCGCGGACTTCTACGCCGCGCACATCCCCACCGGCTTCACGCTGCCCGGCGGAACGATGGGGGTGCACATGCGCGCCCTGGCCAAGCGGTCCTTCCGCGCCTACCAGGCGACGGAGTTCGCCGCCCGGGTCAAGCGGGCCGGGCCGAGGAAGGTCCTCGGGGCCACCAGCCGGGTCGGCAGGCACGCGGCCACGAGCCTGTCCACGTTCCAGCGCCGGCGCCCGCTGGATCCGAACCTCGCCGTCTACACCTCGTACGAGAACCTGCTGCCGTCGTGCAACCCGGCCGCGGTCTTCGAGAAGGCCAGGGAACTGGCACCGCACGTGCGCGGCGTCTGGGTGGTCCGCCAGGAACTCGCCGGCCAGGTGCCCGCCGGCATCGACCACGTCGTGCCCGGCTCGCGCCGCTACGCGGAGGTGACGGCTCGCGCCACGTACTTCGTGAGCAACGCCGACTTCCCGGACGAGATCGCCAAGCGCCCGGGCCAGGTCTTTCTGCAGACGCACCACGGCACCCCGCTCAAGCGCATGGGCATGGACCGGCAGGCGTATCCCGCCGCCGCCCAGGGCATGGACTTCGGCCGTCTGCTGGAGCAGGTGAACCGCTGGGACCTCAGCGTCTCCTCCAACCGGCACTCCACCGAGCAGTGGGAGCGGGTGTACCCCGGCACGTTCGAGTCGCTCGATGTGGGCTACCCCCGCAACGACCGCTTCTTCACCTCGTCCGCCGAGGACGTCGCCGCCATCCGCGACCGGCTGGGCGTCGCTCCGGGCCGGACCGCTCTGCTGTACGCGCCGGCCCACCGCGAACACCACCGGGAATGGACCCCCACGTTCGACCTGGCGCGGGTCTCCGAGGCCCTGGGCGACGACTTCGTCCTGCTCGTCCGCGCCCACCGCCTCGACCGGCCGGACCAGCGGCTGAGCGACCTCGCGGCACAGGGCGCCGTCATCGACGTGTCCGGCCACCCGTCCGTCGAGGACCTCTGCCTGGCGGCGGACGCGCTCATCGCGGACCACTCGTCCCTGATCTTCGACTACGCCGGCCTCGACCGCCCGATCGTCATCGACGACTCCGACCGGAAGGTCTACGACGCGGTCCGCGGTTTCACGTTCGACCTCGTCTCCGGCCGGCCGGGCGACACCCCCGGAACCGTCGTGTCCACGGAGGACGAGCTCATCGACGCGTTCCGCAGCGGCCGTTGGTCGGGCGCGGAGGCCACCGCGCTGCGCAGCGCCTTCCGTGAGCGCTTCTGCCCGTACGACGACGGGCACGCCGCCGAGCGCGTCGTACGCCGCTTCTTCCTCGGCGAGGAACCCGCCCCGGCCATCGTCCCGCAGGCGCGCCGGACGCCGGCGCCCAAGCCGTCCCGGGGCTGACAGAGGCGGGCCGGTCAGTCCTTGCGTCCGGTGACGGCCACGGTGACTCCGAGGCCGATCATCGTGACCCCGCCGACGCCCCCGACGAGTGAGAGGCGCCGGGGCGAGCGGGCGAACCAGTCCCGGCCGGTTGCCGCGACGAGGCCCCACAGGCTGTCCGAGGCCAGCGCGATGACGTTGAAGACCAGCCCCAGCACCAGCATCTGGACCGCGATGTGACCCTGGGCACGGTCGACGAACTGCGGCAGCACGGCGGCGAAGAACACCATGGTCTTGGGGTTGGCCACACCGACGGCGAGCCCCTCCCAGAAGGTGCGCAGTCCACCCTGCGCGGCCTTCTCCTCAGCGGTGAACGCGGCCCGCAGCGAGCCGCGTTGCCGCCACGCCTTGATGCCCAGATACATCAGGTAGGCGGCACCGGCCAGTTTCAGCACCGTGAAGACGAGGACGGAACGCTCGACGATCGACCCGACTCCGAGAGCCACGGCCACCA
This sequence comes from Streptomyces sp. NPDC091416, assembly GCF_044756845.1. Taxonomy (NCBI): domain Bacteria; kingdom Bacillati; phylum Actinomycetota; class Actinomycetes; order Kitasatosporales; family Streptomycetaceae; genus Streptomyces; species Streptomyces sp. NPDC091416. The sequence goes on from NZ_JBIVTU010000002.1 coordinate 92,502, forward strand.
CGAGCAGGAAGGCGCCCGTCGTGTTGCCCGCGACCGTCGTCATCGCCGCGCGCCGGCCCTGCGCCAGCGCCCGCCCGATCACGAACAGCACACTGGGCCCCGGGATCACGATCAGCAGGAACGACATGGCAGCGAAGGCGAGCAAGCGGTCGGAGGACACCATGGCCTCATGCAAGCACGGCCCCGGCCGGTCCTCATCCCCTTTTCCGCACCCGGACGCCGTTGCCGGGAGAACGGACGCGGCGGATCAGGGCGCCTTCGGCCACACGTGGAGCGTGCCGCTGACCGACGCCTCGTCCGATCCGTCGTCGATGTGCCCGATCAGCGCCATGGAGACGGCGCCCTGATCCGTGACGGCGCACAGTGCCGCGCCTTCGACGAAGCCCCGCTTCCTGCGGTCGTAGCTGTCGAAGAGGTCAAGGGCGCCGAAGCCGGTCGCCGACGCCGCTCTGCAGGACGCGAAGGACTTCGGCATGTCGGCGGGCAGGAGCCCCACGCGGGTGTTGGGCAGGGCGCGCAGCTGATAGTTGCCCTGGTCCCAGCATCGGGCGGGCCAGTACAGCAGCTCGGCCCCGCGAGGGTCCTTGGCCGCACCGTTCTCCTTGCCCTCGCCGGCGGGCTCCACCCGGCTCAGGCCGTCGTCGAGGTCCACGAGCTGCTGTTCGAACTGGTTGCAGGGAGCCGGTGCGAGACCCCACATCGTCGTGATCGCCTCCGCGTACCCGTCCGGCGCCGTGAGGTCGGCATCCGACGAGGACGACGCACTCGGGGAGGCCGACGCGTCCGGGGTCACGCTCGGCGATTCGCTCTCCGCCGAGGCGCGGTCCGGGCTCGACGGGGCGGTCGGCTCGGACCGTGGGGTGCTGGACGCCGGGGCGGGGGCCGGAGAAGGGGCCGAGACGGGTTGCGGATCCTTGCTGAAGATCACCGTCGCCAGGATGCCCACCAGCGGAATGGCTATCCCGCCGACCCACCAGGCCCACCGGGGCGGATCCGTTCGCGGCGGATGGGGCGGAGCGGGAGGCGGCGACGGCAGGGGGCCGGGCGGCCGGGATGGAGGAGGAGGAAATCCCCCGGGACCTGTGGTCATGTCCGCCCTGCCCCTTCAACCAGACTGATTCTCAAGCCGGTTGCAGTTTAACGATCACTCCGGGAAAGAGCCACGCGCGTTTTCGGCGCCTGCGGCCGCGCCCCGGACCGGCCGCGTGGGCGCTCTGCCGTCCGGGACCGGGGCCGCCCCCGTCCCGAGGTGTCCCGGGACCCGCCCGGTAGAGTGGGCGGGTCGTCATCATGTCCGTTCAGGGGGAAGCCGGTGCGAATCCGGCGCTGACCCGCAGCCGTAACCGCCCAGCCGGGCGGGAGTCGGAATGCCCTGTCCGTGTCGTGACCGGCTCGTGCCGTCGGGACCCCCCGGCGGCCGGCACCGTCGAGGTATACGGAGCCGGAGCCTGGTGCCTGTGTGTGCCTGTGCCCGGTTCCCCCAGGAGAGGCCCCGCCCGCCATGACCGTACGCCGCAGCGCAGCCGCGCTCGCCGCCACCGCCACCGTGCTCTGTGTGGCCGCAGCTCCGGCCGCAGTCGCCGCGCCGTCCCCCTCCCCCTCGCCTTCCGTGGCCCTGCCCTCGGGGCTGTACGGCACGAAGGACCCGACGTACGACGGCGTGTGGCGGCAGTCCCTGGCCTTCGCCTCGCAGCGGGCCGTGGGCGTCTCGCCCGCCGACAAGGCCGTCGACTGGCTGATCGGGCAGCAGTGCGACAGCGGGGCGTTCCCCGCGTACCGGCCGGACCCGTCCGTGCCCTGCGACGCCAAGACCATGGTCGACACCAACGCGACGGCGGCCGCCGTGCAGGCGCTGCACGAGGTCCGCGGGCACGAGGACCTCGTGCAGAACGGGGTCTCCTGGCTGAAGTCCGTACAGAACAAGGACGGCGGCTGGGGCTACACCGCCGGCAGCCCGAGCGACGCGAACTCCACCTCCATCGTGATCGGCGCCTTCGGCCGGGCCGGGGAGAAGCTCGAAGATGTGACGAACAGCGAGGGCAGGACGCCGTACGACGCCCTACTCACCTTCGCCGTCCCGTGCGGCGGCAAGGACGGCGGCGCGTTCGCGTACCAGCCCGACAAGGACGGCAAGCTCGTCGCCAACGGTGATGCCACCGCGGCCGCGGTGCTCGGTTCGCTCGGCAAGGGGATCGTCGTCGGCAACAACGCCGCGGTGAAGGACCCGGCCTGCACCGAGGGCGACGACCTCAAGCCCGAGCAGGCGGCCCAGAACGGCGCCTTCTACCTCGCCGGGGCCCTCGCGAAGACCGGCCACCTCGACTCGCCGCCGATGCCCGGCGCCGAGGACAGCGCCCCGCAGCCCGACTTCGGCAACACCGCCGACGCGGTCGTCGCCCTGTCCGCTTCCGGTCACAAGGACAAGGCCGCCGCGTCCGTGAAGTGGCTCGAGAAGAACTCCGCGGACTGGGCGAAGGAGAACGGCCCCGCCGCCTACGCGCAGCTCGTCATGGCCGCGCACGCCACCGGCACCGACGTCCACGACTTCGGCGGCGCCGACCTCGTCGCCCAGCTGAACGCGACCGGTCCCGCGCCCTCCACCGACAAGAAGCCGACGGCGAGCGCCGCCGAGGAGGAGAAGAAGGACAGCGGCGACGGGGACGGCATCGGCGGGGTCTGGTGGTTCGCCGGGATCGGACTCGCCGTCGGCGCCGGCGCCGGGTTCCTGATCAGCGGCCGCCGCAAGAACCAGCAGCTGTGAGGATCCGCCGTGCGGGCCGGGGCGTGGCCGCCCGACGGCCTCTGCAGCGCGCCGGACGGGCCACCGCGCTGCTGGTCGTCCTGGGCGCCGTCCTGACCGTGCTCGGTACGGGCACAGCCCAGGCGGCGGGCTACCGCTACTGGTCGTTCTGGGAGGGGTCCGGCACCGGGTGGGCGTACGCCACCCAGGGGCCGTCGCTGGTCCGGCCGGACGACGGGTCGGTGCAGGGATTCCGGTTCGCCGTGAGCGCGGACTCGCAGGACGCGGCCCGGCCGCGCCGCTCCCCCGACTTCACGGAGATCTGCGCGGACACGCCCGCCGAGGACGGCCGCAAGCGCGTCGCGCTCGTCATCGACCCCGGTACGGCCGCCGACGCCCCGGACGGGGAGACGCCGCCCGCCCTGCGGACCGCGTGCGCGCAGGTCCCGGAGGACGCGAGCAGCGCGGAGGCCCTCGCTGCCGTGGCCAAGCCGCTGCGGTACGGCAGCGACGCACTGCTCTGCGCGATCTCCGGCTATCCGGAATCCGGCTGCGGTGAGCAGGTGTCCCAGGACTCGGGCCGTGGCAGGACGGCCACGGCCGACGCCTCCGCGCCCACGTCGGCGGGCGTGGCCACCGGCGGCGACGGTGCGGACGGCGGCGGGCCGTCCGCCGGTGTCCTCGTCGGGATCGGTGCCGTCCTGCTTCTCGGCATCGCCGCAGTCGCGCAGGCCCGCCGCCGCCGCGGATGACCGCCTCGACGCACGGTGCGCCCGCGGACACCGCGGGCACACCGGCGGGCCGGCTCCGTGCCTGGCGCGCGCCCGCCGCCTCCCGGAGCAACGCGCTTCCTGCCGGCGCCTGGTGGCTGTGGGCGCTCGGACTGGCGACCGCCTCGTCCCGGACCACCAATCCGCTGCTGCTCGGCCTGCTGGTCGGCGTGGCGGGGTACGTGGTGGCCGCGCGCCGCACGGACGCGCCGTGGGCGCGGTCCTACGGGGCGTTCATCAAGATCGGGCTGTTCGTCATCGGCGTGCGGCTGCTCTTCTCCGTCTTCCTCGGGTCCCCGATCCCCGGCACCCATGTGGTGTTCACGCTGCCCGAGGTGCCGCTGCCGGAGTGGGCGAAGGGCGTCCGGATCGGCGGCCGGGTCACGGCCGAGCAGTTGGTGTTCGCGCTGTACGACGGGGCGAAGCTGGCCGCGCTGCTGATCTGTGTCGGCGCTGCGAACTCCCTCGCCAACCCGGCCCGGCTGCTGAAGTCGCTGCCCGGCGCGCTGTACGAGGCCGGGGTCGCCGTCGTCGTCGCGATGACGTTCGCGCCGAACATGGTCGCCGACGTGATGCGGCTGCGCACCGCCCGGCGGCTGCGTGGCCGGCCGACCGGCGGGGTGCGGGCCGTCCTCCAGATCGGGCTGCCGGTGCTGGAGGGCGCCCTGGAGCGGTCGGTCGCGGTCGCGGCCTCGATGGACGCCCGCGGCTACGGCCGCACCGCACAGGTCCCGGCCGCGGTCCGGCACACCACGAACGTCCTCACGCTCGGCGGACTGCTGGGCGTCTGCGCCGGTACGTACGGGCTGCTCGCCGCACAGGGCGCGGTGTACGGGCTGCCGCTGCTCGTCGCCGGGCTCGTCGCGGCGATGGCCGGGCTGCGGCTCGGCGGGGCGCGTTCGGTACGGACCCGCTACCGGCCCGACCGGTGGGGGGTGCGGGCCTGGCTGGTCGCGGGGTCCGGTGCGGCGGTCGCGGTGGCGATGATCTGGGCGTCCGGCGCCGATCCGGCGGCGCTGCACCCCGGCGTCGTACCGCTGACCGCGCCCGTGCTGCCGCTGTGGCCGGCCGCCGCGGCGCTGATCGGTCTGCTTCCGGCGGTGGTCGCGCCCGTCCCGCCTTCCCCCACAGGCTTCGAGGAGCAGGTGTGATCCGGTTCGACGATGTTTCGGTGCAGTACGAGGGCGTGGACCGCCCCACCCTGTCGGGCGTCGACCTGACCGTTCCGGAGGGTGAGCTGGTGCTGCTCGTCGGGCCCTCCGGAGTCGGCAAGTCGACTTTGCTGGGTGCGGTGTCCGGGCTCGTGCCGCACTTCACCGGCGGCCGGCTGACCGGGCGGGTCACCGTCGGCGGGCGGGACACCCGCACCCACAAGCCCCGTGAGCTCGCCGATCTGGTCGGCACCGTGGGCCAGGACCCGCTCTCCCACTTCGTGACGGACACGGTCGAGGACGAGCTGGCGTACGGCATGGAGTCGCTGGGCCTGGCTCCGGACGTGATGCGGCGGCGGGTCGAGGAGACCCTGGACCTGCTGGGGCTCGCCGGGCTGCGCGACCGGCCGATCGCGACCCTGTCCGGGGGCCAGCAGCAGCGGGTCGCGATCGGCTCCGTCCTGACCCCGCACCCCCGTGTCCTGGTGCTGGACGAGCCGACGTCCGCCCTGGACCCCGCAGCCGCCGAGGAGGTCCTCGCGGTGCTGCAACGGCTCGTCCACGACCTGGGGACGACGGTCCTGATGGCGGAGCACCGGCTGGAGCGCGTGGTGCAGTACGCGGACCGGGTCGTCCTGCTGCCGTCGCCGGGCGCCGCCCCGGTGATGGGGCTGCCCGCCGAGGTGATGGCCGTCTCTCCGGTGCATCCGCCGGTGGTGGCGCTGGGCCGGCTGGCCGGATGGGAGCCGCTGCCGCTGACGGTCCGCGACGCCCGGCGGCGGGCCGCGGGGATGCGGGAGCGGCTGGAGGACGCGGCGCCCGGACCGGTCGGCGGTGGCGGAACCGGGAAGCTTCCCCCGCCGGCGCCCGCTCACCGCCCCGCGCCGCGGCGGTCCGCCCTGGCCCGGCTGTTCGCCCGGCCGCCGCAGGAGACCCCCGAGCCCGTCACCGACGCCACGACCCGCGTCGAGCGCCTCGGGGTGCGGCGCGGGCGCGTCGAGGCGCTGCGCCGCGTGACGCTCACCGTCGCCCCCGGCGAGACCGTCGCCCTGATGGGCCGCAACGGCGCGGGCAAGTCCACCCTGCTCTCCGCCCTCGTCGGCATGGTCGAGCCGACGTCCGGCACCGTGCTCGTCGGCGGCCGCACCCCGCACCGGACACCGCCGCGCGAGATGGTGCGACGCGTCGGTCTCGTACCGCAGGAGCCGCGCGATCTGCTGTACGCGGACACCGTCGCCGCCGAGTGCGCCGCGGCCGATGCCGACGCGGGCGCCGCTGCGGGCAGCTGCCGGGCGCTGGTCTCCGAGCTGCTGCCCGGTGTGGCGGACGCCACCCATCCCCGTGATCTGTCGGAGGGGCAGCGGCTCGCCCTGGCGCTCGCGCTGGTGCTCACCGCGCGGCCCCCACTGCTGCTCCTGGACGAGCCGACCCGTGGTCTGGACTACGCGGCGAAGGCCCGCCTGGTCGGGGTGCTGCGCACGCTGGCGGCCGAGGGCCATGCGATCGTGCTGGCCACGCATGACGTGGAGCTCGCCGCCGAACTGGCCCACCGGGTGGTGATCCTCGCCGACGGGGAGGTCGTCGCGGACGGGCCGACCCCGCAGGTCGTGGTGTCCTCGCCCGCGTTCGCCCCGCAGACCGCCAAGATCCTCGCCCCGCAGGAGTGGCTCACCGTGTCGCAGGTGCGCGAGGCGCTGGGAGGTGTCGGGTGACGGGTACGGCACAGCGGCGTGCGCGGCCGGTGCGGCTCGGGCCGCGGGCGGTCGCCGCGCTGGTACTGATCAGCGTGATCGGGGTGGCCGCCTTCGGCTGGCCGCTGCTGGCCGGGCCGGACTCCGGGCTCGCGCACTCGAAGGACGCGCCGTGGCTGTTCGCCGCGCTGCTGCCGTTGCTGGTCGGCGTGGTGGTCGCGATGATCGCGGACTCCGGGCTCGACGCGAAGGCGGTCGCGATGCTGGGGGTGCTGGCCGCGGTGGGGGCCGCGCTGCGTCCGCTGGGGGCGGGTACGGCCGGTCTGGAGCCGATGTTCTTCCTGATGGTGCTGAGCGGGCGGGTGCTCGGGCCGGGCTTCGGCTTCGTGCTCGGATCCGTGACGATGTTCGCCTCCGCTCTGCTGACCGGCGGGGTGGGCCCGTGGATGCCGTTCCAGATGCTGTCGATGGGCTGGTTCGCGATGGGCGCCGGGATGCTGCCCGGCCCGGACCGGCTGCGCGGGCGCGCCGAGCTGCTGATGCTCGCCGGGTACGGGGCGGTCGCCTCGTTCGCCTACGGGACGGTCATGAACCTCTACGGGTGGACGATCGTGCCGGGACTCGGTTCGGGCATCTCCTTCCGGCCGGGTGACGCGCTGGCCGACAACCTGGTGCGGTTCCTCGCGTACTGCACGGCCACCTCGCTGGGCTGGGACCTGGGCCGGGCCGTGCTCACCGTCGTCCTGACACTGACCGTCGGAACCGCGCTGCTGAAGGCGCTGCGGCGGGCCACGCGGCGGGCCGCCTTCGAGGCCCAGGTCACATTCGAGGGTCCCGCGGAGTGAGGGCACCCACAGGACCTTGGTCCTGTACGAAGCGGGTTAGGAGGCGTACGGGGCCGCCGCCGGCCCCTGTTCCACCCGCTCCGACCTGCTATCGAGCGGTTTGAGGTGGTTCGGGACCTTCGGCCCCGCGTGCGAGGCGGGGTCGTACCGGGGGTCGTTGCGGCGGCCGGACGGCCCGGCTAACACTTGAGACGTCGCCGAGCACCGCAGCGTCCACCGGAACGGACAGCGGTCAACGCGCAACGGTCCACGCAGGATTCGGACCGGAGCACGCGACTCCCCCGTACCCGACGTTAGGTTCCTCTGTGTCGTTCGCCCGTAACATCCTCGCCCGTCGCAAGTCCGCCGTCGCCGGTGCAGCCGTGCTGCTGGGTGCCTCCGGTGTGGCGCTGGGCGTCTCCCCGGCCATGGCGGCCACCACCGCCGCGCCGACGTCCGCTGCCGCGAGTGCGCAGGACACGGCGAGGCAGATGATCGGTGACGACGCGCAGTTCCAGTGCTTCAGCAACATCGTCAGCCACGAGAGCGGCTGGAACCCGAGCGCGACCAACGCCTCCTCCGGCGCCTACGGCCTGGTCCAGGCGCTGCCCGGTTCGAAGATGGCCTCGGCCGGCTCCGACTGGCAGACCAACCCCACCACCCAGATCAAGTGGGGCATGGACTACATGAACTCCCGCTACGGCAGCCCCTGTGGCGCCTGGTCCTTCTGGCAGGCCCACAACTGGTACTGAGTCCACCCGGACCGCAGCCAGTAGCGACCAAGAGCCCCCGTACACCGCACCCGCGGTGTCCGGGGGCTCTTCGGCGTGCCCGGGACCGGCCCCTGGGCCATCCGGCGGCCTGTCCGAAAGATGTGGGGGACCCGTTGTCGCGCCTGTGCCCCGCCGTTAACGTGCGCCCCGCAGAATCCGGTTCACCTCTGACGCACCATCCGCGGCGACGACCAAGGAGTGCTCGTGACGCAGTTGTCGAGACGTACGCTACTGACCTCGGCCGGAGCGGTGGGCATGTCCGCCGCTCTCGGGACGCGTATCCCCGCGGTGGCCGAGCCGACCCGGACGGCGGCGGCGACCGCGGCCGCGCAGGCGGCCCTGGGGCGGCTGCTGGGCGGCCACGCCGACCAGTTCCGGCTCACCCTCCTCGATCCGGCGGACGGCGGCGAGCGCTTCCGGGTCGGCGGTTCCCGTGGGCACATCGAGGTTGCCGGGACCAGTCCGGCAGTGATCCTGACCGGGGTGCACTGGTACCTGAAGTACGTGTGCGACGCGGTGATCTCCTGGGCAGGCAGCCAACTCGGCCTGCCGGCCGTGCTGCCCGCGCCCCGCCGGCCGCTGGAGCGCGCGGCGACGGTCCCGCACCGGTTCGCCTTCAACGACACGTACGACGGGTACACCGCCCCGTACGCCGACTGGGCGCGCTGGGAGCGGACGCTCGACGTCCTGGCCCTGCACGGCTGCAACGAGATCTTCCTGACCGTGGGCCAGGAGGCGGTGTACCACCGGATGCTCCAGGAGTTCGGCTACAGCGACGCGGAGGCCAGGGCCTGGATCCCGGCGCCGACCCACCAGCCGTGGTGGCTGCTGCAGAACATGAGCGGGTACGGGGGTCCGGTCGGCCCGGAACTCATCGCCCGGCGGGCCGCGCTGGGCCGGCGGGCCGCCGACCGGATGCGCGAGCTCGGCATGGCCCCGGTCCTGCCCGGGTACTTCGGTACGGTCCCGGGCGAGTTCGCCGACCGCAATCCCGGCGCCTCGGTCGTGCCGCAGGGCCTCTGGTCCGGGTTCCGGCGCCCGGACTGGCTGGACCCGCGCACCGATGCCTTCGCCCGGGTCGCCGCGTCCTTCTACCGGCACCAGCGGGTGCTGTTCGACGACGTGCCCTCGTACAAGATGGACATCCTCCACGAGGGCGGCAGCGCGGGCGGGGTGGACATCCCGGACGCGGCGCGCGGGATCGAGCGGGCGCTGCAGACCGCCCGTCCCGGCGCCACCTGGGTGATCATGGGCTGGACCGGCAATCCGCGCCCCGAGATGCTGGCCGCGCTCGACAAGAAGCACGTCCTGATCGTGGACGGCCGCTCCGAGCTGGACGAGTCCACGGACCGGGAGAAGGAGTGGGGGGACACGCCGTACGCCTTCGGTGCGATCCCGAACTTCGGGGGCCGGACCACGCTGGGCGCGATGGCTCCGTCCTGGACGCAGAAGTTCCCGGCCTGGCGCGACAAGGCGGGCAGTGCGCTGACCGGCACCGCCTATCTGCCGGAGTCCACCGACCGCGATCCGGCCGCCTTCGAGCTGTTCACCGAGCTGGCCTGGCGTGAGGAGACCGTCGACCGCGCCGAGTGGTTCGCCCGGTACGCGCAGTTCCGCTACGGCGGCCGGGACGGGCAGGCCACGGCGGCCTTCGCCGCGCTGCGTGACACCGCGTACGACGTCCAGAGCAGCGACGGCCGCCCGCACGACTCCCTGTTCGCGGCCCGCCCCGACCTGGCGGCGGTCAACGCCACGTACTGGGGAACCACCCAGCTGTCGTTCGACTCGGCGGGCTTCGACCTCGCCTTCGCCGGCCTGCTGGCGGTACGGGAACCGCTGCGCCGCTCGGAGGCGTACCGCTTCGACCTGACCGACTTCGCCCGCCAGGCGCTCGCCAACCGCTCCCGTCAGCTGCTGCCCCAACTGCGCGCCGCCTACGACCGCAAGGACCGGGACGCGTTCGCCGCACTGTCCTCGCTGTGGCTGAAACTGATGCGGCTGAGCGACGAGATGACCGGCGGCCACCGGGCGTTCATGCTCGGCCCGTGGCTGGACGAGGCGCGGCGGTACGCCTCCTCGCCCGACGAGGCGGCCCAGCTGGAACACAGCGCCCGCGCGCTCATCACCACCTGGGCGGACCGTCCGGCCGCCGACGTGGGGAAACTGGCCAACTACGCCAACCGGGACTGGCAGGGCCTGATCGCCGACTTCCATCTGCCGCAGTGGCAGAGCTATCTGGACGAGATGGCGGACGCGCTCGCCCACGACCGGACGCCGCGGACCTTCGACTGGTACGCCGTCGAGGAACCGTGGACGCACGAGCGCACGGCGTACCCGCTGCGGGAACTGAGCGCGAGCGCCGTGCACCGCACCGCGCGCCGGGTGTACGAGACCCTGTCCACCGCGCCCTACCAGGGCACGGTCACCGTCGAGGCCGACCGCGCCACCGTGGCGCCGGGCGGCTCTGCGGTCGTCGAGGCCGGCTTCCGCAACGTCAACGGGCTGCGGCCGACCGGCCCCGTCCGCTTCTCGCTCTCCGTCCCCGGCCTGGAGATCGAGGCGCAGGGCCCGGTCGAGCAGGCCGGGGTGGAGGCGGGCGGCAGCACCGGGGCGAGCTGGCGGATCACCGCCCGGCCGGCCGCGCCGAAGGAGCCGCTGGAGCCGCATCCGTTCGAGCTGCGCACGGAGTACGGGCCGCGCGGGGAGCGGCCGGTCACGGCGGTGACGCGGGGGCGCATCCACGTGGCGGGTCCGCTGGACGCGGGATGGCTGACGCACAACGCGAACGACGCGTCGTTCGGCCAGGCCGGCGGCCGCTTCGCCATCGACGGGGCGGGGAGCGACCTGTGGGGGTCGACCGCGCAGTTCGGGACGGTGTACCGGGCGGCGGCGTTCACGGACGGCGGGTGCGCCACCGTGCGCGTCGACTCCCAGGAGAACACTGGCAATTGGGCCCGGGCCGGGATCGTCGTCCGTAACGCGATGGCGACGAACGGGTCCAGGGGCTTCCTGAACCTGGCCCTGACCCCGGCTAACGGGGTCGTCCTCTCGTACGACGCGAACGGTGACGGCACGCTGGAGAAGCGGGACTCGGTACCGGGCGTCACCGGGCCGGTGCTGCTGCGGCTGATCCGGGCCGGTGACGCGTACACGGGTTCCTGCTCGACGGACGGCGGAACGACCTGGCAGGCCATGGGCGCGGTGACGGTGCCGGGTGCGGCGGCCGCCCAGGACGTCGGGTTCTTCATGACGGCGGCGAACGGCGGGTCCGGCCGGCGGGGCCGGGCGGACTTCAGCGGCTGGTCGCTGGAGGGCTGACCCGGTGGTGGGGGCCGCCGCCTTCGCGGCCCCCACCACCGGAGGATCGCCGGGGGCTCTGGTCCGGACCGGGCCGGGCCCCGCGGGCCAGGCATGATCCGGACGAGAGGCCCTACAGCCGCTGGATGATCGTGCCGGTCGCCAGCGCGCCGCCCGCGCACATGGTGATCAGCGCGAACTCCTTGTCCCTGCGCTCCAGTTCGTGCAGCGCGGTGGTGATCAGCCGGGCTCCGGTGGAGCCGACCGGGTGGCCGAGGGCGATCGCGCCGCCGTTGACGTTGACCTTCGACAGGTCCTGGTCGAAGACCTGCGTCCAGCTCAGGACCACGGACGCGAAGGCCTCGTTGATCTCCACGAGGTCGATGTCCTTGAGCGACATCCCGGCCTTGCCGAGCACCGCACGGGTCGCGTCGACGGGGCCGTCGAGGTGGAAGTGCGGGTCGGAGCCGACCAGCGCCTGGGCGACGATCCGGGCCCGCGGCTTGAGCTTGAGGGCCCGTGCCATCCGCTTGGACGCCCACATGATCGCGCAGGCGCCGTCGGATATCTGCGAGGAGTTGCCCGCGGTGTGGACGGCGGTGGGCATCACGGGCTTGAGCCGGGCGAGCCCCTCCATCGTGGTGTCGCGCAGCCCCTCGTCCCGGTCGACGAGCCGCCACATGCCCTGGCCTGCGGCCTGTTCGGCCTCGGTGGTGGGCACCTGGACCGCGTACGTCTCCCGCTTGAAGCGCTCCTCGGCCCAGGCGGCGGCTGCCCGCTCCTGGGAGAGGAGGCCGAGTGCGTCGACGTTCTCCCGGGTGAGGCCGCGCCTGCGGGCGATGCGCTCGGCGGCCTCGAACTGGTTGGGGAGGTCGACGTTCCACTCGTCGGGCCACGGCTTGCCCGGTCCGTGCTTGGAGCCGCTGCCCAGCGGCACGCGCGACATCGCCTCGACCCCGCAGCTGATGCCGACGTCGATGACTCCGGCCGCGACCATGTTGGCGACCATGTGGGAGGCCTGCTGCGAGGAGCCGCACTGGCAGTCCACGGTCGTCGCGGCGGTCTCGTACGGAAGTCCGACGGTGAGCCAGGCATTGCGTGCGGGGTTCATGGACTGTTCGCCGGCGTGGGTGACGGTGCCGCCGACGATCTGTTCGACGCAGTCGGCGTGGATGCCGGTCCGGCCGAGAAGTTCACGGTAGGTCTCACCCAGCAGATAGGCCGGGTGCAGATTGGCGAGCGCGCCTCCACGCTTGCCGATGGGGGTGCGTACGGCTTCGACGATGACGGGTTCCGCGGCCATGAGCTCGTCCTCTCCTCGCACTTCCGCAGAGGCGTCCCGGCGCCCACGGAAGGAACTAGTACGCGTTCTAGTTCTTCATGCAGTCTTATGAGGCTTACCCCCGGTACGCAAGGGTCGTGCACACACCTTGCCCGGCCCCGACGGCCGCACCCGCGGCAATCCGGCCTGATTCACCGATGCTTCACGCAACAGATCCGGCCATACCCCTTGTCAGTTGTAGAACTCGTTACTACCTTGCGGGCAACTTCTGATGGGTCGTCAGACAATGTTCCGACGCCTCTCGGACCGACCTGGAGTTCTTGACCTGGAGCTGCCGATGCCCTGCCCCCATCTGCCCGAAGGGTTCGACTTCACCGACCCCGACCTGCTCCACGCCCGGGTCCCGCACCCGGAGTTCGCTCTCATGCGGGAGACGGCGCCGGTCTGGTGGTGCACCCAGCCCACCGGCATTTCCGGCTTCGACGACTCGGGTTACTGGGTCGTCACCCGGCACGCGGACGTCAAGTACGTCTCCACCCATCCCGAGCTGTTCTCGTCGAACACGAACACCGCGGTGATCCGCTTCAACGAGTCGATCAGCCGGGACCAGATCGACGTCCAGAAGCTGATCATGCTGAACATGGACCCGCCCGAGCACACCCGGGTCCGCCAGATCGTCCAGCGCGGATTCACCCCCCGCGCCATCCGGTCCCTGGAGGAGACGCTGCGCAACCGGGCGCGCTCCATCGTCGAGACGGCACTCGCCGGGGCCGACGACGACGGCTCGTTCGACTTCGTCACCAACATCGCCGTGGAGCTGCCGCTCCAGGCCATCGCCGAGCTCATCGGCGTCCCGCAGGAGGACCGGGCCCGGATCTTCGACTGGTCGAACAAAATGGCCTCGTACGACGATCCGGAGTACGCGATCACCGAGGAGATCGGCGCCGAGGCGGCCATGGAGATCGTCTCCTACTCGATGAACCTCGCGGCGGCGCGCAAGGAGTGCCCGGCCAAGGACATCGTCACGCAATTGGTCGCCGCCGAGGGCGAGGGCAACCTCTCGTCCGACGAGTTCGGCTTCTTCGTGATCCTGCTCGCCGTGGCCGGCAACGAGACCACGCGCAACGCCATCAGCCACGGCATGCACGCCTTCCTGACCCATCCCGAGCAGTGGGAGCTCTACAAGCGGGAGCGGCCGGAGACCACCGCGGAGGAGATCGTCCGCTGGGCGACACCCGTGGTCTCCTTCCAGCGGACCGCCACCCAGGACGTCGAACTGGGCGGGCAGCAGATCAAGAAGGGCGACCGGGTCGGGCTGTTCTACTCCTCGGCCAACAACGACCCCGAAGTGTTCGAGAACCCGGAGCAGTTCGACATCTCCCGGGACCCGAACCCGCACCTCGGCTTCGGCGGCGGCGGTCCGCACTTCTGCCTGGGCAAGTCGCTGGCCGTGATGGAGATCAACCTGATCTTCAACGCGATCGCGGACGTGCTGCCGGACCTGCGGCTGACCGGCGACCCGCGGCGGCTGCGGTCGGCCTGGCTGAACGGCATCAAGCAGCTCCAGGTGAGCACGTCCGCCTGAGCATCACGGCCCTCGTACCCCTGACCGCATGGCGGTCAGGGGTACGAGGATCATGGCGTCCATGCATGCGCTGCTCTCCGGTTTCGCCCCCATCTGGATCCTGACCGGCATCGGCTACGCGGCCGGTCGCGGCGGGCTGCTCGGGGAGCAGGCGGAGTCGGTGCTCGGCCGGTTCGTCTTCCATGTGGCCATGCCCGCCGCCCTGTTCACCATGGTGTCCGGGTCGCGGCCGGGCGCGTTCGCCCATCCCTCGATGGTGGCGTTCGCGGCGGGCACGGCGCTGGTGTCGGCACTGGGATACGCGGTGGGCCGGCGCTTCTTCGGCCGCAAGCGGGCCGAGGCGGCGGTCAGCGCTATGGCCTCCGGCTACGTCAACTCCGCCAATCTGGGCATTCCGGTGGCGGTGCACGTGCTAGGAGACGCGTCGTTCGTCGCCCAGGTCATCCTGTTCCAGGTGCTGTGCGTCTCGCCCGTGGTCCTGACCCTGCTGGACTCCGGCACGCGGGGCGGCGGGGCGGCCGTCGGCGGGCTGCGCCGGACGCTCACGATGCCGGTGCGCAATCCCGTCATCATGGCCTCGCTGCTCGGGGTGGCCGTCTCCGCGTCCGGGTGGCGGCCGCCGGCCGCCGTCGCGCACTCCTGCGACGTGCTCGGGGCCGCGGCCGTGCCGACGGCCCTGATCACGCTGGGCCTGTCCCTGTGCGGTGGCCCGGGCCGCGGGAAGGTCCGGGCCGCGGACGACGGGACCGGCCGGGTGACGGGGCGCGCGGAGGCCGGTGTGGCGGTCGCGCTCAAGACGGTGGTGCAGCCCTTGGTCGCGTACCTCGTGGCCGGTCCGCTCCTGGGCCTGCCGGATCACCAGGTGCTGGCCGTGGTGCTCTGCTCGGCGCTGCCGACCGCGCAGAACGCGTACCTCTACGCCCGCGAGTACGGTCTGGACACCGGCCTCGCCCGCCACTGCGTGGTGGCCTCCACCGTGGTGGCGATGGGCACGCTGTCCTTCGGTGCCTGGGCGCTGGGGCCGTCCCGCTGACCTGTTGGAGTGGCGGGGCCCGCCGGACGGGCGGATGCTGGGTGGGCGACGATCCACATGCCGAAGGGGTGCCGGGCGTTCTCCGCCCGGCACCCCTTCGGCCACGCCCCGTCGTCAGGCGCTCTCGGTGACCCGTCCTCGCCCGGCGGGTTTCGACAACGTCGTCGTCCTGATTCCGCCCGCCTGCTCCTCGTCCTCCGGCTCCCGCAGCCTGCGCGGGCCGGAGAGCGCGTACGTGAGGCCGAAGCCGAGCGCCACGACCGCTGCCCCGCCGACCGCGTCGAGCACCCAGTGGTTACCGGTCGCGACGATCGTCGAGACCGTGAACAGCGGGTGCAGCACGCCCAGGGCCTTCATCCACATCTTCGGGGCGAGCATCACGATCACCACACCGCACCACAGGGACCAGCCGAAGTGCAGCGAGGGCATCGCCGCGTACTGGTTGGTCACCCCGGTCAGCGTGCCGTAGTCCGGCTTCGCGAAGTCCTGGACGCCGTGGACCGTGTCGATGAAGCCGAGCCCGGGCATCAGCCGCGGCGGGGCCAGCGGGTAGAGCCAGAAGCCGACCAGGGCCAGCAGCGTGGCGAAGCCGATGGAGCTGCGGACCCAGCGGTAGTCAGCGGGCCGGCGCACGTACAGCACGCCCAGGATGGCGAGCGGCACGATGAAGTGGAACGTCGAGTAGTAGTAGTCGAAGAAGTCCCGCAGCCAGCCGACCCGGACGACCGAGTGGTTGACCCAGTGTTCGATGTCGATGTGCAGCCACTGTTCGATCGAGTGGATCTGCCGGCCGTGGTGCTCCGCGGTGGCACGGCCGGCCGTCGCGGCCAGCCTGACCTGCTGGTACGCGGAGTAGACGACCCTGATCAGCAGGAGTTCGAGCAGCAGGTTGGGCCTGCTGAGCACCCGCCGCCAGAACGGCACCAGCGGCACCCTGCTCCAGCGGGCGGCGACCGGGGCCGCGTAGGCGGTGGGGACCGGCTGCTGCCAGTACGGCGAGGTGCGCGGCAGGAACGGGGCGACGCAGGCGGCGGCGAGCGCGGCGATCAGCAGCACGTTGTCGCGGACCGGGAACATCGCCTCGATGTTCGGCAGCAGCATCTTGCCCGGCAGCGTGACGACGAGGATCACCACGGCCGGCCACACCAGCCGGTCGGAGGCCCGCTTGCCGACCCGGCCGACCACGGCGAGCAGCACCCACAGCAGCTGGTGCTGCCAGGCGGTGGGCGCCACGGCGACGCAGACGCAGCCCGTCACGGCCACGGCGAGCAGCAGCTGGCCGTCGCGCGCGTACTGCGCGGCGCGGCGCAGACCGAGGAAGCAGACGGCCGCGGCCAGCACGACGAACAGCGCGATCTCCAGCGGGCCCTCCAGGCCCAGCCGGAGCAGCGCACCGTGCAGCGACTGGTTGGCGAGGCTGTCGGCCTGGTCGCCGAGGCCGGCGCCCGCGACGTGGTGCACCCAGTACGTCCACGAGTCGTGCGGCATCGCGGCCCAGGCCAGGGCCGTGCAGGCGGCGAAGGCGGCGCCACCGGTCAGCGCGGCTCTGCGTCTGCCGGTCAGCCAGAGCAGGGCGGCGAAGAGCAGCACGGTCGGCTGGAGGGCCGCCGCGATCCCGATCAGTACGCCGGAGGCCCGCTCGCCGCGGACCACGAAGAGGCCGACGAGGACGAGGAGGACCGGCAGGATGCTGGTCTGGCCCAGGTGGAGGGCGTTGCGCACCGGCAGCGAGACCATCAGCAGGCTGATGGCGACGGGGGCGGCCAGCAGGGCCGTGCGGCGGCTCACCGGGGCGGGCAGGGCGCGCGCCGCGATGATGCCGAGGGCGGCGACGAGCAGCAGCGAGCTGAAGGTCCAGGCGACGCCGAGGCTCTGTTCGGCCGTGCGGGTCAGCGGCTTGAGCACCAGACCGGCGAAGGGCGTGCCGGTGAACCGGTCGGTGTCGTACAGCGAACCCGTCACATGAAGCACACCGTTCTCACCGATCCAGGTCTCCAGATCGGTGAGGCGTTCGCCGGGTGGCTGGCGTACCACCACTGCCATCTGCCGCACGGCCAATGCGGCGACCACCAGCCAGAGCACGGCGCGGGCAGCCCCGGTCCTCGCTCCCGTAGCCGCGTCTGTGCGCACACTGTGCTCCGCGTTCGCCACGTTGCGCCGACCCTCCCAACGTTTGGTGCCGGTTCTCCGACCGGCATGCTGTGAAACCTTCGCATTGCCCTATCAGGTAGACACAATCACCCCCTCTTCACCTGACTGTCATCCCGCTTTTGTCCGAAAGAATGCTTGGACGAGCGGTGTGGACCGGCCGGAACGGCCGGAACCGGCGGGGCCGCCCGCACGTCTGAGCCCCTGATCGGTGACCACGGGGAGGACCACGGAACATGCGGTGTGCGGGGAGAGATCGAGCGGCGCGGAATCGGCCGCGCGGGTGGCCGCTGCGCGCGCTGTCCCTGGTCCTGATGGTGCTCGCGGTTCAGATGGGGTCGCTGATCGCGCCGGCGTACGCGTGCGGCTGCGGGGCGATGGTCGTGGACCGCATGTCCCGGGTGTCGGTGGACCGGGAGACCTCGGTCGTCGACTGGGACGGCAGCACCGAGCAGATCGTGATGCGGCTGACCGTGCGCGGGGACGCCCCCGAGGCCGCCTGGATCATGCCCGTGCCGCACCGTGCCACGGTCGAGCTCGGTGACGCCTCGCTCTTCTCCGAGCTCCAAACCCTCACGGCCCCGGTGAGCGCCACCCGGCACTACTTCTGGCCACGTCCGAAGGACTGGCCGTTCGGCGGCTCGGGCGACGGGTCCGGGGACGGCGCCGCCGCTCCGTCGGCCGCCAGGCCGGTCGAGGTCGTCGGCCGGGAGCGGCTCGGCCCGTTCGACGTGGCCCGGCTGGCCGCCACCGACCCCGCCGCGTTGGAGGGCTGGCTGGCGGAGAACGGTTTCGAGCTGCCCGACCGGCTCGCGACGGCGCTGCGCCCCTACGTCGAGCAGAAGTGGGAGTACGTGGCCGTGCGCCTGGCTCCCCGGAAGTCCGGAAGCCCGCTGAGCGGCACGCTCGACCCGCTGCGGCTGCGTTTCGCCAGCGACCGGCTGGTCTATCCGATGCGGCTGTCCCGGCTGGCCTCGACGCCGCAGTCCCTGGGCCTGTACGTGCTCGCCGCGCACCGCATGGAGCCGCGCGACGCGATCGGCGGGCGCCGGCCGGAGGTGACGTACGCGGGGCGGGTCGACTCCGGGCAGGAGCGGGAGGCGTACCCGGCGCTGGGTGCGCTGACGGGCGGCAGGGCGGTGTTCGTCACGGCGATCGACCAGTCGTTCCCGCGGCCCGAGCTGATCGACGGCGACCACGAGCTGCGGACCGCCGGTGCGGACACCGTGTACCGGACCACGTACTACCGGGACGAGCTGCTGACCGTGGGCGGTGTTCCGGCCTGGGTGGTGTCGCTGCTCGGTGGAGCGGTGGTGGTGGTCACGGCTCTGCTGCTGGTGCTGCGGGCCCGGCACCGGCGGCCGGTGACACCGCCGCCGCCGGTCACCGTCCCGCCGCCGCTGGTGTGAGCGCCAGCGGGGTCCGGGCGGTGAATCGTGGACATGTGTACGCAGGGTGATCGGCGGGACCGGCGGTACTCGGGGCGCCTCGCGGCATCTCACGTCAAATCGTTTCCCCATACAGCCATGGGCGGGAAACAATGGCCCGATGACGTGGACCGTGACCCCCGAACGCTTCGACTCCCCCGATGCCGCCCTGCTGCGCCGGGACTACTACGACGAGGTGGCCAGCCGTTACTGGGGGCGCCCCGCGACGGCGGAGGAGATCGACGAGGGACTCACCGACGACGGCGCCGAGCGGCTCGTCCCGCCGACGGGTGAGTTCGTCGTCGGCCGCTTCGGGAGCGGTGCGGCGGCCTGTGCCGGGCTGATCGTGGCGGACCCGGGCGTCGCGGAGCTGACCCGGGTCTACGTACGCCCCGAGGCGCGCGGCACGGGCGGCGGCGGGCTGCTGCTCGCGACGGTCGAGAGCCTGGCGCGGGCCATGGGCGTACGGCAGATCCGCCTCGACACCCGTAGCGACCTCGTCGAGGCGCGCGGACTGTACGCCAAGCACGGCTACCACGAGGTCCCGGCCTTCCACCGCAGGCAGTACGCCGAGCACTGGTTCGCCAAGGAGCTGTAGGAGCTGGAGGAGCTGGAGGAGCTGCGGAAGTGTGCGGGAGCCGCGGCATCCGCAGGAGCCTGCGGTAGCCCCTAGGGAGCAGGACGCTCGTGCGGGTGGCCGGCCGCGTGGTCCCGCTTGGGACCCGGGCTGTGCGGGCGCTCCTTGCTCGACCCGCTCGTCTCCTTCGTCAGTTCCGAGACCAGGGCCACCAGGTCGGTCGGCCGGTCGGGCCCCCACCAGTCGCCCAGCAGCTCGGCCAGGGAGTCCTCCCGGGCCTGCGCGAGCTTCACCACGGCCTCGGCGCCCGTGTCGGTGAGCACCATCTCCACCCCGATCCGGCGGGCCAGGCCGCGTTCCTCCAGCTGCCGGGCGGCGTCGCTGATCACGCGCAGCGGTACGGGGGCGATGTCCGCGAGCCGGGCGGGCTCGACGGTGCCGTGCCGTTTGATGCGCAGCAGCATCCAGCTGGCGGCCGGCAACAGGTCGTACCCGGCCCTCTCGGTGATCTTCACGTAGACCTCGCGGCGGCCCTCCCTGGTGGTGAGGACCGAGAGGGCGCGTGCGCATTCGTCGTACGAGGACCGCTCGACCGGGTTCGACGCCAGGGTCTCGGTGGCGTCGGGGGCGGTCACCGAACCGCGCAGCTTGTCCTCCTTGAGCAGCCAGGCGAAGAGGAAGGCGATCAGGACGACGGGGGCCGCGTACAGGAACACATCGGTGATCGACGTCGAGTACGCGTTGAGCACGGGCTGCTGGAGCGCCGGCGGCAGCTGGCCGATGGCGCGCGGGTCGGCGGCCAGTCCCTCGGCGCTGACGCCGGGCGGCAGCGGACGGTCGGCGAGCGCGGAGGCGAGCTTGTCGGTGAGCCGGTTGGTGAAGATGGTGCCGAAGATCGCGACACCGAACGAGGCGCCGATGGAGCGGAAGAACGTCGCACCCGAGGTGGCCACGCCGAGGTCCTGGTACGAGACGGCGTTCTGCACGACCAGGACCAGCACCTGCATCACCAGGCCGAGTCCCGCGCCGAAGACGAAGAAGTAGACGCTCATCTCCCAGGTGCTGCTGGACTCCGTCAGCCGGTGCAGGAGCAGCAGGCCGATCGCCGTGATGCCGGTGCCGAGGACCGGGAAGACCTTCCAGCGGCCCGTACGGCTGACGATCTGGCCGGACAAGGTCGACGTGATGAGCAGGCCGAACACCATGGGCAGCATGTGGACGCCGGACATCGTCGGCGTGATGCCGTGCACCACCTGGAGGAACGTCGGCAGATAGGTCATCGCGCCGAACATCGCGAAGCCGACGACGAAGCTGATCACCGCGACGAGGCTGAAGGTCCTGATCCGGAACAGTTTCAGCGGCAGGACCGGTTCGGCCGCGCGCCGCTCCACGAGGACGAAGGCGACCAGGAGCACCACGCTGAGGACCGCGAGACCGATGATCTTCGCCGAGCCCCAGGCCCAGGTGGTACCGCCGAGCGAGGCGACGAGGACCAGGCAGGTGGCGACCGAGGCGATGAGGAAGGTGCCCAGGTAGTCGATGGTGTGCTTCGTCCGGCGGACCGGGATGTGCAGCACGGCGGCGATCACGACGAGGGCGACGACGCCGATGGGCAGGTTGATGTAGAAGACCCAGCGCCAGCTGAGGTGCTCGGTGAAGAAGCCGCCGAGCAGCGGGCCGAGGACGCTCGTCGCACCGAAGACCGCGCCGAAGAGGCCCTGGTACTTGCCGCGTTCGCGCGGGGGGACGAGGTCGCCGACGATCGCCATCGACAGCACCATCAGACCGCCGCCGCCGAGACCCTGGAGGGCCCGGAATCCGATCAGCTGCGGCATGTTCTGGGCGATGCCGCAGAGGGCCGAGCCGATCAGGAAGATGATGATGGCGGTCTGGAAGAGCCTTTTGCGCCCGTACTGGTCACCGAGCTTGCCCCAGAGCGGGGTCGCGGCCGTCGAGGCCAGCAGATAGGCCGTGACCACCCACGACAGGTGCTCCAGTCCGCCGAGATCGCTGACGATCGTCGGCAGCGCGGTCGAGACGATCGTCTGGTCGAGTGCGGCGAGGAGCATGCCGAGGAGCAGTGCGCCGATCGCCACCAGAACCGACCGCGTGGAGCGTTCGGCGCCGGGGCCCGGGGCCGGGGTGCTGCTCAACTGCTGGGCCATGGAACATCTCCTCGGGTCCGCTACACCCCCATCCTGTCCGTTCTGCACCGTTATGGCCTGCTGGGGAGCTCCACGATTGGGCTTCCCGGCGGCGGGCTGCATAATCGCAGGCAGTTCAAGGGGAGGGGACCCACAATGACCGGACATATATGCCCGGAGTGCGGTACGGACAGCAGACCGGGCGTGGGCCCGGGCTGCGCCTGCGCGGCGCGCCCGGCCCACGACGGCAACGCCTTCGCGCCGCAGGCGGCCGGGCCGCGCCACCTCAGCGACGAGGAGCGGGCGGCCGAGCAGCAGCGCATCGCGGCACAGCACCACGCCGAGCGGTCGGCGGACATCGCGGCGGCGGAGGATTTCGACCCGCTGCGCATCCGGCCCTACGTGACCCTGGGCGGCGAGGACACGACGACGGCCGCGACGGATCCCTCACGGGGACACGGGCACACGCCGGGCGGGCAGCCGGGGGACGCCGCCACGACGATGCCGCTGTTCCTGGACCCGGCCGGGCCGGGCCCACTGCCGGACGGCACGACGGCCCCGGGCGGCGCGGCGGGCTTCAGCGACGACACCGCACTCCTCACGGCGGGCCCGGACCCCGTGCAGCCACGCCGGCGCCGGCCCTTCGCGGCACTGGTCGCGGGGGCGGCGGTCGTCACGGTGGTCGGCACGGCGGCCTTCGTCGGCGGCCTGTTCAACGGAGACCGGGACCACGAGGCGGACCTGGATCAGGCGCTGCCCTCCACGGTGACCAGCCTCCCCGAGGAGACCGTCGAGCCGTCGGCCCCCGCGTCGGCGTCCGCCTCCCCGTCACCCTCGCGCACGACGTCCGGGCCTCCGTCCGCCTCGGCCTCGGCGACCCGCTCCGCTTCGCCTTCCGCGACCGCATCGGCGTCCTCCTCCGTCTCCGCACCGGCTTCCGCGTCCGGGCCGGCCGCGGCCTCGTCCCCGGCGGCCACGGCGGGGAGCAGCGATCCGGCGGAGGTGGCGCCGCCCGCCCAGCCGCAGGGCGGCCCGACGCTGCGGATCGGGGACAGCGGTCCGGAGGTGGTCGAGTTGCAGCGCAGGCTCCAGGAGGTCTGGGCGCTCACGGACGACTCCCTCAGCAACGACTACACGGAGCGGGTCGAGAAGGCCGTGCACGACTTCCAGATCTGGTGGAACGTCCAGGGGGACCCGGACGGGGTCTACGGCCCGCACACCCGGCGCCGCCTGGAGAGCGCCACGACGGGCCAGGGGCGCCACTGAGGGCGCGAGGCGGCAGTCAGTGGGCGTCCAGGAGGACCCGCGAGCACACGGGAGGCAGCCGGCCCCACCGGTCACGGACCGCGCGGGTGCGCCGCCGACCGCGCCGAGGCGCCCCGGGCCGGGATTGGCTTTCCCGGCCCCGTTTTTGTATCGTGGAGGAACAAAGTGGCCTCCGCGCGCACACCCTGACCGGCGAGCGGGGGCCACTTGTTCTCTTTCCCGCGCCGCACGTCTCCCCGCGGCGTTCGCTTCCCCCCGCTCTGGAGCCCGCCCATGCCGGCCACCGTCCTCACCGCCCACGCACTCCTCCTCGACATGGACGGCACGCTGGTGAACTCCGACGCCGTCGTGGAGCGCTGCTGGCGGCGCTGGGCGCTGCGCCAGGGCCTGGACCCGGAGGCGGCCCTCAAGGTGGTCCACGGCCGCCAGGGCTACGCCACCATGGCGGCACTCCTCCCGGACCGCCCGATGGAGGAGAACTACGCGGACAACCGGCTGATGCTCGCCGAGGAGACCGCCGACACCGACGGCGTCGTCCCGATCGGCGGGGCCCCGGCCTTCATGGACGCGATCGCCCGGCTCCCGCACGCCCTGGTCACCTCGGCCGACCTCGCCCTGGCGCGGGCCCGGATGACCGCGGCCGGACTGCGGATGCCGGAGCTCCGCGTCACCGCCGAGAGCGTCGGCGCGAGCAAGCCGGACCCCGAGGGCTTCCTCAAGGGCGCGGCCGGACTCGGCTTCGCACCGGCGGACTGCATCGTCTTCGAGGACTCCGAGGCGGGCATCGCGGCCGGCCGGGCGGCGGGCATGCGCGTCGTGGGCGTCGGCCCGCGCGCGGCGGCGCTCTCCCCCGACGCGCACGTCGACGACCTGACGCGGATCCGGGTGGAAGCGGCGGCGGACGGCTCGATCGCACTCCACATCAGCTGAGGCCTCACACCTCTCCGGGATCGCACCGGATCAGGCCAGGCCCGCGGGGCCCGACCTGATCCCACACGACCAGATCCGAACCGGCCCGACCTGATCCGACGCGACCCGGTCCGGTCCACCCCGACCCGGACCGGTCCGCCCCGACCCGGACCGGGCAGAAGACCCCAGGGGCTCAGCCCACCGCGGCGGGCCCTTTCTCCGAGTCGCGGTGCAGCCGTCCCCGCGCCACCAGTTCCAGCACGGCCGTGACCGCCGCGGCCTGTACCGCCATCAGGGCCACCAGCACGAACAGCTGTACGGCGCCCGCCTGTACCGGTGAGGCGCCACCGAGCAGCATGCCCACGAAGGCCCCGGGCAGCGTGACGAGCCCGACCGTGCGCGTCTGGTCGAGCCCCGGCAGCAGCGCGTCCGACGCCGCGGGCCGGGCGATCTCCAGCTGTGCGTCACGGTCCAGGAACCCGAGGGCCATCGCCGCCTCCACCTCCCCGCGCCGCGTGGACAGTTCGTCGAGCGCCCGCCGGCCGCCGAGCACCGTCGCGGTCAGCGCGCCCCCGATGAGGATGCCCGTCACCGGGATCAGCGCGATGCCCCGGACCGGCACGAGACCGGTGAGCAGCAGCACGGCGACCACCGGCACGACTCCCGCCCCGATCGGCACGGCCACCCACCACCACGTGCGGTTTCCCGTGATCCGGCGGCCCGCGGTCCACACGGCCACCGCGTACATCAGCGCGAGGAACGCGAACATCGGCGCCAGGGCGTGGACGACCCAGCCGATGAGCGAGGAGACCGCGGCGAGCTGGACCGCGGCCCGCAGCCCGGCCACGACGATCTCGCGCGAGCGACCGAGGGACGCGGCCGCGGCGACGGCGGCGGCCGCCACGAGCAGCAGGGCCAGGACGACGCCGAGCGTGATGTTCACCGGAAGCAGCACGCCGCCACCATAGGACCGGCAGGCACCCGGGGATCGCACCCCGGCCGATGCCCCGTCCCGCCCCACGGACCTGCCGCACCCTCACTTCCGTGCGCCCGCGCCCTTGGTCACGTACACCCGTCTCCTCGGTCACGTACGCCCGCGCACGCACACCGATACGCCCCCGCGACCCGAAGCTCTTCGTCAGAACCCTTGATGTGACGTGCCCATGTCGCCACTCTGTTACCTGGCGCCCACCCCACGGAAACCCTGCGCCGCCACGATGGCCGGGCCGATCCGAACGGCTCGCCCCATCGCCCCCCCCACATCAAGGGAGTTCGCATGTCAGGTGTCTACGCGCGTCGCATAGCCGTCCTCGCCGCATCCGCCGCCCTCGCCGCAACCACCGGACTGCTCACGGCCCCCAGCGCCCAGGCAGCCATGCCCACTCCGGTCTCGGCGTCCACCGCCCGTACGTATCTGAGCGAGCTGACCGTGAAGGCGGAGGGCTCGTCCACCGGATACAGCAGGGACAAGTTCCCGCACTGGATCACCCAGTCGGGCGCCTGCAACACCCGTGAGGTCGTCCTGAAGCGGGACGGCACGAACGTCTCGCAGGACTCCAGCTGCGCCGCCGTCAGCGGCAGTTGGTACTCGCAGTACGACGGCGCCACCTGGACCGCGGCATCCGATCTGGACATCGACCACATGGTCCCGCTCGCCGAGGCCTGGCGTTCGGGGGCATCCAGCTGGACCACCGCCCAACGACAGGCGTTGGCCAACGACCTGACGCGCCCCCAGCTCATCGCCGTCACGGACAACGTCAACCAGTCCAAGAGCGACCAGGACCCCGCGACCTGGCTCCCCTCGCGCGCCGCCTACAAGTGCACGTACGTGCGCGCCTGGGTGCACGTGAAGCACTACTACGACCTGAGTGTCGACTCGGCCGAGAAGAGCGCCCTGCAGTCCGCGCTCAGCGGCTGCTGAGACCCGGCCGCCACCGACCGGGAAACCACCCGCCCCGGAACCTCCCCGCACTCCCCCGTCGTTCCGTACGGTACGAACCCGCCGTACGCATCCGGCGTACGGCGCCGCCCACCGGGAACATCCGGACCGCGGACCGTCCTGTACGGAACGACGCGAGGAGCTTCATATGGCCGGGCTGCGCCTGGGACCACTGCTGCGGTACGTCGACTGGGAGACCGCCTCCACCGCGACCGTCTGGGTCGAGGCGGACCGGCCCTGCACGGCCGAAGTCCGTTGCGCGGACGGGGCGTCGGGCTCGTCCCGGACCTTCGCGGTCGGCGGGCACCACTACGCGCTGGTGGTGGTGAGCGGTCTGACGCCCGGCTCCACGACCGCGTACGAGGTGCTGCTCGACGACCGCACGGTGTGGCCGCCCGCCCAGTACGGGTTCCCGCCGAGCACGATCACCACACCGCCCATATCCGGCGCGGCGGAGGCCGCGCCCCCGACAGTCCGGGTCGCGTTCGGCTCCTGCCGCTGGGCGGCGCCGCCCGCCGACGGCGGGCTGCCGGGCCGGAGCGACCCCGTCGGCCCGGACGCCCTGGACACCCTCGCCGCCCGTCTCGCCGCCGACCCCGACGCCGTACGCCCCGACGTGCTGCTGCTCCTGGGCGACCAGGTGTACGCGGACGAGACCTCGGAGGCGACGCGTCACAGGCTGGCGGCCCGGCGCGATCTGGCCGAGCCACCGGGAGCGGAGGTGGCCGACTACGACGAATACACCTGCCTGTACGACGAGTCGTGGCGCGACCCCGAGGTGCGGTGGCTGCTCTCGACGGTCCCCAGTTGCATGATCTTCGACGATCACGACGTCATCGACGACTGGAACACCAGCGCCGCCTGGCTGGCCTCCGTCAGCGCCACTTCGTGGTGGCACGAGCGGATCGTCAGCGGCCTGATGTCGTACTGGGTGTACCAGCACCTCGGCAACCTCTCCCCCGCCGAACTCGCCGCGGACCCGCTCCACGCGGCCGTCCACGCGACCCCGGACGGCACGGAGGCGGTGCGTCGCTTCGCCGCCGAGGCCGCCGCCGACCCCACCCGCACCCGCTGGAGCTACCGACGCATTTTCGGCCGAGTACGGCTGCTCATGGTGGACAGCCGAGCGGCCCGGGTGCTCGACGAGGAGCAGCGGGCGATGCTTCACCCGCAGGAGGCCCGGTGGCTGCGGGAGGAGGCCCTGTCCGCCCCCGGTTCCTGCGACCACCTCCTGATCGGCACCTCGCTGCCGTGGCTGCTGCCGCCCCTGGTCCATGACGCCGAGCAGTGGAGCGCCGCCCTGTGCCGCGGCGAACGGGGCGGGGCGGACGGCCGTTGGGCGCGGATCGGCGAGTCCCTGCGCCGGCGCTCCGACCTGGAACATTGGGCGGCGTTCCCCGAGTCGTTCGAGCAGTTGACGGAGCTGATCCGGGAGGTGGCCGAGGGTCCGGAGGCTCCCGCGACGGTATGCGTGCTGTCGGGCGATGTGCACCACGCGTACATCGCGGAGCCCAGCCCGTCCGCTCCTTCCCCCGGCGGCACACCGGCCGCGCGCGTCCTACAGCTGACCTGCTCTCCCGTGCACAACTCCATTCCCGCACCGCTCAGGGCCGGATTCCGTTTCGCCTGGAGCGGGGCGGGACGGCGGCTCGGCCGGCTGCTGGCGCGCCACGGGCGCACCGGACCGCCGTCGATCCGGTGGCACAGGACGGGCGGACCGTGGTTCGGCAATCAGCTGATGACGCTCACCTTGAGTGGCCGGAAAGCCGCGCTGTCATTGGTTCAGGCCAAATCGAGGAGGACGGGCACCGTCCTGGAGCTGGCCTTCGACCGCCTGCTGACCGATGACGCTCCGCCGACTTTCAGCCAGTCGACAAAACGTTGAACTTGCAAGTATTGGTGAGGCCTACCTAATCTGTGGCGCTCAGTCGGTTCACGTCCCCACCAGACCGAAGGAGCCTCCCCACATGTACACACGCCTGAACCAGGCACAGCCCTACGCTCTCGCGCTCTTCCGCATCGTCGTAGGCCTGCTCTTCGCCTGCCACGGTGCCGCATCGCTCTTCGGCGTGCTCGGCGGCGCCATGGGCGGCGGTTCCATACCCGCCGGCACCTGGCCCGGCTGGTACGCCGCGGTCATCCAGCTCGTCGGCGGCGGCCTCGTGGTGCTGGGCCTCGGCACCCGTATCGCCGCCCTCGTCGCGTCCGGCTCCATGGCGTACGCGTACTTCAAGGTCCACCAGCCCGAGGCGCTCTTCCCGCTGGAGAACGGCGGCGAGCCCTCGGCCGTCTACTGCTGGGCGTTCCTGCTCATCGTCTTCACCGGCCCGGGCGCCCTGGCCCTGGACCGGCTGTTCACCTCCCGCACCGCCGCCAAGGACGAGCAGGACCGCGCACCGGAGCCGAGCACCCCGGTCGCCGCCTGACCGGTCGCCCGGCCCCACCGCACCGGCCCGCACCGACCGGGCCGACCGGGCCGATCACCGAACCTCGGGCCCGCCGGGAACCGCTCCCCGGCGGGCCCGAGGCACGCCGCCACGGACGGCCGGTCCGCACGGTGCGCCTGGGACGCACGTGAGATGCCCAACATCGCGCATATATATGGATCTCCAGCTGAACGGCAGGCGTACGCTGTACAGCTGGCCCTGCCGCTCCTGCCGCTCCCCTGCGACGTCGCGGCGTTGTTACGGATTCGGGGAGTAGAAGGTGCTCGAGAGTGTGGGTGCGCTGACCAGCAGCCCATGGATTTACGCCGTGGTCGCCCTCTCCGTGCTGCTGGACGTCTTCCTCCCCGTGCTGCCGAGCGGGGTCCTCGTGATCACCGCCGCCACCGCCGCCGCCGCGGGCACCACCTCCGTGGCCGCGGGCGCCGCCCGTCACGTGACGGAGGTCCCCTCGGTCCTCGCCCTGATCCTCTGCGCGGCCACCGCCTCGGTCCTCGGCGACCTCGTCGCCTACCGGCTGGCCTGGCGCGGCGGCGAGCGCCTGGACCGTGCCATCGCCCGCTCCCGCCGTCTGACCTCGGCACAGGAGCGTCTCGGCGCCGCCCTGAGCCGCGGCGGCGGGGTCCTCGTCGTCATCGCGCGCTTCGCACCGGCCGGGCGCTCGGTCGTCTCGCTGGGCGCGGGCGCCTCGCACCGCGCCGTGAAGGAATTCCTGCCGTGGTCCGCCGTGGCCGGCGTGGCCTGGGCGGTCTACAGCGTGGGCCTCGGCTACTTCGGCGCCCACTGGCTCGGCGCGAGCTGGCTGGGCACGGCCCTCTCGGTCTTGGCCCTGTTCGTCGCGGGCGCGTTCGCCGCACTCCTGATGAAGCGCCCCGCGGCAGCCGCGGCAGCCGCCGCCTCGGCCCCGGTGCCGGCCCCTACGGCGTCCTGACACCACCCCGCACTTCCAGACCGTCCAGCAGCCGGGCCGTCGCTTCGGCGATCTCGTCGACGGCCCGGTCGAAGACTTCCCGGTTGTGCGCGGCCGGGGCGCGGAAGCCGGACACCTTGCGGACGAACTGCAGGGCGGCGGCGCGGATGTCCTCGTCGGTGGCCTCTTCGGGGAGGGCCGGCGGGCGAAGGGTCTTGATGCTTCGGCACATGCCTCCAGTGTGGACCGCGCCACTGACAACGTCCCGCCGTCGCCTGCCGGACCACCTCACGCCCGGCCGGCATCCGCCATCCGCCGACTGACAACGTCCCACCCTCGCCCGCCGGACCACCTCACGCCCGGCCGGCATCCGCGATCCGCCGGACGGCGGGGATCTCGTACCGCCCTTCCAGAACGGCCCGCGTCGGCATGTAGAGCCGGAGCATGGGCCGGAACTCCCCCTCCGGCGCCGGCAGCCAGTTCGCCGCGGCGGCCGGATCGACGGGCCGCTCCCTGCTGATGTGGATGGTCAGCGATCCGTCGTCGGCATACACGATCCCCGGCGTGCGGTCCCCGATCGAGTACCGCCCCACGGGGTTGGCGACGAGGTAGTAGTCCGGGGTGCCGTACATGGTCACGGACCAGAACGCCTCCACCGGCGGCGGCTCCTCGAAGCGGAGCTCGTAGTGGTGGGCCCCGTCGAGCCGGGCACCGTCCGCGTCGTGGAAGGTCTGCGCGTACACCGCCTCGTACCCGTGATTGCCCCACAGCCCGACCCGCGCAGCCAGGGCTCTGGTCAGGTAGGACGCCTCCCGGTCCGCGATCCTCCATTCCGGCGAGTCGATGGTTCCGACTCCGAACCAGTCGGCGTTGTAGTCGAAGAGGTGCGGATCCATCGACCACCCTTCGTCTCCCCCGGCCCCCGACCCGCCGGCCGCCTCCACCCGCTCCTTGCCCCGCGCCAGCCCCTCGGTCAGGGCGCGTACGAGGTCGGGCGCGGCGGCGGCGAAGGGCGAAGGCCCCTCCTCCAGGAGTCCCAGCGGCTGGAAGCGGTCCTGGTAGGCCCGGTCGCCCGCGGACGGCGGGAAGTCGGCCATCCAGACCCTGAGCTGCTCGAAGAAGCGGAGTTCCGCCGGCACACCGGCATCGGGCGCGGGCAGACCGGTGGGGTGCTCGCCCGGTTCGAGGTGGGTGAGGGTGAACTGTTCCTGGAGGGGACGGACCCGCCGCTCCAGGTCCTCGGGGCCGTCACAGGCGTTGCGTCCGACGACGGTGACGACGGTGGTCGGGGCGTCGATCACCCCGCGCACGTCGTCGGGCGCGGTGCCGGCCCAGCCGGGCGGCACGACGAGCCAGTCACCGGCCTCCGTCCCCGTGGCCCGGCGGCCGACGTAGGCGAAGTTGTTGGTCCAGGCGTCGACGAACTGGAGGACGTAGTACGCCCCGCCGGTGTCCGGCACGTGGAGCCGGATCGGCCCGCCGGAGAGGTCGAGCTGCGCGAGGGAGTAGACGGTGTCGTTGTTGACGGAGACGAAACGCGCATCGGCGTCGGCCACCCGGTCCGCATGCGTGAACCGGTTGAAGGGCGCCGCCGCCAATGGGCCGAAACCCTCGTGCAGGCACTTCTCGACCATCGACAGGTCGAAGACGAGCGGATATCCGTAGACATAGGCCTCGGCTGCCAGCTCCACGAGCTCGTTCGTTGGCGCGTCGGACATGGAGAGCCTCCCCTTCTTCAGCGGGTGGTGTGCAGGGGGCGTGGTACGGACCGGTTCGTCCGTACGTGAGCGGGAACGGTCCGGCCCGGCGGCGGCAGGGGCTGCCACCACCGGGCCGGACCGTGGCCGGTGGCCGTCAGATGACCGCCTTGGAGCGGTCCGTGCACAGGGCCCAGATCACGAAGGTGTCGATGGCGAGGGAGACGACGGCCCAGATCGGCTGGTAGGGAAGCCACATGAAGTTGGCGATCATGTTGAGCGCCGCAAGCCCCACACCGACACCGCGCGCCCAGGTCGCTCCCTTGAGGATGTACCAGCCGACGAAGGCGATGATCACGCCGAGGACGAGATGGATCCATCCCCAGGTCGTCACGTTGAACTCGAAGACGTAGTTGTTGATCCGTGCGTAGACGTCGTCGGACGCGATCCCGGCGATGCCCTTGATCGCCCCCAGCACCCCGTCGACCATGAGCAGAACGCCGGCGAACATGACCCCGCCGGCTGCCCACGGATTCATGTCCCCGGACTGGGACGGAGGCTGGGATGAGGTGCCCGGCGTGGGCGCGGTCTGTGCCATGAGTACTCCTGAGCCGGTGGGACTGCACGTCAGACCGACCCTGCTCGGCGCATCCGGGCACGGCTACCCGACGCGGCCGAACGGGTGACGCGGGCGGACGCGACCGCGCGCCCCGCAGGCGCCCGCGCGCCGTGTGCGGCAGGGCGGAAAATGGCTGCCGCTCAGGGACGCCGACGGCTAACCTTCGATCCACCACGTGATCCCTGAGGCAGGAGTGGAGCATGCCCGGTCGTCAGGGCACGCGCTGACGTCGTAGGTCGTGACCGACCCGTCATCGCGTGCCGCCCCTGTTTCCGCGGCGCAGCGAGCCCTTCTCGCCCGAACCGCCGGCGCACCTCCCGTGCGCCGGCCGGCGAGCCCTGTCCTCCGCAGCTCAAGGGGTCACCGTGCAACCGGTACCGCACACCCGAACCGTTCCCACACGCATTCCCACACCCATTCCCATTCCCGTGCCCGTGCCCGTGCCCTCCCGGGCCGGACATGAAGACCTGCCCGTACGGGGCACGCGATGAAGGCGGCCGAGGACGACCGGGCAGGCGCTCGGCCGGGTCTGTGGCGGGACGCCGACTTCCGCAGGCTGTGGGTGGGCCAGACCGCTTCCCAGTTCGGGGCGCAGGCCACACAGGTGGTCCTGCCGCTGATCGCCGTGGTGTCGCTCGACGCGGGCGCCGGTCAGCTCGGCGCGCTGCGCGCGGTGGAGCAGGCGCCGATCCTGCTGCTCTCGCTCTTCGCGGGCGCGTGGGTGGACCGCCGCCGCGCCCGTACGGTGATGGTGGTGGCGGACTGCGGCCGGGCACTCGCGCTGGGAGCGATCCCTGCCGCGTACCTGCTCGGTGTTCCCGGGCTGCCGGTACTGCTGGTGGTGGCGCTGCTCGTCGGGGTACTGAGCGTGTTCTTCGACGTGGCGTACCAGGCCTCGCTCGTCCGGCTGGTGCCGCGCGAGCGGTTGCTGCGGGGCAACAGTGCGCTGGAGGGCAGCAGGTCAGCGGCACAGATCGGTGGCCCGGCGCTCGGCGGCATGCTGGTGTCGTTGTTCTCGGGCCCGGTGGCCGTCGTCACCGGCGCGTTCTTCTTCGCACTGTCGTCCGTCTCGATCCGGCGGATCCGCAGGCGCGAGCGGCTTCCCGCACGGGGTGACGGCCCGGTACGCGTCCGACAGCAGATCCTGGAGGGCCTGCGGTTCGTGGCCGGCAACGCGTCCCTGCGGGCGGTGGGTATCGCCTCGGCCCTCTTCCAGTTCTGGTTCGCGGCGCTCATGACCGTCTATCTGCTGCACCTCCCCCGCGGACTGCACCTGTCGGGCACGGCCATCGGCCTGGCGCTCGCCGCGATGGGCCCGGGCGCGGTCGTGGGGTCGCTGCTGGCGGCGAGGCTGCCGGGAAGGTTCGGCTACGGCAAGGTCCTGGTGTGCTCGGCGGTCGTCGCGGACGGCGTGATGCTCTGCGTACCGGCGCTGCACGGCTCGTCGGCCGTCGCACTGCCCGTACTGATCGGCGTCAACTTCCTCTTCGGCACGTTCGGTCAGCTGGTCAACGTCACGATCATGGCCGTGCGGCAGGCGATCACGCCCGTGTGGATACAGGGCCGTGTCGTGGCGACGATCAACTTCGCCGGTATGGGCCTGACCCCGGTCGGCTCCCTGCTGGGCGGCTGGCTGGCGGGCCGCTGGGGACTGCGGACGAGCCTGCTGGTCACCGCCGTCGCCCTCTCCCTGTCCCCGCTGTTCATGGCGTTCTCCCCGCTGGCGCGTCTGGGCCGGCAACTGCCGTACGCACAGCGGGCGGAGCCACTGGACGCCGGCGCGGCTGCGGTGTCCGTCCGGAGCGAACCCCGGTGCGGCTCCGGCACGGCGACGGCGGTGAGCGACGTCACTCCTCACACGGCGACCCGCGACCGGCCCGGGTCGAGGTAGTGCACGGCCGTCCGCTCGGTGTGCGGGGCCAGGAGTTCCCGCAGTTCGAGCGCCGCGGCCTCCAGGAGCTCGCCGTCACGGACGGCGTGGAGCGTTTCGAGGACGAAGGCGACATGGGCGGAGTCCTCGGTGACGCGGGTGCGGTGGGCGTCGCGGTGGTTCCAGTGGCGGGTCAGGACACCGCTGGAATCCGTATAGATGATCTCGCCGGGCTTGGGGTTCTCGACGGTGCCGGGCTCGCCGAGCGGGGTGAACTCCTCGGTGCCGTCGGCGTGGCGGATGTCGATGTCGCCGGTGACCCGGTCGAGGTCGAAGGCACCGGCCGGCAGACCATGACGGACGGAGACGGCGTTGTACGAGTCGACGGGCGGGTTGATCCGCGGCAGGGACCCCTTCTTGGCGAAGCGCCTGCCCAGCGCGTCGACACTGGGGCGGATACGCCGGGGGTTGGTGCCGAAGGAGCGGTAGGCGGTGTGCCATGCCTCGATGCGGGGGTCGGTCTCGTCGGCGGGCTGCCAGGCGCCGTCGGCGAGTTGCCGTTCCAGTCCCGCCAGGGCGGCGGCGGTGGCGGGCCAGTCCTCGTGGCCGCGCAGGCCGGTGGCGGTGACGACGGCGATGCGGGTCTCGGGGAAGGCGTCGGCGACGGCGGGGGCGAGACGGATGTCGGTCATGAGCGGGGGTTCCGTTCCTTCGTACGTACAACGGTGGCGCCGGAATCAGGCACGGTCAGGCCTTCCACGGGCCGATGCGGTCCAGACGGCGGCGCTGCTGGTCAGCGGTGGGGGCGTCGAGGCCGTTTCCGCGCCGGGTGAGGCGGTCGGCCACGGCCGTGCGGTGTTCGACGGGTTTGTGGTCGTCGTACTTGAACTTGGCCATGACCTCGGTGACTTCCAGGCGCAGCCCGCGGATCCCGGACAGCATGCGGCCGTACGGGGGCAGGTCCACGGCGACGGAAGCGTGGTCGCCGTCGGGCTGGAAGTGGGCGAGCTGGCGGCGCAGCAGTTCGGCCTTGGCCTCGGGGTCGTCGACGACGGTGGCCCGGCAGGCGAACTGCACGGCCGCGTAGTAGCTGGTCGGTACGCCGTCGGCGGGCGGGGTGTCGGGCGGGGCGCGCCAGGGACCGGGGATGAAGGCGTAGTCGCCGATGACGGTGAAGGTGACGTGCGGGTCGTGCTCGATCGACGCCCAGACCGGGTTGGGCCGGGCGAGATGGATCAGCAGGTCGCTGCCGTCGGTGGTGAAGTGGGTGGGGACGACGGCGGGCGGCCGGCCGGGCAGGCCGTTGACGCTGAGCGTTCCGAAGTCGTGGCCTCCCACGATCCAGGTCTGCCATTCGGCCGCGTCCAGGGCGGCGTCCCAGGGCTGGATGAACATGCTGCTCCTTGTGAGGAGGGGTAGGTGACAGATGCTGCGGCGGGCGGGCGGACCGGGTCAGGTGAGGGCGAGGAGGCTGACGGCAGCGGCAGCGGTGCCGAGCCCGACGAGCTGGCCGCGGTGGATGCGCTCGGCCAGCACACTGCGGGCGAGCAGGACGGTGCCGGCGGGGTAGAGCGCGGTGACGACGGCGACGACGGCGAGGTCTCCGCTGCGGGCGGCGAGCAGGAACAGGAGGTTCGCCACCGAGTCCAGCACCCCGGCCGCGGCGGACAGTGCGTAGGCGGGCCGCTCGGACCCCAGACTGCGGAACATCAGCGCTGCGGCTCCCAGCGTGACGGCCGAGGACACCGCGCGGCCCATGATCAGCGGGGCGACCCCGCTGTCGGAAGGCGCCTGATGCAGGAAGATCAGCTGGAGTGCGATGGCGGCGCCCGCGCCGAGTGCGAGCAGCAGCGCGGTACGGGAGGGCCGCACGGCCCCCGAACCGTGCCCGGCACTGACGAGGACCACGGCGGCCAGGGCGAGCGGCAGCCCCACCAGTCCGGCGGGGCCCGGGCGCTCCCCCTGCAACAGCCCGACGCCCACGGGCAGCATGGCGGACACCAGGGCGGTCACGGGCGACAGCACGTTCATCGGGCCGATGGCCAGGGTCCGGTAGAGCAGGGCGAACGCGGCGGCCGACGCGACACCGGAGGCGGCGCCCCAGCCCAGGGCCCCGGCGCCGAAGGAGGCGCCGAGAAACGGCCACAGCAGCAGCTCGACCACGAGGGACGCCGGGGCCGCGATCATCACGGTGCGCAGCACATGGGCCTTGCGGGCACCGAGGCCGCCGAGGAAGTCGGCGCACCCGTAGGCGAGCGAACTGCCCAGGGCCAGCAGCAGAGCAATCACGGACACATCCCTTACCATTCAGTGGAACGACCCAACGGTACAACGAACCGACCGTTCGGTGTCAACCAAACGACCGCCCGGTGCATTCCAGTGGTCCTTCGCAAGGATGGTGATCGGATGGCCGGCACGGACACGGCACTGCGCACGCTCGCCCACAACGTCAGGGCGGCCCGCACCCGCGCCGGACTGTCCCTGGACGAGCTCGGCCGGCGCGCGCAGGTCAGCAAGGGCGCCCTGGTGGGCCTGGAGAAGGCGCAGGGCAACCCCAACTTCGCCACGCTGGTCCGCCTGGCCGACACGCTGGGCGTCTCGGTGTCCGCACTGATGGAAGGGCCGGCGGAAGGCCGCGTCCGCGTGGTGACGGCCGACGCGGTGACCCCGCTGTGGACCGGAGCACGGGGCAGCGAGGCCCGGCTGATGCTGACGACGTCGGGCGCGGCCCCGGTCGAGGTCTGGCGCTGGCGACTGGAACCGGACGAGGAGTACCCCAGCCACCCCCACCAGGCCGGGGTCGTGGAAACGGTCAGCGTCACCGCCGGCCGCATGACGCTGGTCGTCGACGGCGCCGAGCACCACATCGAGGCCGGCCAGACGGCCACCTTCGACGCCGACACCCCCCACACCTACCGCGGCACCGGCCCCGAAGCCTGCCACCTGATCATGACGGTCCACCTGCCGCCCGGCCCGGGTACGGCCACCTGACGACAGCGCCCACCGCCGCCGGGCCCGGGTACCGCCACCTGACGGCAGCGCCCACTGCCGCCCGGAGCACTCAACCGCCCGCTCAGCCCCGCACCTTCGCCCCGCCCGGCTCGTCCACGGCGTAGCCGGGCACCGAAGGCCATCGGACGGTCAGCACCACCGATTCCTCCTCCGCGACCCACGAGTGGTCGACCCCGCGCCCCCACACGACGTAATCTCCCTGCTCCTCCAGCAGGACGCTGCGGCCCGGCAGTTCCACGCGGAAGCGGCCACTGATCAGAACCAGGAGAGCCGTGCGGTGCTCGCCCTTCACCCACTCCAGACGTTCATCGCCAGGCGGGTGGACACCCCACTTGATCTCCACGTCCTCGCTGTGGCGCGGATCGCCGGCGTCCTTGAAATGCCCGAGGAGCCACCCCCGGTCCAGTGCCGCATCCTTGCCCGCCTTGCCCACGTACACGCTGTCGTTCACGAGGCCGGAGGCTAGCAGCCGGCCCGAACACCCCGAGGCGACAGGCCCCGGTCACCGCGCCCCGGTCTCATCCGGCCGCACTCGGCCGCACCCGGCCCTCCGGAACGGGTGCGGGCCCGGTTCCGGTCCGGGTGCGGGTCCGGCTGCGGCCGTACGCCGCGAGCGCGTGGAAGGCCGCCTTGGGCTCCCAGGGCAGCCCCGGATAGGCGGTACCGGTACGGCCGCCGCCGAGGACCTTGACCACGCCGAAGGACGCCTTGTCGAAGTCAAGGTCACCGTCATGGTCATGGTCATGGTCGCCGTCGGCCTCCACATCCGGCCCCGAGCCCGAGCCCGCGTGCGGGAGGTCGTAGCGAGCGAAGGTATTGACGAAGGCGGCGTCGACGGCGGACTCGTCGAAGACCTCGATGAGTTCACGCAGGTAGTCGGCCTGCTCCTGCTCGTCACGCACGACGGGACCGGTGAACCGCACCGGACGGGCGCACTCGTCCCACTCGATGACGGCATCTCCCCGGCCGCCGACGTCCGCGGCCCCACGGTAGGTGGTGCAGCCGAACTCCGTGACGGCGGAAGGCTTCCCGTGGGCGGTCAGGGCCCGCAGACCGTCGGCGAGCCGGTCGGCGGTCTGTGCGTCGCGGTAGCCGGCGTCGGTGGCGACGATGTCGAACGGCGCCCAGTCGACGCCCTCGAACGGAAGCGAGGCATACCCGATCCGGCCACCGAACCGGCTACGCACCACGGCGACCGCCTCACGGAGGAAGGCGTTGACCTGAGCGGGGAGCCCGGGCAGCGCGGCTCGCAGCCGCTGCGGGTCGGCGAGGACGGCGGCGCGTTCCTCGAATGTGTCGCCGGGAAGCATGCCGACGGTGAAGAGCGAGATCTCCGAGCCGGTCAGGAAGACGACCTCGGCACCTTCCGCCCTCAGCCGTTCGGCACGCCCGGCACTGTCGGCAAGGAAGTCGAGAAGCTCTCCGGTGGTGAGCCCGTTGGTGAACGGCGAGTACCAGACCTCCAGTTGAGCATCCGCCGCGTGGCGCGCAGCCGTCTCGAGCCGGTCGCGGTCGCCGCCGGTGACACGTACGGCGTCACAGCCCAGCTCGTCGCGGATGATCCGCATCTCGCGGCGGACGACAGCGGGGTCGAAGGGTTCGCGGGTGGTGGTTCCCGCGGTGGTGAAGCCGGTGTCGTAGGTGATGCCGAAGGTACGCACGACGGGATGCTCTCCTCACGGTCTACGGTACGCGCCGTACCGTATGAGGTACGCACCGTACCCTAAATCCATCCTGGAGCGTTACGTAAGAACCGCTGGAAAGTACGATGCGTACCGTAGATGCGGCGGTACAGGGCAGGAGAGGACGACCCATGGCGCAAGCGACGCGGCGACGCGGGGCCGAGCTGGAGGAGGCCATCCTGCAGGCGGCCGCCGAGGTACTGATGGAATCCGGCGTCCCTGCCCTGACGATGGACGAGGTGGCCCGGCGGGCCGGGACCAACAAGAACGCGCTGTACCGGCGTTGGCCCAACCGCGTCGCGCTGGGCGTGGCGGCGTACCGCCGACTGGCCGCGACCGAGACCGCACTCCCGGACACCGGCTCGCTGCGCGGCGACACCCTGGAGATGCTGCGGCGCGCCAACAGCACCTGGTCGTCACCGTACGGCGAGATCCTGCGCGGCCTGATCGCGGCCGCCGGCAGCGCCCCCGCCCTCCTGTCCGAACTGCGCGACCCGGCGGCGGACGGCGCGCACGAGGCGGCCTGGCTGACCCTGCTCGGCCGAGCCGTGGCCCGCGGCGACGCCGCCCCCGAGGCCCTGCACCCCCGAGTCGCGAGCACACCCATGGCCCTGCTCCGCAACGAGTACGTGATGCTCGGCGTCCCGTCCGTACCCGATGCCGTCCTCATCGAGATCATCGACGAGGTGTTCCTGCCTCTGGTCCAAGGGCGAGACCCGCACGGCACCGTAGCGGCCGTCCAGGGCGCGCGCCGGACGTGATCACACGGCGGGGCGTCGGCCGAGGAGCCTGGCCATCGCCCTGCGCGAACGGAGCGGGGCGAATGCTCTTCTACGATGACGGCAGGGCGGAGCCGTAGCGCAGAGGTCGTCGCGCGCGGTCTCCAAAACCGCGAGGACGCCGGTTCGAATCCGGTCGGCTCCGCCTGTGTCGGAGGACGAGGAACTCCTGGTCGGAAGATGAGAAGCTCCTGGCTTCGCACGCGTCGCTGTCAGCCGCCGATGTCGGAGCCCAAGGTTCCCTCGCCATCTCCGAAGGACGTGACCGGAGACCGCCGACCGAGCCACTGCTCGGCGTCCCACGCCCGGAACCGCTCCACCTCCGTGAATCCCAGCCTTGCCGCGAGGCGCATCGAGCCGACGTTGGCGGTTTGGGTGGTGAGCACCACCGGCTCGCCGGGAAGAACGTCCTCCAACCAGTCCAGCGCCGCCGCACACGCCTCGGCTGCGTACCCGAAACCCCATGCTCGCGGCAGGAACAGGTAGCCGAGATCCACCTTTCCCGCGGCAGCCGGACGGCGGTGCTCCGCTGCTCGCCTGAGCAGAATCTGCCCGATCATCACCCCGCCGAGTTCGACGACAAAACTCCCGGGCCACTGCGCGGGAACCCCGGGCACCTCGCGCTCGAGTTCTTCGCGAGGGCGGGGCCCGCCGAGGTAGGTGTGCACCTCCGGCGACGCCGACAACTCGATGAACGCCTCACGATCCCGGGCCTGTGGCTCGCGGAGCACGAGCCTTTCGGTCCTGATCGGGGCAGGCGGCCAGGCGATGGGTCCGAGGTTCGTCATACCGGCCATCTGATCAGCAGGCCCGGAGGCGGTCATGAGTGGCCTGGGAACGACAGGGGACGGTCGGGACGGGATCGAGCGTGAGCGTGGGGCAGTTGAGCGTGGGGCAGCCTGGCATCGGACGGACCTTCACGCCCCATCGAGGCGGCGCAGTCGCCTCCCGCACGTGTGTGAAGCCCGAGGGAGCACAGTGCCGCCCTCAAGCCCCCGCCCTGGGTGGTTCGCATGTCAGAAGTCGGGGCAGAGGTGCTTGTGCACGACGTCGAGGATCTTGCCGCCCGTGGCCTCGTTGTCGATGTCGGGCAGGCGCGTGTCGATGGTGAACCGCTCCAGGGCCAG
Organism: Streptomyces sp. NPDC091416; assembly: GCF_044756845.1. Classification (NCBI taxonomy): domain Bacteria; kingdom Bacillati; phylum Actinomycetota; class Actinomycetes; order Kitasatosporales; family Streptomycetaceae; genus Streptomyces; species Streptomyces sp. NPDC091416. Next base: position 132,198 of record NZ_JBIVTU010000002.1, read on the forward strand.
CTCGACGAGCCTGGCCCGGTCCTTCGTCGTCTTGATGGACCCGCACTGATCCAGGCCTCGGGACACGCTCTGGTCGTCCTTGCCCGGCTTCGAGATCCGCGGGTCGATCGCGTCGAGCGCTTCGAGGTAGGCGTAGCGCTTGGTGACACTGGGCTCGGGCGGAAGACCGGCGGCTTCGCGCGCCGCGTCGCGGGCCTCCTCGCGGTCGGCCCGGCTGGCGGTGCCGCCGGCCGCCGTGGCGGGCTTGTCGTCGCTGCTGCTGCCACACGCGGCGAGCGTGACGGCAAGCAGGCCGGCCGCGAGAGCAGCGAGGGTGCGTCTGGCGTTCATGGTCCCCCCCCCTGGAACGTGGTGTGGAAGGAGCGTTTCATGACGTGAAGGCTGACGCGCCACCGACGACGCCCCGCTCCGGCGGCTGCCGGGAAACCCGGCTGCCCATCACCGATCAGCGGCCCGCCGCCCTGCCGGCGGGCAGGCACCAGCCCCGTCAGGCGATCGAACGCAACTGGTCCAGCTCGCTGCCGATCGCTTCTCGCAGTCCGTCGTGCTGCGGGCCGAGCCGGAACTGCTCGTCACTCCACCGATCCCGCGGATAGAGCCACACCGGAGCACCCACCGCATCGGCCGGCTCCCACTCGAACCGCGGCCACACATGGGCGTGCAGGAAAGGGTCCGTGTTCCCCAGGATCTCCAGGTTGACCCGCCGGAAAGCGGGGTCCAGCCGTCGGCAGACTCGCTCGACCGCCTCGCCGAGTTGCTCCATGTCAGACAGGAACGACAGGCGCTTCGCCTTCGGCAGGTCCGACAGCCGCTGAACATCGGGGTCGTCCACGAGAAGAACCGAGTACCCCGGCAGGAACTGGACATCCCCGATCACTGCGAAACCCGATGTCAACCGCCGCAGCACGGTGGGGTTCTCCCCACTCAGAGCAGCCCCGATCCGATCCGTCCGCCAGTCACCCGTCATAGCCGCAACCTACATACAGCTGACCAAGAACTGGCTCTGTCTGCTTCCAGGGGTCCTGGAAGCAACTTCTGCGGACTCGCACAGACACTGGCCAGAAGGCTCGCGAAACGGTTGGTAGGGGCGGTGTTGGTTCTGGCAAGGTCAGAGCACATGGACCGCACCAACTGCACCTTCTGCCACCTGATCCGGGACGATGCCGCACGGTGGGTAGCGCGCGGGCCGGTGGTCAGCGCGTTCGCACCACTGACCCCTCTCGCACCAGGTCACACCCTGTTGATTCCCACGGCCCACTGGGCGGACATCTTCGAGACTCCACCGGAGGTCTTGGCACACACGATGGCGCTGGTCCAGCAGGTGGCCACGACGATGCGGACCGTGTTGAAGGCGGAAGGCGTCAACGTCCTGAGCGCCAGCGGCCCCGGTTCTGAGCAGTCAGTTCCCCACCTGCACTTCCACGTGGTCCCGCGCTGGCCGGACGACGCCTTCTCCACCTGGCCCACCGAGCGGTCCCGCCACCACGTCGCCGATGACCCCGTCACGCAGCTCGCCGAAGCCATGACTGCCGCCCACGCGCGATGACGCCACCACAGAATTAGTCGTGCCGGAACCCTTCCAGGAGCAGCGTGCGTCCTCCGGTTCAGACAGCGGTTGCTGATCCTGAAGCCGATGGATGTCAGGGGAGGTAGCAGCGCGAGCAATGCACGGCGCGTCATCCGTCGTGCCTGATGAGGAACGTTGAGAACGGTCAGCTGTGCCGGTCGCCCCACTCTGGCCGGAGCTCAAGGAAGTGGGGAACTCGAGATATCGCCTTGCTCTTGTCGAGGTGTCCAGGGACCGTTGACCGGGGCACGCCGAACGTCTCGGCGATCTCTGCTGGACCGTCTTCTCCCGCTCGTCGTGCAGGTGTTGGCCGAGCGAGGCCTGGCCGACGGCGCATTTGTGCCGACGCCCGCCGACCCACTCGCGGGCTCGCCCGGAGGTGAACCACCAGCGGCGGCTCACTGCCCCAGAGACGAAACGAGGTGAGTAACCATGGCTCGATGCAAGGCCTGCCCCGAGAGGAAGGGCCAGTGCCGTACGTGCAAGGGTTCCGGGAAGACCTATGGGTGGTCCGGGCCGCGCAACTGCGACAAGTGCGGTGGTGACGGCGTCTGTTGCGGTTGTAACGGCAAGGGATACACGCCCGACTGGTAACAGCTGGCCGTGAGACCCCGGCGGCCCGAAGTCACAGGAACAGGAAGTGGCTTCGGGCCGCCGCCGGCCTCCCGGGGACTCCCGAATCCATCCTCGGCCGGTCGGCTGTCGGGCGCCCCTCTCCCGTGACGCCGTCCGCAGGCCAGGCCAGACCAGGTCAGGTCAGGTCAGGTCAGGTCAGGTCACATGAGGGCGGGGAGATCCGCTGAGTAGGTCCGGGGCCACCCCCGAGCAGGGGGCAGGAACTCTCACGAAGCGCCATCATTCCGCGGAGGCGTCACTGCTGGGCCTGCAACGGGGTGAGTGAGGCCGGGACCTTGACCGGCATCCGGCCTTCCCGACGGCCGAAGGCCACCGTCCAGGAGAAAGTCGCGCAGGGTCAGTGCTGCCGGCAGCGGGGTCGCGGGCAGGGCGATGTGCAGGGTCCGGCGCAGGGCCGGGTCGGTGAGGCGAGCCAGCACAAGTCCCTCCGGTACCGCCCACGCGGCCAACGACGGAACCAGTGCGACGCCGAGGCCCGCGGCCACGTATCCGAACTTCCCCGTCCACTCCGCGATCCGGATGATCTTCCTGGGCGCGAAGCCCGCCCGGGCGCAGGCGTCGGCGAGCATCGTGGGGCGGTCCCCGTACACGTCCTGCAACCAGGCCTCGTCGCGTAGTTCGAGCAGATCGATCACGTCGGCCCCGGCCAGGCGATGCTCCCGGGAGAGGGCAACGAGCAGTTCGTCCTCGCACAGCGGCGTCGTGGCGACTCCGTCGGCGGAGCAGAGCCCGGAGGGATAGTCGCTGACCACGGCCAGGTCCAGCGCCCCGTCCGCGAGCCGGGCCGTCAGCGTGCCGCTGCGGCCTTCGACCGCGATGACCTCGACCTCCGGCCGGGCTTGCCGGAAAGCCCGCAGCGCAGCGGGCACCAGCGCGATGTTGGCGGTGGGGAACGCCCCTACGTGCAGCAACCCGCCATGCCCCCTGTGCAGTTCAACCAACTCCTGCTCCGCACGGGCCAGGCGGTCGAGGACGTCCACGGCGTGCCGGTACAGGGCGCGGCCCGCCGAGTTCAGCCGTACACCCCTCGGCAGCCTCTCGAAGAGCGGGCCGCCCGCTTCCTGCTCCAGTGACGCGATGCGCCGGGAAACCGCCGACTGCGTGTAGTTGAGGCCGGCCGCAGCCTTGGTGAAGGACCCCGCCCCGGCCACGACCACCAGCAGCCGCAGCGCGTCGATGTCGAACACGAGCCCCTCCATCCCGTAACCCATTCCTCTGCCGCATGCCTCCTATGCGATCCAGTCGCTGGTGGAATGTATCGCCTCGCCCTAGCGTCGGGAGGGGGCAATCGCACACCGGCCGCTCCGATGACCACGGGGGCCCGATGTCCCCATGCCCGACGAGGGGAAGTGCCGTGTTACGCAGAACCCAGCAGCTCAGGCGGACGATGCGTACACGGGAGCGCCGCCCCGACTCCCCGGACCCGACTGCTCGCCGTCCGGACCACCAGGGCCCCGTGCAGAACCGGCCTGGGCGCGTCCGCACGCTGCTGCCGCTGCTCACGGTCGTCACGGCTGTGCTGCTCAGCGCTTGCACGGGACCCAACTCCGGCCCGGCCAACGACGGCGCCAAGCCAACCGCACCACCCACGACAGCGACCACGTCTCCGTCTCCGACCGCGACGCCCACACCGACTACCGCCGCCGAGATCACCGAGGCCGTCCGCAGTTGGTACATGTACGGAGGCGAAACGGCCATGGTCAGCCTGATCAAGGAAGCGGTGAAGGCTCAAGGAGGCCGACCCGGCGCCGAAATGGAGCTGGTGACACTGGACTTCGGCGGCCTCATGGACGCGCTCAGCACGGCCCGGCTGTTCGATTCGCTCCCCGACCCCAAGGCCCGGACGGCCTGGTCGGCCGCCATCGACCACCTCGATGAGGGCGCGCGCGAAGTCCTCGATTCGGCGCCGGAGGTCGGACTGATCCAGTCGCCCCAGGAGACCGGACAGGCGTTGCGGGGGTGGCACACGTTCGACGAAGGCATCAAGAGCCTCAAGGCTGCCCAGGCACGTCTCCACGGCACCTTCGGCCTGAACCCTTCTCCGGACCCATGGGAAGCGAAACGACCCTGAGCCCTGCCCGACGGATCGCAGCCGGGGTCACGGGCCCTGCTCTCATCGCCTCCCGTCAACGCCCCACAGCGGTCCGAGGCCGTTCACCTGCGTTCGCGGACGGCGTTCGGCTGCTTCATGGCAACGGCTGCACTGATGCCGTCTGTTGCACCCCTCTCCGTCGGAAGGCCTGAAGAAATCCTGCCGCCATGACTCGTCATTCCAGGGGTGGTGCAGTGTGGGTGTCAGCCGCTGACGTCATCGCCGGACGGCGCTCTCGATATGCCCTCGCTCGCCTCTTCATCCTCGTCGCCACTCATGGCGTCGAGCAAACGTTGCCGTGCCTGCTCCAGACGACCTTCGTAGTCAGGCATGAAGATCTCGGCCAAACCCGTCTCCAACGTGCCGGAGATTGTGCAGATCCCCGACCAGACAGCGCGGTCCGGAACAATCGCATCGAGCTTGTCGGACCGCATCATCACTTCATGGAGCCAGTCCGACAGCACGAACGCTTGATCGTGCGTGAGCTTGATCGTCACCGGTTCCTCATCCACGCGGTCACCGTACAGCGGTCGGGGCGAAGGGCTGCAGGTCGCGGGGCGCGATGCCCTGCCGAATCAGCCTCGCGGCCTCAGCCATCTCCTGCGACCGGGCAAGGAACTCGTGCAACACAGCGACATCCAGCGCGCCGCGGTTGGTGGGACATTTTGACTGCTACGAGGCCCGGAACTCCCACAGGCTGCGGAGTGGAACGGCGACTGCATGGGGATGATTCGAGCACTGTCCACGGCTTCGCACGGGGGAATTCTCATGGATCCAGACATGGTCACCGCTGTTGCAGCGGTAGTCGTGGCACTCGGCTCTCTTTGGGTCAGCTACACGCAGGCCCGGGACAGTAGGCGACACAGTCGACAGTCGGTAAGGCCCATGCTTCATATGCGTCGCGTAAAGGAGTACGAGGGTACTGAAGCAGGGCTCAACGTCATCAATGCCGGTCTCGGGCCAGCCATCGTGACGAGCTCAGTCGTGCGGCTGGACGGGGAGGTCATTGGACAGTGGGACTACCACACACAACAACGCATACTCGGACTCGGACTGTTGCCGACGCGACCCAAGGCGCATTCCCTGCGTCCAGGCGCCGTGGTGTTGGCCGGACAGTCCACGTTCTTGTTGTCTGTGGATGAGTTCAGCGATGACCAGCACGGCTGGTTCTGGGATCTCGTCACTCGCCGCCTGATGATAGAAGTCCGTTATGAATCCCTATACGGTGGCGAGAACTTCGTGGTGACCCCGCCCGTCTTTTGAGGAGTTCCTCAACTCACCGCCCACCCCGGCTCCCATCCCGTCCGCCTTCGGCCCACACATCGTGGAACGGCGTGGTTCGGGGCGTCGAGGTGGGGCGCGCCACTGTACGAACGACCTTGACGCCCTGGGCCCTGACTGCTCGGCTCTGCCTGGGTCGAAGGTGGTCGGGGTGGGATCCCGCCACGCGCCTTGATGAGGTAGAGAGGCCTGTAACAGCTCATCCGCGGCCATGGGGGGCAGGGCAAGGGAGTCCCGGTTCGTGTCCACGAGGTCGTGTGCGACATCCCGCCAACGCGCCCCAGGTCGTACCCGGGCCACTGAACTACCGCCCGTGGCACCGCCGACTCGGCGCGCTTGTACGTTGCCGGCTCCGTGCCAATGGGTTCGACGACCTGGACCCAAGCGCCCAACAAGATCGTTCGCCGATGTGGACTCTATGTGGCATCGACCATGGAAACGGCCTCCCAGTCCGTGTGGACCAGGAGGCCGATTCAGGCTCTCACCTGCGGTTTCCTATGGTGGGCGCGGACGGTTTCGAACCGCCGACATCTGCTTTGTAAGCCTGGCATCGGCATCTGATGCATCACCGCAGCTCAGTCGGTCTGTGCGCTGCAATGGCTGTCACCAGCTGCTGACGCCGGGACGTTCCCCAAATGACCGTGACTGACCGCTCGATCTGGCACGCATCTGGCACGCATGCCTAGAGCTCAACGCGCTCGCTCACAACGTCGTCACCGGGCTCGCCATAGCGCAGCACGACATGGGCCGGCCGAAACGGAAGCATGCGCAACCCGGACTCCATAACCCGGAACAAGGCTTCGGCATCAGGACCATAGGCGTAGATCACAACCTCTCCCCCGCCGAACTCATTGCCGTCGACCTCACCAACACCAGCGGCTGCGACCGCGGCACCGATGGACCGCTCGGCTTCAAAGACCAGCGACCTCTGGTCAGGTTCACCGAACTCGTCGCCGCCCAACTGGAAGCGAGCGATCACGGCGTGTTCCGGAGCCTCGTCCGGCAGGTCAAAGAGCACGTTCTGCATGACGGCACCCTCCCACTGGGGTCTGACAGCCAGTCTCCTGCTGGGCATCTGCTCACTTGCTGTCGCCAATCTCTGCGGAGAGCCGTGCGCCCCTCTATGCGCTGGATGCCCTCTTGCGGTGCCCTCTCCTTCACAGCACGGTTTCGCTGAACGTCGCTCGGCGCTGAGTGCTACAAGGGGGAGGAGCGAGAGGTCATGCGGACAGTGACACCGTGGGCGCGGAAGACCTTCGGAGACACGGCCGGCCAGTTGGCTGACCTGATCCCAGCCAGCTTGGTCCGGGCACACGCCAGGGCCCGCAGTGGTCACGAGGGTGTGCACACCCAGACCTTGGAGGCCTATGGACACGGGCTCTACGCTGCCCAGTACGAGGAACTGGCTGTCAGCCTGGCCTCACTCTCTGATGCCGCGCCGGTGCGCCTACAGAGCCGGACGCTGATGATCATTCGTGACCACCTGATCTATCCGTATTGCTACGCGAAGAAGGATGTCCCCGTCACGGCCGCGCGCCTACGCCGCGCTACCGGCTTCCGCGCAGATCTGATTCGCCGACACGGCCCAGAACCGATGCAGCAGGCCTTCGACTTGGACTTCGATGAGTCCGATGAAGCGGAGGCGCACCCTGACCTCAGCCTCCTACCAGAGGACGTGCGCCTAGTCCTGGTCGCCTATGCGTGCTCCATGAGCCAAGGCGTGATGCGCATCGAATGGGGCTCGGCCGAGCTGCGCCGAGAGGACCGCTACCTCATCTGGCACCGCCACGAGCCCCTGCCTCCTGGTGCCTAGCCAGCAAGAAACACCCCATCTTGCCTGACTGCTACCTCTTGACGGAAACCCGTATCGGTGGGTGGGCCTGACCTGGGGCTTCCGGCCGAGGCCCGGTAGCTGGACTGTCACTGTCGGTCGCTGATTGTCGGCCTCGGGCGGCGTCGCACGGCCCACAGACGGCCCAGGGCTGCCGGAGTCGCCACAGCGGGATCACGCACGCTTCGCCTTACGAGGGCTCGTTCCATACGTGCACGACCGGGACGCCTTCCAGCGGGAGACGGTCGCGGTAGTACTCCGAGTCGAGCCACTCCTCGATCACGAAGAGCGGCCGCGACAAAAGCACATCGCCGACCTGCTGAGCCCGCAGAAGCAACCCGAGATCGGTCAAGGCAAGGGAGTCATCGGGCGTGTAGAGCAGGCAGTTTCCGTGCTCAGAGGCGTGATCCAGGAGGAATTGGTGCGCCTGCTCGGGATCGCGGCCGGCCAGCGCCCCACCTGCGAGGAAGGCCTGAGGCCCCACAAACGCATCCAAGGACACGCACGCCAGCCCGCCCCCGTCGTCGTCGTCGTAAAAGACCTTCACCCCGTCGGCGAAGTTCTCCTGTGAGTACGGTCCGCCAACCTGTTCGTGCGGGGCGAGTACCTGGAGCGCGACAGCGACATCGGCCGGACTCATCCCGAACCGCAAGGGCCCCACACTGACCCCAGGCATCCACTCCCAGCGCTCCCGCTCACTGTTCGCAGTCACGGTCCCCACCCTCCCTCGGACAGCTCGCAACCATCCCCCGTTCCGCTCGGGCCTTGAAGCCCGCTCGGCGTTCGACGCCAACTGAGACACACGGCCAAGTTGGCACCCGTCCGAAACCTAGTGACGACTGACCGGGATCTCGTACACGATCTCGCACAGGGCGGCGGGCACGACGATGTCAGCCGTCTCTACAGGCCGCCCCTGGTCGCTGTAGTACGTCCGCCTGATGTGGGTGACAAGAGCGGCCTTCTGGATGCCGAGGAGAGACGCCTCCTCCGAAGTCGCCTGCCGCGGCTCCGGCTGCTCGACGGCATGGCTGACCGTGATGCCGATCGCAGCCATGCGGTTCACGACGCCTGCCCCGGCGTGCGGCCCTCCCTCGGGAAGGACGACGAGCGTGCCGGCGGTGAGGTCGTACGGCTCCCAGCTCGTCGACAGTTGCAACGGCTTGCCGTCGGCCAGGAACTCGTAAACGGTTCGGACGCACAGATCGCCTTCGGCGACACCGAGCCGCGCCGCGATCTCCGCCGGCGCCGGGACCTTGGCCTCGGTCCGGCTCTCCCAGTCCCCAAGCCTGCCTACAGCCTGCATGTCCGCGCGGAACGGGGAATCGTCCCGGTGCTCGCGTGCCGAGGAACGCACCACCCGGACGCGCCGACGGGGCTCGGCGATATAGGTGCCGGACCCCGCACGGCCTTCCAGGACTCCCTGCGAGATCAGCAGCTCCTGCGCCCGACGGACGACGTTCTCGCCGACGCCGCACTCCTGGCCGATCTGGGCACGTGAGGGCAGCCGGTCTCCTGGCGTCCACTCGCGCTCCGCGATCCGTCGTCGGAGAACGTCCGCGATGCGGAGATAAGGCGGCTGCTCAGGCATATGGAAAATCTAGTCCACTAGCTCTAATCTAGTTAACTAGCTTCACGTAACGTGATCACTCCGCGACGGAGATACCTGTGCCCGCTTCCGAACTGAGCGCCGAGGACATCGCCGCCCGGTTGTCCGCCGCCGGACTGACCGCGCGCGTGATGCAGCACGCGCACCGCACATCGATCAGAGCGGAGGTGCCGGACGACTTCCCCGCCGACTCATGGCGGGAGGTCCTGGACGCAGTGGCGACAGCCGATCGATTCGGCCTCGTCGCAAGCAACGTGGACGGCCTCGTCTTATGGGCCGCAGTACGCAAAGAGGTCCCCGCGACGGGCACTGTCCGGGGACCTGGCCATCAGCGTTAGGAGCTGATCAGCGTGTTCAACCGTATCCGTCGCGCCCCCGCGCGTACCAGAGAGCGGTACGCCCAACAGCCCTGCCACCGCGACGCGTTAAAGCCCACCCGCCCGACATGCATCGACCCCAACCCGTCCGAGGCGCTAATGCTGCTCCTTCGACAGCGCCAAGACCGCACGGACGTCCTTCCTGGCGAGGAAACGGTCCTCGCCCGCCCGTACACCCTGGCCAGCGAGCAGCGCACACGGCAGTGCTCGAAGCCCGTCCCGCACCACCTCCTCGCCCACACGTGCTTCACGCCGGCGGAGGCCCACGGATGACGCGCGTCCGTGCAGAGGCGGCCACGCCCTACCAGTCCAGCGCATGTCGGATCGGCACCCACCACGAGTGCGCGCACTCGTGCCCGACGACGGCACCGATCGACATCCCTGTCATCTACGAGGCGTGCGTCTGCCCCTGCCACTCCCCGGCCACGTCATCGGAGGCCGCCTCATGAACGGCTTCCCCTCCGGTGGTGCACTCGCCTCCCCGGTTGAGATCACCTCGGCCACCGTGCAGCGCGGCGACGTCGTCCAGATCGGCGGCCAACCGTGCCGAGTAGCAGACCTCCGCCAACTCCCCGGCGGCGCCAAGCGCCTCCTTTTCGAGTCGGGCGAGTTCCTGACGATGCACACCCGTACGCGCCTGATCGCCGTACGCGTGCTCAAAAGGTGGTGATGGACTCCGTGCTGCCCCTCCGGCACACCATCGCCGACGGCCTCCGAACGCAGATCACCACCGGCCGCCTCAAGGCCGGCGAACGCCTCCCCTCGGAACCGAGTCTCGCCGCCCAGTACAAGGTCAGCACAACGACCCTGCGCAACGCCCTTGCACTCCTCCAGGCCGAGGGCCTGATCGAGAAGGTCCATGGCAAGGGCAACTTTGTCCGTCACCCCCTCCGCAGACTCACGTACACAAGAGGCCGCCTCACCTCGGACGCAGACCTCCGCGTCACGATCCGCACCACCAACCTCCTAGCTCGCGGAGACCTGATCTCCCTGCTCGGAGTCCCCTCGCGCACCCCGCTGACGGAGTTCCTCTGCCTCACCCACCAGGGGGAGAGGCCGCACAGCCTGGCTCGCATCTACGTCCCTCGCGACCTGGCATCGGCCCAGCTACCTTGGCGTAGATCCGGCGTAGAGGAATCCCGAGATCAGATCCGGGCGCGCCCCCCAACCCCGGAGGAAGCGTCATCCCTTCGAATCAGCTCAACACTGGCCGTCCTCTCGATCACGCGCGTGTCGATCGACAACACCGGGCGCGTGGTCGAGGCTGCCCTCCTGGTCCTCCCCGGCGACCGCGCCGAAGCGCTCTTCATCACGCACCACACAGCCAACGCGAAAGGACAGGAAGGATGACACCCCAGAACGAGCTCCGCCTCCTGCCTTGGACGGACCCCAACGGCAAGCCCTGCTACCTGAGCGCCGACAGTGAAGGCAGCCACCTGTCCCGTCTGGCAGACAACATCGAAGCGGTCCAACTCGGCATGGCAACCGAGCTCCTGGAGGAGGCAGCCGAAGCACTCGGAGACAAAGACGCCGAGCCGGAGGAACTGCGCCACCTGGCAACGACTCTGACTGAAGCCCTCCACGAGGTGCTCCGCGTGGCAACAAGCCGCGGCCACCGCCTACTGACGCCGGTTCCGCCCCATGAAGGAGACGAGCGCCTACGGCTCCCGGCAGCAGCCTTCGGCTAAGACCCGTCCCGTAAATGATCTCTGAGTCGTGTGGACGTGGTCGGTAGCGAGTGCGACCGCTTGCCCACCTGGCGAGGTTGAGATTGTGAAGGCGGGCGAGTCAAAGCATGGCGTGGTGGACGCCGTCGCCCTTGAGGCGGCATTCGCGGAGGATTCTCCAGGTCTTCACGCGGGCGAAGACGTGCTCGACGCGGGCGCGGACCCGTTTTGGGACTTGTTGTGGGCCTGCTTCCAGTCGGACAGCTCCTCGCCTCTGCGGCGGCGAAGCATCACGAGCCCGGTGCCCGAATAGCCGCCGTCGGCGATCGTCATGGTCTTGCCGACGGCGGCCTTAGCGCCGGACTCTTCCCACGCCCTACAGTCGTTGCGGTTGACTACTTCGACAGCAGACTTCCCATAGCGCAGCACGAAGCGTGCTAGCCGAAGCGGTAGCGAACTCAACCCAGGCTTCATCGGTTGGAACAGAGCTTCGGCATCGGGGTCATAGACGAAGATCACAACCTCTCGATCGCCTCAACAGCGATCGGCAGAGCTGGCGTTCGTTCGCGGAACCAAGCGACACTCGTAACGGCACGCCAATGTCCACCACTTAGCACGGCGCCTCTGGACGCATAGGATGAGGGTCCAGCAGGCGTCCGGGGGGGGGACACGGTGGGTGCGCTGAGCCTCCTACCGGGTCGTGGACGCGGTGAAGCAGGGGGACCTATGGGTAAAACAACGTTTCTTCCCGTCAACCGCATGCTCGAGCGGGCAAATCTGGCGCGGGAGGAATCGGATACAGCATACTTCTTCGATCTCCTGTACCTCGGCGAGTTGCTCATCAAGGTGCTGGCCGTGGAGCTACTTGCCGCACTTCAGATAGACCGAGAGCGCCACCGCTACGCAGCCGTCTCAGAACTAGTCAGGGCCGACAGCATCGGAAAATGGGCCGAGCTGCTAGATCAACTGGCATCCGGTCCAGCCAGTCAACACTTCGTTCCCGCCGGCCGGGATTCACAGCGAGCAATCACCATCCCCTTTGGTCCGGACAGCGAAAGTTGGCAACGCAAGGCAGTCGACGCTCTTAACGCCGTGTGCATCTGCCTGGACGCGAATTACGAGGATACGTCCGGAAAAAAGGTGAGCTTCCGCAGGTGGGCCCACGACTTCAGCTGGCTGCGAAACCGAACTCGCGGTCATGGCGCGCCCCGCGGGGCTGCGCTCTCCACCATTTGCCCTCAACTGGCGCAATCGCTCAATGAGATCATCGCCAATGCACCGGCCTTCGGCCGCTCATGGGTGCACCTACGGCGCAACCTGTCCGGCAGATATCGCATCAGTCCCTTCGGGAACGGCCAGGAGAACTTCGCGCACTTGGCGCGCGAAAGCGAGCACAGCCTTCCCGACGGCACTTACGTCGATCTTGGCGGCCCACGAGCCTGCGAGCTGCTTTTCACGGACCCTGATCTCACAGACTTCTTCTTGCCTAACGGAAACTTCCGGAATGGGAAGTACGAAACTCTCTCTTACATCAGCGACGAGAGACGTCCCGGGGACGGAAGTCCCTACCTCCTACCGGTAGAAGCGCAGCCGCGTAGCGAGACTGCAGCCCAACCCGACATGGCATATGTGGGAAATCTATTTAGCAATATGCCACCCCTTCCCGAGCACTACGTGCAACGCGCTGAACTTGAGCATCAGCTCACTGAACGCCTCTGCGACGACCGCTACCCAGTCATCACCCTCCAGGGCCGGGGCGGCGTAGGCAAAACATCACTCGCCCTCGAGGTACTACACAAAATAGCCCATATGGACGAGTTCTTCGGTATCGTCTGGTTCAGCGCCAGGGACATTGACCTACTACCTGAAGGGCCCAAAGTAGTACGTCCCGACGTTCTTTCTACAGACGACATAGCGATGGACTTCTCCCAACTGATGGCTAATTCATCAGCGCGAAAACCAAAGGAATCCCGGACCTATTTTGCCGATTGCCTTTCCGGGAGCGCAAACGAGGGGCCTTTCATATTCGTGTTCGACAACTTCGAGACCGTGCGAGAACAAGCCGAGCTGTATCAATTTGTCAGTAATTCAGTAAGGCTCCCAAATAAGGTCCTAATCACTACTCGAACGCGCGATTTTAAGGCCGACTATCCGATTGAAGTCGGCGGAATGCGACGCAGTGAATATTCCCAGCTAGTCGCAACCATCGCTGGCAGACTGGGCATCTCTCCCCTTATCGACGATGATTACGAGGAGTCGCTTTTCCGAGAGTCGGACGGGCACCCCTACATCACAAAAGTGTTGCTGGGTGAGATAGCAGAAGAGGGGCGCAGGGTTGCTGTCAAAAGAGTCATCGCAGCCAAGGACGCCATGCTCGACGCACTCTTCGAGCGCTCCTTTGCGTCACTTTCCTCAGCAGCTCAGAGAGTGTTCCTCACACTATGCGGTTGGCGCTCATTGGTTCCTCGCCTAGGACTTGAGGCCGTGCTGCTGCGACCAGAAAACGATCGTCTCGACGTAGAGGGAGCCATAAGCGAGCTGGAAAAGCGGTCTCTAGTCGAGGTGGTGTCATCGCAGGGAACGGGAGATGAGGAGTTTCTCTCCGTGCCGCTCGCGGCTTCGCTATTCGGCAAGAAAAAGCTTGTGACGAGCCCAGCAAGGATTGCCGTCAACTCCGACCTCAAGCTAATTCAAGGTTTTGGTCCGACAACTGATGCCGCTCATGGACTTGCCTCACGAATCGACCGATTGGCCAGGTCGGCCGCGAAGCAGATGGAGGCCGGAAAAGACATCGGCCAAGAACTATCTGTCATCGAATACATGGCAACGGGTTACCCAAAAGCGTGGCTGACGCTAGCAGAATTCCAACGCAATCAGATGTCTGACAATCTTACTGCAATTCGATCCGTCAACCGCTACTTGGAAAATTGTCCCGATGACCAGTACGGATGGAGCCTACTTATCACACTTTACCGCGCAACGGATGATCATTTGGCAGAAATGAATGCCCGGCTACGGCTAGCGGAACTCACCGAACCACCGTTCCACGACCTAAGTTCCGCTGCTTCCCGGCTCAACGGACTACTGAGTCGCAGAGAGCTCGTGCTGGATGCAGACGAGCGACGTCACATAGTGCGGAGACTGCGCGAGCTCCTCGAAGATCGGCACACCGAAGGCGATGCGACCGACCTATCCCGCCTTGCTTGGCTGTGCATGCACGATGACCAGGACACCGATGCCGCTGACCGCTGGGTGACTGAAGGGCTCCAAAGAGAGTCCACTAACGAGCACTGCTTGCGATTGAAGCGTCGCCTCGCGGGCAACGGCGCGGAGACCGCGTGAAGAGGATCTCGTGAGTTGCTCCCCTTAGAGCTACGCACTCTTGCGGCAGAACCCTGGGGCCTTGCGTGACACGCTGCGCGTAGCGGAGAGCCACGGTCACCACCTGACCTAAGCTCAGGAAACTCGTGCCGGCGCATTGAAAGGCCCCGAGGCCGCAGCCCTTGGCTGATGAGGGATGCGGCCCCCCTAGCGGCGGCGAGAAGCCCCAGACTCACTCTGGGGCTTCTCTAAATAGGGTCCTGCGGCACGGCGTTTCGGTCAGCTTCAGGGCTGCTTCGCTGCCGCCGGCCTGTCCACTCCTACCCTCTCCACGTCAAAGCGCGGAACGCCTGCACCTGAATCCTGAACGAGATCACTACGCACCGCGACTTGCGCCAGTAGGTACTTTGTCCGCAAGCACACACGGATATTAAGAGAATGTGCCGAAACTTTTGACTTTATGTGCTTGCCGCATCAGGGGAAAGTCCTCGCCGAGAGCTAAGGGGGGCTCCTTCTGGAGAATATTGAATATCTCTAATGTTGGCGTCGCCTACCCACGCCTTGAGTGTCTCCAGAGCATCGTTGGACAACTCAGTCGTGAACAATAGGACTAGGTCCTCTTTAGCTCGTGAGCATGCTACGTAAAATAGGTTGCGCGACTTTTCAAACCGCTTCCTGCTCCCCAGACTCAGGGAGTCTCGCTGGGTGAAATTTGCCAGCATCTCTGGAAAATTGTACTGAGTCCAACCGCCGCCAAATACGGCTAGGACATGAGGGTATTCAGCCCCCTTGACACCGTGCTGAGTTGAAAAGGGAGTGTTCTCTTCAACGTACTCGCGCAGTGCCAGGACCTCGCGATAGCTGACGCTCCTAAACTTTTCGTAGTTCGCCAGACTTCGCGGTTCGACAATCCCCTCGCCGTCCTCCAAATCCTTGCAAGCAAGCTCCCACTTGCGATGTCTATTAGTAACCGCTTGTGGGAGAGCGAAGCAATTCTGTTCCAAGAGGATGTCCATGACATCTCCGACAGTTCCCGTGCTCCGGGCTGAATTGATCGTGCCAAATAGGCCCGTCCATGCAGTCTTGTCGCTGCGTCTCGTCATGCGTGGCCGCGACCGCTTCAGCAGGTCGAACATTGGGCCGTATTGCTTGTTATCGAAGTAGTCGCAGCAGGGCTCAATGACATCCAGCAGAAAGGCCACGACGTCATCGTTTTTTCGCACGAAGTCCTCGTTGCGGCGGAATGAGCGGTTGATATTGGCAAATCCCAACTCAGAAGCAATAGAGGAGTGAGTTAGCATAAGCACTTTTGAATCACGCTCCGCACCATCTCTTTGCTGCCGGCGTTGCGCATCTTCAACGGTCCAGCGAAGGGTTGCCTTCAGGACGTCGTCCGGAATCTGCCCCTTCTTTGAGTGGGTGCCCCGAGTCCCCGCCCAGCTGTTTGTATGGTAGACGGTTACAGCTCCGATGTGGGCGTTGCTTACAGCAGCTTGAGGCAATTCTGGGCGCATGCCATTAAGGAGGTGGACGACAGCCTGACTCGATCTCCAGTTTGCGCGTTTCTGGATCAGTTTCACCGGTAGATGATCGATAGAGCCGCAAGTCTTGTCATAGATCTGCTGCCAATGGTCACCGAAAAAACCGTAAGCCGATCCAGACCGCGAGTTTGAAGCGTCTCCAATCATCGCTTCAGCCAAGCCCGAGGGAGTATCCTGATATTCGTCAACGAGAATGATTGGAAACCTGTCGGCTATGAGTCTCCGAAACTTCAGGTTAGGGAAAAGCTTGATAGCCAGCGCGGGAATGTCATCGTGATGAAGTCGAATGCCGTTTTCGTGGATTCCGCGAAAGCCGAGATCGTAGGATACGCTGAAGTCCTCCAAGGAATCCTGGTCTTCCAAGAGTGAACCCCAACCAGGCAGCTTGGGCACTTCGCGCAGCAGAGACTTTCTGAATGGAGAGAGGGCTTCCCAAAGAAATCCATGAATGGTCTCGGCGAAGATGTGAGGACTATCGTCGGTGCGACGTATGATCTCGTTTCGAGCAACGTTCGTGTACGTGATACAGGCGACGCGCTGCCCTTCGCGCGGAAGGTATCTAGCCCGAACTCGCAGAATATGCTGAAGGGTGTCAATTAGAGAGTGTGTTTTTCCCGCTCCCGCGCCGGCCTCCATTTTGAAATTTTGCCCGTCACTCAGCGCAGCAAGGATTTTACCCAGCGTATCTCGGCTTTCCTCCTCGGCGGTTCCGACCCGGGCACCCGTTTGGCTCATCGCACAACCACCTGGCCGCTCGAAGGGTTCTGGCTATCGGGTAGCGTCCCCTCACCACCCTCTACAGGCGGCGTTTGGTCGAGAAGCCAATCGAGTCCTCGCGCGATGTAACGCGGAATCCTCCATTCCTGCTGCTCGATGGCGAAGGTTAGAGCGAAATCACTCTTCTTGTACTTCTTTGCCTCCTCTCTAGCATCAAGCTCTCGCTGACCAGTTGCTCTATTTCCGCTGTCACTTAGGTCGAACAATTCTGGGTTGGCAAGGATAAATGCGTCC
Organism: Streptomyces sp. NPDC091416; assembly: GCF_044756845.1. NCBI lineage: Bacteria > Bacillati > Actinomycetota > Actinomycetes > Kitasatosporales > Streptomycetaceae > Streptomyces > Streptomyces sp. NPDC091416. The sequence continues at coordinate 149,128 of NZ_JBIVTU010000002.1, forward strand.
TCAAATGTACGCCCACACGGGTCAGAGATGTTGCTCTCCGGAATTTGATAGGCGAGACCTCGCCTGCCGGATACTGGAATGCCGTGTTGGGCATCCTTTAGCAGATCGGCTGGTGACAGTTCTTTGTCTCCGAACCATTTCTTGATGGCTTGGTTGGTCGTCGCTGTTCCATCATGAACACAGCAAGCTTCTAGACGCTTCGACTTAGACCCCATTTTCGCCGGGTCCAAGTCAGTAATGACTAGAGTCTGCAATCCAAGAAAGTCAAGAAACGGGTAGAAGATGTGTGCGTGCGCACCACCCACTTCCATGACGCTCACGTATTGACTCGAAAGACCAGCTCCGCCCTCTCTCTGCCTACTCTCGTCGAATGCGGCAATCGCCGCAGGAATGAAGATACGCTCCGTGGTGCCTTCAATGAGGATGGCCTTGTCCGCGAAAAATAGGTCAGCGCGAGTAAGTGTTAGATATTTATGCAAGAACTCCTTGTCAACTCCTGGGGCCTCGGCAAGGTTCAGGACCGTTGAGCTAATGGCCTCGTGTTGGGCGGCGCCTTCGGCCAACCGGAAATATCGAATTGCGGAAAAGCCAGCTCGGTTGGCAATGTGCGCAGAATGGGTCGTCACCAGGAACTGTGCGTTCCAGATTTCCCCTTGACCGTCGGTGCCCGGGAACTTCTCCTTGAACACTCCCAGTTGGTGAATGAATATTTCTTGCATTTGGGGGTGAAGGTGCGCTTCGGGTTCCTCGATGAAGACCAAATGAACGGACGGCCTATTTCCCTGAGCCGAGTATTCACGATAGTAGCTGAAAAGGGTCAGGAGAATCAGCAGGAGGTTCCGTGAGCCAAGACCACTGTAGGACTCGGGAAGCTCCACACCAGCCGACCCCGGGTAGTTGATGCTGGTGAAGTTCGACAGTAGGCGTTTCGAATCCAGCGTGGTTCGTGTCGAGAAATCTCTATTCCCTAGCCCTGGATACCCGAATTCAGAGACGGTCGGAGCCATTTTGCTGTACATCTCCTGCAAATGCGCATTTAGCCTCTCGACAATTTCCTCCAAGGCCTTTTCTGTGCCGTCGGCAAATTCCTTAAGGATGGATCCATCGTCGGCTTTGGCAGCTACCATGAATAGAGACTCAAGGATTTTGCCGATCTGGTCTTTAGGGCGATCCTTTTCATCGTCCAATCCTCGCTGCGCCTTAACGAAATCCACCTTGATCGCTTTGGCGACGTCTGTCATCGAAATTTCCCGAAAATTGGAATCATCGGTCGGATCGATGGCGAGCACGATGCGTTCGTAGAGGTGCGGAATTCGAGGACCAACAAGGGATAGCAGGAGGGACTCTCCCCATTCTCCTGTCAGTGTTTCTGGCGCATCGCGAAAGAAGTCCCTCATCGATCCGGGTTTGAGCGCGTATCGCACGGTGACGATGGCCTGAGTGCAATCCGGGTCAAGGTCGACGATGAGGGGGCCTAGATTACCGTACTCCCCCAATTCGCTATCGTATTCAAGAAGAATCTTTACCGAAATCTCAGGTAGAAGTTTCCTGGCGCCGGCCTCGTCGTCAGCGGAGAATTTGCGATATGCGTCGGCAAATTCGAAGTACGACTCTGCAGAGAAATCCTCCAGCCTCAGGCTCAGATCGCCTGGGCGCAAGAATCTGCTGAGTACCTCAGCGAGGGAAGTTTTGCCTGTGTTGTTCCTGCCCACGCATACGGTTACGTCTTCATCGAAGGTGACGCTCACGTTCCGCAGAAGGCGAAAGTTTTTGACCTCCACCCTGGTTACGGTGGGCGGCTGCGCCTGTTTTTGAGGCTGTGGTGGCTGCACTACGCTCACGATCGCTCCTGACATACACCTGAGTCCGTGCGAGGTCGCACCTGGCGCAGCCGTGACCCAGAGAGGGTAGGTAGGCGGATAACTAGGGTTTCCGATGGGGCAGTTTGTCACGGAGGGCGACGACAGGTGGCCTCTTTGCGACAAGATCCCGAACCAAGTGTGCACCGCTGGTCCCAGGGATGAGGCCCCGCTACGGCCCGCCTCAATGCAAGGTCGGTGGAGCGGCTTTGGGCTGGAGCTGCTTTGGGGCGAGTGATCATGGCCCCTTAAGCTCCCGGCGAGTCGGGCAGTCTGTGGACCTGCCCGTTGAAGCACGACGTTGGGGCCATGATCTTAGAGGCTCGCCCCAAAGTGGCTGCCTAAAGCCGTGGAGCCGGCCGCCCCAGCCACAGAGGGTGTCTCCCGCTTCATGCCCGCAGCTCGCTAGCGCGCCGCCGGGCGCGGCCAGCCGGGGCGGAGACAGAGGCAGGCCGCGCCGCTGAGGCGGCGCGCGCCCGCGCCGTGCGCGGGCCTTGATGAAGTAGAGAAACTCTTACCGCGCAGCTTGGGTCAGAGTGCGATCGGCTTGTAGGCCAGGGCTCGATCGACGATCTTGTCGGCGTTCAGGTCGGGATCGAGGTCCCAGTAGATGTACTCGCTGATGTGGGGGCATGCGAGTCCGCGATGCAGGGTGTCCAGGATCTGGTCGCCCTCTGCTTCGCTGGCAATGTCGCCTTCCAGGAGGCGCTGAATGAGGGGTAGAGCTTCGTCACGGCTCATCCTCTCGTGAGGGCCTGGAGCCGTCACTGTGCCTGGTTCAACCGACGGCCGTCGTGACTCCGCACGTGGGGGCCGGCCCCGTCCAGGGCATCGAGTAGGCGGATTGCGTAGACCTCGGACATGCGCTCGGTGATCTGCTCCGGAGTGAGCCAGTCGACCGCGGTTGACTCGGTTGAAGTGCGCTCGGTGCCACCGGAGGGCTTGCACCGGAAGACCATGGCAACGATGCCCCTGGTCGTGTTCTTGTAGACGCCCGTGAGCTCGTCGACCTCGACGCGGATGCCGGTCTCTTCCCAGACCTCGCGGCTGACGCCCTGCTCCGGGGACTCCTCCAGCTCCAGCACTCCGCCCGGCAGCTCCCATGTCCCGTTGTCCGCGCGGCGGATCGCCAGGAGTCGGCCGTCCTCGCGCACGACAGCCCCCGCCACGGACACACTGTGCTTCGGCGTTGACGCAGCTTCCTGGGCGCTGTTACTCATGTACAGGAGCATAGGAGAGTGAGTAGGTCGATGGGAACAGCAGTAGGAGGTGACAGGGCCGTACCCCGGTACGTTCAGATCGCCGAGGAGATCGTTCAGCAGATCCGGGCCGGTGTCCTCAAGCCTGGCGACATGGTGCCCAGTGAGTCAGAGCTGGTGGACCGATACGGCGTATCCGGCGGGACGATCCGCAAGGCCATGGTGGAGGTCCGTGCGAGCGGCCTGGTAGAGACCCGGCATGGCAAGGGGTCCTTGGTGAAGGCCCGGCCCCCTGTGCGTCACCGGTCTTCCGATCGATTCCGGCGCTCGCATCGCAAGGGTGGCAAAGCCGCCTACCTCGCGGAGTCGGAGCAGGCCGGCGCGACCGCCAAGGTGAGCGTGCTGTTCATCGGCCCCGCCGATGCACCCGCTGACATCGCGGAACGTCTCGGTGTGGACATAGGAGCCAAGGTGCTGGCCCGCCGCCGCCTCTACTTCCGCAACGGCACTCCGGTCGAGACGGCAACGTCCTACCTACCGTGGGGCGTTGTGAAGGACATCCCGGAGCTGTTCTCCGAGAACCCCGGCCCCGGTGGGATCTACGCCCGGCTTGAAGACGACGGCCATGTCTTCGCGGAGTTCGTCGAGACCCTTCAGGCGCGGCCGGCCTCGAAGGCGGAGTCCTCCGAACTCGCGCTGAGCCCCGGCGCTCCGGTCATTCACCTCATCCGAGATGCCGTGACCGAAGAGGGTCGTGTGGTCGAGGTCTGCGACACCCTCATGGCCGCTGACCAGTTCGTCTTCAGCTACAGGATCCCCGCCACCGACTGACGTCCGCTCAACTCACCCCAGCCCGCTGCGATTTCCTCTACGTAGCGGGTTGACTCATGTACAGGAGTGATGCACTCTTCTTCATGTCACTCATGTACATGAGTGACGGAGTTCAGCACCTACAGAGGAGTGATCTGCTGTGCGTCAGATTCCCGTCGACACCACGAACGCGACCGTGATGGTCGCCAAGGCCCCCCAGCCCAAGGTCAAGGACCGTCGTACCGGTGAGATCGCCCTCGACAAGGACGGCGTGACGCTGATGACGGTGGAGGTCATGTTCTCCACGCCCGACGAGGTGGAGATCCTCAAGCTCACCGTTCCCCAGCCGGGCGTCTCCGAGGACCTGGCCATGGGCACCCCGGTCGCGCTGACCGGGCTGGTCGCCTCGGCGTGGGAGAACGAGTTCAACGGACAGAAGAAGCACGGGATCGCGTTCCGCGCGGTCGCTGTCACCTCGCTCGCCGCCGCTGCGTCGCAGTCGAAGGCGGCCTGACCATGACCGGCTTCACGGTCGTCCTGGTGCTGATTGTCGCTGCCGTAGTGATCCTGCGGTGGCGGCGCCCCGCCTGGTACTGGCTGGCCTTCGGCGCTGTCTTAGCCGCTCTGCGGGTCTTGGTCCGCTACGTCTCCGTGATGGACGCGTGCGGACTGACCGTCCCGCCCTCCCGCTGGCGTCTGGCCCTTGCCCGGATCGCGAACCGGCCTGTGCCGGAGTCCCGCGCCCCGCGCATCCTGCGTGTCCACCCCACCCGAACCGGCCTGGTGCTACGCCTCAAGCTCCGCCCCGGACAGGATGCGTTCGACGTCTCCGCCGCCTCGGACCGGCTGCGCCACTCCTTCGGCATGTACGGCGTGACCTCTCGCGAACTGCGCTCCGGCGTCGTCGAAGTGCGGATGACCGGATACGACGTGCTCAAGCGGGTGCAGATGCCCGCCAAGACCGACCCTGCGCCAATGCGGGTACCGGTCGCCCTGCGCGAGGACGGGGCAATCCACTACCGCGACTACCGCAGCGTTCCGCACGGACTCACCCTCGGCGCCACCGAGTCAGGGAAGTCTGTCTACCAGCGCAACCTGGTGGCCGGCCTCGCGCCCATGGACGTCGCACTGGTCGGAATCGACTGCAAGCAAGGGGTCGAACTCTTCCCGCTAGCACGCAGGTTCAGCGCCCTTGCCGACAACCCTGACACCGCCCTGGAGCTCCTCGAAGCTCTCGTCACACACATGGAAAACGTCTACCAACTGATCCGGGCTGAACAGCGGATCACGGTGAACGTGCCGGACGCGGCAATAGCCGCTGACATCTGGGACCTGCCCGACCACCTGCGCCCGGTGCCGGTCGTGGTCCTGGTGGACGAGGTCGCCGAACTCGCCCTGTTCGCGTCCAAGGACGAAGAGAAGCGCCGGGACCGGATCATCACCGCTCTGGTCCGCCTCGCCCAGCTCGGCCGTGCTGCCGGGATCTACCTGGAGATCTGCGGGCAGCGCTTCGGCTCCGAACTCGGTAAGGGCATCACGATGCTCCGCGCCCAACTCACCGGCCGCACCGCCCACCGCGTCAATGACGAGTCCTCCGCCAACATGGCCTTCGGCGACATCGCCCCGGACGCCGTCCTGGCCGCAATCCAGATTCCCACCGAGACACCCGGCATCGCCGTCACCGGCGACTCCTCCGGCGGCTGGGCCCGCATCCGCGCCCCGCACACCTCGCTGCGCCAGGCCGTGAACATCTGCAACCGGCACGCCGACCGCACCCCGGCCCTGCCCGTCCTCGCGGCCTTCCGCCCCATGGTCGGTTCCCCGGCCCCGGCCCCCGAGCCGCTCGCCAAGGCCACCCCCGCCACCGCCTGAGTCCTCCCGCACCCCCGGTCGGCGCGACCGCATCGCGCCAGGTCCCTACCCGCTCCATGCCTGAAGGAAGGGAGACCGACTCCCATGTGTGAGCACATCGAGGACTTCCACCGCACCGTCCTGATGCTCGGCGCCCTGGCCCTGTACGCCGAAATTCCGGGTGCCGACGACGCGTTCATCGACTCCATTGGTCCGTCCCTGGCCGTGTCGCTTCCGGAGCCTCCGCCGGGGATGTTCCCGCCCGGCTACGACCCCATCGGCGGCACCGACCACCCCGGGGGCGTCTGATGGCCCGCCCCGCGTTCCGCGTGGACGCCGTCCTGGTCCAGGCCGTCATCGCCGGTGCCCTGTCCTTCGCCCACCTGCACGACCTCGCCAACGCCGCTGGGCAGGACGGTTGGAAGGCCTGGGCCTACCCGATCTCGGTGGACCTGCTCCTGGTCGCTGCCTGGCGGCGCCTGCGCAGCGAGGGTCCGTCTCGGCTGGCCTGGTGCTGGTTCCTGATCGCGCTGTTCGCCTCGCTGGGTGCCAATGTCGCGACCGCCGGATTCCTCGACCTCACCCACCCGCCGGCCTGGCTGCGGTTCGGCATCGCGGGATGGCCCGCGCTCGCCTTCCTCGGCGGCACGCTCCTTGCCCACTCGCACTCTGCCGAGGAGCCGGAGCCCGTTCCGCCGGCACCCGCAGTCCCGCATCCCGCGACAGAAGTCGAGCGGGGATCCGCCCCCGATCCGGCACCCGAGCCCGAGCCGATCGCCGCAGCTGCCGAGAACACCCCGGCGCTCGCCCCCGCCGGTCCGTCGGTCCCGGCCGCGCTCGTCGACCACGCCCGCAAGCTCGCCGCCGACCACCACGCCCGCACCGGCGCCCCGATCGACACCGACACCCTGCGCGCCCGGCTCGGCGTCCCACCTCAGCTCGCCGAGACCATCGCCGCCCAACTCGCCTGACCAGACGGGAGAACCACCGCCATGCCCGCTCGTGACCACTTCCACTCCGTGATGCGAATCGGCCCCGTACAGATCGGCACCCACCGCGACCGCCACGGCCACACCAAACACGCCGCCGTATGCAGCGCTGACCGCTGCGGCTGGTCCGCCGACTACTCCAGCCAGAGCGCCGCCCAGCTCGCCGCCCGCACCCACCGCTGCACCGCCCGATAGGAGAACGGCCCCGTGGATGTCCCGCTCTGGTTCGCCCTGATCATCGTCGGCTGGCTCGGCATCAAGCTCATCCGCCCGCCCCTGTGGCTCGTCGCCGTCCTCCTGCTCGGCGGCTACCTCCTCGCCGACAGCCTCCTTGCCCCCGCCATCGACACCGCCGTCAAGTAACCACCCGCGAAGGGAGATCCACCATGTTCAAGCCCAAGGTTCCGACCATGCCCCAGCCCACCGGCCTCATCACCCGACCGACCGTCGTCGAGCCGACCGCCGCGGTCCAGCACACCCCGCCGAGCCCTGCCCCGCTGACTGTCCCGATCGCTGCGGCCAGGCCCACCGTCCAGCTCACGCCCGGCGCCGTCGTCGCCCTCGTGGGAGGTGGGACGGCCGTCGTCCTGGTCGTCGGCGCGGTCCTGGTCTCGATGCTCCTCGCGGTCGCCGTCACCGGCGCATCCATCGCCATCTGCGCCCTGGTCATCCGCTCGCTCATCACTTCCGCAGACCAGCACCGCTGACCGGCCCCCGGACGGCGCACAAGCCGCCAAGCATCGCCGCCGCCCGGACAGCCCGACCCCTTCCAACCGCAGCCGAAAGGACCGCCATCATGGCCCAGCACAGCCCTGCCCCGCCGCATCTCTGCCCGGACTGCAACGGCTTCCCCGTCGTCGCCATCGACACCGGCACGCTCCTCGACAACGGCACCCGCGCCATCCTCCTGGTCGCCTGCCACCTCTGCCGCGGCACCGGCTCGACCCGCACCGCCACTCCCGCCCCGGTCGTCCAGCGGGAGCACGCGTGACGGACTCGATCCTCGCGAGCCTGGACCCGGCCACCCTCGGCGATCTGCTGCGGGTGGCCGGGTCCACCGGCTTCGACCGCTGGCAGGACCAGATCCGCCGCACCGGCGGCTGCTCCAACCCCATCCACCTCTCCGGCTGGACCCTCACCAAGGACAAGACCACCGGCCAGACCCTCCACCGCTACTCCACCCAAACCGAGCCCGGAGGACGACTCCGCATCGCCTGCGGCAACCGCCGCGCCTCACGCTGCGCGGCCTGCGCCTGGACCTACTCCGCCGACACCTACCACCTGATCCGCGCCGGACTCGCGGGCGACCAGGACAAAGACGTCCCCGCCACCGTCCACGACCATCCCCGCGTCTTCACCACGCTCACCGCCCCGTCCTTCGGCCCGGTCCACAACCGCCCCGACACCGGCCGCTGCCGCTGCGGCACCACCCACAGCACGGATGACGATGCCCTCGGCACCCCGCTCAACCCCGACACGTACGACTACACGGGCGCGGTCCTCTTCAACAACCACGCCGGGGACCTCTGGCAACGCTTCACCAACCGCCTCCGCCGCGAGATCGCCGCCCGCGCCGGCCTCACCCAACGCGAACTCAAAGAAACGGCACGGGTCTCGTACGGCAAGGTCGCCGAGTTCCAGAAGCGCGGCGCCGTCCACTTCCACGCCGTCATTCGCCTCGACGGACCCGACGGACCCGACAGCCCGCCACCCTCCTGGGCCTCCGTGCAGCTGCTCAGTGACTCCATCCGCGCCGCCGCCACGCACTCGTACACGACCATCACCGTCCCAGCCGCCGCCGGCCAACCCGTCCGCCCACTGCGCTGGGGCACCCAGCTCGACATCCGCCCCATCCGCGCCTTCGACGCCGGGACCGACATCACCGAACAGGCTGTCGCCTCCTACGTCGCCAAGTACGCGACCAAAGCAGCCGAGACGACAGGCACCGTCGACCGCCGCGTCGGCAACCGCGAGGCCCTGGCCCTCCTCGACGTACCCGACCACCCGCGCCGCCTCATCGAAGCCTGCTTCGATCTCGATGCGCTCTACCCGGACCGGCGACTGCGGGCCTGGGCACACATGCTCGGCTTCCGCGGCCACTTCTCCACCAAGTCCCGCCGCTACTCCACCACCCTCGGCGCACTCCGCCAGATTCGCGCCGACTACCGCGCAGCCCAGCAGCGCGAAGAACTCGGCCTGCCCGACCCGGACCAGGACCCGACCGTCCTCCTCCTCACCGACTGGCAGTACGCCGGACAAGGCCACAGCCCCGGCGAATCGATCCTTGCCGCCTCGATCGCCAGAGACCTGCAACACAACCGAGAAACCGCACGCCAAGCCCTCGCCCTGGAAGGAGACAGGCCGCATGACTGACCGACTGCTCACGGTGGAGGAGGCCGCTCAACTCCTCGGTACAACTGCGCGTTTCCCGCGGCGCCTGATCGCCGAACGGCGGATCGTGTTCGTGAAGGTGGGGAGGCATGTCCGCATTCCTGAGAGCGCCTTGGCCGACTTCATAGCGGCCCACACCGTCCAGCCGATCGTCACGAGTCTGCGGCGCTTCGGGGCGGTGGCGTGATGGCGAACCAGAAGGGCAAACGCCGCCGCTTCGGTTCGGTCCGCAAGCTGCCGTCCGGCCGCTTTCAGGCCCGGTATCCCGGCCCGGATGGTCTGCTGCGTTCGGCTCCGGAGACCTTCCCCACTCAGACCGACGCTGATCGGTGGCTCGTCCGCAAGGAAGCGGAGATCCTCGACGGCCGGTGGAAGAACCCGGACGACAAGGTCCTCTTCGGGGTCTACGCCGACGCCTGGTTCAAGGAGCGCGACTACGCGGCGACCACCCGCGAGCGCAACGGCAGCGCGCTACGTCTCCACGTCCTGCCTACCTTCGCGAACGTGGTCCTGAGCGAGATCACCACACCGCAGATCCGCCGCTGGCGTGCCGGCCTCCTGGAGTCCGGTGTTGGTGAACCCACGGTCGCCAAGGCGTACCAGATCCTCCGCGCCATCATGAACACCGCAGTCGACGACGAGTTGATCCAGCGGAACCCCTGCCGTATCAAGGGCGCTGGGGCGGCGAAGACAGCCGAACGGCCGTTCCTCGATGTCACGGAGGTCTTCCAGCTCGCCGACGCCGTGCCTGTGCGATTCCGGGTTTTCATCCTCCTAGCGGCCTTCACCGGCCTCCGCTTCGGGGAGCTCGCCGCGCTCCAGCGCCATGACATAGACCTCGAACGGCGAACCGTCGCCGTGAGGCGCGCCCTGGCCGAGACCCGCTCGGACGGCATCCTGGTCAAGGCACCCAAGAGCGCGGCAGGTGTGCGTACCGTCGCCTTCCCTGCCTCGCTGACGGAGAGCCTGGCTGCTCACCTTGATGTCTACGCCGAGCCAGGTCGCACCGGGCTGGTCTTCACGGGAGCAAGGGCCGGGCAGCTTCGCCGGAACAACTTCCGCCGCCTGTGGCTGCGAGCCCTGGCGACGACAGGTCTTGGAGACGTCCACTTCCACGATCTGCGCCACACCGGGAACACCCTCGCCGCGACCGGCGGTGCGACCACACGGGAACTGATGCAGCGGATGGGCCACTCGTCGGTGCGTGCCGCGCTGATCTACCAGCACCTGGTGAACGGCCGCGACCATGCGATCGCCGCTCACGTCGACGAGCAGATCAGAAAGGCCCGGCCGGCAGAGCCCGACGACGCATCTGGCACGTAAGTGGCACGACGCCACTCCCCCGCCGGAATTGTGAAGGAACGAACAAGGCCCAGGCTCTCGGCATACTGCCGGTGACCTGGGCCTTTTCCATGTGTCCTGCTGGTGGGCGCGGACGGTTTCGAACCGCCGACATCTGCTTTGTAAGAGCAGCGCTCTACCCCTGAGCTACGCACCCGTGGATGAAGGAACAGGTTACATGCCCCACGGCACCCCTCCACAATCGGTTGCCCAAGCCCGGGCAGCCCGTCCCGAAGCCGGTACGGGGGATATCCCCACCCCCGAGACGGTAGCCGCCCGGATCGTTCCGGCGGCGGGCGCTGCATACCGTGGAGGCACATCGACAGCGCCGGCCAGGGGGACTCCAACGCCATGATCATCCGTACCCGTACTCGTATCCGCGCTCGCGCCCGTGCCCGTGCCCGGACCAACGCCCTCGTGGCCTCCGGGGGCGCCGTTCTGCTCGTCGGTGTGCTCAGTGGGTGCGGGAGTACGGACGTGGAGGGCGCCCCGGCCGAGCACAAGTCGTTCGCGTACAGCGGGAAGGCGCTGACCATCGACGCGGAGGACTCCATCGTGGAGGTCGTGCCCGCCGATGTGGAGCGGATCGAGGTGACGCGCAAGGTCGACGGGTGGGCGGTGCTCGGGAGCGGGCCGGATCCGGTGTGGAAGCTGGAGGGTGACACGCTGACGCTTCGGGTGGGGTGCGACGCGTTGATCAGTGACTGCGGCGCGGTTCATCAGGTGAAGGTGCCGCGCGGGCTGGAGCTGACCGTGGATGCGGACAACGGGAAGGTCACCGCGTCCGGCTTCGGTACGCCGCTCAAGCTGTTCTCCGACAACGGCGGGGTCGTCGTGCGGGATGTCACCGGGCCGCTGGAGCTGAAGAGCGACAACGGCTCCGTGCGGGGCGAGCGGCTCTCGGGGGCTTCCGTGGTGGCCCGTTCGGACAACGGATCCGTGAAGCTCGACTTCAGCCGGGTTCCGGATCTCGTGGACACCGTCAGTGACAACGGCAGCATCACCATCGACCTGCCCGCGGGCGAGAACCGGTACGCCGTGTCCGCGTCGGCCGACAACGGGCACGTCTCGGTGGCCGTGCCGCGCAGTGATGACAGCCCGCATGCGGTGAAGGCACACAGCGACAACGGCGAAGTCACGGTGCGAACCGCGAACTAACGGGCCCGTGTGTTCGTCCTTACCTGGTGGGAGAATGTACCGGGCAGGGCGAAACAGCACGGGAGAGGGATGTGACGGCGACCCACGCGAAGCCGCAGGCGAGAGCGGGTGCGAGTTCCGCCGTCAGTGATGTCCCTGTCAGCCGGTACAGCCGTGGTCGCGGCGTCCGTGATGCCCTCGCGCTGATGCTGCTGCCCGTGCCGTTGCTCGCCGCGGCCCTGCCCGCCGCCTTCGCCGGGGGCGGTACGCGGCGTTGGTTCGGCGGGCGCGGGGAGGGCCAGCGGGCCGAGGCGCAGGCCGCGAAGGATGCCGCTGCCGAGGCCTTCTACGAGCTCGACACCGCCCAGCGCGATCTGCAGATCTCCATCGAGACCATCACCGCCGTGGACAGTTCGCCCGCCGCCCGCAAGGCCGTCGAGGACTTCGCGGCGCTGGGACGGCGCATCGACGAGGCCAGCCACGCCTACATCACGGCCGTCGACGCACACGATCTCGACCGGGATGACCTTGAGCCTTCGGTCGCTTCCCGCGCCAGGACCGAGCTGTCCGCCGCCAAGGACGAGCTTCTGCGCGTCAAGGTGGAGCTGGACCGGTTCGGCGCCGGGCTCGGTCCGTTGCTGGGGACCGCCGAGACCCAGCTCGCCCGGCTCGCCCCCGCGGTGGAGCGGGCGCGGCAGGCGCTCCTGGCCGCGAGCAATGCTCTCGACGCGGTGCGGGCGTCCGGACTGCGGGCGGACGATCTCGCCGCGCGGCTCGCCGCTCTCGCCCCCGAGCTGACCAAGCTCAACCAGGGTGCCGGGCGGCACGGTGTGCCGGAGACCCTCCAGCGCGCCGATCAGGTGCTGCGCGATGCCGAAGCCGTACGCGCCGAGGCGTCGCAGCTGCCCGAGCGTGCCGCCGAGATCGACAAGCGGCTGGTGACGCTGCGTACACGGGCCCAGGCGCTGACCACCCGGTCGGCCTCCGTCGAGCCCGTGCTGAGCGAGCTGCGGCGGCGGTTCTCGGCGGCCTGCTGGCAGGATCTCCAGCCGGTCCCGGATCAGGCGGCCGTCAATGTGCGCCAGGCCGAGGAGAAGCTCAAGGAGGCCGCGAAGGCGCGCGACGAGCAGCGCTGGGCGGATGCCACGTCACGGCTGAGCACGGTCCGGGCCCTGCTCAACGCCACGGACGAAGCCGTGTCCGCGGCCGGTGACCGGCTGCAGCGGCTGGATGCCGTCGCCAAGGACCCGCAGCAGGAGATCCAGCGGACCCGGTTCGCGATCCGTGATGCCCAGCGCCTCGCCATGGCCGGGCGTCACACCCCCGAGCCGCGCCACGCCCGGCCGCTCGACGACGCGGTGGCCCGGCTCGATCAGGCCGTCACCGCCCTTGAGGGGCGCCACCCCGACTACTGGCACTTCCTGACCGTGACGGAAGGCGTACGGCAGACCGCCGCTCGCGTCGTCTCCGAGATCCGTGAGGAGCGCGGCGCCGGCGCCTGACGGACGGGGCGGGCGTAGGCCGACGCAGGGCTGCCGCTCACGCGTCCCGCGCCCGCGGCTGCCCTGGCGTGCGAAGGGCGCGGACCGGCGGGATCCTGGTAGCAGGAGCAGTAGCAGGTGAAGACGTACGTAGCAGAGGTACGTAGCAGAGGTACGTAGAAAAGGTACTTGAAAGAGGTACGTAAAGGAGTACGTGAAGGAGGGCCCATGGCCACGCATGTGCTGCGTCCTGCACGGCGGCCCGCCGCCCGCAAAACCGCCCGCCTTGATGAGCATCTGCCCGTGGATCACCGGCTCAGCCGCGTCTACCGGGTCGGCGCCGGGCTGATGGGGCTCGTGCTGCTCGCCTTCGGCATCCTCGGGCTGATCGACAAGGTCGGCTTCTTCGATACCGGCGGCGACACCGTCGGCGGCCTGAGCACGAACGGTGCGCTCAGCGTGCTGTCCATCTGCGTCGGACTGCTGCTGTTCGCCGGCATGGTCATCGGGGGCAACTTCGCCTCGACGCTCAACATGGTGCTGGGCATCGCCTTCGTCCTCAGCGGCTTCGTCAATCTCGCGCTGCTGGACACCGGGCTCAACTTCCTCGCCTTCGAGATGCAGAACGTGATCTTCAGCTTCGTGGTGGGGCTGATGCTGATGATGTTCGGGATGTACGGACGCGTCAGCGGCGGGCTCCCCCACGACAACCCGTACTGGCGGGCCCGCCATCCCGAGGAGGCCGAGCGGGAGCAGCGGCTCGCGCGGCGGCGTGCGATGTCGGGGATGCCCGTCGCCCGGCCGGGCCCGGCCGGTGGGCCGAGGCCGGAGAGGTGAGGTCGGAGAGGTGAGGTGTCCTCTGCGACGGTCCCGGCAGCCATCGGCCGGGAGATACCCGTTGTCCGGTCCCGGCCGATAACCTGAGGCCATGCCTCGTTACGAGTACCGCTGCCGCTCCTGCGGAGACACCTTCGAGCTCAGCCGTCCGATGGCCGAGTCCTCGGCTCCCGCCTCCTGCCCCGCCGGGCACGAGGACACCGTGAAGCTCCTGTCGGCCGTCGCCGTGGGCGGCACCGCCGGTTCCGCCGGTTCCGCGCCCGCGGCAGGTGGTGGCGGCGGGGGTTGCTGCGGTGGGGGCTGCTGCGGCTGAGCCGTCGTACCGGCGCCCAGCCCCAGCCCCCCGCCCCCGGTCTCGCGACCGCTGGCGCTACCGCTTGCGCGACAGCGTCAGGCCGTCCGACACCGTGAGCATCACGCTGTCCATCCGCGGGTCGGCGGACACGTGGTTGTTGAACTCCTGGATGGCCGCCGCTCCCCCGGTCGCCCGTGGGTCCGTCACGCCGCCGTGGAAGAGCACGTTGTCCGTGGTGATGACGCCGCCCTGGCGCATCCGGGGCACCAGTTCCTCCCAGTACGCGATGTAGTTGCCCTTGTCCGCGTCCAGGTAGGCGAAGTCGATGTGCGGCTCCGCGGGCATCGCCCTCAGGGTGTCCAGGGCCGGGGCGATCCGCAGTTCGATGCGGTCGGCGACACCCGCCTTCGCCCAGGCCTCACGGCCGTAGGCGGTCCACTCCTCCGAGACGTCGCACGCGATCAGCCGGCCGCCCGGGGGCAGCGCCTGGGCCATCGCCAGGGCGGAGAACCCGGTGAAGGTCCCGACCTCGACGATGTGGCGGGCCCCGGTCAGCCGTACGAGGAAGGCGAGCAGCGGGCCCTGTTCCTCGGCCGACTGCATGCCCGCGTGGTCGGGCAGCCGGGCGTACGTGGTCTCCACGAGTTCGCGCTGCACCTCGTCGAGCGGCGGATTGTGGGCGAGCATGTACGCGTACAGCTCGTCCGTGATCTTCGTTTCGTTGCCCTTGGTCATCGCACCACTCCCAGCTCGCCCGAGTGCTCCGCCGACGGGCGGGAACGCGGTGACTGTAGTCGGCGGACGTCGGTGGTTCACGCAGATTTCCGTGGCGCGCCGGAAAGTTGACGCCTCGTCTCAGGCCGCCCCGTGCGGGCCCGCCGCCCGGAGGAAGCGTCGCAGGATCTCCTCGCCCGCGGCCACACCGCTCTCCGCGGTCGCCTCCACATGCGGGGCGCTCCAGCCCGCGTCGGCCAGTTCGCCGTGGCCGGGGCGCCAGCCTCGGTCGGCGGCGAGCAGCAGGTCCGCGTCGAGGAGGGAGTCGCCGGCGGCCAGGGTGAGCGTGGCTCCGGTGCGGCGGGCGACCTCGCGCATCGCCGCGCTCTTGGTGAGCGGACGCGGTACGGCGTAGATCTTGCGGCCCTGCAGCGAGACGGTCCAGCCGCGCGGTTCCGCCCACGCGGCGAGTTCCTTCGTCCACTCCGCGGGCAGGAGTGCCCGGTCGACGACGAGGTAGGCGAAGAGGTCCTCGGCGACCCGTTCCTTGAGCAGCCAGGCGGGGTCGGCGGCCGAGACGAGATGGGCGCGGACCTCGTCGAGCGAGGCGCATTCCTCGGCGAGCCGACCGGCCACGGTGCGCTGCCAGTCGTGGTCGGAGACCCCGTCCACCAGGATGTGTCCGCCGTTGGCGCAGATCGCGAACTCGACTGCGGGGCCCGGGAGATGGATGCGGTGGTACTGCTCCCGGGTGCGGGTCGTCGTCGGCACGAAGACCGTGGACGGGGCGCGGGTCAGCTCGTCGAGCAGGGCCGCGGCCGTCTCCGTGACGTACGAGAGGGGCTTCTTGTCGTACACCTCGACGCAGAGGAGGCGGGGGGCCTCGGCGTCCGGCATCGGGAGGCCGAGGGCCGCAGCGGAGTAGATCAGGGTGCGGTCGAGGTCGCTGGCGACCAGCGTCACGGAGGCGCGGTCACCACCCGGGCCGCGGGCCGCAGTCTGCGCGGAGCGGTCACCAGCACGACCGCCGACCGCAGTCTGCGCGGAGCGGTTGCCACCCGGGCCGCCGACCGCAGTCTGCGCGGTGCGGTCACGGTTGCCCTCGTTCGGCGTCCGGGAGGAAGTCACTTGGACTCCACCGCCTTGCCGTCGGCGCCGGTCGCCCCGCGGGTGTACTTCGGGTGGATCAATCCGACGCAGGTGTACGGGAGTTCGTCGACCTCCTCGACGGGGACGCCGCGCTGCTGCGCGAGCAGCCTGATGTGTTCCAGGTCCGCTCCCGCGCCGCGCTTGGCGAGGATCTTCCACGGAACGCGCCGCAGCAGGACGCGGGTGGTCTCGCCGACGCCCGGCTTCACCAGGTTCACGTCGTGGATGCCGTGCTCCTCGCTGATGCGTTCCACCGCGGCCCAGCCCTCCCAGGTCGGGGCGCGGTCAGCGGTGAGCAGTTCCTTGACCTCGGCGTCCACGGCGGCGGCGACCTCGCCGAACCGGTCGGTGACGGTGTCGAGGAAGTGGCCGGAGACATCGGATCCCGCGAGTTCCCGGTAGAACTTCGCGCCGTGGAAGTCGTCGGGCCCGACGAGGTCGGAGCGCAGGACCGTACGGGAGATCAGGCCGGACACCGTGGAGTTGAGGCAGGCGGAGGGAATCAGGAAGTCCTCGCGGGTGCCGTACGTGCGGACACAGCCGCCCGGGTCGGCCAGGACCGCGATCTCCGGATTGAAGCCCTCCGTCCCGTCCGCATCCTCGAACTCGGCGATCGCGGCGGCCAGTTCACGGGTGATGGCGCCCTTGCCGGTCCAGCCGTCCACGAAGACGACGTCCGCCGGGTTGTGGTGGGCGGCCAGCCAGCGCAGGGCGTTGGCGTCGATGCCCCGGCCGCGCACGATCGAGACGGCGTAGTGCGGCAGCTCGACGCCGTGCCGCAGGCGGGCCCAGCGGCGCATCAGTACGCCGACGGGAGTGCCGGCCCGGGCGAGCGAGACGAGCACGGGGCGCGGGCCACGCTCGGCGAGGACCGTCTCGGTGACCGTGCCGACGGCGCGCGCGATGCGGGCGGCCGACAGGTCCAGGGCCGCCTTGAACAGGTCCTGGTACTCCTCTGACGGCTGGTACTCGACCGGCAGCGACTCGGCGTAGTGCGCGCCACCGCTCTGTATCGCCTCCTCGCGTTCCTCGGTGGGCGCCTCCAGTTCGGCGTCCGACAGGTCCTGGAGCAGCCAGCCGACCTCGTCCGGCGCGTAGGAGGAGAAGGCGGGGCCACGGAGGGGGTCGGGAAGCATGGAGGGTTCTTCCTGCCGATGGGGCCGGTGGGGTCGGTGGGGTTGGTGGGGTTGGTGGGGTTGGTGGGGTTGGTGCGGTCGATGGGACTGGTGGGGGGCGTGCGAGGGTGACGGCTCGGCGGGAGTGGCCCCGGGCGGTACGTAGGAGGGGACGACCGCCAGCAGAACGTGCGCGGTGTGCGGGGTGAGCTGTTGCAGCAGGCCGCCAGGGCCGTGCAGTGCGTGGGTGTCGGCGGTGGAGTCGACGACGAGGACCACGGCGTCGAAGCCGCCGCCCGCGACGTTGTACGCGTAGCGGTCGCCCGGGCCGTCGGCCGGGTCGTCGTGGGCGGGGAAGACGAGCCGGGTGCGTATCGCGTAGCCGGGGTCGTCCACGGCCAGGACCGGGGAGCGGGTCGTGGTCGAGTAGCGGACCTCGGCGCCGGTGCGCTCCTCCAGAGCGGTGCCCAGGCGCAGCGGCGCGTACATCAGCTCCTCGAAACCGAGGACCAGGACCTTGCGGGGGTGCTCGCCCAGGGCTGCCGCGATGCGGTCCGCCATGGCGGGGAGGGCGGGTTCCAGGAGTGCGCGGTGGGCGGGGGTGAAGCCGTGCCGGCCACCGTCGGGCACTCCGGCGGGCCACTGGAGGTCGATCCGGGTGTGGGGGCGGGGAAGGCCGCACAGCGGCTCGGGCCTTCCATCCGGCCACTCCGCTCCGGGCTCCGCCGCCGCCTGGGCCGCCTCCTGCTCGGCGACGAGGGCCTGCCCCTTCTCCAGGACGCCTTCCGGGAGGCGGACCGTGCCCGTGTTCCTCGCCACCAGGTCGACGCGGGCGCCGATCTCCCCGGCGAACTCGTCGAGCCGGCCCCGGTCTGCCGGTGTGCGCATGTCGACCAGGGCCACGATGACGTACCGCTTGCGGGGGTAGCGCTCGTGCAGGGCGCGGATGGTGTTGAGGACGGTGTTGCCGGTGGAGAACTCGTCGTCGACGAGGACGAGGGTCGCGCCCGCCCCGCCGCCCCGCTCGGCCGCCAGCAGCTCCGGGTCCTCCGGCAGCAGCAGGTGCGAGGTGGCGTGCGAGTGCGACTCCTCGAAGCCTCCCGCGCGCGCCACGCCGTCGACGGGGCGCCGCGTCGAGTGGAGGTAGGCGGCCGGTCCGAGCCCGTCGGCGACGGCGTGACCGAGGCCGGTGGCCGTCTCCGCGTAACCCAGCACGACCGCGTGCCGCGCGCCGTCCTCGCCGAGCAGCTCGCGCACCCGGCGGCCGAGCTCGACGCCTGCGCCGTAGACGACCGAGGGGCGCTGCGGCACGTGCTTGCCGAGCACGTTGGACACGAGCAGATGTGCCCGCTTGGGGTTGCGCCGCAGGGCGAGGCCCAGCAGCTCACGGAGCTCCCCGTCGCCCACCAGCTCGACGCCCAGTCGTTCCGCGACCCAGCTACCCGACCACACCACGTTCGCCGTTTCCTTCCGTTGGCCTGTCACGCGCGCCCGCTCACCCGGGCCCGCCGTCCGTCCTGCCCGCCCAGGGCCCGCCGTCCGCCACACGCGCCCACTCACCCGGGCCCGTCATCCGTCCTGCCGCTCAGGGCCCGTCCTCCGCCACACGCGCCCACTCACCCGGGCCCGCCGTCCGTCCTGCCCGCTCAGGGCCCGTCCTCCGCCACGCGCGCCCGCTCACCCTCAGGAAACCCACGCACCCGTACCGATCATTCCGCTCACTCCGCGAGGCTCGCCGCCAGCAGGTCCACGAAGCCGACGTCCGCCTTCGCCACGCCGAAGACCTGTGCCCGGCGCAGAGTGCGTTCGGCCCAGGCGCGGTGCGGCTTCACCTCGTTCATCTTGTTCGTGTACGACGAGCGCAGCACCCCGCCGCCGTCGCGTTCGGGACGCAGGATGTCCTGGGCGTCGCTGAACTCCTCGTGGCTGACCACGGACAGCGCGTGCACCGGCGCGACGTGCGACGGGTGGATGCAGGTCTTGCCGAGCAGGCCGTTGGCCCGGTCCAGCTCGATCTCCCGCAGCAGTCCGTCCAGGTCGTGCTCGATCAGGGCCGTACGGAGCTCCTCCGCCCGGCCCTCCTGGAAGGGGCTGCGGCGCAGCTGTGGCTTGAACATGCGCTCCTGGAGCCGGAAGTACTCCCAGACGGGGCCGGTGATCGTGAATCCCGTCCCGTCCGCCCGGCCCAGCACGTTGACGACGTCGGCGATGACGTCGCCGACGATCCGGACGTCGTACGCCGTCATGTCGGGCGCGCGGCGCAGGCCGTACGCCGAGCAGAAGTCGGTGACGCCGAGGCGCAGCGCGAGCACCCGGTCACGGTGGGTATCGACGGTGCGGGCGATCTTCTGGAGGGACTCCTGGCGGGTCTCCAGGTGCAGCAGCTCGGGGGATTCGAGCACGGGCATGGCGAAGAGCCGCTGCCCGGCCACGGACTCGGCCTCGGTCAGCGCTTCCAGGAACGGGACGCCACGCTCTTGCGTGAACTTGGGAAGTACAAAACCGGACAACAATCGGACGGATGTGCCGAGCCGGCGCACGAGGTCCGTGATCTGGTGCGGTTCGCGGACGCGGATGAACAGCAGCGGGAGCCCGTCGCCGCGTTCCGCGAGATCGGCGAACTGCCTGACGAGATTCTCCTCGGCGCCCGGCACCTCGGAGTCTTCGATCGAATCCTCCAGGCACAACACCATGGAGACGACCCCACGGCGGGCCTGCTTGACGACGTCGTCGGCGAGCCGGGGGCGGGTGGCGGGGCTGTAGAGCGTGGCTCCCAGGGCCACCGCGAGGACGGGGGCCGGGGAACCGGCGTCGAAGTCGCACGGTTCACGGAAGAACAGATCGCCCCTCACAGCAGGCGCGATATGCCCGAAATGACGCATGTGATTCCCCCCGTACTCCCTGACCGGCCGGACAACGTGTGGCCGGTAATAGTACGTACGGACGGGTGTCGGCAGTTCCCGGCTCACATGAATTCCGGGTAACTCGTCCATTTAGCGATGGTTCCCCAGGGTGCGGACGGGCTCGTTCCGGCCTGGCCGCACGACACGGCTTGCGACCCCGCGTTGTCCGCACGGGCAGCCAGCAGGCAGGATGACCGGCATGACGCACGCGATGGTGAAAGGCTCGAACGTCCCCCTCGACGCCATGGCCGTACGGGCCGTGCTGCGCTGGACCCCCGGCACCGGGATCCCCGATGTGGACGCCTCGGCCCTGCTGCTCGGCTCCGGCGGCCGCGTGCGCTCCGACGAGGACTTCGTCTTCTACAACCAGCCCCGTCACCCCTCCGGCCTGGTGCGACGGCTGCCGAAGCGGAGCCTGCCCGAGGGCCTGACGGACACCATCGAGGCCGATCTGAACGCGCTCGACCCCTCGGTCGACCAGGTCGTCATCGCCGCGTCCTCCGACGGGGCGGCCTTCGAGCACGTGCGCGATCTGCGCATCCTGCTCTACGACGCCGCGGTGTCGGGCGGTGAGCCGCTCGCCGTCTTCGACGTGCGGCCCGAGACGGGCCGGGAAACCGCGATCATCTGCGGCGAGCTGTACCGGCGCGGCGATGGCTGGAAATTCCGGGCCGTGGGACAGGGCTACCCGACCGGCCTCATCGGTCTCGCGACCGCGTTCGGCATCTCGGTGGACGAGTCGGAGGCCGCCGCCGGTCCCGACCCCGTGCCGCCCGTGCCGGCGTTCCCCCCGGCGCCCGGACCCGACGCACAGGCCACCATCCAGCACCAGCAACCCGCGTACGGCTATCCGCAGCCCGTTGCGGCCCCTGTGGCGCCCGCCCCCGGCCCGGCCTACGGCTACCCTCAGCCGGCGTCCGCGCAGCCCGCCTACGGCTATCCGCAGCCCGCGGCGGCGGCAGCGTACGCGCCGGACCCGAATTTCGTCCTGCCGCCGCAGGGGCCGCAGTTCATACGGCCCTGACCCGACGCCCGGACGGCCGCCCCTCAGCCGCGCCGGCAACCCCACGGGTCGCCGCGCCTACGCCCGGGTCTTGTAGCCGCGTCCCCACTGCATGCCGTACCCGTACAGCCGGTCCAGCTCCGACTGGAAGCCGTACACGAACTTCACCTCGCGCCGCACGGTCAGCTCGCCCTTCTCGTTCTCCACGGTGAACACCGCGCACGAGCGGGCCTGCGGCGCCCGTTCGTCGAGCTCGATCTCGATGCGCGGCCCGTTGCCCGGATAGAGCGTCACCTTCGCGTGCGTACGGTCGAAGGCCGGGGTCTGGTCGTAGATGTAGACGAAGAACAGCATCCGCTTGATCTGGTCGCGCTGGTCGAGGTTGACGTAGACGGTCTCCCCGGACGGCGCCCCGAAGCGGTCGTCGCCGCTGAGCCTGATGTACGGCGGCCCGTTGAGGTCACCGATCAGATTGCCGAGCGGCTGCACCACGCCCTTGGTGCCGTCCGTCAGCTCGTACATGCAGCCCAGGTCCAGGTCGACGTTGACCACTCCCTGGGTGTGCGCCTGGACCACGTCGGGCTGGAAGAGCTTCAGCGGCCGCAGCAGCCGGCCGCTCTGCCGTGACCGGCCCTCGATGTCGGACGTACGCATCTGCCAGGAGAGGTTGACCCGGAGGTTGCCGGTCAGCGCGCCCTGCTTGGTCAGCGAGACCGTGGCGTGCCGCCGGGAGAGCACGATGGAATTGCTGGCCGCGCTGCCCGACTCGAACTGAGTTTCCCGCCCCGGCCACAGGCTGTTCCAGAACGCCATCCCGAACCCCCACACATGTCGGCCCCACCGGTCGCACGCGGCACGTGCGACGCACGCACCGCTGCGGGGCGGCTCCGGGCCGGATCCGGGGGTGTTCCCGGAGCCGTTGCCGTACGAGCCGCCCCGCAGAGAGCGTTCCTCATTCCCTACCGGGTCACACCCCGGCGGAGACTTCCGTGCTTTCTTCGCCTCCTGCGGCCTCGATCGCCCTGTTGCGCCGGACCGAGGACCAGAAGGACCAGCCGATCAGGATGACGCCGACGGAACCCGTGATGAGCTCGTGGATCTCGTACTGGATCGTGACGAGCAGGATGACGGCCAGGGCGCCGATCGCGTAGTGCGCGCCGTGCTCCAGGTAGACGTAGTCGTCCAGGGTGCCCTGGCGGACCAGGTAGACCGTGAGCGAACGGACGTACATGGCGCCGATACCGAGGCCCAGGGCCATCAGCACGATCTCGTTGGTGATGGCGAAGGCGCCGATGACACCGTCGAACGAGAAGGACGCGTCGAGCACTTCCAGGTAGAGGAACATGAAGAACGCGGCCTTGCCGGAGAGCGCGACCGCGGAGACCTTCTTGCCCGTCCGCTTGGCCTCTTCCTCCGCCTCGTGCTCGCGTTCCTCCTCCTCCTCGAGCTTGTTCTCGAAGAAGCCGGAGAGACCGCCGACGATGAGGTACGTGATCAGACCCGCGATACCCGCGAGCATGACCGTCTCGGCCTTGTCCACGTGTCCGCCGCCGTGCTGGTGCGCATGGGTCGCGAAGGTCATGGCCGAGATCAGCAGGACGATCAGCGCGATGCAGACCGACAGCATGTCGACCTTGCCGAGCTTGGCGAGCGGGCGCTCGATCCAGCGCAGCCACTGGATGTCACGGTCCTCGAAGATGAAGTCGAGGAAGATCATGAGCAGGAACATGCCACCGAACGCGGCGATCGCCGGGTGGGCGTCGGTGACGAGTTCCTTGTACTGGTCCGGGTCGTTGAAGGAGAGATCGATCGCCTCGATCGGTCCCAGCTTGGCGGTGACGGCCACGATCACGACGGGGAATACCAGCCGCATGCCGAAGACCGCGATGAGCACACCGATCGTGAGGAAGATCTTCTGCCAGAAGGCACTCATCTTCTTCAGGATTCCGGCGTTGATCACCGCATTGTCGAAGGACAGCGAGATCTCCAGGACGGAAAGGATCGCCACCACTCCGAAGGCTTCCCACCCCCCGTAGAACCACGCTGCGACCAGACCGATCGCGGTAATCGCGAACGACCAGCCGAAGGTTTTCAGAAGCACTGGCTACCCCATCATGTGTGTAACGGGTCTCCCCCGAAGAGCACTGGGCTCCCCCGCGCCGTGCGCGGCTTTACGAAACGTTGACCCCGAAGTCTAGAGCGATGCCCCGCAGCCCCGACGCGTACCCCTGTCCTACTGCACGGAACTTCCACTCGCCGTTGTAGCGGTACAGCTCGCCGAAGATCATCGCGGTCTCGGTGGAAGCATCCTCACTGAGGTCGTAGCGCGCGAGCTCCTGACCGTCGGCCTGGTTGACCACGCGAATGAACGCATTGCTGACCTGGCCGAACGTCTGCCCGCGATTGTCGGCCTCGTGAATGGAGACCGGAAAGACGATCTTGTCGCAGTGGGCCGGCACCTCGTTGAGGTTCACGATGACCGACTCGTCGTCGCCCTCGCCCTCACCCGTGAGGTTGTCGCCCGTGTGCTCGACGGAGCCATCGGGGCTCGTGAGGTTGTTGTAGAACACGAACCATTCGTCGCCGAGCACCCGGCCCGACTGGCACAGCAGTGCGCTGGCGTCGAGGTCGAAGTCCGCCCCCGTCGTGGATCGTGCGTCCCAGCCGAGTCCGATGAGCACCTGGGTGAGATTGGGTGCGGCCTTGGAGAGGGAGACATTGCCTCCCTTGGCGAGCGTGACGCCCATGGTGTGTCCTCCCCGAGTCGATGAACCGGTGATGAACCGGTGAATCCGTCTGTTGAGCGCGTCCGGCGCCGCACAGGGTGCGGCGCCGGACGGGACATGCTGAAGGCGTGCCCGGGGCCACGGCCCCGGGGACGGCCTGCTAGACGTTGACGCCGAAGTCCTGCGCGATGCCGCGCAGACCCGAGGCGTAGCCCTGACCGATGGCGCGGAACTTCCACTCCGCACCGTTGCGGTACAGCTCGCCGAAGACCATGGCGGTCTCCGTCGAGGCGTCCTCGCTGAGGTCGTAGCGCGCGAGCTCGGTGTTGTCGGCCTGGTTGACGACGCGGATGTACGCGTTGCGGACCTGGCCGAAGCTCTGCTGGCGGGACTCGGCCTCGTAGATCGAGACCGGGAAGACGATCTTGTCGACGTCGGCCGGGACACCGGCGAGGTTGACCTTGATGACCTCGTCGTCGCCCTCGCCCTCACCGGTGAGGTTGTCACCGGTGTGCTCGACGGAGCCGTCGGGGCTCTTGAGGTTGTTGAAGAAGACGAAGTTGCCGTCGTTGCCGACCTTGCCCTCGGCGTTCGTCAACAGGGCGCTGGCGTCGAGGTCGAAGTCTCCGCCGGTGGTGGTACGAGCATCCCAGCCCAGACCCACGATGACCGCGGTCAGGTTGGGCGCGGCCTTGGTCAGCGAGACGTTGCCGCCCTTGCTGAGGCTGACTCCCACGAGTCCTCCCATTGGTTTCTTTGGGGGCCGGCCGGTGCCGGCGCCTCCACGTCGTGTTGGCATCCGATCAACGAGTGGATCCTAGTGACCGGTTCCCGGCCAAAACAGGCTTTTGGCCCGGGGCGCGGCGAGATCCACCGGATCTCGGATCAGAGGGCGCCGAGCGCCTTGATGTACTCGTTGAGGTCGCGCGCGTCGGGCAGGCCGTTGACGACCGTCCAGCGCACCACGCCCTCCTTGTCGATGATGAAGGTCCCGCGCACCGCGCAGCCCTTGTCCTCGTCGAAGACGCCGTACGCGCGCGAGGTCTCGCCGTGCGGCCAGAAGTCCGAGACGAGCGGGTACTCGAGGCCCTCCTGCTCGGCGAAGACGCGCAGCGTGTGGATGGAGTCGTTGGAGACGGCGATCAGCTGTGTGTCGTCGTTCTCGAAGGTGGGCAGCTCGTCGCGGAGCGCGCAGAGCTCGCCGGTGCACACGCCGGTGAAGGCGAACGGGTAGAACAGCAGCACCACGTTCTTCTCACCGCGGAAGTCGGAGAGCTTCACGGTCCGGCCGTGGTTGTCCTTCAGCTCGAAATCCGGGGCCTTGGTGCCGACCTCGATCGCCATGAAAACGCGTCCCTTCGCTACGTCACCGGGCTGGGCTGTCCGGGTGACTCCCACCCTACGCAGAGGCGCCGGGCGGCCGCGCGGCACCCGGGAAAGCTTCCTGCGGACGTGGGGGAAACGTGCGGGGGAATGTATGAAGGCCCCGGACGGCGTGATGCCGTCGGGGGCCTTCAGGGGCGAGTGCGGTTCAGCGCTTGGCCTTGGCCGCCTTCGGCGTGACCAGACGGCTGCCCGTCCAGTCCTTGCCCGCACTGATGCTCTTGGTCTGGGCGAGACCGGCTGTCTGGGCAGCCTCGTTGATGTCGCTCGGCTCGACGTATCCGTCACGGCCGGTCTTCGGCGTCATCAGCCAGACCGTACCGCCGTCCTCGAGCAGACCAATGGCATCCACCAGCGCGTCCGTAAGGTCGCCGTCCTCGTCACGGAACCAGAGCAGGACGACGTCTGCGACGTCGTCGTACTCCTCATCGACGAGATCCTGGCCGGTAGTGGCCTCAATGCCCTCACGGAGCTCCAGCTCGACGTCGTCGTCGTAGCCGATCTCCTGGACCACCTGTCCGGGCTCGAACCCCAGGCGTGCTGCCGGGTTGGTCCGCTCCTCCGCGTGGTCCGCGGTCGCGCTCACGGGTTGCCTCCTGATCATGTTTTGGAAAATGCTGCAGCCACGCGCGTGCGCGGGGCGTTGGCCGTAGTCCACACGGGAGCGGCGGATCGCGCAAGTACCCAGCGTACGAGACCGCCTAAACGGTGACGTTCCCTGCCACGTCGCCGTACTGCCGGCGGGCTCTCTGCGGAGGCCTGTGCTGCCGTCCACACCCTTGACGACCTCGTCCGAGGTCACTACGTCCTTGAACAGCTTATGCGGTTTCGGCCCGGCAAACGGAGTCGAACAGCATTCGGGACCGTATGAACCCCTTGGGCGTATGGTTGCGGTTTGGCCCGACCTATCCTGCCCGATGCCTCCTGACCGGCCGGATACCCGCCCCGGCGCGGCCCACGCGTCCGTGCGGGCACGGCTTCGCGACGCCGGCGGTTACCTCTCGGTAGAGATGACGTTTCACGTCCTCCCGGTACACGATGGGATGGCGTACGCGCAGACACAGCGGGGGCACGCCTCCGTGACCAGGTCCCGTAGTGCAGCACCGAACAGCGAAGGAACAGCGTGGCTTCCGGATCCGATCGCAACCCGATCATCATTGGCGGCCTTCCGAGTCAGGTCCCGGATTTCGATCCCGAAGAGACCCAGGAATGGCTCGACTCCCTCGACGCCGCCGTCGACGAGCGAGGCCGTGAGCGGGCCCGCTACCTCATGCTCCGGCTCATCGAGCGCGCGCGCGAGAAGCGTGTCGCCGTGCCGGAGATGCGCAGTACGGACTACGTGAACACGATCGCCACGAAGGACGAACCGTTCTTCCCCGGCGACGAGGAGATCGAGCGCAAGGTCCTCAACGCGACCCGCTGGAACGCGGCCGTGATGGTGTCGCGGGCGCAGCGTCCGGGTATCGGCGTGGGCGGTCACATCGCCACCTTCGCGTCCTCCGCCTCGCTGTACGACGTGGGTTTCAACCACTTCTTCCGCGGCAAGGACGACGGCCGGGGCGGCGACCAGATCTTCTTCCAGGGACACGCCTCCCCCGGGATCTACGCCCGCGCCTTCCTGCTGGACCGGCTGAGCGAGGCGCAGCTCGACGCGTTCCGCCAGGAGAAGTCGAAGGCGCCGAACGGCCTGTCCAGCTACCCGCACCCGCGGCTGATGCCGGACTTCTGGGAGTTCCCGACCGTGTCGATGGGCCTCGGCCCGCTCGGCGCGATCTACCAGGCTCGGATGAACCGCTACATGGAGGCGCGCGGCATCGCCGACACCTCCGACTCGCACGTGTGGGCCTATCTCGGTGACGGCGAGATGGACGAGCCGGAGTCGCTCGGCCAGCTCTCCATCGCCGCCCGCGAGGGCCTGGACAACCTGACCTTCGTCGTCAACTGCAACCTTCAGCGTCTCGACGGCCCGGTGCGCGGCAACGGCAAGGTCATCCAGGAGCTGGAGTCGCAGTTCCGCGGCGCCGGGTGGAACGTCATCAAGCTGGTCTGGGACCGCTCCTGGGACCCGCTGCTGGCGCAGGACCGCACGGGCATCCTGGTCAACAAGCTGAACACGACGCCGGACGGCCAGTTCCAGACGTACGCCACCGAAACGGGTGCGTACATCCGTGAGCACTTCTTCGGCGACGACCCGCGGCTGCGCGACATGGTCAAGGACATGTCCGACCAGCAGATCCTGCACCTCGGGCGTGGCGGGCACGACCACAAGAAGGTCTACGCGGCGTACGCGGCGGCCAAGGCCCACAAGGGCCAGCCCACCGTGATCCTGGCGCAGACGGTCAAGGGCTGGACGCTGGGGCCGAACTTCGAGGGCCGCAACGCGACCCACCAGATGAAGAAGCTCACGGCCGAGGACCTCAAGCGTTTCCGGGACCGGCTGCACATCCCGATCGCGGACAAGGAGCTGGAGGACGGCAACCCGCCGTACTACCACCCGGGCCGCGAGTCCGAGGAGATCCAGTACATGCACGACCGCCGCAAGGGTCTGGGCGGTTACGTCCCGACGCGTGTGGTGCGGGCGAAGCCTCTGGCCCTGCCCGAGGACAAGACCTACGCGACCGCGAAGAAGGGTTCGGGACAGCAGTCGATCGCCACCACCATGGCGTTCGTCCGCATCCTGAAGGAACTCATGCGGGACAAGGAGATCGGCAAGCGTTTCGTGCTGATCGCACCCGACGAGTACCGCACCTTCGGCATGGACGCGTTCTTCCCGAGCGCGAAGATCTACAACCCGCTCGGCCAGCAGTACGAGTCGGTGGACCGCGATCTGCTGCTCGCGTACAAGGAGTCGCCGACCGGTCAGATGCTGCACGACGGCATCTCCGAGGCGGGCTGCACGGCCTCGCTGATCGCCGCGGGTTCGGCGTACGCCACGCACGGCGAGCCGCTGATCCCGGTGTACGTCTTCTACTCGATGTTCGGTTTCCAGCGCACGGGTGACCAGTTCTGGCAGATGGCCGACCAGCTCGCGCGCGGCTTCGTCCTGGGTGCCACCGCCGGCCGTACGACGCTGACGGGCGAGGGCCTCCAGCACGCGGACGGGCACTCGCAGCTGCTCGCGTCGACGAACCCGGGCTGTGTCGCGTACGACCCGGCGTTCGGGTACGAGATCGCGCACATCGTCAAGGACGGGCTGCGCAGGATGTACGGCGAGAACAGTGAGGACGTCTTCTACTACCTCACCGTGTACAACGAGCCGATCCAGCACCCGGCCGAGCCCGCGGACGTGGACGTGGAGGGCATCCTGGCGGGTGTCCACCGCTACAGCAGTGGCGAGCGGGGCGAGATCCCGGCCCAGATCATGGCGTCCGGTGTGGCGGTCCCCTGGGCGGTCGAGGCACAGCGCATCCTCGCCGACGAGTGGAACGTGAAGGCGGACGTCTGGTCGGCGACGTCCTGGAACGAGCTGCGGCGCGAGGCCGTGGACGTGGAGCGCTACAACCTGCTGCACCCGGAGGAGGAGCAGCGCGTCCCGTACGTGACGCGCAAGCTGTCCGGTGCGCAGGGGCCGTTCGTGGCGGTCTCGGACTGGATGCGGTCCGTGCCGGACCAGATCGCGCGCTGGGTGCCCGGCCCGTACCAGTCGCTGGGCGCCGACGGTTTCGGCTTCGCGGACACGCGCGGGGCCGCTCGCCGGTTCTTCCACATCGACGCGCAGTCGATCGTGCTGGCGGTGCTCACGGAGCTCGCGAAGGAGGGCAAGGTGGACCGTTCGGCGCTGAAGACCGCGGTCGACCGTTACGACCTCCTGGACGTGGCCGCGGCCGACCCCGGTGCGGCCGGCGGCGACGCGTAGGGACGGGACGCACGACGCGGGGCGGCGGGATCCGAAGGGGTCCGGCCGCCCCGCGGTGCTGTGTGCGGGTCAGTTCTCCCAGATCTTGAAGGCCCGTACCTGGTACGGGGTGCGCGGGGTCCAGGTGCCGCCGCCCGGGTAGGTCTCGAACTCGCCGGTCTCCTCGCACTCCGCCGACTGGTAGGCGGTGACGGGCCTGCCGGTGCGGTTGGCCAGCGACTGGACGGTGGCGCCCGGTTTCAGCGGGACGCAGCTCTCGATGTCGACGCCGGACAGCTCGTGGACCTGCCGGGTGCCGGTGAAGTCGGGCTCGGCCCAGAGGCAGAGCTGGCCGGCCCGGCAGTCCCCGAGCCGGCCGGACACGGCCCGGACCGGGGCCTGCGGGGCCACGGCCTGGACCGGAGCCTGTGGGACCAGGGCGGTGGCGGCCAGGGCGGCCGCGAGAACGGTCGTACGCATGTGAATCAACCCCCGTGCTGATGTAGATCTTGCGCACCCACTCTGAGCTGCGCGGCAGCGGTACGGGAAGAGCACGGGGGCCGGGACCACCCTGATAGGCGACAGCCCCGCCGGAACGTTCCGGCGGGGCTGTTGGACGCGCTGTGTTGACGCCGCGAGGCGGCCGCGAGGACCGGTCGGACGTGACCGTCGCGAGGACCGGTCAGATGTGACCGCCGCCCATGCCCGCCTCGGCGTTCTCCCCGCGCTTGGTCAGGGTGGCGACCAGTGCGGCGATGACCGCGACGATGCCGGCGACCATGAACGCCGTGCTCATGCCCGAGACGAAGGTGTCGTGGGCGACGTTCACGATCTTGCCGGCGACCTCCGGCGGGGTTCCCTCGGCGACCGGCGGCATGCCGACCTTGATGGCGGAGGACGCCTGGTCCAGCTGCTCGGGCGACAGCGGCGGAAGCTGTGCTTCCTTCCAGTTGCCGGGCAGCTCGGAGTCGACGCCGGCTGCCATGATCGCGCCCAGCACCGCCGTACCGAGGCTGCCACCGACCTGCATGGCCGCCTGCTGCAGACCGCCCGCGACGCCGGAGAGCTCCATCGGGGCGTTGCCCACGATGACCTCGGTGGCGCCGACCATGACCGGCGCGAGGCCGAGGCCGAGCAGGGCGAACCAGATCGACATGGTGAAGGTGCCGGTGTCGACGGTCAGCTGGGACATGCCGAACATCGCGATCGCGGTGCACACCATGCCGCCGACGAGCGGTACCCGCGGGCCGAACTTGGTGATCATCGCGCCCGCGATCGGCGAGGCGACGATCATCATGCCGGTCAGCGGCAGCAGGTGCAGACCGCTGTCGACCGGGCTCAGGCCGTGCACGTTCTGGAGGTAGAAGGTGACGAAGAAGAGACCGCCCATGAAGCCGAAGGCCATCAGCACCATCAGGACCGTGCCGGCGGACAGCGGTACGGACCGGAACATCGCCAGCGGGATCAGCGGTTCCCTCACACGCTGCTGGACGAGGGCGAAGGCGACGAACAGCGCGACGGCGGCGACCAGGAAGCCGACCGTCTTGGTGTCTCCCCAGCCCCACTCCGCACCCTTGATGAGCGCCCAGATCAGGCAGAACATCGCGCCGGACAGCAGCACGATGCCGGCGATGTCGAAGGAGCGCGGGGCGTTCTCGGCGCGGTGGTCCTTGAGGATCAGCACGCCCATGACGAGGGCGATCACGCCGACCGGCACGTTGATGAAGAAGACGGACTGCCAGCTGACGTGCTCGACGAGCACACCGCCCAGGATCGGGCCGCCCGCGGTCGAGGCGCCGATCACCATGCCCCAGATGCCGATCGCCATGTTCAGCTTCTCGGCCGGGAAGGTGGCGCGCAGAAGGCCGAGCGCGGCCGGCATCAGCAGGGCGCCGAAGAGGCCCTGCAGCACGCGGAACGTGATCACCAGGACCACGCTGCCGGAGAAGCCGATGGCCGCCGACGCCGCGGCGAAACCGACGACACCTATGAGGAAGGTCTGACGGTGGCCGAACCGGTCACCGAGCTTGCCCGCGGTGATCAGGGAGACCGCGAGGGCGAGCATGTAGCCGTTGGTGATCCACTGGACGTCGGCGAGCGAGGCGCCGAGGTCCTGCTGGATCGCGGGGTTGGCGATCGCGACGATCGTGCCGTCGAGCGCGACCATCATCACGCCGATGGCCACGGCGAAGAGCGTCAGCCAGGGGTGGCCGCGCAGTCCCTTGGCAGGTACGGAGCCGGCCGGGTCCTGGGGCTCCCGCGACGCCTTCTCTAGGGTGGGCTGACTAGTCATACGCGCGAGATTAGTGTCAGCCGCTGACAGTTGACAAACCAATTCACAAGTCGGTAACTGTCACGTAGCTCACACGTAGCGCACAGTAGGCTGAGCTGGACAAAGCAGGGAAAAGAGGACCAGTTCAGTGACCGACGGGCAGCAAGTCGCAGGCCTTCCGACCGGGCTGCGCGAACGCAAGAAGCGACGCACCCGGGATGCCCTGCTCCGTGCCGCCCTGGACCTCTTCACCACCCAGGGTTACGAAGCGACCACCGTCGACGAGATCGTCGACGCCGTCGAGGTCTCCCAGCGCACCTTCTTCCGCTACTTCGCCGGCAAGGAGTCGGTCGTCTTCGCCGTCCAGGACATGGTGGAGTCGCGCTTCATCCTGGAACTGCGTCAACGCCCCGCCACCGAACCCCCTTTCGAGGCCATGCGCCGTGCAGTCCTGTGCGCCTGGAACAGTATCGGAGAGGCCGTCGAGGCCCTCGTCCCGGTCGAACTCCACATGCGGACCTACCAGATGATCGAGTCGACGCCCTCCCTGCTCGCCGCCCACATGCGGCGCAGCGTCGCCGTGGAGGAGCAGATCGCCGGGCTCATCGCCGAGCGCGAGAGCCTGGACCTGGCGCGGGATCCGCGCCCGCGCGTCGCCGTCGCCGCGTTCTGCGGGGTGATGCGGGTGACCGGACAGCTGTGGGGGCGGAGCTGCGACGGCAGCATGGACTCGCTGCGGACGCTGACCGAGGCCTATCTGGACCAGTTGGGCCCGGCGCTGGCCGGGGACTGGCGCGCGCGTCCCGCCACGACGGCACACCTCAACTGACGGGACCGTGTGCCGCACGCCTCAGACGCGGGACATGACCGACCTCACAACAGGCGGGCCGCGACGGCCCGATGGGGCCCTCCGACGGCATCCGGCGCCGCGCAGCGTGGCGCAAGGCCGTACACAGCGTGAGGAAAACGGGCTTTCATTCCCCACACCCGGGTGATGTGCGTCACCCGCTCAACGAAGCCCCGCGCGCGTCTCCTAATGTGTGGCGCAGTGACTTCCTTCGACTCCTCCCCCACGCTCACCGCCTGGCGCGCTCTTCTCGCCGTCGCGGTCGTGTTCGTGATGCTGGCGACCACCGGTTGGACCGCCGTGCGTCATCAGCACTCCGACGCGCCACGCACCGCCGCACTCGCTTCCTGGGCCAAGGGGTCGATAGCGGGACACGCGCTTCCCGCGGCGGATGCGCCTCCGTACAGGCTGGCGCACTTCTTCGCCGCTCTCACGGATGCGCAGCAGGCCGGTCTGGCCCGCAAGTACCCCCTCGTCGTGGGAAACCTGAACGGCGCCCCGGTCACCCTGCGTTACCGGGCCAACCGGCTGGCGCTGGAACAGGCGCGCACGGCCGAGCAGACCCGCATCCACGACCCGAGGCTCTCGCCCGACGGCCGCGCCGACGCGCAGCGCCGGGTGGACCGCTTCCGGTCGATGCTCGCCGCGGGCCGCCACTTCCTCGCGTTCGACCCGTCGGGCCGGGGCCACGCCGCCGAGGTGTTCGGTGACCTGGACCGGGCCGAGCGGGTCTCGGTGGTCGTCCCGGGCGTCGACACGAACCTGCTGACGCTGGAGCGCACCGGGCGCAAGACGAACGCCGCCCCCGTGGGCATGGCCAAGTCCCTGTACGCGGCCGAGCACTCCGCGCATCCGGGCGTGCGGACCGCGGTGATCGCCTGGGCCGACTACACGGCGCCGGCCGGCATCGGCATGGACGCGGCCCTGGGCAACCTCGCCGAGCGCGGGGCCGTCCGGCTCGACGCGCTCGTGAAGTCGCTCCCGGGAACCGCTCCCGTCTCGCTGTTCTGCCACAGCTACGGCTCCGTCCTGTGCGGCGTCGCCGCGGACGAACTGCCCGGCCGGGTGACGGACATCGCGGTCGCGGGAAGCCCCGGCATGCGGGCCGACAACGCCGGACAGTTGCACACCCGGGCCAACGTCTGGGCGATGCGGGACCATGACGACTGGATCGCGGACGTACCGAACCTGGAGTTCGGCGGCCTCGGCCACGGCGCCGATCCGGTCGATCCGGACTTCGGCGCGCGGATCGCCTCGGCGGGCGACGCGGTCGGTCACAGCGGCTACTTCGAACCGGGGACCGAGAGCCTCGGCAACTTCGCCGCGATCGGCGCGGGCGCCTACGACTCCGTGACCTGTGCCCGGTCCGACAGCGGCTGCCACGAACAGATTTCCGGCCACGCGACGGTCTGACGCGCACAAAGACCGGTGCGCACGGGTCTGACGCGCGTAGAGAACCGCGACCGGCCAGGAATTGCGAGTGCCTCCGAGGGGGGACGAGCGGGCATGTGCCGCATACGATGTGGCACATGGGTGATGTGCTGGCCGGAATTCATGCCACCTGGGAGTTCGACACCGACTCCGTGCTCATCCGCTTCGAACGGGGTATCCGCACGCCGAGGCTCCTCCAGAGCCTCCGTGAGCGCCGCGTCCCGCATGCGGCGCTGTCGTCGGTGACGCTCACCCCGGGCAAGCGGGGCACGGTGGTGCTGCGTGCGGTCCCGAGACCCGGTGCCGATCCGCTGGTGGAGGCGGCTGCCGGGCAGCTGAAGGACGGCTGCGATCCGTACCGCCTGGTCCTCCCCGCCGAACGGGAGACGCTCGCCGAGTACTACGCGGACGAGCTGCGCGCGCTGCTGGGCCCCGAGGCCGGCGAACCCGCCGACCGGTTCCTGGTCGCGGCGCCCGAGGCGCCGATGCGCTTCAAGGCGTACGACGGCAGGGCCAGCTTCGACGGCGACCGGATCTCGTTCCGGTGGTTCTGGACGGGCGCCTCCTCGGAGAAGTGGAAGGCGGGCGACCAGACGTTCCCGGTCACGGAACTGAGCGGCGTCGAGTGGCGTTCGCCCGAGGCCTTCGAGGGCTATCTGCGGCTCGTACCGCGCGGCCTGGAGTCCATGGCTCCGCCCGCCGGAGCCTCGGCCGCCGCCCCCGGAGCGGGCCTGCTGACGAGCGCCGCCCCGAGTACGCAGCCGCTGGCGGGGCGCCCGACCCGGGCCGATCAGGATCCGGCCGCGGTGATCTTCGGCCTCGGCTACGGTCCGGTGCACGAGTCGCTGCCCTTCGCCGCGGCCGTCCTGGAATCCGTCCGCAGGAAGCACTCCACGCCGGTCGTGGCCGCGTTGGCGGGTGCGGGACGCCGGGACCCGGCGGACATCGCGGAGCGGATCCGCCATCTCGGCGAGCTCCATCAGGCGGGTCTGGTGACGGACGAGGAGTTCAGCGCGAAGAAGGCCCAGCTGCTCGCCGAGCTGTGACGCGTACCAGCGGGGTCATACCGTCGTACGAGAAGGGCGGCGGCTGACCGGAACCCCGGTATGACGCCGCCAGGTGGCCCCGCTGCCTACCCTGAGCAGGCCATGCCGACTTCCTCCCCGCCTCCGCCGTCATCGCCGCCGCCCGCTCCCCCGCACCCGCCGGCGGACGGGCTGCTGAGCGCCGCCCGCCGCAATCTGCGCGAGACCGGCCACGCGCTGTCCCACCCCTCCCATCCCCCGACACCGCTCCTGGCCGGTGCGCCCAGGCGGTGGCAGCGGCTGCTGCCGTACGCCGCCGTCGTGGCGCTCGTCGCCGTCTTCCTCCCGGTCACGATCAACGTCCTGACCGCCCAGTACGAAATGGACGCCGGCATCGCGGGAGCGCTCGCCGTCGCGCAGGCCGCACCCCTGCTGATGCTGGCGCACCGGCCGCTCCAGGCCTGGTGGATCATCTTCCCGGCCCAGATCCTGGGTGCGGTCGTGCTGCTCGGGGTGGACGGCGGGCAGAGCCAGGCCTGGCCGTGGACGCCGCCCGGCCTCATCGCCTACCTCTTCCTGCTCCTGGCGCTGGGCCTGCGCGAGCAGCGGCGGACCCTGGCCGCCGTCTGGCTGGCCACGGGCGCGGCGGGGCTCGTCCTGTACCTGGTCTCCCCCCACCGCGGCACCGACAACTCGGTCCTGATGTTCATCCTCGGTGGCGTGGTGCTGGTGGTCGGCGCGACGGTACGCGAAAGGGGTGACGCCCAGCGCCGGCTCGCCGAGCAGGAGACCATCAGCGAGGCCGAGCGGGCGCAGCGGACGCTGCTGGAGGAACGGACCAGGATCGCCCGCGAGCTGCACGACGTGGTCGCGCACCACATGTCGGTGATCACGGTCCAGGCCGACTCCGCCCCGTACCGGCTGCAGGGGCTGTCCGACGAGGCGAGCGAGGAGTTCGGCTCGATCGCCGCGAGTGCGCGGGAGTCCCTCGCGGAGATGCGGCGGCTGCTGGTGGTGCTGCGCAGCGAGGGTACGGAGGGCGAGCGGGCGCCTCAGCCGGGGCTCGACCGGGTGCAGCAGCTGGTGGAGGCGACGGTACGGGCCGGGCTGCCGGCCGAACTGTCGCTGCCCGCCGGGCTGGAGGGTGTCCCGCCGGCGGTGGACCTGTCCGCGTACCGCATCGTTCAGGAGGCCCTGGCGAACGTGGTCCGGCACGCGCCGGGTGCCCGGACCCGGGTGTCGGTCAGCTCCGACGGTGCGCATCTGACCGTGCTGGTCGTCAACGACGCGCCGCCGAGGACGGGTTCGACGCTCGCTCCGCGTACTCCGGTGGAGACGACGGGCACGGGACACGGGCTGGTCGGCATGCGTGAACGCGTACGGTTGACCGGCGGAACGCTGGACACCGGGCCGCTGCCGGACGGCGGCTTCCGGGTGGCCGCGCGGCTCCCGCTGCCACCGGCGGCGGCTCCTTCTTCCGCATCCGCCCCGCCCCCGCCCCCGGCTCCGGAGGACTCGTGACCATCCGTGTGATCATCGTCGACGACCAGGCCATGGTGCGGGCGGGGTTCGCGGCGCTGCTGGCGGCGCAGGCCGACATCGACGTGGTCGGTGAGGCGCCGGACGGGCGCCGGGGCGTCGACGTCAGCCGCCGCACGCATCCGGACGTGGTCCTGATGGATGTGCGGATGCCCGAGATGGACGGCCTGGCGGCGGCCCGCGAACTGCTGAACCCGCCGGTGGGCGTGGTGCACGTGCCGAAGGTGCTGATGCTCACCACCTTCGACGTGGACGACTACGTGTACGAGGCGCTGCGCGCCGGCGCGTCCGGCTTCCTGCTGAAGGACGCCCCGCCTGCGGACCTGATCTCGGCGGTCCGGGTGGTGGCGGCCGGCGACGCGCTGCTGGCGCCTTCCGTGACGCGCCGCCTGATCGCGGACTTCGCCCGGCAGCGGCCGTCCGGAGCGTCCCGCAGTGGTCCCGCGCTGCGGCTGAACGGGCTGACCCCGCGCGAGACGGAGGTGCTGGAGCTGATCGCGCGGGGGCTGTCGAACCAGGAGATCGCGGGGCAGTTGGTGCTGGCGGAGCAGACGGTGAAGACCCATATCGGGCGGGTGCTGGCCAAGCTGGACCTGCGCGACCGTGCGCAGGCGGTGATCTTCGCGTACGAGGCGGGGCTGGTGGTGCCGGGCGAGGGGTAACCGCCGGGGCTGCCGTCCGGCGATCGAGGACGAAGCGGCCGCCGGACGGCCCCGGCAACCCCGTACACCCCCTACCCCGGTATCACCCCGCGGTTGGCCCCCCGGTGTGACGCCCCGGCGCCCACCCTCTTCCTACCTTCCTCCCCGACGCGCCGAACGGCGTGCGGGAGCCGGTTCAGCCGGAGAGGGAGGGTCGGATGCGCCGCTACGCGAGGACCTTGGTCGCGGTCGCCCTGGCGACCGCCGTCGTGTCAGGGACCGCCGGCTGGGCGTCGGGCAACGCCCAGCAGGCACTGACGGGGCCGCCCCCCGGCACGGCCGCCTGGCGGTCGGACCACGTACTGGGCCGGGAGCTGCCCGATCCGGCGCGGGAGACGCCCGCCGAAGTGGCCCGGTTCTTCGCCGGGTTGAGCGAGCGGGACCAGCAGTCCCTGGTCGCACGGCATCCGCTCGTCGTCGGCAACCTCGACGGCGCGCCCGTCGAACTCCGCTACCGGGCCAACGCCCTGGCCCTGAAGGCCGATCCCGACCCCCGGTACGCGAGCCTCGCCGCGGACCCGCAGCGCCACATACTCGCGTTCGACCCGCGCGGACGCGGCCAGGTCGCCGAGGTCTTCGGCGACCTGACCACGGCGCGCCACGTGTCGGTCGTGGTGCCGGGCTCCGACATCGACGCCGGGACCTTCGACCGTGAGAGCGACGTGTACGGGACGCCCGCCGGCATGGCCGGGTCGCTGTACGCGGAGACCGGTCCGGGCAGCGCGGTGATCGCCTGGGCCGGATACACCACGCCCGTCGGCGTCGGGGTGGACGCCGCGACCGGCTCGCTCGCCGAAGCCGGAGCGGACCGTCTGGCCCGCCTCACGGACGGCCTCGCCGCCACCGGGGCGCCCGAGCCCACGGTGTTCTGCCACAGCTACGGCTCCGTCGTCTGCGGCCTCGCCGCGCCCCGGCTGCGCGCCGGTGACCTGGTCGTCCTCGGCTCCCCCGGGATGCGCGCCGACGACGTCGACGACCTGCACACCGATGCCCGGGTGTGGGCCGCCAAGGACCCCGACGACTGGATCGACAACGTCCCGAACGTCGAGTTCGCGGGCCTCGGCCACGGCGCCGACCCGACCTCCCCGGAATTCGGCGCCCGCCGGGTGCCCGCCGGTGACGCCCATGGCCACACCGGCTACTTCGCCCCCGGCACCGAATCCCTCCACGCCTTCGCCGCGATCGCCGAAGGCACCTACGCGGACGGGGACAGCCGATGAGCCTGCACGCCCTCGCCTCCCGTATCGAGGCCCGTACGCCCGCCCATCGCGACCGCGCCCTCGACGGCCTGCGCGCCCTGGCCCTGCTCGCCGTCCCCACCGGGCACTGGCTGCTCGGCGGATTCCGGCTCGACGACGGCGGGGCGCTGCACAACGCGAGCCCGCTCTCGGCCTTCGGCGCACTCGCCCCGTTCAGCTGGGTGCTCCAGATGCTGGGCGTCTTCTTCCTCGTCGGCGGGTACGCCTCGGTGCTCTCCTACCGCCGGAGGAAGTCGACGACGGGCGCCTGGCTGCGCGGGCGGATGGCCCGACTGGGCCGGCCGGTGCTCGGGGTGACGGCCGTCTGGGCGGCGATGATCCCGGTGCTGCACGTGCTCGGGGTACCGGGCGACACCCTGCGGACCGGGTCGACGCTGGTGATCCAGCCGCTCTGGTTCGTCGGCGTGTACGCGGTGGTCACCGCGCTGACCCCGTACTGCATCCGCATGGCGAGACGGCTCGGCGGCTGGGCCGCGGCCCCGCTGCTCGGCGCGGTCGCCGCCGTCGATCTGCTGCGTTACGGGCCGCTCGGTGACGCCGTGCCGTCCTGGCTGAGCCTGCTCAACATCCTTCCCGGCTGGCTCTTCGCGTACCAGCTCGGCGTCTCCTGGGCCGAGGGCCGGATCGGGAGGCGGGGCGCCCGGCTGCTGCTCGTCGGCGGCGGCGTGCTGTTCGCCGCTCTGCTGCTGTTCTTCCACTACCCGGCGTCGATGGTCGGGGTGCCGGGCGAGGCGCGTACCAACTCGCATCCCCCGTCGCTGCTGGTCCTCGCTCTGGGCGCCGCGCAGAGCGGTGCGGCGATCCTGCTGCGGAGGCGGATCGGCCGGCTGCTGCGCAGGCCGCTGGCGTGGGCGCCGGTCGTCGTCGTCAACCTGTCGGCGATGACGATC
The DNA here is from genome assembly GCF_044756845.1 of Streptomyces sp. NPDC091416. Lineage (NCBI taxonomy): Bacteria > Bacillati > Actinomycetota > Actinomycetes > Kitasatosporales > Streptomycetaceae > Streptomyces > Streptomyces sp. NPDC091416. Next base: position 188,110 of record NZ_JBIVTU010000002.1, read on the forward strand.
CTGTGCTGGCACCAGACGGCGATGCTCGCCGCGGCGGTCCCGGCGTCCTTCGCGGGAACGGTGCCCGGACTCACGACCGGTCCGGACACGCTCGGCTGGGTCCTGGCCCGGCTGGCCTGGATGCCGGTGTTCGCGGGACTGCTCGTGCTGATCGCCCGGTACGCGCGCCGCTTCGAGGCGCCGTGGAAGGCGGGGACGCGAGCCGCGAACGCCCGCCGCGCACTGGCGGGGGTGCTCGCGGCGGGCTTCGCGGTGTTCGCGCTGGGGCTGGCGTGAGGCCGGGCCCGCGCGTCCTGCTCGCGCGCGGTGACCGGCCCCGGGTCCTACTCGCGCGCGGTGGCCGTGTTGCTCATGTCCGGGTAGCGGTCGCCCGCCACCTGGCCGGCGATCGGCTCCAGCAGGGCCAGCTCCTCGGCGGTCAGCGTCAGCCGGGTCGCGCCGACGTTCTCCAGCAGCCTGCTGCTCTTGCGGGTGCCGGGGATCGGCACGACGGCCAGCCCGTGCACCTGCGCCCGCTGCTGCACCCAGGCCAGCGCCACCTGGGCGGCGGTCGCCCCGTGCGCGGCGGCGATCTTGTGGACCGGCTCCAGCAGTGCCGCGTTGGTCTTCGCGTTGTCGCCGGTGAAGCGCGGCTGGAACTGCCGGAAGTCGTTCTTCCCCAGCTCCTTGCCGGCGTCCGCGAACGCCCCGGTCAGGAAGCCCCGGCCGAGCGGCGAGTACGGCACGAACGTCACGCCCAGCTCGACGGCGGCGGGCACGGCGCTGCGCTCGACGTCCCGGCTGAAGAGCGACCACTCGGACTGGAGGGCGGCGATGGGGTGCACGGCGTGCGCCTCGCGCAGCTCCGCGCCGGTCACCTCGCTCAGCCCGAGCTGCTTGACCTTGCCCGCCCGCACCAGCTCCGCCATCGCGCCGACGGACTCCGCCAGCGGGATCTCCGGGTCGCGGCGGTGCATGTAGTAGAGGTCGATGACGTCGGTGTTCAGCCGCCGCAGGCTGTTCTCGACGGCCTGACGGATGTACGCGGGGTCGTTGCGCACGCCCCGGTAGTGCGGGTCGTCCTCGCGCCGCTCGATGGCGAACTTCGTGGCGAGGGTGATCTCGTCCCGGTGCGCGCCGACGAAGGGTGCGATGAACGTCTCGTTGGCGCCGAGGCCGTAGACGTCGGCGGTGTCGAAGAGCGTGACGCCGGCGGCGAGAGCCGTCTCCAGGGTCTCGCGGGCCGCGGCCTCGTCGGTGTCTCCGTAGAACTCGCTCATGCCCATGCAGCCGAGCCCCTGCACACCGACCTGCGGGCCGTTCAGGCCGAGCTCCACGGTCTCGATCTTCTTGTCACTCATCAGGCCCTGGGCCTTTCCGGCGCCCGCTGGGCGCCTGCGTAGAACTCGATCTTGTAGTCGAGGACGGCGAGCGTGTCCTGGAGCTCCGCGATCCGCGTCCTCACGTCGCGGCGGGTCGCCTCCAGCAGTTCCTTGCGCTCGTCGAAGGTGTGGTCGCCCTCGCGCAGCAGCTCCGCGTACCGGACCATGTCGGCGACCGGCATCCCGGTCAGCCGCAGCTTGCCCACGAAGCCGAGCCAGTCCAGGTCGGCGTTGGTGAAGCGGCGCTGTCCCGTGTGCGAGCGGTCGACGTGCGACATCAGCCCGATCCGCTCGTACCAGCGCAGCGTGTGGGCGCTCAGCCCGGTGAAGGCGGCCACCTCACTGATGGTGTAGCGGTCCTGGCCCTCGGGACGCGGGTGGGGCCGGGGGCCCGATGCGCAGGTGTCCACCCCTGCCGAGGTGGTCCGCGCCGCCGTCTCCGTCTCCGTCACCGTCATGTCCTCCACGCTAGAACCCTGGAGTGCACTCTAAGCAAGCGCAATCGGATGCGAGTTTCGGCCACAACCGCGCACGACCTAGTCTCGTACGTATGCAGAGCCTGGCGATGATCGAGAACTGGCCCGTCCCCACCGCGGCGGCGGCCGTCGTACGAGCGGACGGCACCGTCGTCGGTACGCACGGCCCCACCGCACACCGCTTCCCGCTCGCCTCCGTCACCAAGCCGCTCGCGGCGTACGCGGCGCTGGTGGCGTACGAGGAGGGCGCGGTCGAGCTGGACGAGCCGGCCGGCCCCGAGGGTTCCACGGTCCGGCACCTGCTGGCCCACACCAGCGGCCTCGCCTTCGACGAGCACCGGGTCACGGCCCCGCCCGGCACCCGGCGGCTGTACTCGAACGCGGGCTTCGAGGTACTCGGCGACCACATCGCGAAGGCGACGGACATCCCGTTCGCGGAATACCTGCGCCAGGCGGTCCTGGAACCCCTGGGCATGACCGCGACCACGCTGGACGGCTCCCCGGCCCGCGACGGCGTCTCGACGGTCGAGGACCTGGCGCGCTTCGCCGCCGAGGTCCAGGCCCCGCGCCTGCTCGACCCGCGCACGGTGCTGGAGGCGCAGACGGTCGTCCACCCGGGCCTGAAGGGCGTACTGCCGGGCTACGGCCACCAGAACCCGAACGACTGGGGCCTCGGCTTCGAGATCCGCGACCACAAGGCCCCGCACTGGACGGGCACGCGCTCCTCCCCCGCGGCGTTCGGCCACTTCGGCCAGTCGGGCACGTTCCTGTGGATCGACCCGGCGGCGGGCGCGGCCTGCGTGGCACTCGCCGACCGCGCGTTCGGCCCGTGGGCGGCGGAGGTCTGGCCCCCGTTCACGGACGCGGTACTGGCGGAGCTGTCGGCGTAACCGGCTCGGCCGCGACCGGCCCTGCGGCGGTCAGGCACTCGAACCACACGGCCTTCCCGCCGCCGTCCCGGCGCGCCTCGACGCCCCACTTGTCGGCGAGGGCGTCGACGAGCAGCAGTCCTCTCCCGCGCTCGTCGAGGGTGGCCGACTCGGCGATGCGGGGCAACTGCGGACAGTCGTCGGCGACTTCGACGCGTACGCCCTCGCCGCCCGGCAGCCGGAAGACGAAGGTCTGACACCTCCGCCCCGGAACATGCTGGACCACGTTGGCGATCAGCTCGGTGAGCACGAGCTCGGCGGCGTCGGCGAGGTCGGCCATGCCCCACCCGGCGAGGTAGAGCCGCAGGATGCGCCGCAGATGCCGGGCGGAGTGCTCGCCCATGGCGAAGTCGGCCCGGTAGACGGGTTCTTCGTGCGCACCGGAGTCGGTCCGGGGAGCAGATGCGTGATTCATGTCACCATCGTGCGAGCGGATGACTACGCTCGGCTACGTACGGAACCGAACGCCGCGAGGCGTTGCACCCCGGAGGTCCGCCGTGGCCAACATCCAGACGCTCGACCCCAGCGCCTCGCCCCTGGACTACTACGGCTGGGAGTTACGCCGTCTGCGCGAGGCCGCCGGTCTGAACCAGACCCAGTTGGGCGACATCATCTTCTGCACGGGCTCGCTGATCGGCCAGATCGAGACGACGAAGAAGGTCCCCACCCGCGACTTCTCCGAACGGGTCGACGCGGCCCTGGGCACGGACGGGCTGTTCTCCCGCCTGATGGGCCTGGTCCTGCGCAGCCAGCTGCCGGCCTGGTTCCAGCCGTATGCGGAGATGGAGGCGAAGGCGACGTACATCTCCACGTACCAGGCGCAGTTGGTGTACGGGCTGTTGCAGACGGAGGGGTATGCGCGGGCGGTTCTGGCGACCGGTATGCCTGATGATCTGGACGGCCTGCTCGCCGCCCGGCTGGAGCGCCAGCGCATCCTGGAGCGCGAACGGCCGCCGCTGGCCTGGGCTGTTCTGGACGAGGCGGTGCTGTACCGGCCGATCGGCGGCCATGAGGTCATGCGTACCCAACTGACGCGGCTGTTGGAGTTCTCCGCGAACCGCTGGATGCGGATCCAGGTGTTGCCTTTTGCGGCCGGTGAACACACCAGCTTGGACGGGTCGTTCAACCTTCTGCGCTTCGATGACGACCCAGACATCATCTACACAGAAGACCTCATCTCCGGCCACATGACCGCCAGCCCCGACACCATCCGGGAGGCCTCACTCCGCTACGCTCACCTACAGGCTGCCGCACTCTCCGTGGAGGATTTGGCGGCTCTGATCGCCCGCGTGATGGAGGAGCGTTATGGAGACCGGCCCCGGCCTGAACAACACGCAGTGGCGTAAGTCGAGCTACAGCGGAAGTACCGGCGGCGACTGCGTCGAGTGCACCGTGACCGGCGGCGCGACCTGGCGCACCTCCTCGTACAGCGGGCCGAACGGCGGCGAGTGCGTCGAGGTAGCCGCCGGCACCTGCGGCTCCGTCCCCGTCCGCGACAGCAAGGTCCACGGCGGCCCCGTCATCGTGATCGGGCCGTCGCGTGGCGCGGGTTCGTGGAGGGCCTTCGCGGGCAGTGACGCCTCTCCTGCCCTACGATGCCGTGCTCTGCGACATCGACGGCGTGATCCGCCATTGGCCGGCCGCCGACGAGTTGGAGCAAGAGCACGGGCTTCCCGTCGGCGCGCTCGCAGCCGCAGCGTTCGCGCCCGTCCGCCTGCACCCGGCCATCACGGGGCAGGTCACCGACGAGCAGTGGCGATCCGCGGTCGCCACCGACCTGGCGGCCCGCCACGGATCGAAGGAACGCGCGGATGGAGCGGTGCGGGCCTGGTCCGCCCTCGTGCCCGTCGTCGACCAGGAAGTCGTCGCGCTGCTCGCGAAGGTGCGCGCGGTCGCGTCCGTTGCCCTGGTCTCCAACGCGACCACTCGGCTGGAGCGGGACCTGGAACGCCAAGGCCTTGCCGACGTCGCCGATGCCGTCGTGAACACCGCGCGCATCGGCGTCGCGAAACCCGATCTCCGTGTGTACCGCATCGCTGCCGAGCTCCTGGGCGTGGCGCTCGACCGCTGCCTGTTCGTCGACGACACCGAAGCCAATGTCACGGCGGCCCGCGAAGCGGGGATGGCCGCCGTCCATTACCGCCGGCTCGAAGATCTGCACGAGGCGCTGTCGCCGCTTCGGCGCGTGGTCTGACTCCCCGCCCCGGACCACCGGCGGGCGGGGACCTCGGCCAGGAGGACCGGGCTGCCCCACACCCCACCCTGGGCGCTGCCTGCCAGGCCGTGGAGGAGATACTTCCACTCCACCGTCCGATCACCATGCGGCGGCTGGTCCCGAAAGGCTCTCCATGCGACTCACCAAGCGGCACCGCGCCACGCTCGCCGCAGCCCTGCTCGGCACGGCTCTCGGCGTCACCCCACTGGCCACGGCCAACGCCGCCGCTGTCGCGATGACCCTGCGTACTTCGGGCACCATCGACACGGTCGGCACCGCCGAGGACGTCGAGATCACCCTCACCACGCCGCCCACCGCCGACAGCTTCGTCGAGCTCGATCTGGGTACCGAGAACGCGGCCCATCTGACCGTCACCGACGACACCGGGGCCGTCCTGGCCCATGAGCCCGTGTACGCCGCCGACTCCCTGGCGACCTTCCGGTTCGGCAAGGAGGACAGCGACCACGACGGCATACCCGGTGCCACCCTCGCTCCGGGCTCCCTGCACGTGCGAGTCACGGCGGACGGGTACGTGGGGACCAGCCTCAATATCAACGCCTATTACATCGACGGCGCCAAGGGCAACCGCATACCGATCAACCCCGCCCATGCCCTGATCAAAATCAAGCAGCCGCACCTCGGTCCGTTCTGGAGCCGGTCTCGCGGGTCCACCGTCTCCGTCGGGATGGCCGATCCCGCCGAGTGCCGTCTGGACACGCTGATGCAGCTGAGCACTCCACCGGCTTCCACCCGCAACCGGCTGACGTTCACCGCACAGCAGATCGCCAAGACCGGTTACACCGCCGCCCAGCTGGCCCGCGACGTGCACGTCCAGTACTCCGGCGACGGAGTCACCTACACCGAACGCCCTTGGACCATCGGCTCCGACGGCTCGCTCCGACTGGACATCTCCGAGCACGCCTGGACGGCAGGCACCGTCAAGGCAAGCGACTACCTGCGCCTCACCGCGGTCCGTGGAATCCCCGTCGGATACCTCCAGGGCGCCTTCCAGACCTTCGCCCCGGACGGAACACAGCTCAGCCAGGAGCCCCAGACCCTCAGCTTCATCGACCAGGCGGCGTTCTACGGCCGGGACGGTGCCGGAGTCCTCTGGCAGTACCAGTCCGACAAATTCCGCCACTCCGCGTACCCCACCGCTCGCGCCAGGATCGGCGGCGGCTGGAACGCGTACACCGCACTCACCAAGCTCTCCACTCTCAAGGCCGACGCCACCGGCGATCTCGTCGCCCGCGACAAGGCCGGCGTCCTCTGGCTCTACCAGGGCACCGGCAAGACCAACGCCCCCTTCGCCACCCGCACCCGAGTCGGCGGCGGCTGGAACACGTACACCGAACTTGTCGGCGGCGCCGACCTGACGGGCGACGGCACACCCGACCTGCTCGCCCGCGT
>NZ_JBIVTU010000002.1:194597-401547 GCF_044756845.1 Streptomyces sp. NPDC091416
GTCCTCTGGCTCTACCAGGGCACCGGCAAGACCAACGCACCCCTCACCGCCCGCACCCGAGTCGGCGGCGGCTGGAACACGTACACCGAACTTGTCGGCGGCGCCGACCTGACGGGCGACGGCACACCCGACCTGCTCGCCCGCGACAAGACCGGCGTCCTCTGGCTCTACCAGGGCACCGGCAAGACCAACGCACCCCTCACCGCCCGCACCCGAGTCGGCGGCGGCTGGAACACGTACACCGAACTTGTCAGTGCCGGCGACCTGAACAGCGACGGCAGCAACGACCTGCTCGCCACCGACGCAGGCGGCGCCCTGTGGTTCTACAACGGCACCCCCGACGCCGGTGTCCCCTTCGCCGCCCGGACCCAGGTCGGCAAGGGCTGGACGATCTACAACGCCCTGGCCTGATCGCCGAGCCGAAAGCCGTCAGCACCGGGGTTCCGCCACTATTGAACGCGTTCAGGAGCAAGCGTAGAGCGCCGCCGACAGGCTCTCGCGGGCCGCGGCCGCCAGGGGTCCTGGGTGGCAGCCACCACCGCACACGGCCTCGACCCGCACCTGCCCTCCCTGACGAACTCTCGCCATGACGCAGTCCCGCCACCGGGACTGCGGTTGCCGGGACGCCCGGTGGCACAGACCCCACCTATGACGCGACCAAGACGCAAGCTTCGGTTATTCCCCGCGGCGACCGCCACCGCTCTGCCCCTGGCGCTCAGCGGCGCTCTGCTGGTCTCACCGACGGCCGCTGCCGCTCCCGCCACCGACGGCACGGTTTCGACGAACAGCGCGACCGCTGCGGTCACGGCCGCAGGACAGCAGGCCGCTCACGACATCACCCTGGTCACCGGGGATGTCGTCCACTACACGGACCGGCCCGGCGACCAGGACGATGTCACCGTCGACCGGGTGCCCGGCGCGCACGGCGGAGTGAGCGTACAGAGCTACGGCCACCACACCTATGTGATTCCCACCGAGGCGATGGGCCTGATCGCCTCGGGGAAGCTCGACGCCGAGCTGTTCAACGTCACCGGCCTGGTGGCCATGGGCTACGACGACGCCCGCTCCGGTGGCATACCGGTCATCGCCACCGCGCCGGGCGGACGCGGCGCCGAGGCGCCCGCCGCACCCGACGGGGCTTCGCAGGTACGGAAGTTCGGGCGGGTCGACGCCACGGCGATGAAGGCGGACGCACGGCACGCCCGCGCGTTCTGGAAGGACATCGCGCCCGCCGCCGCGGCCACGTCGCGTACGTTCGACGCGGGCAGTGGCATCGGCAGGCTGTGGCTCGACGCCAAGGTGCAGGCGGCGCTCAGCGATTCGGTCGCGCAGGTGCGGGCGCCCGAGGCCTGGGCGAAAGGGCTCGACGGGACGGGCAGCAAGGTGGCCGTCCTCGACACCGGGATCGACGCCACCCACCCGGACCTGAAGGACGCGGTCGCCGCCGAGAAGAGCTTCGTACCGGGTGAGAGCGCCGACGACCGGCACGGGCACGGTACGCACGTGGCCTCCACGATCGCCGGATCGGGCGCGGCCTCCGGCGGCAAGGAGAAGGGCGTCGCGCCGGGCGCGAAGCTGTACGTCGGCAAGGTGCTGTCCAACGCGGGCGAGGGCAGCCAGTCGGGAATTCTCGCCGGCATGGAATGGGCCGAGGAACAGGGCGTCGACGTGGTGTCGATGAGCCTGGGCACCAGCGGCTCGTCCGACGGAACCGACCCGCTCTCCCAGGCCGTCGACCGGCTGTCCGCCGATGGCGGACCGCTGTTCGTGATCGCCGCCGGCAACAACATCTCGGTGGGCTCGATCGGTTCGCCGGGTGCCGCGGCCTCGGCGCTGACGGTGGGTGCGGTCGACCAGCGCGATGCGCGGGCGGGCTTCTCCAGCCAGGGGCCGGTCGCGCATTCCTACGCCCTCAAGCCGGACATCTCCGCGCCGGGCGTGGGCATCAGCGCGGCAGCCGCACACCCGGCGGACGGCGCCCCGATGTACCAGTCGATGAGCGGCACATCGATGGCCACGCCGCATGTCGCCGGCGGTGCCGCGATCCTGCGTCAGGCGCACCCGGACTGGGACGCGAACCGGATCAAGAACGCCCTGATGAGCACGTCGAAGAAGCTCAACTCATTGACGCCGTACCAGCAGGGCACCGGGCGGATGGACGTGGCGGCGGCCGTGGACTCCACGATCGAGGCGCCCGGATCCGTGCCCGCCGCCGCTTTCAAGTGGCCGAACGCGGACGCGGCTCCGGTCGAGCGCACCATCACGTACAGCAACACCGGTACCGCCGGCGTCACCCTGGACCTGAAGGCGGACACCACCGGCTCCACGGTGTCGCTGTCCGAGCCGTCGGTGAACGTCCCGGCGGGCGGCACCGCCAAGGTGTCGGTGCGGCTGGACCCGACGGGTCTGCCCGTGTCCACTCCGCAGACCCTGCTGTCCGGTCAGGTCACCGCGACCGACCGGGCGAACGGCAACGTCGTCGCGCACACGGCCTACGCCCTGTTCAAGGAGCCCGAGGCGTACGACTACACGATCGAGCTGACCGGCCGGGACGGGAAGCCCGCCACCGGTACGGTCGCTCTCACGTTCCCCGGCAACCCGGCGCCCGGTTTTGTCGAGGTCTACGGAAAGACCACGCTGCGTCTGCCCCCGCGCAGCTACAGCGCCTTCGGCTTCCTGGACGTGAACGGAGACGATCCGGACGCGCTCGGCATGGCCATGCTCGTCGCGCCGGACATCGCCGTGGGCCCCGGCCACAGTGACGCGACGGCGCGCCTCGACGCCTCCAAGGCCCGCCGGGTGCGGGCCGTCGCGCCGCGCGAGACGGAGAACGCGCAGACGGTCATCCAGTACCGGCGCAGCCTCGCCGGGGGCGGGGCACTCGGTTCGGCGTTCGTCATGGACAAGTCGTACACGGAGCTGTTCGTCTCTCCCACCGCCCAGACCGACGGCGGCGTCCAGGACCTCATGGTGCACTGGCAGCTGCGGCAGAAGTTCCTCGACGCGGCCACCGGCACCGGTCGCGGCGTCGAGCTCACCGGCCAGAACGGCACCGCGTACGACGACGGTCACCGGATCCTGAGGACCGTCTACGCGGGCGCGGGCACCCCGGCCGACTACGTCGGTCTCAAGGCGAAGGGACGGGCCGTCATCGTCGACCGGGGCACCTCCGGCCCGGATGAGCGCGCTCGCGCCGCGGCCGACGCGGGCGCCGCCATGCTGATCACCGTCGACGACCGGCTCGGCCGGTTGTACGAGACGTTCGGCGACAGCCACGGGCTGACACTGGCCGGCACGGGCAGTGCGGACGGGGCGCGTCTGATCAGGGAGGCGAAGACCGGTTTCGGCATCCTGAGCCTGACCGAGCACCGCTACCCGGACTACCAGTACGACCTCCTCCAGTACCGGAAGGGTTCGATCCCGGACCAGGACCTCGTCTACCGCCCCGACCACGACGAACTGGCCCGCGTGGACACCGCGTTCTACTCGCTCCGCAAGGGGGCGGGGACACGTGAGGGAATCGGCCACCGCGTCTTCTCGCCCGCCTGGGGGCAGGGCGTGGGCAGTACGCAGAAGGAGGGCTACCCGGACACGCGTACGGATTACCTCACTCCCGCACCCACCGGGCTCGGGAAGTGGAACGAGGATCACCGGATCACCCTGAGCCCGCTGGGCGCCGACTCCATTCTGGAGGTCGCTCCGGGGCAGGCGTACGCCGCCGGCCGGCGGTTCCCCGGCGAGTGGTTCAAGCCGGTCAACGCACCCCGGTTCGGCGAGGGCCTGTGGCGGCCCAGCCGTACCAGCAACGGGATCTCCTGGAACGTCCCGGCCTGGTCCGGTGGGTCCGACGGGCACATCACGCGTTCACCCGGCGGCAGCGCGGCCTCCGAGCTCCGGCACGAGGGAACGGTGCTGGGCAAGGGTGGTTACGCGGGCTACTACACCGGAGTGCCGGCCGCCGAGCAGGAGTACACGCTCTCGCTCAAGGCGAACCGTGACAACGGCACCTGGGCCGGCTCCACGGCCACGGACACCACCTGGACGTTCCGCTCGACGGCACCCCGGCAGGGCACTCCGAGCAAGGAGATCCCGGTTCTCGACCTCGGCTACGACGTCGACACCGACCTGCGCGGGCAGGTCCGCGCGGGCAGCCGGGTGCCGCTCGCGCTGAACTCGTCCAGTTACACCAGCGGCGTCACGGCGACCGGGGCCACGCTCCAGGTCTCGTACGACGACGGTGCGACATGGCGGCCGGCCACGTTGGCGCGGACCGGCGACGGAATGTGGCGGACGGCTCTCAGCACGCCGCGCCACCCCGGTGGCTGGGTCTCGCTGCGGGCGACCGCACAGGGGCCGGACGGTCTGAAGGTCACGCAGGACGTCATCCGGGCGTTCGGCCTGAAGTAGCCCTGCCGCGAGGCGGCGTGACGGGTCCCGGCCCCGGGAGGGGGCCGGGACCCGTCATGTCGGCCGTCAGACCGTCGCCACGCGTCCCGCGTACCGCTGGGTCCAGCCGGTGCCGGTGTCGGCGGTGAGCACCACGTCGTAGTAGCCGTGCTCGGTGGGCCAGTTCACGACCGTGGAGTGGCCGCCGGGCACGGTGACCTTCCGGGTGCCGCCTGCGTAGTCGTTGGCCTTGAGGGTGTAACGGACGGGGTGACGGCCGTCGTTGTGCAGTCTCATCCGGACCGCGGCGCGCCTGCCCCCGGCCAGCTCCGCCTCGACGCGCGGAAGGCCCTCGCGCCGCCTGCTCCCGCTCTCGGGGGTCACCTGGCCGGCGAAGGAACGCAGGAAGCCGTCGGGGCCGTAGACCGAGAAGGCGTACTTGCCGTCCGTCTGCTTCGTGTCCCAGGTGTACGAACGCGGGGCCGCCGCGCTCACCGTGTACGGCGTGTTGGCGAACGGGAGGTACTGGTCGGGGAAGACCTGGAGGCTCACCGCCTTGCCCGCCGGGCCGCCGGCCAGCGTCATGGACGCGGTCACCGTGCCGGCGGCCCGGTCCTCGGTGAACGTGGCGTGCGGGTGGAAGGAGAGGCCGCGCGGCTCCATGCGGTCACGCGGCGGCTTCGGCGGGGTGCCGGTGACCGGGTCGGCGATGACGACCGGGCCCGGGCGCGGGTGTGCGAAGTCGATCGCGCTGGTCAGGTCGCCGGCGATGGAGCGGCGCCAGTCGGTGATGTTCGGGCAGGTGAACGGCTTGCCCAGATGGGCGGCCCAGGTCTCCAGGAACTTCACCGTCGAGGTGTGGTCGAACACCTCCGACGCGACGTAGCCGCCCCGGGTCCACGGCGAGACCAGCAGCATCGGCACCCGGGGGCCGAACCCGTACGGAGTGGTGCCGGAGAACTCGCCGGGCGTGCCCTCCTCCGGGCGCGGGGGCAGGACGTGGTCGAACTTTCCGTCGTTCTCGTCGTAGGTGATGATCACCAGGGTGTGGTTCCAGATGTCCTCGTTGCTCTGGAGCGTCTTGAGGATCTTGTCCATGTAGCGCTCGCCGTGCACCGTGTCGAAGCCCGGGTGCTCGCTCCACGCGGCGGGCATCACCACCCAGGAGACCTCGGGAAGCGGGTGCTCGGCGCCCGGCTCACAGGCGGCGATCAGATCGCGGAGTACCGCGTCGAGGTTCGCCTCGGAGTCGTCGTTGGGCGTGGTGGCGCCCTCGTAGACGAAGGAGTTGGCCTTCCAGATCTTGCCGGTGCCCGGTGCGAGGTCCGCCTCGTCCGCCGTGCGCGGGTCGAAGGCGGCGAAGCTGTTGGTGACGTTGCAGCCGTACTCGCCCACGAAGCCGCTCTGGAGGCTGCCGCCGACGCCGTTGCCGCTGTTGTCGGAGTAGACCCGCCAGTCGATGCCGGCCTGCTGGAGCTGCTCGGGGACCGTGGTCCAGGTGCGGCTGTAGTCGTTCTGCTTGGCGTTGGTGGTCTCGCCGCCGCCCGAACCGGTCATCAGGTAGTAGCGGTTGGGGATGGTCGGACCGTGCATCGAGCAGAAGTTCATGTCGCAGACGGTGTACTGGGAGGCGAGCGAGTACATCCACGGCATGTAGTCGGGCGTGTAGTACCACATGCAGTGGTCGCCCTTGTCCTTCACCCAGGTGTCCCACCGCCCGCCGTTGGCACCGTAGAAGTTGTGCTTGTCGCTCCAGGTGGCGGTCGACACGGCGGGGGTCACGATGGCACCGGTGGCGTCGCGCTGCTGGAAGACGGTGGTGCCGTCCTGGAACTTGAGGACCTGCTTGTCGTCGTGTCCGCGCACACCGCGCAGCTGGCCGAGGTAGTGGTCGAAGGAACGGTTCTCCTGCATGAGGATCACCACGTGCTTCAGATCGGATATGTCGCCTTTGTAGCCCTTGGGCAGGCGGTATTCGGCCGCGCTTGCCTGCGCTCCGCCGACCGCTTCGGCGACCGGGCCGGCGGCGATCGCACCGAGGCCGACGGCGGCCGTCTGGAGCATCCGGCGCCGGGAGATGCGGAATTCACCGGCGGGGTTCGCGGTGCTCCCGGTACTGGGGATGCTCTCGGTACTGATGGTGCTCTCGATGTCGGGGCGCGTGGAATCGGTGGTGCTGGGAGTCATCAGGGGGACCTCTGGGGGAGAGTGGTTCAGGGGGCTGACGTCGGCGCGTGCCTGCGAAAGGTAGGCCGCCAGGGCGAACGGCGGGCGAACCGAGGACGTATTCCTGAGGCACCGGCAGATTTCCACGGGTCCGGCGCCGGGTCGAGACGCTGCACGGTGATAGCCGAAACTCGTGCCTGGTTGGCCGGTCGGCCGGTCTTGCCATCTCCCTGGCCGGAGATCACGGGGAGCCGCTACTCTCCCCGGCCATGACCGACACAGTCCGCGCCACCGCCTCCGACGTCCCGGCCCTCGCCGCCGTACTCGCCAGCGCCTACGCCGAGGACCCCGTCTGGTCCTGGCTGATGCCGGACGACCGGGACCGGCGGCTGCGGCTCCTGTTCACCGCACACCTCGCCCAGCAGGTCCCGGCGGGCCGGGTGTGGACGGACGAGGACCGCACGGTGGCGGCAGTGTGGGCGGAGCCCGGGCAGTGGAAGCTCCCGGCCACCTACCTGCTGCGCAACGCGGGCACCCTGCTGCGGGCGGCGCGGACCCAACTCCCCCGCACCGGACTGCGTCTGCTCGCTCTGGAGCACCGCCACCCGGCCGGTCCGGCGCACTGGTACGTCGAGTACATCGGCACCCACGCCGACGCGCGCGGCACGGGGCGCGGGTCCCGGGTGCTGGGCGGGCTGCTGGAGCGGGCCGACGCGGACGGGCGGCCGGTCTTCCTGGAGTCCAGCAACCGGCGCAATCTGACGTTCTACGAGCGCCACGGGTTCGCGGTGCACGAGGAGATGACGTTTCGGTCCGGGCCGCCGATGTGGGCGATGTGGCGGCGGGAGGGCGACCGGCCGTAGGGACGGGGGGCCGGGGCCGGTTCAGGCGGGCGGGGAGGCGGCCGCCCGCGTCGAGGAGTCGATGAAGTCGCTGAGCGATGCGCGGGCGTCCTCCAGGCCGGCCATACGGCGGTCCGGGTCGTGCAGTTGATTCTGCAGGTGCTCCTGGACGCAGGTGCCGAGAACAGGGCCGTCACCGATGAAACAGGGCATGGGATCCCGGATGGTCTCCGTGGGGAGGCCGGCGGCCGGAAGAGCACGGATCCGCGCGACCGTGGTCAGGGCCTCGGCGGCGTCGTGGCGGTGACCGCCGCTCGTCCGGAACACGAGGCGAGCGGGCCCTGACCTCGTGGGCACGGGCTTCGCCGGTCAGAAGGTGAGGAGAACCCTGCTGAGGAGCGGCAGGTGGTCCGATGCCGCCGGGTCGGCCTTCACGACGCGGGTGACGAGCGGCGTCGCCGCGCGGGTCGTGTAGATGACGTCGATCCGCTCGGTGGGAGCCTGCGCGGGGTACGTCGCGCCGTCACCGCGCGGGTGCAGGGACCTGGCCCATGCGTCGGTGAAGGCCGACTGCAACGGCTGGGACTCCGGTGCGTCCGGCAGCGCGTTGAAGTCGCCCACGAGGATTCCGGGCTTCTTCGTGCCGATCAGGTCCACGAGCTGATCGGTCTGGCGCAGGCGGTCGGTCTGCGAACTTGCCGCCAGGTGGGTGTCGTAGAACTCGACCTTCCTGCCGTGGACGTCCAGCGTGGCGTGCAGCAGGCCGCGCTGCTCCTGACCCGGCGTGTTGAACAGCCAGGTGTTGTCCGACGCGGTGATCGGGTACCGGGACAGGATCGCCGTGCCGTACTGGACGCGGTACCCGCCGGGTGCCGGCGGGGCCTTGTCGATGTTCGCCCCGAACACCACGTGATACCCGAGCAGGGCCGCCAGTTCCGCGGGCTGGTCGGACCACTCGCTGCGCTCCGAGTAGTGGTTGTCCACTTCCTGGAGGCCCACCACGTCGGCACCGCTCTCGCGAACGACGCGGGCGATCCGACGGAGGTCGAGCTCGCCGTCGGTGCCCTGGGCGTGGTGGATGTTGAACGACATGACGTTCAGGACCCGGGCGCCGCCGGGGGAAGCCGTCCGCGCGTCTTCGGCGGCCGAGGCCTGGCCTGCGGATCCCGCGGCGGTGAGCGCGGCGAGGGTGGCGAGAACGGACAGGGTCCGGCGGAACATGGGAGCCTCCTGGCACGGGGTCGTGGGTGGCCCCGATCCTGGTCCCGCCCACTGGCGTGCCCGTGGCCACGAGATGAAGAGCCGCCGCCTGCCGGATGACCCGTGGGGTCTTGCCGATGAGCGGCACGGGTTCGCGGTGCACAAGGAGATGGTGTTCCGGTCCGGACCGCCGATGTGGCCCGTGCGGCGCCAGAGGGCGACCGCTGAAAAGTCTTTGCCCGAACGACGGTTCCCGCTCATGCTGCGAGACGCGTTCCCGGCGCATCCGGGCCGGGGACGGGTTCCGAACGAGAGGCGCCCGGACATGGGGGTGTACGACCGGCTGTTCGTCCCCGCACCGTCTCCCTGCCCCCGGTGCGGTTCGCGGGAGGACCTGGTGATCCAGTTCCACTTCGGGGACGTGTACCTGCACACGTTCCGCGTCGGCGACACGATCGCGTGGTCGGACAGGGCCAAGGGCTCGCCCCGGACGGGCCGTTTCGAGGTTCCCGGCTATCCGGAATGGTGCAGGCAGTGCGGGCTCGACGACGAGGGCTTCTGCCTCGTGCAGTTCGACGGCGACGTGATCACCGGCTACCGCAGGGCGACCGAGGCGGACATGGAGACGTTCGACTGGTGAGGAAGGCGGGCCTGCCGGACGGCGCCTCAGTCCGGCAGCTCCCACATCAGCACCTCGGCCGCCGCGCCCGCGACCAGTTCGAGGCCTTCCTCGCCGGCGATCCGCGCCGAGTCGCCCGCCGCCATGTCCGCCTCGCCGAGCGCGACCCCGCCCCGCACCACGTGCACGTACACCCGCGGCGCGTCCGGCACCGCCGTGCGCTCGCCCCCGGCCAGCCGGCGCACATGGAGCATCGCGCCGGCCTCCGGCAGGGCGTAGGGGGTGGAGTCGGCGATGCCGGGGACCGTCGTGTACGAGGGGTCGCCGCCGGGCTCCAGGGGCGCGAGCCACATCTGGAGGAACGTCAACGGCGTGTCACCGTCGTTGCGTTCGACGTGGCGGACGCCGGAGGCCGCGCTGAGGTGCTGGACGTCCCCGGGCCGTACCACGGTGGCGTGACCGGCCGAGTCCCGGTGGGTCAGCTCGCCCTCCACGACCCAGGTGACGATCTCGGTGTGGCTGTGCGGGTGTTCCTCGAACCCGGCGCCGGGGGCGAGGCGCTCCTCGTTGCAGGCCAGGATCGGGCCGAAGCGGAGGTTGTCGGGGTCGTAGAACGTGCCGAAGGAGAAGGAGTGCCGGGACTCGATGCCGGCCGCCCCGTCCCCACCCCTGAAACGGTCGCCCGAGCGACGTACGGAAATCACCCGCCCCACGGTAGCCCGGCCGGGCGGGACGGGCCCCCGGCTACCCGGCGGTACGACCCGCCACCCGCCCCGCCCCTTCGGGCACCCGTCCGGATAGGGCAGTCTTGTCCCCGTGCCCCGACCCGATCCTGAGCAGCCCGCTGCGAACGCCGCCCATCTCCATGCCGCGACCCTGAAACGGCTGGAGCAGTCCTCCGGCCGGCTGGCCGCGAACGCGATCGCCCGCATGGACGAGTCGCTGCCCTGGTACCGGGCGATGCCACCGGAGAACCGGTCCTGGATCGGCCTGGTGGCCCAGGCCGGTATCGCCGCGTTCACCGAGTGGTTCCGGCATCCGGAGACCCCGCAGGCCATTTCGACCGATGTCTTCGGTACCGCTCCGCGCGAGCTGACCCGGGCGATCACGTTGCGCCAGACCGTCGAGATGGTGCGGACGACCATCGAGGTCATGGAGGCCGCGATCGATGAAGTCGCCGCGCCCGGTGACGAGTCGGTGCTGCGCGAGGCGCTGCTCGTCTACGCGCGGGAGATCGCCTTCGCGACCGCCCAGGTGTACGCGCAGGCCGCCGAGGCGCGTGGCGCGTGGGACGCCCGGCTGGAATCGCTCGTGGTCAACGCGGTGCTGTCCGGCGAGGCCGACGAGGGCGCCGTGTCCCGGGCCGCCGCGCTCGGCTGGAACTCCCCCGAGCACGTGTGTGTGCTCCTCGGCACGGCTCCGGACGGGGACAGCGAGCTGACGGTGGAGGCGATCCGCCGGGCCGCCCGGCACGCCAAGCTCCAGGTCCTGACCGGGGTGCTGGGCAACCGCCTGGTCGTGATCGCCGGCGGCAGCGACAACCCGCTCCAGGTCGCGAAGGCCCTGATCGGCCCGTACGCGGCAGGGCCGGTCGTCGCCGGACCCGTGGTGCCCGACCTGCTGGCCGCCACCCGGTCCGCGCAGGCCGCGGCCGCCGGGCTCAAGGCGTGCGGTGCCTGGCAGGACGCCCCGCGGCCGGTCCTCGCCGACGATCTCCTGCCGGAGCGGGCGATGGCGGGTGACCCGGCGGCGCGGGATCAGTTGGTGGAGGAGATCTACAGACCGCTCGAAGAAGCAGGTTCTGCCCTCCTGGAGACGCTGAGTGTGTATCTGGAACAGGCGAGCAGTCTCGAAGGCGCCGCCAGGATGCTCTTCGTCCACCCCAACACCGTGCGCTACCGGCTCCGACGTGTGACAGACGTCACCGGCTGGTCCCCGTCCGACGTTCGTTCGGCGTTCACTCTGCGGATCGCCCTGATCCTGGGGCGTCTGGCCGACAGGGATATGCAGTCCTAGACTTTTGTCGGACATCAACAATTCCCCCTACGGTTCTTCGTCCCTGTCCCCACGGGCGTTCCGTACCGTTCACAAGAGAGAGTGTGAGGGTGCTCGTACTCGTCGCTCCCGGCCAAGGCGCTCAGACGCCCGGCTTCCTGACTCCCTGGCTCGACCTCCCCGGTGCCACCGACCGCATCGCGGCCTGGTCCGACGCCATCGGGCTCGACCTTGCCCACTACGGCACCAAGGCTGACGCGGACGAGATCCGCGACACCGCGGTGGCTCAGCCGCTGCTGGTGGCTGCCGGTCTGCTGTCCGCCGCCGCGCTCGACGCCTCTCCGGCGGTCGTCGCAGGTCACAGCGTGGGTGAAATCACCGCAGCCGCTCTCGCCGGAGTCATCGGCGACGAGGCGGCGCTGCGTTTCGTACGTACCCGTGGGCTCGGCATGGCCGAGGCCGCCGCGGTCACCGAGACCGGTATGGCGGCCCTGCTCGGGGGTGACCCCGAGGTCACCGTCCCGCACCTGGAGAAGCTCGGCCTGACGCCCGCGAACGTCAACGGGGCAGGCCAGATCGTCGCCGCCGGCACGGCCGCGCAGATCGCCGCGCTCGCCGAGGACAAGCCCGAGGGCGTGCGCCGGGTGGTCCCGCTCAAGGTCGCCGGCGCTTTCCACACGCACCACATGGCTCCCGCGGTCGAGCGTCTCCGTGAGGCCGCCGCGGCCCTGGAGGTCTCCGACCCGACCGTGACATATGTCTCGAACGCGGACGGGCAGACCGTCGCCACCGGCGCGGAGGTCATCTCCCGGCTGGTGGGCCAGGTCGCGAACCCGGTCCGCTGGGACCTGTGCATGGAGACGTTCAAGGCCCTGGGCGTCACCGCGATCGTCGAGGCCTGCCCCGGCGGCACGCTGACCGGTCTGGCCAAGCGCGCCCTGCCCGGCGTGCAGACCCTCGCGCTCAAGACCCCCGACGACCTCGACGCGGCCCGCGCGCTCATCGCTGAGCACGCGGGCGCCTAAGGAGCCCGAGAGCATGTCGAAGATCAAGCCCAGCCAGGGCGCCCCGTACGCACGGATCATGGGTGTGGGCGGTTACCGCCCGACCCGTGTCGTGCCCAACGAGGTGATCCTCGAGACGATCGACTCGTCCGACGAGTGGATCCGCTCCCGGTCCGGCATCGCCACCCGCCACTGGGCCTCCGACCAGGAGACCGTGGCAGCGATGTCCGTCGAGGCGTCCGGCAAGGCCATCGCCGACGCCGGGATCACGCCGGAGCAGATCGGCGCGGTCATCGTCTCCACCGTCTCGCACTTCAAGCAGACCCCGGCCATCGCGACCGAGATCGCCCACAAGGTCGGCGCGGGCAAGCCCGCCGCCTTCGACATCTCGGCCGGCTGCGCGGGCTTCGGCTACGGCCTGACGCTCGCCAAGGGCATGATCGTCGAGGGCTCTGCCCAGTACGTACTCGTCATCGGCGTGGAACGGCTGAGCGACCTCACCGACCTGAACGACCGCGCGACGGCGTTCCTGTTCGGTGACGGCGCCGGTGCGGTCATCGTCGGCCCCTCCAAGGTTCCCGCCATAGGCCCGACGGTCTGGGGCTCCGAGGGCGACAAGTCCGAGACGATCAAGCAGACCGTGGCGTGGGACACCTTCCACGCCGACCGTCCGGAGAAGTTCCCCGCCATCACGCAGGAGGGCCAGGCGGTCTTCCGCTGGGCCGTCTTCGAGATGGCGAAGGTCGCCCAGCAGGCGCTGGACGCCGCCGGGATCGCCCCGGAAGACCTGGACGTCTTCATCCCGCACCAGGCCAACATGCGGATCATCGACTCGATGGTGAAGACACTGAAGCTGCCGGAGCACGTCACGGTCGCCCGTGACGTGGAGACCACCGGCAACACCTCCGCCGCCTCGATCCCGCTCGCAATGGAGCGGCTCCTGGCGACCGGTCAGGCGAAGAGCGGCGACACCGCGCTCGTCATCGGCTTCGGGGCGGGTCTCGTCTACGCCGCGACGGTCGTTACCCTCCCCTAGGCACACCGGGTCTTTTGACCCGGACGCCCGAACCCAGCAGATATACACCGAAGGAGCGCCGACATGGCCGCCACGCAGGAAGAGATCGTCAAGGGTCTCGCCGAGATCGTCAACGAGATCGCCGGTATCCCGGTCGAGGACGTCGAGCTGGACAAGTCCTTCACCGATGACCTGGACGTCGACTCGCTGTCCATGGTCGAGGTCGTCGTCGCCGCCGAGGAGCGCTTCGACGTCAAGATCCCCGACGAGGACGTCAAGAACCTCAAGACGGTCGGCGACGCCGCCGAGTACATCCTCAAGCACCAGGGCTGATCCCGGCCCAGCTGTGTCGCCACCCGGCGGTGGCGCCGCTTATTCACGACCCTCTACACGTGGAGAAGATCTTCCAGTGAGCTCGACCAATCGCACCGTGGTCGTCACCGGTATCGGCGCAACCACTCCGCTGGGTGGCGATTCCGCATCGACCTGGGAAGCCCTGATGGCCGGCCGTTCCGGCGTCAAGCCTCTTGAGGGCGAACGTTTCGCCGAACTTCCCGTCCGCATCGCGGCCCTCGCGGCCGTGGACCCGGGGGACGTCCTGCCCCGCCCGCTCGCCCGCAAGCTGGACCGCTCGGCGCAGTTCGCGCTGATCGCGTCCCGTGAGGCGTGGGCGGACGCGGGCTTCACCGGCCCCGCCGGCGAGGACGAGACGATCCGCCCCGACCGGCTGGGGTCGGTCATCGCCTCCGGCATCGGCGGCGTGATCACCCTGCTCGACCAGTACGACGTGCTGAAGGAGAAGGGCGTACGCCGCGTCTCCCCGCACACCGTGCCCATGCTCATGCCCAACGGCCCGGCCGCCAACGTGGGTATCGAGGTGAACGCCCAGGCGGGCGTCCACACCCCGGTCTCCGCCTGTGCGTCGGGTGCCGAGGCCATCGGGTACGCCGTCGAGATGATCCGCACCGGCCGTGCCGACGTGGTCCTCGCCGGTGGCACCGAGGCGGCGATCCACCCGCTGCCGATCGCGGCGTTCGCCAACATGATGGCGATGTCCAAGAGCAACGACGAGCCCGAGAAGGCCTCGCGCCCGTACGACACCGCCCGTGACGGCTTCGTCCTCGGCGAGGGCGCCGGTGTCGTCGTCCTGGAGTCCGCGGAGCACGCCGCCGCGCGCGGCGCCCGGGTCTACTGCGAGGTCCTGGGCCAGGGGCTGTCCGCGGACGCCCACCACATCGCCCAGCCGGAACCGACCGGGCGCGGCATCGCCACGGCGATGCAGAACCTGCTGGACCAGACGGACCTCAAGCCGTCCGAGGTCGTGCACCTCAACGCGCACGCCACGTCCACGCCGCAGGGTGACATCGCGGAGCTGAAGGCACTGCGCAAGGTCCTGGGCGATGACCTGGACCATGTCGCCATCTCGGCGACGAAGTCGATGACGGGGCACCTGCTCGGCGGCGCGGGCGGTATCGAGACCGTGGCGACCGTGCTGGCCCTGCACCACCGGATGGCTCCGCCGACCATCAACGTCGACCACCTCGACGAGGCGGTCGAGGCGGACATCGTGCGGGACGCCCCGCGGCCGCTGCCGGAGGGGCCGATCGCGGCGATCAACAACTCGTTCGGATTCGGCGGGCACAACGTGGTGCTGGCCTTCCGCAGCGTGTGATCTTTCCGGCTGTACGCGTGAAGCCCGTCCCCTCTCGCGAGGTGGCGGGCTTCAGGCTTTCGGGGGCTCCGCCCCCGGAAAGGTCACACCACCTGGTGCAGCCATCGCACCGGCGCGCCCTCGCCCGCGTGACGGAAGGACTCCAGTTCGTCGTCCCACGGCTTGCCCAGGAGCTTGGCGATCTCCGCCTCCAGGTCGCTCTCGCCGCTCGACGACCGCGCCAGCGCGGCCCGCAGCCGGTCCTCGGGGACCAGGATGTCGCCGTGCATGCCGGTGACGGCGTGGAAGATGCCGAGCTCGGGCGTGGAGCTGTAGCGCTCGCCCTCCGCGGTCGGCGAGGGTTCGGCGGTGACCTCGAAGCGCAGCAGATCCCAGCCCCGCAGGGCGGAGGCCAGCTTCGAGGCAGTGCCGGGGCGGGCCTGCCAGGAGAATTCGCAGCGCCAGGTGCCGGGTGCGGCCGGCTGTCTGATCCAGTCGAGCTGGACCCGTACACCGAGTACGCCGCCCACCGCCCATTCGACATGGGGGCAGAGCGCGCGCGGGGCTGAGTGGACGTACAGGACTCCACGTGTCGTCACCGGGACCTCCAGTGTGGGACGAGGTTCGCCTTCCCCAGCGGCCTCGCGCCCGTAACGCCTCTTTTCGGCCGACTTCCCGAAGCTGTCATCAGTAAACAGTATCGGGAGTTAATGTCCGGAGAAGGGAGGGTATGTGACGTGATGTGATGTTCGAGAGCCACCCGACTGGAGCCGGGCGGCCGAAGGAACCACTGGTTCGACGTGGAAAAGCTACCGTGCGGCGGCGTCCGAGGTGTGACGTACCGTCGGTCCCGGGCCCATGATTCGCTCGGCATTCACCCTGCGGAGCGCGCGGGCCCGCCGGCCGGTGACGCACGGGTGTGCCGGAGGCATGGGACAGGAACAGGGACAGCAACAGGGAGGGGACGAGGGCCATGCCGGATCGCTCCGTACGCCACCGTTCGCGCACCGCACTGGCCGCACTGGCCGCCGTGACGTTCCTCGGCACGGCCGTCCTGACGGGCTGTGACTCCGGGCCCGACGGGACGACGAAGGGCGCGAAGGCCGACACGGGCCGGCAGCCGGCCGCCGCACCGCTCTGGGACCGCAGTCCGGAGTCGGTCGCCGCGGTCGGGGACTCCATCACCCGCGGCTTCGACGCCTGTTCGGTGCTGGCCGACTGCCCCGAGGTCTCCTGGGCGACCGGGACGGACAGCTCGGTGCGCAGCCTGGCGGTACGCCTCCTCGGCGCCTCGGGCGCCGCCGACCGCAGCTGGAACCACGCCGAGACGGGTGCCAGGATCGCCCAGCTGCCGGAGCAGATGGCGCTGGCCGCGAAGGAGGACCCCGATCTGGTGACGGTGATGATCGGCGCGAACGACGCCTGCCGGGACTCGGTGCGGACCATGACTCCGGTGGCGGACTTCCGGGCGTCGTTCGAGGCGTCGCTGCGCCGGCTGCGCAGCACGGCGCCGAAGACGCAGGTGTACGTGTCGAGCGTGCCGGACCTCAAGCGGCTCTGGTCGACGGGCCGGGTCAATCAGCTGGGCAAGCAGATCTGGAAGCTGGGCATCTGCAAGTCGATGCTGGGGGACGCGGACAACATGGGCGCCTCCGCGGTGGCCCGGCGCACGGCGGTGCAGGACCGGGTCGTCGCGTACAACGAGGTGCTGCGCGAGGTGTGCGCGAAGGACCGGCGCTGCCGTTACGACGGCGGGGCGGTGTTCGACTACCGGTTCACCGGCAAGCAGCTCAGCCAGTGGGACTGGTTCCATCCGGGGCGCAACGGTCAGGCCCGGCTCGCCGAGATCGCCTACCGCAACATCACGGCGGCCCGGCCTCCGGCCTAGGCCGGAGGCCGGGCTAGAGTTTCCGATCATGGACACGGGTTCGAACACGGCGCTGCGTACGGAACACTTCGGCACCCTCGGGGACGGCACCGCCGTGGACCGCTGGACGCTGGAGCGCGGCGGCACGCGGGTACGGGTGCTGACGTACGGCGCCGTCGTGCAGTCGGTCGAGGTGCCGGACCGGGACGGCGCGCGGGCCGGGGTGGCGCTCGGGCTGCCGGATCTCGCCTCGTACCAGCAGTACACCGGGCCGTACTTCGGCGCTCTGGTGGGGCGGTACGCGAACCGGATCGGCCGGGCGGCGTTCGTCCTGGACGGGCGGACGCACCACGTCACGCGCAACGAGGGCCGCAACCACGTGCACGGCGGGGCCGTCGGCTTCGACAAGCGCGTGTGGGACGCCCGCGAGACCGACGGCGGGGTGGAGCTGTCCCTGGTCGCGGCGGACGGCGAGGAGGGCTTCCCGGGGCGGCTGGAGGTCTCGGTGGCGTACACGCTGGACGAGGACGGGGCGCTGCGGATCGCGTACCGGGCGACGACGGACGCGCCGACCGTGCTGAACCTGACGAACCACACGTACTGGAACCTGGCGGGCGCCGACTCCGGCAGCGCGCTCGGCCAGCGGCTGCGGATCGCGGCCGGGCGGATCACCCCGGCCGATGCGGAGTCCCTGCCGACGGGCGAGTTCCTGCCGGTGGACGGGACCCGGTTCGACTTCCGGGAGCCGCGTCCGGTCTCCAAGGAGTACGACCACAACTTCGTGCTGGACGAGGGCGTGACGGGCCCGGTCGCCGAGCTGTACGACGAGGCGTCGGGACGGGTCCTGACCGTCACGACGACGGAGCCCGGCCTCCAGCTGTACACGGCCGACCACTTCGAGGGACGGCCGTTCGTGCCGTGTGCCGGGATCGCCCTGGAGACCCAGCACTTCCCGGACTCGCCGAACCGGCCGGAGTTCCCGAGCACGGTACTGCGGCCGGGCGCGGAGTTCGTCTCGACGACGGTGTACGGCTTCTCGGTGCGCTGAGGCGGGCCTCGGCAGGCTTGGCTGACCTGCGGGAACGCCGATATTACAAGATCGTTAAGCTCCACCTGCGGGTGATTGCGGATGATCTACGCGCGTTCGCGTAATGCGCCCCGTCCCGCGCCCCCCAGGGTGACCGCATGACTTCCAAGCCTGCCCAGCCGAACTCCGCCCTGCCCTCCAGGCGCACCGTGATCGCGGGTGCCGCCGCGGGTGCCGCCGCTCTCGCCACCACCGCCGTGACCGCGGCCGACGCCGCGTCGCCCGGCTCCCTCACGGCCCCGGCCGCGGCCCCCGGCTCCGACTGGGACGCCTGTCTGACGGTCGCCCGCGCCGTCCTCGTCCACGACGAGCAGGACCGGTCGCTGGTACCGCACTACCGTGACGTCCTGCTCTCCACAGGGCTGCCGCGCAGCCGCAGGGCCCCGAAGAAGGTGCTGATCATCGGCGCGGGCCCGGCCGGACTCACCGCCGCCCATCTGCTCCGCGAGGCCGGGCACACCGTCACCGTGATCGAGGCCAACGGCAACCGCGTCGGCGGCCGGATCAAGACCTTCCGCAACGGCGGCCACGAGAACGCCACCTCACCCTTCGCCGACCCGAAGCAGTACGCCGAGGCCGGGGCGATGCGGATCCCCGACAGCCACCCCCTCGTCACCGGGCTCATGGACGCCTTCGAGCTGAAGCGCCGACCCTTCCACCTCGTCGACGTCGACGCCGCGGGCAAGCCCGTCAACCACACCTGGATCCACGTCAACGGCATCCGGGTCCGCAAGGCGGACTACGCGAAGAGGCCGCAGGCGGTCAACCGGTCCTTCGGGGTTCCCGCCGCGTTCGAGGACAAGCCCGCCTCGGTCATCGTGCGGGAGGCCTTCGCCCCCGTACGCAAGGAGTTCGAGGGCAAGGAGGGCTCGGAGCTCGTCGAGGGCTGGGCCCGGGTCATCCAGCGGTACGGGCACTGGTCGATGTTCCGCTTCCTGACCGAGGCGGCCAAGCTCGACGAGCGCACCGTCGACCTCATCGGCACGGTCGAGAACCTCACCTCCCGGCTCCCGCTCGCCTTCGTGCACAGCTTCATCGGGGCCGCCCTGATCAGCCCGGACACCGCGTTCTACGAGCTGCCCGACGGTACGGCGACGCTGGCCGACGCCATGTACGCACGGGTCAAGGACCTGGTGCGGCTGGACCGCCGGGCCGCCAGGATCAGCCACGGCCAGGACGGCGTCCGGGTCGAGACGGTCTCGGAGGGCCGTGACGGCAAGGTCGTACGGGAGACGTTCACCGGGGACCGCGCCATCGTCACCGTGCCGTTCTCCGGCCTGCGGCACGTCCCGGTCACGCCGCCGCTCTCGTACGGCAAGCGGCGTGCGATCACCGAGGTCCACTACGACACCGCCACCAAGGTGCTGCTCGAATTCAGCCGCCGCTGGTGGGAGTTCGAGGAGAAGGACTGGAAGGAGGAGCTGGAAAAGGTCCGGCCCGGACTGTACGACGCCTACCGGCTCGGGCAGGCGCCGGCCGACGGCTCACTGCTGGGCGCGCACCCCTCCGTACCGTCCGGACACATTCCGCCCAACCAGCGCGTGCACTACGCGGCGTACCGCGCGACCGCCCGCAACCAGCCCGAGGCGGCCCATGTCATCGGCGGCGGATCGGTCACCGACAACGCCAACCGCTTCATGTACCAGCCCTCCCACCCGGTCGAGGGCAGCAGGGGCGGGGTCCTGCTCGCCTCGTACAGCTGGGCCGACGACGCCCTGAAGTGGGACTCCCTGGACGACGACGAGCGCTACCCGCACGCCCTGGGCGGGGTCCAGGACGTGTACGGGCAGCGCGTCGAGGTCTTCTACACGGGGGCCGGCGCCACCCAGTCGTGGATGCGTGACCCGTACGCGTACGGCGAGGCGTCCGTCCTGCTGCCCGGGCAGCACACCGAGCTGCTCGCCGATGTGCGCTCGGTCGAGGGGCCGTTGCACTTCGCCGGCTGCCACACGTCCGTCAAGCCCGCCTGGATCGAAGGGGCGTTGGAGTCCGCCGTGCGCACCGCGCTGGAGGTGCACGGAAGCTGACCGCTCACGGGCGCGGGGGCGGCACCGTCCCCACGCCGTCCTCCCCGAGGAGATCGCGCGCCAGCAGCGTCGCCCCCGCGACGGCCCCCGGCATCAGGAAGACGGCGACGAACGGGACCAGGAAGGCGAGCCCGAGCGGGACGCCGAAGCCGAGGATCAGCAGCCGGCGGCCACGCAGCAGGACGAGCCGTTCCCTCAGCTCCATCCCGCGGCGCTGGAGCGCGACGGCGGTGAGTTCCTCGGCGAGGAAGTACCCCGTGACGCAGAACCCGAGGAGCGGGACGACGGTCTGGCCGGCGACCGGGACGAATCCGAGAGCGAAGAGCAGCACGGCGTACAGCGCGACGCGCACCAGGATGCGCACGCTGTCGCGGGCGGAGATCCACAGCTCGCGCCAGAGCGGCAGCCCGGACTCGGGGACCTTGCCGCCCTCGGCACGGTCCACCTCTTCGGAGAGCGACTCGTAGAAGGGCTGCCCGACGAGCAGGGTCACGGCCGTGAACGTGATGACGGCGAGGAAGAGGCCGAAGGCGAAGACCAGCACGGTCAGGGTGTTGCGGAGCAGGCCGAGCCAGGGCGAGGACCAGTCGTCGGCGAACGGGGTCGCCCAGTCCGCCAGGTCGTCGGCCCCGTAGCCGAGGCCGACGAGGGCGCCCGCGTACAGGACGAGGGTGATCAGGCCGGGCAGCAGCCCGACGCCGAACCATCTCCCGTGCCGGACGACCCAGCGCTGCCCTTTGATCAGATGGCCGAGGCCCGCCCCGAGATCACGCATGCCGTCAGCGTAACGGGACCGGGGGCGGGCCTCCGTGCGGAGATCAGACGAGACGGATCATGTTCCAGGACATCGGCTCCAGCGTGGCCCGCAGCACTCCCCCGTCGAGCACCGTTGCCTCGGCCGGGTGCGGGGCGACCCGGCCGGGTTCGGCGAGGGTGTTGCGGGCGTCCGGGTCCGCGTCGGCCAGGACCTGGTGCTCGGCGATCTCCGTCAGGTCGAAGCCGTGCAGGGCGACTTCGAGCGGGAGGGCCGTGTCCTGGCCGCGGTTGACCGCGAAGACGGTGACCGCGCCGGTCTCCGGGTCGCGGACGGCGGTGGCGTGCAGCAGGTCCGTCTCGCCGTACTTCGCCGTGTCGTACGTGGGCGAGTCGACCCGTACGTCCAGGACCTGGCCCAGGCCGTGCCGGGCGGCCTGCGCGAACGGGAAGAAGGTGGTCTGCCGCCAGGCGGGTCCGCCGGGTTCGGTCATGATCGGGGCGATCACGTTGACCAGCTGGGCCAGGCACGCCACGGTGACCCGGTCGGCGTGGCGCAGCAGGGCGATGAGCAGGGTGCCGAAGACGACGGCGTCGGTGACGGAGTAGTTGTCCTCCAGCAGGCGGGGCGCCTCGGGCCAGTCGAGGGGGTTCGCCTCGGCCTCCTGCTGGCTGCGGGACATGTACCAGACGTTCCACTCGTCGAAGGAGAGGTTGATCCTCTTCGTGGACTTGAGCCGCGCCCCGACGTGGTCGCAGGTGGCGACGACCTCCTCGATGAAGGACTCCATGTCCACGGCGGAGGCGAGGAACGAGTCGCGGTCGCCGCCGAGTTCCTCGTAGTAGGCGTGCAGCGAGACGTAGTCGACGAGGTCGTAGGTCTCGGCGAGGACGGTCGCCTCCCAGGCGGCGAACGTGGACATGGACCGGCCCGAGGATCCGCAGGCGACGAGTTCGACGGACGGGTCGATCTGCCGCATCGCGCGGGCCGTCTCGGCGGCGATCCGGCCGTACTCCTCGGCGGTCTTGTGGCCCGTCTGCCAGGGGCCGTCCATCTCGTTGCCCAGGCACCACAGCTTGATCCCGAAGGGGTCCTTGTCGCCGTGGGAGATGCGGCGCTCGGAGAGTGCGGTGCCGGCCGGGTGGTTGGCGTACTCCTGGAGTTCGATGGCCTCCTGGACGCCGCGGGTGCCGAGGTTCACGGCCATCATCGGTTCTGCCTGCGGGCCGACCTTCCTGCAGAAGTCGATGAACTCGGAGAGCCCGAAGCGGTTCGTCTCCGTGGAGCGCCAGGCGAGGTCCAGGCGGCGGGGGCGCTCGTCGGCGGGGCCGACGCTGTCCTCCCAGCGGTAGCCGGAGACGAAGTTGCCGCCGGGGTAGCGGATGGCGGTGACGCCGAGTTCGCGGATCAGTTCCAGGACGTCGGTACGCAGGCCGGCTTCGTCGGCCGAGGGGTGGCCGGGCTCGAAGATGCCGTCGTAGACGCAGCGGCCGAGGTGTTCCACGAACGAGCCGAAGAGGCGGGGGTCGACGTCGCCGACGGTGAACGCGGGGTCGAGGGTGAAGCGGGCGGTGCGGGTCATGACTTCCTTCGGGGTGGTGTCGGTACGTGTGTCGGTACGGGTCACTGACCGGCCAGGCCGGTGTGGGCGACGCCGCTGACGATCTGGCGCTGGAAGAAGACGAAGACGATGATCAGCGGCAGCCCGGCCATCAGCCCGCCGGCCATGAGCTGGGCCCACTGGATGCCGTAGGAGTTCATGACGGTCGCGATGCCGTTCGGCATGGTCATCAGGTCGGGGTTGTTGGTCACCATGTACGGCCACAGGAAGTTGTTCCAGGACGCGATGAAGGTGAAGATGCCGACGGCGGAGAGGGAGGGGCGGGACAGCGGCACGATGATCGTGAAGAACACCCGCCAGCGGCCCGCGCCGTCGATGTACGCGGCCTCCTCCAGCTCTCTCGGGATGCCCTGGAAGAACTTGTAGAGGATGTAGACCATGGCGGCGGGCGCGCACTGCGGCAGGATCATGCCCCAGTAGGTGTCGACCATGCCCAGCTGCTGGACCGTGGTGAACAGCGGGACGCCGAGGACGGCGGGCGAGATCATCAGGCCCGCCATCACCACGCCCATCAGGAACGCCTTGCCCCTGAACTCGGTGCGGGCGAAGCCGTATCCGGCCAGTGCGCTGACGAGCAGCACCACCGTGGTCACACAGACCGAGACGACGAGCGAGTTCACGAACCAGTTGGTGATGTTGCCGGTCTCGAAGAGGGCCCGCCACGCCTGGCCCGTCCAGTCCTTTGGCAGCCAGTGGGTCGGCACCTCGACGGCCTCGGTCTCCGACTTGAGGGAGGTGAACAGGGCCCAGGCGAGCGGTGCCAGGAAGACGGCGGAGACGGCGGTGCCGATGAGGGTGAGCACGATCTGGCTCGGCGACCAGGGTGTGCGGCGACGGGACTTGACGGGTATCTGTGCGGCGTCGGTGGTCATCGGCCGCCCTCCTCACGGTTGCGCAGCAGCCACATCCGCGCGAGGGCGACGGCCGCGATGATCACGAAGAAGATGATGGAGATGGCGGAGGCGTAACCCACGCGGTAGCTGGTGAAGCCCTCTTCGAGCGTGTACTGCACGAAGGCGCGGGTCGATCCCTCCGGCCCGGGGGTGAAGTCCTGCATCACGACGGCCTGGTCGAAGACCTGGAGCGAGGCGAGGATCTGCAGCGCGATCACGAGGCCCGTGATGTTGCGCAGCAGGGGCAGGGTGATGTGGACCATGCGGTGCCAGGCGTTCGCGCCGTCCAGTTTCGCGGCCTCGTAGAGGTGCGCGGGGATGCCCTGGAGCGCGGCGAGGTAGAGCAGGAAGCTGAATCCGACCGTCCACCACAGGGTGGTGAGGACGACGGCGAGCATCGCGTACGACTTGTCGGTGAGCCAGGGCGTGTCGAGGCCGAAGACGTGGTTGACCATGCCCGTGCCGGGGTTGAACAGCCACTGCCACAGGTTGCCCGCGACGGTCGACGGCAGCAGGAACGGGATGAAGAAGCACAGCCGCCACAGCCACGGGGCGCGGTGGATGTGGTGGGCGAGGATCGCGAGGAGGAAGGCGAGGACCGTGATGCACGGCACGACGAGCAGGGTGAAGTACGCGCTGTGG
Source organism: Streptomyces sp. NPDC091416 (assembly GCF_044756845.1). Taxonomy (NCBI): domain Bacteria; kingdom Bacillati; phylum Actinomycetota; class Actinomycetes; order Kitasatosporales; family Streptomycetaceae; genus Streptomyces; species Streptomyces sp. NPDC091416. The sequence goes on from NZ_JBIVTU010000002.1 coordinate 218,367, forward strand.
CCGAGCGCGTCCCACATCAGCTGGTCGTGGAGGGCCTCGCGGTAGTTGTCGAGGCCGATGAAGCCCGTGCCGTCGCCGGAGATGTTGGCGTCGGTGAAGCTGAGGTAGACGCCGCGCAGCAGCGGCCAGATCACGAAGAGGGCGAACAGGACGAGGAACGGGGCGACGAACCATCCCCCGTGCTGGAGGCCCTGCTTGCGGCGGGCCGCGGCGCTGCCGGTGGCGGTCCTCGCGCGGGTGGGTGCGAGGACGGTCTGCGTGGTCGTCGTCATGCTGCCGCACCTGCCTGCGCCGCGGTCCGGCCGTCCATGGGGTTCTTCGAGGCGAGCAGTTCGGCGAGCATGCCCTTCATGCGGCGGGCGGCGGCCTCCGGCTTGGCGGAGCCCAGCGTCGAGGACACGACGATCGGGCCGACGCGCTGGGCGAGGATGCCGGTGGAGCCGGCGAACCACACCTTCGGCTCGGTCGCCTGGTGGTTCATCGCGGAGGCGTACTCGTTCTGCGGGCTGAGCCGCTGGTACGCGGCCGTGGACAGCGTCGGCGTGTAGGCGGGGATGTGCCCGCCGGCGGCCCACTGCCGTGCGTGCCTGACGACGTAGGCGGCGAGCCGGTGGGCGCCCTCGTTGGTGTCGCCGCCGCGCCCGGCCTGGTGGGGCAGCACGAAGGCGTGCGACTCGGCGTGCGTGGCGGGCTTCCCGAAGACGGGCGGCAGCGGAGTCGCGCCGTACTCGATCTTCGCCCCGGAGAACACCGGCACCGACCAGTTGCCCTCCCAGCAGAACGGGGAGCCGTTGATGAACTGCTCGGCGCCGGCGCCGCCCGCGAAGCCCGGGTCGGAGTACCCGTCGGTGATGTGGCGGCGCATGAACTCCAGGACCTGGGTGGCCTTGTCGGTGTCGAAGGTGACGTCGGAGTCGGCGGCGTCGAACCAGGTACCACCGAGCTGGGTGTAGAAGGCGACGAAGAACCACCACTGGAAGTTCTGGTCGCTGGCCCACATCCCGATGGTCTGCAGGCCCTTCCCGGTGGCCTTCTTCGCCTTCTTGAGTACGTCGAACCACTCGTCGGTGGACGTGACGGGCACGATCCGTCCGTCGTCGCCGAGCAGTCCGGCCTTGCCCAGGACGTCCTTGCGGTAGAAGCAGAGCTGGACGTGGATGTCGAGCGGGAGGGCGTAGAGCTTGCCGTCGATGACGGCGCGCTTCCACAGCTCCGGGTTGAAGTCGGCTTCCTTCACGCCGTACTTGGCGAGCAGGCCGGCGTCCCAGGGGTCCAGGAGGCGGCCGGGCGAGAAGCCGGTGACGCGGCCCAGGTGCATGACGCCGAGGTCGGGTGCGCGGTTGCCCGCCGCAGCCATGGCGAGCTTGGTGTAGAAGGGGCTGCCCCACTGGAGGGTGGAGTCCTTCACGTCGATGCCGGGGTGCTCCTCACGGAACGCGTCGAGCATCGCGATCATGTTGTAGCCGTCGCCGCCGCTGAAGAGGTTCCAGTAGCGGACGCGGGTGGCCGCGCTCGACGCGAGGGCGTCCGCACCGCTTCCCAGCGCCGCGAAGCCGAAGCTGCCGGCGACGGCGGCGCCGCCCAGCCCCGCGATCAGTTGCCTGCGATTCAGGCCAGGTCGTCCCATGCCCGCCCTCACTGTTCGACATATCGAATACCGCCCGTAACTTCGAACGGACCGTAAAATCGAAGCGCTTGCGCGTCAATGGGTCGCGCAAGAATTCCGAACAATGTCCGGGATGCCGAACGAGAGCCCGGGGCGGGGCGCGGGACATGTCGTGGCGAAAGGCCGAGGGCCGCACCCTCGCGGGGTGCGGCCCTCGGCTGTGTACGGGCAGGAGCGGGGACGGTCAGACGACCGAGAGCGCCACCTTGATGTTGCCTCGCGTGGCGTTCGAGTACGGGCAGACCTGGTGGGCCTTCTCGATGAGCGCCTGCGCGGTCGCGGCGTCGACGTTGGGGATGGTCGCGGTGATCGCGACCTCCAGACCGAAGCCGCCGGCCTCGGTCTTGCCGATGGAGACCGCGGCGGTGACCGTGGAGCCGGCGATGTCGGCCTTCTCCTGTCGCGCCACGACGCCCAGCGCGCCCTGGAAGCAGGCGCTGTAACCGGCCGCGAAGAGCTGCTCCGGGTTGGTGCCCGCGCCGCTGCCGCCCATTTCCTTCGGCGGGTTGACGACCACGTCGAGCCTGCCGTCGTCCGAGGCGACCCGGCCGTCACGGCCGTTCGAAGCGGTGGCGACGGCGGTGTACGCGACGGCTATGTCCTGGATGGTCATGCTTGAGGATTCCTCCTGCTGATGCGCCGCGACTCGCGCCCACGACCGCGACGGCCTGGGACGAGACTAGGGCATGTCCGCGCAGTGTCGTCGTCCGCCCCGGGGGCGGGGCCGCGGGGCGGACGAGACTGCGCGGACACGCCCTGCGGGTGCCCGGAGCGGCGGTTCAGCCGAGGGAGACGATCATCTTTCCGGTGTTCTCGCCGCGGAGCAGACCGAGGAACGCGTCGAAGCCGTTCTCGATGCCCTCCACGACCGTCTCGCGGTACTTCAGCTCGCCGGACGCCAGCCAGCCGGCCACTTCCTGGACGAACTGCCCCTGGAGATCGGCGTGATCGCCGACGAGCATGCCCTGCAGGCGCAGCCGCTTGCCGATGACGAGGGCGAGGTTGCGCGGGCCCGGGGTCGGCTCGGTCGCGTTGTACTGGGCGATCATGCCGCAGATGGTCGCGCGGCCGTGCACGTTGAGCGAGGAGATCGCGGCTTCGAGGTGCTCGCCGCCGACGTTGTCGAAGTAGACGTCGATGCCGTCGGGAGCGGCCTCGCGCAGCTGCTCCGCGACGGGGCCGTTCTTGTAGTTGAAGGCGGCGTCGAAGCCGTACTCCTCGACGAGCAGCTTGACCTTCTCGTCGGAGCCGGCGGAGCCGATGACGCGCGAGGCGCCCTTGAGCTTCGCCATCTGGCCGACCTGGCTGCCGACCGCACCGGCGGCTCCGGAGACGAAGACCGCGTCACCCTCCTTGAAGGAGGCCACGTCGAACAGGCCCGCGTAGGCGGTGAGCCCGGTCATGCCCAGCACGCCGAGGTAGGTGGAGAGCGGGGCGAGGGAGGCGTCGACCTTCACCGCGTGCTTGGCGGGGACGTCGGCGTACTCGCGCCAGCCGAGGCCGTGCAGTACGTGGTCGCCGACCGCGAAGCCCTCGGCGTTGGACGCGACGACCTCGCCGACCGCGCCACCGTCCATGGGGTGGTCCAGCTTGAACGGCGGGGTGTACGACTTCACGTCGTTCATCCGGCCGCGCATGTACGGGTCGACCGAGAAGTGCAGGTTGCGGACGAGGACCCGGCCCTCGGCGGGAGCACTGACCGGAGCCTCACGCAGCGCGAAGTCCTCGGCCTTCGGCCAGCCGTGCGGACGGGCCACGAGGTGCCATTCACGGCCGGATGTGGGAAGAGCTGCAGACATGGGCTCGGATCTCCTCGATGCCTAGACGGTGCGGGAAGCGTGGCGCGGAAGCCATTCGCCCGGTTCGACCCGGGGCGAAAATGCTTCATGATGTGAAACAACCATGCGCCTGGATATTTCACCTTGTCAAGTAACCGGCTATCCTGAGCCCTATGGCCACCACTCGTACGGACCCGCTGACCCTCGAAGTCGTCGAGCTGATCGGCGCGGTCGTGGCGCGCTACTACGAGGAGTACGAGCAGGCCGCCGCCGCCCACAGCCTCACCGGCGCCCAGGCCCGGGTCCTCGGCCTGCTCTCCCTGGACCCGCTGCCGATGCGCCGGATCGCCCAGAAGCTGAAGTGCGAGCCGTCCAACGTGACCGGCATAGTCGACCGGCTGGAGGCCCGCGGCCTGGTGGAGCGGCGGCCCGATCCGGCCGACCGCCGGGTGAAGCTGGCCGCCCCCACGGAGAAGGGCGCACGCACGGCCCGCGAGCTCCGCGCGTCCCTCGACTTCGCCCGCGAACCCCTGGCCGGGCTCTCCGACACGGACCGCGCGGTGCTGCGGGACCTGCTGCGCCGGATGCTGGGAATGGACCCGGCGGACCTGTCCTGACGATCGGCCTTGCCTGACGTCGGCCCTGCCTGACGCCGGCCCTGCCCGGCGTGGGCCGGTCCCGGCGGTCCGCCGGTCCCGGCACCGCCCGGTTCTGAACGCCCTGGCCCTCAGCAGAACCAGGGGAACCAGCAGTCGTCGTCCGAAGGGGTCGGCGACGGTGTGGGTGTCGGCGTGGGCGTGGGCCCCGTCGGGGTCACCGACGGCGACGGTCCGCCGCCCGTGCCGCCCGGCTCCGTCGGGCCGCCGGTCGTGGGCGACGCGGGCGGCGACGGCGGTACGGAGGAGGCCGGAGCCGGGGCCGTCGGCGCGGAGGCGCCGCCACCCGGACGTGGCTCGTCCGTGACCCGGGCGGACCGGGTGGCGCCCGGCGAGCGCGTCACGGTGGCCGGGACGGCCGAAGGGCTGCCCGAGGGGCTCCGCACGGGTCCGGGCGGTTCGGCGGTGTCGCTCACCGTCGGTTGCGGGGCGGGAGCGGTGGTGGCGGGCGTCGATTCGCGTACGTAGTCCGAGGCGTTGTCGCCGCCGTCCGGTTCGGTCGCGAGCTCGGCCAGGCTCAGCGCACCGGCCGCGAGGACCACCCCGAGCAGCGCCAGCAACACCGTACGGCCCCGGCGGCTGCGGCCGCGGCGGCCCCGGCGCGGCCGCTCGACGGGTGCGGTACGCCGACGAGCCGGAGCGCGGCGGCCGTGCGTGCCGCCCCGCGCCGGGGCGGCGTCGCGCTCCCGGCGGCGATGGCCCCCGGACAGGGGCGGAGCGGCATGCCCGTCCCGCGCTTCCGGCTCGTGGCCGGGGGGCGGGGACACGGCGTAGGGGCTCAGCGCCTCAGCGGGGGTTCCGCATCCGGCACAGGCCAGGGCACCGTTCAGATGCCGCTGACAGGGGTGGCAGTAATCCATGGCGCCCGCAGGTTAGATGCCCGCCGGACAACGGAGAAAGCCGCTCAGGTGAGGATCCTGTGTGGAACCGTTGATTCCATGACCACTGCCGCCCCTTTCGGCCCCCGCGAGTTCCAGCTCGTCCTGCTGCGCCGGATGGCCGACCACCAGCCCGGCCTCGTCGAGGACGCCCGGCACGAGCTGAGCGCCACCCTCGCCGAGATGCGTGAGGCCAACCGCCGCTGGCAGGCCATGACGCGGGCGCCGCGCGGACGGGGCGCGCTGCGCCGCTACCGGTCCGTGCTCGGCGAACCCGAATCGTCCCTGCGCCGCACGGTCGGCGATCTGGAGTGCGACGCGCTGTTCTGGCCGGTACCGCTCTGGCCGGACCTGCGGTTCGAGGTGATGGTGGCACCGGGCGGCGCGGTGTGGAACGAATGGCTGGTCCGGGCACCGGGCGCGGCCGCCCCCGCGCTCGGCCGGGCCGGGGAACTGCGCCCCTGGTCGTGCACCGTGAACGAGGTGGCCCGGGCCTTCGCGCCGGCCCGTCCGATGGAGGGCAGCGCGCCGACCCGCTGGGCGCTCGCGATCACGGATGCGGCCACCGGGACCCCGTACGTCGCCGAGTTCACCTGGGGACTGTTCCAGCGACTGCTCCCCGGCCCGCCGGGCGCCTGAGCCGGACGGGCCCGGGACAGTCGCCGGACCGCCCGCCGGGTGCCCGAGCCGGGCGGAGGCAGTCGTCCCCCGACCTCGCCGGGCACCCGAGCCGGACGGGCCCGAAACAGTCACCGGACGGCCCGCCGGGTGCCCGGGACCCGCGCCGACGAGCCGTCAGCTCCGTACCCCCTACGGCGTACCCCAGCGGGCGCCACGCCCCCGAACGGCGCACGATTCAAGGAGAACCGGCTGCCCGTCGGTCCCCGCCATCAGCGCTCTCGGGAGAACCTGCCGTGACCGTCAGCCTTGAGCAGTTGCGCCGTTGCCATGTCGCCGTCGACCTCGGGGCCGCCCGGACCCGGGTGTACATCAAGGGCCTCGGGCTCGTCGTGGACGAGCCGAGCGTCGCCGCCGTCAACACCCGTACGGGCTCGCTCATCGCCGTCGGCGCGCTCGCCGAACAGATGACGGGCCGCACCCCCCACTACATCCGGGTGGTCCGCCCCGTCTCCGGCGGCACCGTCGTCGACATCGAGATGGCCCAGCGCATGCTGCGCCATCTGCTCGGCGAGAAGCTCCGCCGCCAGCTGCGCCGCAAGCCGCGCCTGCGCGCCGCCGCCTGCATCCCGCACGAGAGCGATCCGCTCGCCCAGCGCGCCGCCGTGGAGACCCTGGTCGGCCTCGGCGCGCGCCGAGTCGAGCTCGTCGACACCCTGATCGCGGCGGCCGTCGGCTGCGGACTGCCGGTCGAACAGCCGACCGCCACCATGATCATGGTGTGCGGGGCCGCGACCACGCAGATCGCGGTGCTCTCGCTCGGCTCGATCGTGACCGCCGTACGCATTCCGATCGGCGGCGACGCCATCGACCACGCGGTGATCCAGCATCTGCGCCAGCACCACGAGCTCGTGCTGCCCAGCCAGTCCGTGCGCCCGCTCCAACTGGCCCTCAGCGGCGCCGGGCTGACCCCGCACGGGCCCTCCGTGACCGAGATCCACGGCCGGGACGTGGCGACCGGACTGGCCCGTTCCGTCCAGGTCGACACCGCGGCCGTCCGCCAGGCGATCCACACCCCGCTGACCGCGGTCCTCGACGGGCTCGGCAAGATCCTGCGGGACTGCCCGCCCGATCTCGTCGCCGACCTCGCCGACTGCGGGATCATGATGGTCGGCGGCAGCGCGCTGCTGCCCGGCCTCGACCAGATGCTGCGCGACGCCACGGGCATGCCGGTGCACATCGCCGAACGGCCCGACGTCTGCTCCGTCCTCGGGCTCGGCGCCATGCTGGACGGAAAGATCAGCCCCATGGTCCTCGACCCGCTCGCCGGCTGAGTCCCGCGGGCACGGCGGATGACCGACGAGCCGCGCCGACCCGCGCCCGGCCGGGGCGTCCCCCGCTCGCCCCGGCTTCCGATGCTGCTGGAGGCGGTGCTGCGGGTCGGCACCGACCTCGAGCTGCGGGCCACCCTGCAGCAGATCATCGACACCGCGACCGCGCTCACCGAGGCCCGCTACGGCGCGCTCGGGGTCCTGGACGCCGGGACCGGCACGATCAGCGAACTGTTCGTCACCGGGCTGAGCGAGAGCGAGCAGGCGGCCATCGGCGAGTTCCCCGACGGGCACACGGGCCTGCTCGGCGCGCTCGTCGAACAGGCGGAGCCACTGCGTTCCGACCGCCTGGCCGATGATCCGCGCTCCTGCGGTGTGCCGCCCGGCCACCCCGTGATGCACTCGTTCCTCGGCGCCCCGATCCGTGTCCACCACAAGGTGTTCGGCAACATCTACCTCACCGAGAAGAAGACCGGGCACTTCACCGACACCGACATGACGCTGCTCCGCGTCCTCGCCGCGCAGGCCGGCATCGCGATCGGCAACGCCCGGCTGTACGAGAGCGCCCGGCAGCGCGAGCGCTGGATCGAGGGCGCGGCCGCGGTCACCAACACGCTGCTGACCGGCGAGAACGCCTCCGACGCCCTGATGACCGTGGCCGAACGGGCCAGGATCCTCAGTGACGCTTCGGCCGGGGTGATCCTCCAGCCCGACGAGGAGGGCGGGATGGAGATCGTCGTCGCGTCCACCCTGGAGGACCCGGCCGGTCTGGTGGGCACGGCGATCGCGCCCGGCTCCCCCGTCCTCGTCCAGCTGCTGGGCGGCGAGGCCGTCTTCGTCGACGACTCGGCGACCGACCCGCGGATGACCACCCCGGTGCGCTCCCGCTTCGGCCCGAGCATGATGCTGCCCCTGCAGAGCGGCGGGCGGCTCATCGGCACCCTGGCCCTGCCCCGGCGGCGCGGCGCCCGCCCCTACACCGACGTGGACCGGCTCCTGGCCTCCCAGTTCGCCTCGCAGGCCGCGCTCGCCCTGGTCCTGGCGGACTCCCAGCACGACCGCGAACAGCTCGCGGTGTACGAGGACCGGGACCGGATAGCCCGCGATCTGCACGATCTCGTCGTCCAGCGGCTGTTCGCCACCGAGATGATGCTGGAGTCGACCCGCCGCCGGGCCGGCGCCGAGGACACCGACGAGCTGCTCGGCCGGGCCGTCGACGAGCTGGACTCCACCATCCAGGAGGTGCGGACCGCCATCTTCGCCCTCCAGCAGCCGCCCGCCGAGGCGCCCGCCACCTTCCGCGGCCGGGTGCTGCGGGAGACCAGCGGCGCGGCCGCGGTGCTCGGGTTCCAGCCCTCGGTGCACTTCTCCGGTGCGGTGGACGCGCTGGTGCGGGGCCCGGTGGACGGGCAGCTGCTCGCCGCGCTGCGCGGTGCGCTGGCGGCAGCGCACCGGCGGGCCGGGGTCTCCGCGATCGAGGTGGAGGTGGACGCGACGGCCGTGCTGCCCGACGGCAGGTCCGGGGTCCGGCTGGCGGTCGCGGACGACGGGCGCAAGCCGGACGGCTCGCGCGCGCCGACCGTCATCTGGCAGGCGCCGCTCTGAGAGCGATCCTGGTGCTGGAGTGGGCGACGCCCGCCTCGCGCTTGAGCCTGCGCAGCAGGCCGTCCAGCGCCGTGGTGTCGGCGGCCGTGGCCCGTACGAGGTAGTCGTGCGCGCCCGTCACGTGCACCACTTCGGTGATCCCGGGCAGGGTCAGCACGGCCCGCTCGAACACCTCGCTGGTCGTGTCCGAGCGCAGGGACACGTCGATGAAGACGACGAGCCCGGTCCGGGTGTCGGCGGCGGGGTCGATGATCACGGTGAAGCCGCGGATGACCCCGTCCCGGCGCAGCCGGCGCACCCGGTCGGCGGCCGCGTTGGCGCTGAGCCCGACCCGTGTGCCCAGATCCCGGTACGAGATCCGCGCATCCTCCTGGAGGACGCCGAGGATTTCTCTGTCCAGACGGTCCATGCGGCGATTGTCCCAGCTTCGGGGCGATCGCGACTGCGGAGACGGCGGTGACCCCGTGCGGGCCCGGGCGGACGGGGTCCCGTTCGGAGTAACCCGACGGGCTCGCGGTGCGCCCGCGCCCTTGACTGGCTGTGTGGATACCGCAGCGAAGCAGTCACCGGCCCCGGCCGCCGAGAAGCCCTCCGGCGCCGCCTACCGCAACCTCGTGATGGCCACGATCGGTTTCGCGCTCACCTTCTGGGCCTGGAACCTGATCGCGCCCATGTCCGCGGACTACAAGGACCGGCTCGGCCTGAGTTCGTTCCAGCAGTCCCTGCTGGTGGCCGTGCCGGTGCTCGTCGGCTCGCTGGGCCGCATCCCGGTGGGCGCGCTCACCGACAAGTACGGCGCGCGGCTGATGTTCCCGCTGATCTCGGCACTCACCATCGTGCCGGTACTGCTGCTGATCCCGGCGAAGGACTCCTACGGCGCGATGCTGGCCGTGGGCTTCCTGCTGGGGCTGGGCGGAACGACGTTCGCGATCGGCATCCCCCTGGTCAACTCGTGGTTCCCGCCCGCCGACCGCGGCCTCGCGCTCGGTGTGTTCGGCATGGGCATGGGCGGCGTCGCCCTGTCCGGCTACTTCACCCCGCGCATCGCCAAGCACGGCGACAACCTGCCGTTCTACGTGGTGGCCGGGGCGCTCGTGGTGTTCGCCGCCCTCGCGGCGGTGCTCATCAACGACCGCCCCGGCCGCCAGGTGCCCACCGACACCCTGGCCCACCGGCTGGGGTCGGCGAGCAGGCTGCGGGTCACGTGGGAGCTGTCCGCGCTGTACGCCATCGGCTTCGGCGGCATCGTCGCGTTCGGCGTGTACCTGCCGACGTACCTGAAGACCTGGTACGAGCTGTCGCCGACCGACGCCGGCACGAAGGCGGCCGGCTTCGCCCTGGTCACGGTCATCTTCCGGCCGATCGGCGGCTGGCTCTCGGACCGCATGCATCCGGCGGTCGTCACCTCCTTCGCGCTCGGCCTCGCCGCACTGATGGCGATCGTCCAGGCCTTCGACCCGAAGCTGTCACCCGGCGGCACGATCGCGCTGCTCTGCATGGCGGCCGGCCTCGGCACCGCGAGCGGCAGCGTCTTCGCCCTGGTCTCGCAGGTGACACCGCAGGCGAAGGTGGGCAGCGTCACCGGCATCGTCGGCGCGATGGGCGGGCTGGGCGGCTTCGTTCCGCCGCTGGTGATGGGCGCGATCTACAGCGCGAAGGGCTCGTACTCGATCGGCTTCATGCTGTTGTCCGACCTGGCGCTGGCGGGCTGTGTGTACGCGTACGGGCGGATGCGGAACGTCCAGCGGGACGCCTGAGCCGGGATGCGGGAGGCGGGGACCGGGAGCGAAGGCCTGAGCCGGGACGCCCGAGGCAGGACGGAATCGCGTCAGCGTGCCGGGACGCTCTCAGGCAGTACGGAATCGCGTCAGCGTGCCGAGACGCCTGAACGCGGACCGAAATCGCCCTAGGGTCGCAGGGTGATGCCACTTCTGCCTGCACTCCAGGACGCGTCCGCCCCGGCGGCCGCCCGCGAAGCCGTCCGGTTCGACGATGTCTCCCTGTCCTACGCGCGGCTGGCCGCCGCCGCGGACGCGCTCGCGGCCCGGATCGCCGGCGCGGACCGGGTCGCGGTCTGGGCCACGCCCACCGCGCAGACCGTGATCGCGGTGGTGGCCGCGCTACGGGCGGGGGTGCCCGCCGTGCCGCTGAACCCGAAGACGGGCGAACGGGAGCTGGCGCACATCGTCGCGGACAGCGCGCCGGCCACCGTGCTGGCCTCGGCCTCCGACGTGCTGCCGCCCGCGCTGGCCGGCCTGCGACGGCTGGACGTGGTCACGGACGCGGCGCCACCCGCGACGGCCGGGGCGCCCGCCGGTGCCGGATTCCCCGAGCCCTCCCCCGAGTCCCCCGCCCTGGTCGTGTACACCTCCGGCACCACCGGCCCGCCCAAGGGCGCCGTCCTGCCGCGCCGGGCGATTGCCGCCTCGCTGGACGCCCTGGAGGACGCCTGGCAGTGGACCGGTGACGACGTCCTCGTCCACGCCCTGCCCCTGTTCCACGTGCACGGTCTGATCCTGGGCGTCCTCGGCCCGCTGCGCCGGGGCGGTTCGGTACGCCACCTCGGCCGGTTCTCCGCCGAGGGCGTGGCCCGGGAGCTGGGATCGGGCGGCACGATGCTGTTCGGTGTGCCGACGATGTACCACCGGCTGGCGGACGCGCTGGCGGAGCCGTCGGCCCCGGGCGGCCTCGCGAAGGCCCTCGCGGGCGCGCGGCTGCTGGTCTCCGGTTCGGCCGCGCTGCCGGTCCACGACCACGAACGGATCGCGGCCGCGACCGGCCGCCGGGTCATCGAGCGGTACGGCATGACGGAGACGCTGATGAACACGGGCGTCCGGGCCGACGGCGAACCGCGCCCCGGCACGGTCGGCGCACCCCTGCGCGGCGTCGAGCTCCGTCTGGTGGAGGAGGACGGCACGCCGCTCGCGGACCCCGCGTCCATCGGCGAGATCCAGGTACGCGGCCCGAACCTGTTCACCGAGTACCTGAACCGCCCCGACGCCACCGCCGCGGCCCTCACCGCCGACGGCTGGTTCCGTACGGGTGACATGGCCACGCTCGACCCCGACGGGTACGTCCGGATCGTCGGCCGCAAGGCCACCGACCTGATCAAGAGCGGCGGCTACAAGATCGGCGCCGGCGAGATCGAGAACGCGCTCCTGGACCACCCGGGCGTCCGGGAGGCGGCCGTCACCGGTGAGCCGGACCCGGACCTGGGCGAGCGGGTCGTCGCCTGGGTGGTGCCGGCCGATCCCGCGTCCCCGCCCTCGGCCGATGCACTGGCCGGTCATGTCGCCGCCCAGCTCTCCCCGCACAAGCGCCCGCGCACGGTCCGCTACCTGGACGCGCTGCCGCGCAACGACCTGGGAAAGATCATGAAGCGGTCCCTCCATGACTGACCGCCCGGCGGCCCGCGAGGCGATCGCCGCCCTCACCGCCGACTTCACCGAGTCCGCCGCACCCACCGGGGACACCGCGGGCGACGGGCCGCTCGACTGGTCCGGGTACGCCGAGTCCCGGGCCCGCGCCACCGCCCGTACCGGCGAGCAGGAGTCGGTCGTCCACGGCACCGCCACGGTCGGCGGCCGGCCCTGTGTGCTGATCTCCTTCGAGTTCGGCTTCCTCGGCGGCTCGCTGGGACAGCGCACCGGCGACCGGCTGGAGGCGGCGTACGAGGAGGCCGTGACCCGGCGGCTGCCCCTCGTCTCGCTCATCGCGACGGGCGGCAGCCGGATGCAGGAAGGCATGATCGCGCTCACCCAGCTGCACCGGGTGGCCCGCGCCTCGGCCCGGCTGCGCGCGGCCGGGCCGGCGCAGCTCGCGGTCCTGCGCGACCCGACGACCGGCGGCGGCTGGGCAACCCTGGGAGCGGGCGCCGACGTGATCCTGGCGCTGCCGGGCGCACAGGTCGGGTTCGCCGGCTCCCGGGTGCGGCCGGCGGGCGCGGACCCGGGCGCCTACACCGCCGAGGGCCAGCTGGCGGCAGGCCAGGCCGACGCGGTCGTCCCGCCCGGCGAGCTGCCGGCCACGGTGGGCCACTGGCTGCGGCTGCTCGCCCACCGCGACACCCCGCCCGCGCCCGCCCCGGTCCCGGCCGCGCTCTCCCCGGCCGGGCTCCCCCGGACCGGCTGGGACGCGGTGCTCCGGGCCCGGTCCGTGTCCCGGCCGCACGCCGAGGCGTATCTGGACGCCTACTTCACCGTGCGGCTCCCGTTGAGCGGCGACCGCTGCGGGGGCACGGATCCGGGGCTGCTGTGCGGGTTCGGGCTGCACGACGGCGAGCCGGTCGCGTACGTGGCGCAGTGCGGGACCGCGACCCGCCCGGCCGGCTACCGCACGGCGGCGCGGGTGATCAGGCTGGCCGACCGGCTCGGGGTCCCGGTCCTCACGCTGGTCGACACCCCGGGTGCGGCCAACGACGCGGCGGCGGAGCGCGCCGGTGCGGGCGCGGCCATCGCCGACGCCTTCGCGGCGATCGCGGCGGCACGGGTCCCCGTCACGACGCTGGTGATCGGCGAGGGCGGCTCGGGCGGGGCGCTGGCCCTGGCGGCGCCGGACAACACCCACGTCACCGCGGACAGCTACTTCTCCGTCATCGCCCCGGAGCTCGCCGCGGCGATCCTCAAGCGCTCCCCGGACCAGGTGCACGCCACGGCCGGCCAGCTGCGCCTGCGCCCGCAGGACCTGGTGGACCTCGGCGTCGCCCGCTCGGTCGTACGGCGGGACCCGCCGGTGCGGTGACCCGTGTCCGCCCGGCGCGCAGGAGGGGCGGGGGGTGGCTAGCGTGGCAAGGGGGCCGTTCCCATGTGAGGAGATGACCGGTCATGGCCGCAGAGCCGAAGGGCACACCCTGCTGGGCCGACGCGACGTTCGGCGACCTGGAGGGCGCGAAGCGCTTCTACGGTGAGGTGCTGGGCTGGACGTACGGCGAGTCGCTGCCCGAGTACGGCAACTACACGCAGGCCTACGTGGACGGGAAGGCGGTCGCCGCCCTGTCCCCGCCCATGCCCGGCCAGGACGCCCCGCCCGCCTGGTGTCTGTACCTCGCCACGCCGGACGCGACGGCCACCGCCGCCCAGGTCCGCGAGAACGGCGGCACGGTCCTGGTGGAGCCGATGCGGGTCGGCGAGTTCGGGACGATGGTGCTGGCGAGCGACCCGGGCGGCGCGGCGTTCGGGGTGTGGCAGGCGGGCACCCACGAGGGCTTCGAGGCACGGACGGTGCCCGGTGCGTACGCCTGGGCCGAGATCTTCACCCGGGAGCCGGAGAAGGCGGACGCCTTCTTCCCGGCGGTGTTCGGGTACGGAGTCAAGCGCATGGTCGACGACGCGGTCGACTTCACGCTGTACGACCTGGGCTCGGACCCCGTGCTCGGCCGGATGAAGATGACGGAGGAGTTCCCGCCCGAGGTGCCTTCGTATCTGAACGTGTACTTCACCGTGGCGGACTGCGACGCGGCGGTGGAGAAGGCGAAGTCACTCGGGGCGGAACTCCGGTTCGGCCCGATGACCATGCCGTTCGGCCGCTTCGCCGCGCTGACCGACCCGCAGGGCGCCGCGTTCTCGCTGATCGACGGGACGACGACCGGGGGCGACATGCCGGAGATCGAGGACGTCTCCTGACCGGTCGCACGGACCCTCCGCCGGTTCAGAGCCTGTCGGGCGGCCTCTGACCGGGCGGCCACGCCCCGGCACGCACGCTTCATGCCCTGGCCGGCCCTGGAGACCGTGCTCCCGGGCGCTCGCACAACCGACCCACGGAGATCGACAACCCGCCGCCTTGTACTCCACCCGGTCGTGAACGCTGCCGTCCACCACTGCCGTCAGACGCACCAGAGGCCCCACCGGGATCCGTTCCGGTGGGGCCTCTGTTTTCAGTCCGGATGCTCAGGTCATCAGCGACCGCGGCAGCCAGGACCTCAATGGAACACTAGCGACGGCGGAAGGCAACTAGTACTCCCACCAGAAGTCCACTTCCTCATGCAACCGGGATCGGAAGCATTTCGAATGCGCATAGAGAATCTGGCGGACCTCCTCAGAAAGTGGGCCCACTTTGATTCGCATCGCAAATGGATCTTCGCTTTCCCGGATGACGAGATAGCAGAAGCAGCACACTGGATTCGCGCTCATCTCAGCCATCTTGGTCGTACCACCTTCCGCTGGCTATGCGCCCTCTCAGGGACGACTCCGTAAGGTTGAAGGTAGTAATCGCTTCCCCGCCGGGGAAACTGCGGATGGCGGCGTCATGTGTTCCCCCGGCGGCTTGCCTCAGGTACACACGAGCCAAATTGTCCCCACTCCCTTGCCAGAGAACCCGGTCCGCATTCGCGACAAGGTCTTGAATGTCAGCTTCATTCATTCCGTCATCCGCGGCCGCCAATGCCCCGTGAAGGCTCCGGTCCGCACCCGAAGGCTGCTCACCGCCGCCGCCGCCCCACATGTCGTCACTCATGGCGTCTGCGCGCGGCTTGGGAGTATCTCCCATATCGCAGTAGCAATCGTCCGCGTGCCCGGGATCGTCACAGTTGTGGACGAGAGCCGATGCAGCATCCGCCACCACATAGTACGTGTGCAGGTCGGACACGGTCAGGTTGTGCACCGTGGCGTCCTGCGCGGTCCATCGGCGGATCGCGGTGATCTGGACGTAGGTACCTGCGCTGGTTTGGAGCCGTTCACCGGACTTGAGGTCGGTGGCGTCGATCCACTCGCCGAGCTCGGGAACCCAGAACGGGTGGCCGTCGGTCGCAGTGATCCGGGCCGTCTTCGAACCGCTCCGGCCGTCGAGGTCGATCGTGACCTCGACCAGGTGCTTGAGCCCCTGGCCCTTGATCTCGGCGGTGACCGTCTCGACGACGGTCTCACCGGTCTTCGGGTCGGTCGCGACGACCTTGTCGCCGGCTTCGACCTTCTCGATCGGCTTGGCCGAACCGTCGGCCATCAGCACCTTCGTGCCGGGCACGAAGCTGTTGCAGGAACCGCCCCCGTCGGCCTTGCCCGAGCCGCCGCCACCGCTGGTGCCGCCCTTGCTGCGGGAGGAGCCGCCGGACTTTCCGCCGCCCCCGCCCCCGGAGCTCTTGCTGCCGCCGGACCCCTTGCCGCCGCCCTTGGCCGAACTCGGGTGGGAGGTGGCCTTGGGTGCGGCCTTGGCCTGGGACTGCTTCTGGACGGCGTTACCCGTCTTCCGCTTCGCGGCGGCCGCTTCGTCGGCTTTTCGCTTGGCGGCTTCGGCGGCCTTCTTCTTGGCTCTCTGCGCGGCCTCCTTCTTGGCCTTCTCGATGGCCAGCTTCTTGGCCTTCAGCGCCGCGGACTCGGCGGCCTTGGCTGCCTTGAGGACCAGCTCAGCGGCCCGTTTGGCCACCTTGAACGCCTTGATGGCATCGATGGTGCGGTTGACCGCCTTGATCACCGACGGGATCTTCCCGAGCTTGGTCCACGGGATGGCGTCGACGACGATACTGACGCAGGACCACATGTCGCCGCCGAAGCAGGCCATGGCGTCGTTGATGCCGATGAAGTCCTTCAGCGTCTCCCACGCGACCGCCAGGATGACGGAGGTGAGGGACTTGCCCTGCATCGCCTGCGCCTGCGCGACCTGCGCCGCGGACAGCCCCGCGCCGGCGAGGGCCGCGGCCTTCTCGGAAGCGCTCAGGACGATCGACTCACCGGTCGGGTCGGAGTAGGTGACCGGGTTGTTCTGCGCGTACGCGTACCCGTTGGACTGCAGCGGGTCGTTCAGGTCGAGCACCGGGTCGACGGACAGGAAGCGTCCGACCACCGGGTCGTACAGGCGGGCGCCCAGCGGCTGGAAGCCGGAGGAGTCGTCCCGGGTCTTGCCGAGGAACCCCTTGTGGTTCTTGAGCTCGGTGCCGGTGGTCCCGCGCTCGTTGCCGAAGGGGTCCTGCTTGCGGATGCGGACCGGCATGCCGCCGTAGAGGCCGACCTCCGTGTACGCGCTGCCCTGATGGTCCGTGGTCTGGGCGACCAGGGTCTCCGCCCCGGTGCCGTAGGCGTAGCGCATGACCGCGCCGCCCGGGACCCCGTAAGTGCGCTGGGTGTTGACCAGCGCACCGCCCTGCTGGGCGGTCACCTCGGCCTCGCCCAGGTGGAGTGTCGCCTGCTTGCCCTGAATGGTGAGCAGGCGAGCGCCGTCGGCGCCGTAGATGTGACGGGTGTCGTTCTGCGGCAGCCACTGCTGGGCGGCCTGGGCCGCGGCACAGGTGGCGAGCACGATCGGCGTCGCGTTCGCGTTCACCGCGCCCTGGACCGCCAGGCAGAGGCCGGAGGCCGAGTGGATCAGCTGCCCGGTGGCGTTGCGCTTCAGCTCCTGCGCGGCCGAGCCGTTGCACTTCTGGATCTTCAGTGCCGACCCGGCCGTGTTGGCGGCGGGCTGGAGGCACCAGGTGCCGTGCACCGAGAGCGTGCCCTTGTCGGGATCCGTCTGCGGCGCCGAAGCCGTGCCCGGGGTGGGCGTGAACTTGAAGTTCTGCGCTGCCGAGGCGTTGCAGGCGTAGAGCTGGATCGACTGGCCGGCGGCGGCCGTGCCCGACTCCAGGTCCAGGCACTTCTGGCCGAGCCCCACGTACGGGGTCTTGCCGCCGGTGCCCGCACCGGTGATCCGGTCGACCTGGCCGTCGTAGGTCCAGGACAGGTCCTGCTTGTCACCGTTCTCGACCGAGGTGACCGACTTGGTCTCGCCGGTCAGCTCGTACAGCCGGGTGGCCTCGGCCGTGACCTGTGCCCCCGCGGGGGTCGTGTAGGTCTTCGACACCTTGGTCAGCGTGTGCGGCTGGTCCTTGGCGGCGCTCTTGCCGTACGCGTACGTGGAGACCGCGTTCTTCGTGGTGTCGCCGGAGAGGTCGTTCTCGGTCAGCTTCGTGCGGTTGCCGAGCAGGTCGTACTCGTACTCCTGCCAGTAGCCGGAGTCATCCGTGCCCGACGCTGCCCGGAGCGTGCCGTCCGTGTTCTTGTTGAGCGAGCCGTCCGGGTTCCGCGGGTTGACGCAGCTCGTCCGGTCTTTGGAGGTCCAGGCCGACTTCAGCTGTCCCAACGGGTCGTAGACGAAGCACTGGCGCTCCGCGATCCCGGTGGACTTCTCCTCGATCGAGGTGACGTTTCCGGCCGGGTCGTAGCTGTACGCCCGGTCCGAGACGAGGCTGCCGCCGACGACGCTCTTGTCGGCAGTGGCGTCACCCTTCTCGCGGTAGACCGACTGCTCGGTGAGCTCGCCGCTGCCCTCGTCGAAGGCGCTCTGCGCCCACACGCGGTAGGGCTGGGCCCCGAGCGTGGAGCGGAGCACCTGGCCGTAGGCGTCGTAGGTGGTCTCGGAGCCGTACCAGTCCTTGCCGGAGATGGAGAGCGGCTTGCCGTCCTTGTTGTAGCGGACGACCAGCTTCTCGGCGTCGAACGAGCCCACCGCCGGGAGGGTGGTCTCGTCCAGCATGCCGCGCTCGTTGTACGTGTAGTCGTACGTGTAGTCCTTCTTGAAACCCCACGTGTCGACGATGGACTGCGGCAGGGACAGCGTGGTCGAGGTCGGCTGGTACTCCTTCGTGTAGCCGTTGACCTTCTGCGTGTACGCCTGGGAATCGGTGTAGCGGGTGGCGGTGGCGGGCATGCCCTTGCCGCCCGGGGCAGTGTCGTACGTGAACGAGGAGAGCAGCTTGCCGGCGGAGCTGTCCTCGCGCGTCTCCTTCGGACGCGACAGCTCGTCGTAGCCGTTCCAGACCTTGACGCCACGGGCGTTGGTCTTCGTCTCGAGCCGGCCGAAGGCGTCGTAGGTGGTGCGGGTCGTGCCTGCGTCGGGGTCGGTCGCCGACTCCACCCGGCCGTTGTGGTCGTACGTCCACGACCAGGGGTGCGTCGTGTCCGCCGAGGCGCTCGCCGTCTGGAGCTGGCCGCGCGCGTCGAACCGGTAGCGGGTGGACGTGAATCCGCCGGGGGCGGCCGGGTTGAGGGTGTCCGTGCGCACGGTGCGGCCGGTCGCGTCGGTCCAGACGCGGTAGGACGAGTCGCCCTCCGGCTGGATGACCTTCGACCAGTCCTCGCCGTACTCGTAGCGGACGGCCCGGTCCTCGTACGCCTTGGAGAAGGACTCCTTGGTGTCCGGGTCGATCCACTTGAGGTAAGGCGTCTCCTTCAGCACGCGGCCGAGACCGTCGTAGGTGTAGCGCGTGATGTTGGGGACGGTCGTGTCGGCGAGCGGGCTGAACAGCTCGCCCGGCTTCGCCTCGTCGGTCAGGTAGGCGTTGTTGGTCTGGTAGACCTCACCGGAGCTGTTGTACAGCGTGTCCGTGATCAGCCAGCCGGCGTCGCCGTCCGCCTCCTCCTGCGTCTGCCGCTCACGGCCGAGACCGTCGTACAGGGTGACGGAGGACTCGATCCGGTCCTCGTAGCCACGCGCGTACGTGGTGACGTAGGGAGGCTTGCGGATCTTGATCTTCGAGTCGGTGGGGTCCGTCTCCTCCTTCGGGACGGTGTAGACCGCACGGAAGTCCGGGATCCCGGAGCCGGGGACCCGGCCCGGGGCCCAGGCCTCGGCGAGCCGGCCGAGCGGGTCGTACACGGCCTCGCTGACCAGGTTGTTGACGTCGGTCGTCTTGACGGTGACCGAGCGGCCCGGCTCCAGCTCCTGGATCTGGCGCTGCCCGAGCACGTTGGTCGTGGTGACCTTGAAGACCTGGCCCGTGGCCGGTCCGATGGAGTCGTAGGCGATCGTGGAGGACTTGGGGATCAGTTGCTTCAGCTGTTCCGCCGAGGTCTCCTTGACCACGCGTCCGACGGAGTCGAACTCCTTGGTGCCTGTGGTCTGGAAGCCGGTGCCGGCGCCGTTGAGCGTCCACAACTCGGTGGCCAGGCCACGCGTGGCGGAGCCGAGCGCGGTGCCGTAGGCCGTGCCGTCGTAAGCGGTTCGGGTGGCGCCGCTCAGCGAGCCGAGGTCGGTCCAGTCGGCGTTCGCACAGGTCGTCGGCGAGACCAGGACCTGCTTGGACAGACCGATGAGGTTCTTGTCGGGCCGGTGCAGGTACTCCAGCTTCGTGCAGGACTCGTCACCGGTCTTGGCGGCGTCGGCGTCGCCCAGCGACTCGACCTCGGTCGGCAGACCGTACGTCGCGTCGTACTTCGAGGACGTCCTGACCGTGCGCAGTTTGCGCGGGTCATCGGTGTTGGTGCCGGACGACCTGGTGTACGCGATCTCCTCCGGCTCCGTGACCCGCCAGGCCCGCAGCGGGCTCAGGCCGTCGTCGCGGTCCCGCTTGGCGAGCTCGGTGGCCTCCGGCTTGGTGACCGAGCGGGACAGCCAGTCGGAGTCGGCCTTGGTGGAGTCGGCGTACGTGAGCTCCTCGGCGATCCGGCCGGCGAACGGCTCCCGGTCCTTGGCTATCTCGGCGCCGGTGATGTCCTTGACGGACACGGTGTCGCCGAGACCCCGGAAGAAGCGGGTGACGGCCTTGGAGCGCTGGTCGGCGGTGTCCGCGGTGTCCTCGACGACCGGGCCCGTCAGGACCGTGGTCTGCTCGAAGCCCGCGAACTGCGAGTAGGTGCGCTGGGACTTCTTGGAGAACTCGGCCTCGGCGAGCTTCCAGGCCGGGTTCTTGTACCGGTACTCCGTCCTGGTGGTGAAGTTGCCGTCGATGTTGGGCAGTTCCTCGACGGTGTCCACGGTGTACTTGTGGAACCAGTCGATGTCCTCGACCTCGGGGTCGGGGTTCCAGAAGGCCGGGTAGCAGAGCCGGTCGTTCCCCTTGAGCTGCGCCTGCAGCCGGGCCATGGCCGTGGCACGGTCCTCGCCCGGCTGCTGGTCGAGCAGGGGAAGGTTGCCGCTGAGGCAGTCGCCCTCGATCGGCTTGTACGTGACGATGGTCTCGCCGCCGTACTCGTTGACGACGCGGCCGATGCGCAGCCGGGAGAAACCGGGGCGCTCCGTGTGGACCGCCTTGACGCGGTTCGGCATGTCCTCGGTGTTGGGCTCGAACCGCACCGTGTTGAGCTGCACGCTCGCGTCGGTGGAGCCCTTGCGGGCGTAACCGGTGCGCTGGACGGACTCCAGCCACAGGGCCGTGTTCGGGCCGGTCAGCAGCTTGGCGAAGCTCTGCTTCAGCTGGTACTCGTCGACGACCTGGCGCGCCGCGGTGTCGGTGCGCCGCTGGGCCGAGGTCGTGATCGTTTCGAGGCGCTTGCGGGACCAGAAGGACGGGCCGGCGTTCCAGCACTTCTTGCCGGACTCGCAGCGCATGTCGACCGGGGTGTCGAACCAGGGCCGGTAGTTGCGCGGGTCCTTGGAGGCGAAGTTGGCGTCGGAGCAGGTGACGTCGTCGACGGTGTAGCAGCGCTCCTTCACCGCGAAGCCGACCCGGGCCGGGGCGGTCGCGGTGAAGATGGTGTCGCTGCGCTGGCCGTAGTCGATGTGGTCGAGCCAGCCGTCACGGTCGTAGGCGACCGGGTCCTTGAAGTTGAAGTTGCGGGCGTAGTAGTTCGGGACGTCCTTCTTCCACCACATCGACATGGCGTTGCCATGGATGTCCTCGATGTAGTCGAGGCCCCAGCGCCAGCCCTGCGTGCACCAGGACTTCGTCCAGTCGGTGGTCGTGGGGCCCTTGTAGCAGTCCTCGTCCGCGTGGTTGCCGTAGACCGGGACCGTGAGCACCGAGTCGGTGGTCGGGTCGTCGGCGGCGTCGCCGTGGTTGGACCAGCCCGGGAGCTTGTTCTTGCCGAAGTGGTACTTCGTGCCGTCCTTGGTGGTGACGATCCAGTACTCACCGTCCTTGGCGCCGTTGCCGGTGTCCTCGCCCTTGATCACCTGGACGGTGGAGCCGTCGCCGTTGGCCGTGAACCACTTGCCCTTGGAGGCGTCCCAGACCAGCTCGGTGGTCATGCCGGCGAGGGAGAGGGTGGCGTTCTCCGAGCCCCAGCACAGGTCCGCGGTGCGGTGGGTGGCGTTGTTGGAGCCGGCCTTCTTGGAGTCCTGGCGGCAGTTGGCGTACGTACGGGTGATGGAGCCCGCGTTGTAGTCCCAGCCGTCACCGATCCAGGAGGCCTGGTTGTTCGACGAGGACGTGCGGCCGTCGACCGACTGCGAGGAGTACGCCAGGTTGACCTTCGGCATCAGTCCGCCGGCGGTCTCCGGGACCTGGATGTCGTACGAGTAGGTGAAGGCGCCCGAGGAGGAGCCCGACGCCCAGGAGCCCGAGGACAGCAGCGGCGAGGCCGTGAAGTCGCCGGAGACCGAGGAGCCGGTGTCGAGGCCGCCGACGGCGGCGCCGCCGTTCGCGGAGACCGCGGGCTGGACGCCGTCCCGGTAGGAGGCCTTGGTCGCCCCGGAGGGAACGAAGCCCTCGCCGACCAGGCTGGAGACCGGGATGCTGCCGCTGAGGACCTTGCGCGTGGCGGCGTTGCCGGCCGTCTTCGTCCTGGTCGGCGCGTCCTTGGCGGCGACGGTCTTCACCGTGCTGCGCAGGCGCTGGAAGTCCTTCTTGCCGTTCTTGACGTCCTTGTCCCCGTCGGAGAGGGACATCGTGCTCGTACCGCCGCCGTCGGCGCAGTCGCCCTCGTTCGGGGAGGAGTAGACGCACTCGGGCAGCAGCATCAGTCCGAAGCGGTCGGCGGCCTGCGGACCGTAGAGGTCGGCGAAGCCCGTGGTGTCGATGCTGATCGCCACTTCGGCGGCCGGGTCGACCGTCGCCGGCGGAGTCAGCTTCATGACGATGCCGGAGACGCCCGCGTCCTGCGAGGTCGTCTGCGGGGCCACGCCCACGGTCCAGTCGCCGGCGAGGGCGGCGGGGTCACCGCCCTCGGGGACACCGATGGCGACCGGCAGGTTGTTGCTGACCGGCTCGGTGGTGCCGGGCGCGCTGCTCGCGTCGAGCGTGGCCTGACCGGTACCGGAGGTCCACGCGGCGGTGGCGGTGGGCGTGTACGGGGCGACCGGATTCTCCGGAGCCAGGGTCAGGGTCTTGTCGGCGGCCGCGTCGCCCTCGACGCTGGTGGCCTCCGGCAGGTCCGGGAGGCCGACCTGGGCGATCGACTCCTCGCGGCTCATGCCGGGGCCGGGAACGGCGAGCGCCTCACTGCCCAGGGCGGTCACGGTCAGTGTCGAGGACAGCAGAAGGACGATCGCCGTGCGGCTTCGCCGCCGGCGCCGTCGTTGTGAATCCGTCGTGGCTAGGCGTCCCCGCCCCACCCACGACAGCGGACCTGAAGCACGCATACGCGTCGACTCCCACCCTGGCAGTTCGAACAATGGACGAGGTGCGGAAACACCGGATGGCACACCTCTGCCTCAGACGCGTGCGTGCGCACTCTCTGGCATGTTCGACACATATTCAAGATCGAAAAGTGGCGCCAAGGGGCTGCGGAAGTGATCTGCGACACGGGGTGAACCGCATCAGACCGCTTCACTGACGGCTAATCAGGAAAGCGAGGGGCATTCCGGTGGTCACCGTCAATACGGACCCAGAAAAGCCTTGAATCGGTCTTGGTTGACAACCCGTCGAGTCGTGTCGGCTTCAACTCCGCACGGCCGTAACAAGTTCATAAACCCTTCACGCATGGACGCAAGTGCTTCACATGTGTGATCGTGTGCCCGCCTTCTGCCCCCGCGGCCTGCCCACTGGGGCTGTCTGTGCTGTCCTCAATCCGCCTGGTTCCCACCGGAGTAGACCGCCGTGACCGCGCCGCCCCGTTTTCTCAGCCCCTTCGTGCGCACGCGCACGCGGCTGGCCCTGACCCTCGGCCTCGTGCTGGCCGCCCTGACCGCTGCCTTGCTGCCGTGGTGGCAGCCCGGCGGCTCTTCCCCGACCACCGCCGACGGGGCCACCGGAGCCACCGACGCCGCACCCGCCTCCACCGGCCCGCGCGACGAGGCCACGGCGATGGCCCAGGCCCTGCGCACCCACGCGCAGGTCCTCGTCGACACGGCGACCAGCGCCACCACGCTGACCTGGGCACTGCCCGACGGCCACTTCAAGACCCGGATCACGGCCGCGCCGATCCGGGCGAAGAACGCCAAGGGCGAGTGGGCCCCGATCGACAACACGCTGAAGCGAACGGCCAAGGCACCCAAGGGTCTTGGTATCGCTCCCGCGAACCCGGCCGTGCCCGTCCGCTTCGCGAGCGGCACCGACCGCAAGGCGCGCGCCGACCGCTCGTTCACCCGCACCGGAACGCCGGGTGAGACGGTGCTCGCCGAGGTCGAACTCGACGGCCACACCGTGGCGTACACCTGGCCGGATGCCCTTCCCGTGCCGGTCCTGGACGGGCCGCGCGCCCTCTACTCCGAGGTTCTCCCGGGTGTCGACCTGCTGCTCGTCGCCCGGGAGGAGGGCGGCATGGCGCAGGTCCTGATCGTCAAGACCTCCGAGGCGGCACGGCAGGAAGCGCTCAGAACCGTCTCGTACGGCCTCAACTCCGCCACGGCCGTGTTCCGTCAGGACCGCAAGGCCAGCAGGGTCCGGGTCCTGGACAAGGCCGGCAAGGAGGTCGGCTCGATCCCGACGCCGTTCGCCTGGGACTCCAGCGGCCGTGACCCCGAGCTCGCCGAAGGCACCCCGAACCGCAGCTCCGTCGCCACGCCCGCCGACGTGCTCAAGCTGTCGGGCCTGACCGGCATCGAGCCCGGCGCGCAGTCGGCGCCGCTGCCGATCACCCTGGACGGCGAGAACACCCACGCCGCCCGGCTCGGCCTCGGCTTCGCCGCCACCGGTCTGGCGGCGCGCAAGGACGTCACGTACCCGCTGTTCGTCGACCCGCCGCTGAACCCCGGCTGGGACGCGTGGACGGTGGCCTACAAGCCCTACCCGAGCACCAGCTTCTTCAACGGCACCAACTTCTCCTCCGGCACCTCCGACGCCCGCGTGGGCCACGAGGACGACAGCGGCGGCACCGCCCGCTCCTTCTGGCGGATGGACTGGTCGAAGAGCATCAAGGGCGCGAAGATCACCAGCGCGACCTTCAAGGTGCTCAACAACCACTCCTGGTCCTGCACGAAGCGCGAGTTCCAGCTGTGGCGTACCGGCGCGATCTCGTCCGGCACGACGTGGAACGCGCAGCCGAGCTGGTCCGACGAGATCGAGCGCAAGTCCTTCGCGCACGGATGGTCGGCGAGCTCCTGCGCGGACGCCTACGAGGACTTCGACGTCAAGGACGCCGCCCAGTACGCCACCGACAGAGGCGATTCGAGCGTCACCCTGGGCATGCGGGCCACGACCGAGTCGGACACCCAGACCTGGCGCAAGTTCAAGGCGACCTCCGCGACCATCGAGGCCGTCTACAACCGCAACCCCTCGGAGCCCACGGCCGGTTCCTCGAAGCCCGGCGGCCCCTGCACTCCCGGCCCCGGCGCGGGCGTGACGGTCGGAAAGACCAACATCACCCTGTCGGTGACCGCCAAGGACCCCGACAACAACATGAGCAAGGTCCGCTTCCGGTTCTGGAAGACCGGCGGCACGGTCCCGACCGGTGTCGAGGTCCCGATCGGTGGGTCCGGCGGCACCGCCACGTACACCATCCCGTCCAGCGATCCGCTGCTGAAGGACATCACCACCAACACCACCTTCTCCTGGGACGCCATGGGCAAGGACTCGGCGGGCGCGACGTCCAGCACCTATCCGCCGGGCACCGAGCCCTGCCGCATCACGGTGGACCCGAGCGGCCCGTCCCAGCCCGTCGTCACCAGCGACGTGTTCCTCAAGGCCACCGCGGACGGCGCCACCTGGGCGACGGTGAAGTTCGGCCTGCCCGGCCCGATCGCCTTCGAATCGCCGGGGGCGGTGAAGTTCACCTACGCGTGGGGCGGGGGCGGCCCGGTCACGGTCACCGCCAACGCCGACGGCCTCGCCACCATCCCCGACCTGCGGCCGCCGAACGCCGGCCCCAACACGATCCAGGTCTACGCCTACGACAGCCTCGGCAACGCGAGCGCACGGACGGACTACACGACGTACCTCCCGCCGAGGGACAACGCCGACGGCCCCGGCGACACGGGCGGCGACGGCACGCCGGACCTGCTCGTCATCGACAGCGCCGGCGTTCTGCGGACGTACCCCGGCCAGCCGGGCGGTGAGCTGTACGGCCAGCTGAACTCCTCGTACACGCGAGGCGCCGACGGCACGCCGGCCTCGGCCCCCACCAGCCACTGGTACAACGCGACGACGGGCAAGGCCGCGCTGATCGCGCACTACCAGGACGCCTACCCGGGCGACGGCACGACGGACCTCTTCGCCGTCAATCCGGACGGCGGGTTCTGGCTCTACCCGGGCGACGGTTACGGCTCGTTCGATGTCGGACGGCGGTTGAAGATCCGCCTCCCCTCGAACGCGCCCGCACCATCCACCTGGACCCAGCTCAAGGCCATCGGTGACATCAACGGCGACAAGCTGCCCGACCTGGTCCTGCGCACCGACGTGGGCTTCTGGGTGCTCTCCGGCTACAGCGGCGCCACCTTCCGGGCCGCGACCCTGATGAACGCGGACGCCTGGGGGCGCCGCGACATCGTCAACCTCGCCGACATGAACAAGGACGGCACGCCCGACCTGCTCTGGCGCAACCTGGACAACGGCAACATGTACGTCCGGCACGGCAAGCCGGGCTCCGTCGTCGGCAGTGTCGATCTCAACTCCCTGATGCTGGCGGCGAACTCGCTCAAGGGAGATGTCCCGTTCGGCACCAGCTGGACCGAGGCCAACGTCAACACGGCGATCGGCATTCCGGACATCAACAACGACGGCATTCCGGATATCTGGGCCCGGTTCGCGTCGGACGGGCACATGGCCGTCTACCACCCGTCCACCACCAACACCAACGCTCCGGTGAAGACGGTCATCGGGTCCGGCTGGAACGAGAAGCTGACCTTCGGGTGATCCGACCCGTCTGAGCCCCGGCGCCCGCGAGGGCGCTGTGGTTCCATGCCGTCCCTCTTCGCCCCCGCCGAGCGCACGAGCCCGGCGGGGGCGAAGCCGTTCGCGCGGCGATCGCGGCGGGGCCGATGACGTGGGCCACGGCCCGGGCACAGGTGGTGGTCACCGCCGTGGGCGGGCCGGTCCCGTGTTGTCCACGAAACCGCGGTGGGCCACGGAGAAGGGCTCGCCGCGCCCCCGCCGGGTCAGGCCTCCGGTTCCCGCGCGTCGTAGCGGGCGAACCCGGGCCAGCGCAGCGCGAGCAGCGTCACCGCGGCCACGCACGCGATCCCGCCTCCGGTCACGGCGAGGCCCGGGGACGCCAGGTCGGCGACGGACCCGGCCAGGAAGTCCCCGAGCCGCGGGCCGCCCGCCACGACCACGATGAAGACGCCCTGGAGCCGGCCCCGCATCTCGTCGGGCACGGCGGCCTGGAGCATGGTGTTGCGGAAGACCATGGACGTGGTGTCGGCGGCGCCCGCGAGGGCCAGAAAGACCAGCCCGAGCCAGAGCTGCCGGGTCAGTCCGAACACGGCGATGGCGGTGCCCCAGCCCGCGACGGCGAACACCACCGTGAGCCCCTGCCGCCGGATCCGCCCCAGCCAGCCGGAGAACACCCCGCCCAGCAGCGCCCCCAGCGCCGGGGCCGCGACGAGCAGCCCGGTGGTCTTCGCGTCGCCCCCGTACCAGAGCCCGGCGACGACGGGGAACAGCGCGCGCGGCTGGGCGAGCACCATGGCGCACAGGTCGGTGAAGAACGTCATCCGCAGGTTGGGCCGGGTCCCGAGGAACCGCAGCCCGTCCAGCACGGAGGCCCGTCCGGCGCCCCCGGCCTTCTCCTCGCCCCGATCCGGCAGCATCGAGGGCAGCCGCCACATCGCGTACAGCGAGGCCGTGAAGGTGATCGCGTCGACTCCGTACGCGGCCCGGTACCCCCACCAGCCGACGATGAGTCCGCCGAGCATCGGTCCGACGAGCATGCCCGTGGTGCTGGTCATCGAGCTCAGCGCGTTCGCCGCGGGCAGCTGCTCGGGCGGCAGCAGCCGGGCGATCATCGAGCTGCGGGCGGGCGAGTTGAGCGCGAAGCAGACGGCCTGGAGGGCGACGATCCCGTACAGCAGCCCGACCTGCTCGACCCCGGCCACGGTGACCGCCACCAGCCCCGCCGACAGCAGGAACGACCCGAAGGCACTGGCCAGTCCCAGCTTGCGCCGGTCGACGGTGTCGGCGACCGCTCCGCCGTACAGCCCGAAGACGACGAGCGGCACGAGCGAGCAGAACCCGATGAGCCCGACGGAGAAGGCGGAGCCCGTGAGGTCGTACACCTGGAGCGAGACGGCGAGCGAGGTCATGCCCTGCCCGACCCAGGAGACCGTGTTCCCGAACCAGAGCCGCCGGTAGTCGGGCGAGGTTCGCAGCGGGGTCAGGTCGGCGAATATTCGGGTGCGGGATACATCGGGTTCGGTCGTTTCGGTCACGGCGCATCGTAGCGACCGGCCCGCGGCACGGTTCGGGGGCCGGGGACCACCGCCCCGGCGGACGGGGCCGGCCGACCGGGCCGAAGGGGTCGTGCCGGATGCCGTCGGTGATCCACGTCTCCGATGTGCCGCCTTCACGGTGTCGGCGTCCGCGGAAGTGTTAACGTTCAATCAGCGACGACACGTTCGCACGGAGATTCCAAGGAGGTGAGTTGCATGGTCACGGTGGAGACGGCCGCTGCGCGCGGTGCCCGGATCATCCTCACTTCCCGGGCCTCGCTCTGACTCTCGCCTGCCTTCCTCCCCCATAGGGAGCGTTCTCGGCATGCCTGTGGTCCGGCGGGCCCCCTTTCAAGGGTCTCCACGTTGTCCCGTCAACTCACTTCACATCCATCCGATCCCTCTCTCCCCGCGCGCGTCCTGACCCCGGCCGACTTCGGCTGGGACACGGAACGTGAGCGCTCCTTCGCCCCGTCACGGGCTGCCGGACTGGTTCCGGGCCGCGTCGTGCGGGCCGAGCGCGGCCACTGCGACGTCGTCGCCGAGACCGGCCCCGTCCGCGCGGTGGTCATCGCCTCGTCGCCTTCGTCGGGCGCCGGTGACCGGCTGACGCCGTGCACCGGCGACTGGGTGGCCGTCCGCCCGGCCGGCCGGACTGCTTCCGCCGCGGTGGTGGAGGTGCTGGAGCGCCGGACCGTCGTGGTCCGCTCCACCGCGTCGCGTACCTCCCGGGCCCAGGTACTGGCCGCGAACGTCGACACCGTGGCGGTGGCCGTATCCCTGGCCGACCCGCTCAGGCCCGGACGGGTCGAGCGGATGCTCGCCCTGGCCTGGGACAGCGGCGCCACCCCGGTCGTGGTGCTCACCAAGTCGGACCGGTGCGCCGACCCCGGGTCGGCTGCCGCCGAGGTGGCCGAGGTGGCCCCGGGCGTGGAGGTGCTGGTCACCAGCGCCGCCACCGGCGAGGGCCTGGACGTCCTCGCCGCCGTCCTGTCGGGCACGGTCGTCCTGCTCGGGCCCTCGGGCGCGGGCAAGTCCTCCCTCGGCAACAGACTCCTGGGCGAGGATCTCCTGGCGACCGGCGCGGTGCGCGACGGCGACGGCAAGGGCCGGCACACCACCGCGTGGCGGGAGCTGCTGCCGCTGCCCCACGGCGGGGTCCTCCTGGACACGCCGGGGCTGCGCGGTGTCGGGCTGCACGACGCCGGCGAAGGCCTGGACCACACGTTCGCGGAGATCACCGAACTGGCCCGCGACTGCCGCTTCACGGACTGCGCCCACGCCACCGAACCGGGCTGCGCCGTCCTGTCGGCCGTCGAGGAGGGCCACCTCACCCAGCGGCGCCTGGACAGCTACCACCGGCTGCGACGCGAGAACGCCCACGCCGCCTCCCGCACCGACGCGCGGCTGCGCGCCGAGCTGGAACGGCCGCTGAAGGAGATCTCGCGCCAGTTGCGCGCCCTCAAGCGGTCCCCCCACTTCAAGGCATGACGGAAAGGAACACGGTCATGGACCTTCCCCGCATCTTCACCATCCGCGAGAGCGGCCACCGCATCCACAACCCGCTGACCGCGGACAAGCTCGCCACCCTGGGGGCCAGTCTCCGTCTCGCCCCCGGAACACGGGTACTCGACCTGGCCAGCGGCTCGGGCGAGATGCTGTGCACCTGGGCGCGTGACCTGGGCTTCACGGGCATCGGTGTCGACATCAGCACGGTCTTCACCGAGCAGGCCCGGGCCCGCGCCGCCGAACTCGGCGTCGCCGACCGGGTCGAGTTCCTCCACGGTGACGCCGCCGGCCATGTCGCGGACGAGCCGGTCGATCTGGCCGCCTGCGTCGGCGCCACCTGGATCGGCGACGGCGTCGCCGGAACGGTCGGGCTGCTCGACCGCAGCCTGCGTCCCGGAGGCATGATGCTGATCGGCGAGCCCTTCTGGCGGCGGACCCCCGCGGACGAGGAGACCGCCAAGGCGTGCCACGCCACCTCCATCGCCGACTTCCTGCTCCTCCCGGAACTGATCGAGCGGTTCCGGGAGCTGGGGTACGACGTCGTGGAAATGATGCTGTCCGACCAGGACAGCTGGGACCGCTACGCCGCGGCCCAGTGGCTCAGCATGCGCCGCTGGCTCGATGAGAACCCGGACGACGAACTCGCCCCCGACGTACGGGAGGAACTCACCACCGAGCCCGCCCATTACGCGCGCTACGGACGTGAGTACCTCGGCTGGGGCGTCTTCGCCCTCATGAAGCGCTGACAGCCTGTGCGGGGCCCGGACGTCGCTCCGTCCGGGCCCCGCACAGAAGGGCGGCGCCCTCACCCGGGGCGAGCGGGACGGCACGATCCGGCCGGAGTGCCCTTGCGAAGGAGCGCTGCCGGCCGGTCGCCGTGGCCGCGGCCACTCGCAGGCCACAGCCCTGCCGGGCCCGATCCGACGGACCCGGAGCCCGACATCCACCCACGGCGCCGTGAGTCGAACGCCACACGCAGAGCTCCCCGTGGCTCGCCGCCGGCGGCACGGGCGGGGAGGTGCGGCCGTGGGACCGCCGTCAACCCGCCCGCGGGCGCCGGACCGCAGAAGCCCGGGTCGAAGCCGATCAGGACTCGTCCGGGATGTGTGAAGACCCGCGTTCGCCACACCCCGTGAGGCGAACGGTGCACGCACAACGCCCCAGAAACACGTTTCCCCAGGTCAGAACGATTCTGCCTGGGGATGACGGTGGGGCGGGTGGGACTCGAACCCACGGCCGACGGATTATGAGTCCGCTGCTCTAACCGGCTGAGCTACCGCCCCTTTTCGGCGTGGCGCGTACATGTGTGCGCGCCGTCTGCCGCAGCATAGCCGGTCATACGATCTCTCGCTCCGGTTGCCCGGCTACTGATGACCATGAAGACCGCGCTGCTCGCTGCCCGGTTCCGGCCCACGCGAAGTTGACGCGAAAGAGTCACCCGAGCCCCACCGGCATCACCGCGGCGGGCTCTTCGCGGGCCGGACCCGGACACACGAAAAAGGACCCCGCAGGGCCCTCTTCCGTTCCGCTCCCCCGACTGGACTCGAACCAGTAACCCTCCGGTTAACAGCCGAATGCTCTGCCAATTGAGCTACAGGGGATCGCGCTCCCCCGACTGGACTCGAACCAGTAACCTGCCGGTTAACAGCCGGCTGCTCTGCCAATTGAGCTACAGGGGATTGCTGCGTTGCCTCGAACGTACCTGCCTGGCTGCTGCCGGGCGGCGCGCGTTCGCTGCGACACATACATTAGCGCAAGCAGGGGGGTGCTTTGCCAATCGGTATCGCCCGGGGTGATCTCGGGCGCCTGCGGGTAGGCGAGCAGCACACGTCGCACGGAGCGAAGGAAGGGTGGCAGCCATGCGGTACCGGCTCACGTTCATCGCCGGAGTGGCCCTCGGTTACGTGCTCGGCACGCGTGCCGGGCGCGAGCGTTACGAGCAGCTGAAGAAGTCCGCACGCCAGTTCGCCCAGAACCCGGCCGTGCGCAACACCTGCGAGACGGCGGCCCAGAGCGGCCGCCAGTTCGCGGGGAAGGCGTACCACGCGGTCGAGGAGAAGGTCGGCGACAAGATGCCGGCGTCGGTGTCGGACCGGGTGCGGTCGCTGCGCGGGCGCGGGGCGAACGGTGAGGACGACTGGGGAACGACGAACACCTGAGCCCCCCGTCGTCACATCTGCCGCACCACCGGTCGGGAAACCTCCGGAGGTGCGGCAGAATCCATGTATGGGCATAGTCGCCGGCTTGGACAGTTCATCCGCCTTCACGCACATCGTGGTCTGCGATACGGACACGGGTGCCGTACTGCGTCAGGGATACGCCGCACATCCCGTGGACGCGAAGGCCAGCGAGGTCGATCCTCAGGCGTGGCTGCTCTCACTCGGTGAGGCGGCCGCCGGCGGCCTGCTCGAAGGGGTGCAGGCCATCGGTGTGTCGGCCCAGCAGCACGGGCTCGTGCCGCTGGACCACCAGGGCAATCTCGTACGCCCGGCGCTGCTCGGCAACGACCGGCGGGCGCAGGTCGCCGCGGCCGATCTGATCGACGGGCTGGGCGGGCGGCAGGCCTGGGCCGAGGCGGTCGGGTCGGTGCCGCAGGCGTCGCAGCCCGTGGCGAAGCTGCGGTGGCTGGCGCGGACCGAGCCGGACCTGGCGCAGCGGGTCGCCGCGGTGCTCCAGCCGCACGACTGGCTGGTGTGGCAGCTGCTGGGCCGGCCGGCCCGGCGCACCACCGACCGGGGGGCCGCGTCCGGTACGGGCTACTGGTCGGCGGGCAGCGGGTCGTACCGGCCGGATCTGGTGGAGCTCGCGCTGGGGCGCCAGGCGGCGCTGCCGGAGGTGCTCGGCCCGTCCGACGCGGCGGGGACGACGCCCGAGGGGCTGCTGATCTCGGCGGGCACGGGCGAGACGATGGCGGCGGCGTTCGGGCTCGGGGTCGCGGTCGGTGACGCGGTGGTGTCGCTGGGGGCGTCGGGTTCGGTGATGGCGGTGCACCACGAGGCGCTGGCGGACCCGACCGGGATGATCACGTCCTTCGCCGATGCCACCGGGATGCATCTGCCGGTGGTCCACACGTCGAACGCGGTACGCGCGCTGCGCGGCACCGCCGAGATGCTGGGGGTGGACGGGCTGGAGGAGCTGTCGGCGCTGGCGCTGAAGTCGACGCCGGGCGCCTCGGGGCTCGTACTCCTGCCGTACCTGGAGGGCGAGCGCACGCCGGATCTGCCGCACACCGCCGGGACGCTGAGCGGGCTGCGGCGCGAGTCGATGAAGCCGGAGCATCTGGCGCGGGCGGCGTTCGAGGGCATGCTGTGCTCGCTGGCCGACGCGCTGGACGTGCTGCGCGGCCGCGGAGTGGAGGTGCGGCGGGTGTTCCTGCTGGGCGCCGCCGCCGAACTGCCGGCCGTACAGGGGCTGGCACCCATGCTGCTGGGTACCCAGGTGGTCGTGCCGCAGCCGGCGCAGTACGCGGCGCTGGGTGCGGCCCGGCAGGCCGCCTGGGCGCTGGGTGTCTCGGAGGGGACGCTGGACGGGCGTACTCCCCCGGCGTGGCAGGGCGCTGCGGCTCAGTTGCTGGAGCCCGGCGAGGAGCTTCCGGTCGGGCAGGCGGTGCGCCAGCAGTACGTGGCGACGCGGGACCAGATCCACCCGGGGGCGTTCGACGCCGCGCGCTGAGGCGAGTGCGCTCGGTGACGTGTCCGGGCCCGTGGTGCGGTCCGGACCAGGGAATTATGGACCCGGTCCGTTTTTTGACCTGGACTTGAATAAAAACGTTCGCTGTCCCGGTGGGCGGTACCCGAAAATGGGTCGACTCCCGACCTCGCCGACTCCGAGAGACACGCGTGCTCATAAAACTCCTGCGGGCCTATCTCGGCCCGTACAAGAAACCGATCGCGCTGCTGGTCGTCTTCCAGCTGCTGCAGACCTGCGCCACGCTCTATCTCCCCACCCTCAACGCGGACATCATTGACAACGGTGTCGTCCAGGGGGACACGGGCTACATCGTCCAGTACGGCGGCGTCATGATCGTCGTCAGCATCGCCCAGGTGGTCTGCAACATCGGGGCCGTCTACATCGGAGCACGCACCGCGTCCGCGCTCGGCCGCGACGTACGCGCTTCGGTCTTCGACCGGGTGCAGTCGTTCTCCGCGCGCGAGCTCGGCCGGTTCGGCGCTCCGTCGCTGATCACCCGTACGACCAATGACGTGCAGCAGGTCCAGATGCTGGCCCTGATGACGTTCACCCTGATGGTGTCGGCGCCGATCATGTGTGTCGGCGGCATCATCATGGCGCTCGGCCAGGACGTCCCGCTGTCCGCGGTGCTGCTCGCGGTGGTACCGGTCCTCGGCATCGCGGTGAGCCTGATCGTGCGGAAGATGCGTCCGCTGTTCCGGACGATGCAGGAGCGGCTCGACACGGTGAACCGGGTGCTGCGCGAGCAGATCACCGGCAACCGGGTCATCCGCGCGTTCGTGCGCGACGGGTACGAGGAGGAGCGCTTCCGGGGCGCGAACACCGAGCTGACGGACGTGGCGCTGTCCACGGGCCGGCTGATGGCACTGATGTTCCCGACCGTGATGACGGTCGTGAACGTGTCGTCGATCGCCGTCGTCTGGTTCGGTGCGCACCGGATCGACAGCGGCGGGATGGAGATCGGCGCGCTGACCGCGTTCCTCTCCTACCTGATGCAGATCGTCATGTCGGTGATGATGGCCACCTTCATGTTCATGATGGTGCCGCGTGCCGAGGTGTGCGCCGAGCGCATCCAGGAGGTCCTGGAGACCGAGTCCTCCGTGGTGCCGCCGGTGAACCCGGTGCGGGAACTGACGGTCCACGGGCATCTGGAGGTACGCGGCGCGGACTTCCGCTACCCCGGCGCCGAGGAGCCGGTGCTGCGCTCGGTGGACCTGGTGGCGCGGGCCGGCGAGACGACCGCGATCATCGGGTCGACCGGCAGCGGGAAGTCGACGCTGCTCGGTCTCGTACCGCGGCTGTTCGATGTGACGGACGGCCAGGTGCTGGTCGACGGGACGGACGTGCGGACGCTGGATCCGGTGCTGCTCGCGAGGACCGTGGGTCTGGTCCCGCAGAAGCCGTACCTGTTCTCCGGAACGGTCGCGACGAACCTGCGGTACGGGAATCCGGACGCGACCGACGAGGAGCTGTGGCACGCGCTGGGGATCGCGCAGGCCAAGGAGTTCGTCGAGGCGCTGGAGCACGGCCTGGACGCACCGATCGCGCAGGGCGGCACCAATGTCTCCGGCGGGCAGCGGCAGCGGCTCTCGATCGCCCGGACGCTGGTGCAGCGGCCGGAGATCTACCTCTTCGACGACTCGTTCTCGGCGCTGGACTACGCGACGGACGCGGCGCTGCGCGCGGCGCTGCTGCGGGAGACCCGGGGCTCGACGGTGGTGATCGTCGCGCAGCGGGTGTCGACCATCCGTGACGCCGACCGGATCCTGGTGCTGGACGAGGGCCGCGTCGTCGGTTCCGGCAGCCACCACGAACTGATGGACGGCAATGAGACGTACCGGGAGATCGTTCTCTCCCAGCTGACGGAAGCGGAGGCCGCGTAATGGCCGGGCCTGGCGGACGCATGATGGCGGGCGGGGCTCCGACCGACCGGTCCATGGACTTCAAGGGCTCGTCGAAGCGGCTGCTGAAGCGCTTCGCGGCGGAGAAGGCCACCCTGTACGTGATGCTCGTGGCCGTCGCCCTGAGCGTGGCGCTGTCGGTGGTCGGCCCGAAGATCCTCGGCAGGGCCACCGACCTGGTGTTCGCCGGTGTCGTCGGCCGGGGCATGGACGCGGGGACGACGAAGGAGCAGGCCGTCGAGGGCCTGCGCAAGAGCAACAGCGGTCTGGCCGACATGCTCTCCAAGGTGGACTTCACCCCGGGGCAGGGCATGGACTTCGACGCGATCGGCCGGGTGCTGCTCGTGGCACTGGCCGTGTACGTCGGTGCGGGACTGCTGATGCTGGTGTCGACGCGGCTGTCGATCCGGGTGATCAACCGGGTCGTGTTCCAGCTGCGTGAGGACATCCAGACGAAGCTGTCGCGGCTGCCGCTGTCGTACTTCGACCGGGCCAAGCGCGGCGAGGTGCTGAGCCGGGCGACGAACGACATCGACAACATCTCGCAGACGATGCAGCAGACGATGGGGCAGCTGATCAACTCGCTGCTGACCATCATCGGCGTGCTCGTGATGATGTTCTGGATCTCGCCGCTGCTGGCACTGGTCGCCCTGGTGACGGTGCCGCTCTCGGTGGTCGTGGCGGCGAAGGTCGGCAAGCGCTCGCAGCCGCAGTTCGTCCAGCAGTGGAAGGTGACGGGCAAGCTCAACGCCCACATCGAGGAGATGTACACCGGGCACACCCTGGTGAAGGTCTTCGGGCGGCAGGACGAGTCGGCGCGCGACTTCGCCGAGCAGAACGAGGCGTTGTACGAGGCCGGGTTCAAGGCGCAGTTCAACAGCGGGATCATGCAGCCGCTGATGATGTTCGTGTCGAACCTGAACTACGTGCTGATCGCCGTCGTCGGCGGGCTGCGGGTCGCCTCGGGCGCACTGTCGATCGGTGATGTGCAGGCCTTCATCCAGTACTCGCGGCAGTTCTCCATGCCGCTGACCCAGGTCGCCTCGATGGCGAACCTGGTGCAGTCCGGGATCGCGTCGGCGGAGCGGATCTTCGAGCTGCTGGACGCCGAGGAGCAGGACGCCGACCCGTCGAAGGGCGAGGGCGAGTTCCCCGGGGAGCTGCGTGGCAGCGTGTCCCTGGAGAACGTGTCGTTCCGCTACGACCCTCAGAAGCCGCTCATCGAGGACCTCTCGCTGAGCGTCGAGCCGGGACACACGGTCGCGATCGTGGGCCCGACCGGCGCGGGCAAGACGACGCTCGTCAATCTCCTGATGCGGTTCTACGAGGTGACCGGGGGCCGGATCGCCCTCGACGGGGTCGACATCGCGAAGATGTCGCGCGACGACCTGCGCTCGGGCATCGGCATGGTCCTCCAGGACACCTGGCTGTTCGGCGGGACCATCGCGGAGAACATCGCCTACGGCGCGTCCGGCGATGTCACCCGGGAGCAGATCGAGGAGGCGGCGCGGGCGGCCCACGCCGACCGCTTCATCCGCACCCTGCCCGAGGGTTACGACACGGTGATCGACGACGAGGGCTCCGGTGTCAGCGCCGGCGAGAAGCAGCTGATCACCATCGCGCGGGCGTTCCTGTCCGACCCGGTGATACTGGTGCTCGACGAGGCGACCAGCTCCGTCGACACCCGTACCGAGGTGCTGATCCAGAAGGCGATGGCCGGCCTCGCGCACGGCCGTACGAGCTTCGTGATCGCGCACCGGCTCTCCACCATCCGGGACGCCGACGTCATCCTGGTGATGGAGAACGGGTCGATCGTCGAGCAGGGCACGCACGACGAGCTGCTGGAGGCCGAGGGCGCGTACGCACGGCTGTACGCGGCGCAGTTCGCGCAGGCGGTCGCCGAGGTCGACTAGCCGGCTGCGGCCACCTTCCACGGCTGCCTTCCGCGGCTGCCCGGACCTGCGCGCGAGCGCGTCAGTCCAGGTAGCCGCGGAGCTGGTCGGCGAAGGCGTGGTCCCGCAGTTTGCTGAGGGTCTTGGACTCGATCTGCCGGATGCGTTCACGGGTCACGCCGAAGATCCGCCCGATCTCCTCCAGCGTGCGCGGGCGCCCGTCGGCCAGCCCGTAGCGCAGCTGGACCACCTTGCGCTCGCGTTCGTTGAGGGTGGAGAGCACCGCCTCCAGGTGTTCGCGCAGCAGCAGGAAGGAAGCGGACTCCACCGGGGACGCGGCGTCCCCGTCCTCGATGAGGTCGCCGAGCGAGACGTCGTCCTCCTCGCCCACGGGGGCGTGCAGGGACACGGGCTCCTGGGCGAGCCGCAGGACCTCGCCGACCCTCTCCGGTGTCAGGTCGAGCTGGGCGGCGACCTCCTCGGGCGTCGGCTCGTAGCCGCGCTCCTGGAGCATCCGGCGCTGGACCCGGACGACGCGGTTGATGAGTTCGACGACGTGGACCGGGACCCTTATGGTCCGCGCCTGGTCGGCGAGGGCGCGGGACATGGCCTGGCGGATCCACCAGGTCGCGTACGTCGAGAACTTGTAGCCCCGGGCGTAGTCGAACTTCTCGACCGCCCGGATCAGTCCGAGGTTCCCCTCCTGGACCAGGTCCAGCATCGTCAGCCCGCGGCCGATGTAGCGCTTGGCCACGGAGACGACGAGGCGGAGGTTGGCCTCGATGAGGCGGCGTTTGGCCATCCGCCCCATGACGACCAGCCGGTCCAGGTCGACGGCGAGGCGGGTGTCGGGGTCCGGGGTGCGGGCCAGGCGTTCCTCGGCGAACAGGCCGGCTTCGACGCTGCGGGCGAGCTCCACCTCGTCGGCGGCGGTGAGGAGCGGGATGCGGCCGATCTCGCGCAGATACTGGCGGAAGAGGTCGGACGACGGCCCGCCGGTGTCCGGACGGCTGCGCGGCTCGGGTGGTTCGGGGAGCTCCGGCTCCTCCATGACGGCCTCGGGCGGTTCGGGCGGGTCCGGCGGCGCTTCGGGCGGGTACTGCGGAGCGGGCGGGGGTGTCGGCGGGTCCGTCGCGGCCTCGGGGTGATGCACGGCCCGGGTTTGCGCGGGGACGGCCGGGACACGCTCGGTTTCGGTCACGGTCCGGGTCTGCACGGGGGCGACCTCCAGGTGATCGCTGCCGGATCGCGGGGATGGGGGACCACCGTTCGGTGGGGACCGCGCTCCGATGACTCAGGCACCGCCACCCAGTGTGGGGTACGACACACAGCCGCCACGAGGGGCGTGCGGGGACTTTCTGAGTTCGGTTCGTGACCGGCGGTTACCGGTCCCCAGAGGCGGTGCGGCGCCGTCAGAGCGCGTCGGCGCCGTTGTTGCGCAGGGACTGCGCGTACTGCTGGAGGACCCAGACCTCGTTCTGCGCGGCGGCCAGGTGGTCCGGGGCCACGTTGCTGCCGAGGCGGGTGAGGCTGCCCTGGACGTCGTTGATCCGGCGGTCGACGGCGCGCAGGCGGACCTTGACCAGGTGCTCGCCCGCGTAGGCCTCGTCGATGGACTTGCCGTGGAAGACCTCGACCGCGAGCTCCGTGACGAGCTTGCGCACCGTTTCGTTGGGCGTCGCGTCGAGCACCTGGACGAGGTACTCGCGGGTCTCCGGCACCCCGAGCTCGGCGCCGCCCGCCTCCGCGATGCACTGGCGGACCGCGGCGTACGGCGGGGCGGTGAACTCGTCGATCCCGTAGGCGTCGAAGGCCGGGGAGACCAGGGCGGGCTTCTGGAGGGCGAGCTTGAGCAGCTCGCGCTCGGTGCGGTGGGCCGGGCTGCGGAGGTTGAGCGCGGGGCCGGAGGGGGCGGCGGGCGCCTGGATGTCCTGGTGCCGCGAGCCGCCGCGCGCGCCGGGCGCGGGTCCCCGCTCGCCGCGGCCCCTGGCCCACTGGGCGAGCTGGTTGACCCGGTGGACGACGTACTCCTGGTCCAGGATGCCCACGAAACCGGCGAGCTGGACGGCGACCTCGCGCTGCACGCTGCCCGTCTTGATCTTGGCGACGACCTGGGCGGCCTCGTCGAGCGCGGCGGCGCGGCCCGCCGGGGTCTCCAGGTCGTAGCGGGCGACGATCTGGCGGAGCGCGAACTCGAAGAGCGGGGTGCGGGGTTCGACCAGGTCGCGAACGGCCTCGTCACCCTTGGCGAGGCGCAGATCGCACGGGTCCATGTTGTCCGGGGCGATCGCGATGTAGGTCTCGGCGGCGAACTTCTGGTCGTCCTCGAAGGCGCGCAGGGCGGCCTTCTGGCCGGCCGCGTCCCCGTCGAAGGTGAAGATCACCCGGGCGCTGCCGTTGTCCATCAGGAGGCGGCGGAGGATCTTGATGTGGTCGCCGCCGAACGCGGTGCCACAGGTCGCGATGGCGGTGGTGACCCCGGCGAGATGGCAGGCCATCACGTCCGTGTAGCCCTCGACGACGACGGCCCGGCTGGACTTCGCGATGTCCTTCTTGGCCAGGTCGATGCCGTACAGCACCTGGGACTTCTTGTAGATCGGCGTCTCGGGGGTGTTGAGGTACTTCGGTCCGTTGTCGTCGTCGCGCAGCTTGCGGGCGCCGAAGCCGACGATGTCGCCCGCGGTGTCGCTGATCGGCCACATCAGCCGGCCGCGGAAGCGGTCGATGGGGCCGCGCCGGCCGTCCTGGGAGAGGCCGGAGGTGATCAGTTCCTTGTCGCTGAAGCCCTTGCCGCGCAGATAGCGGGTGAGGTGGTCCCAGCCCGCGGGGCTGTATCCGACGCCGAAGTGCTCGGCCGCCGCCTGGTCGAAGCCGCGCTCGGCGAGGAACTTGCGGCCGATCTCGGCCTCGGGCCCGTCCAGCTGTTCGACGTAGAACCGGGCGGCCGCCTTGTGGGCCTCGACCAGCCTGATCCGCTCGCCGCGCTGGTGGGAGGGGTTGTACCCGCCCTCCTCGTACCGCAGGGTGATGCCGGCC
The DNA here is from genome assembly GCF_044756845.1 of Streptomyces sp. NPDC091416. NCBI lineage: Bacteria > Bacillati > Actinomycetota > Actinomycetes > Kitasatosporales > Streptomycetaceae > Streptomyces > Streptomyces sp. NPDC091416. The sequence goes on from NZ_JBIVTU010000002.1 coordinate 258,292, forward strand.
TTGGCGGCGAGCCGCTCGACGACCTCCGCGAACGTCAGATGGTCGATCTTCTGGACGAAGGCGATCGTGTCGCCGCCCTCCTGGCATCCGAAGCAGTGGAAGAGACCCTTGCTCGGACTGACCTGGAAGGAGGGCGACTTCTCGTCGTGGAAGGGACACAGGCCCTTGAGGTTTCCACCGCCCGCGTTGCGCAGCTGGAGGTACTCGGAAACGACGGCGTCGATCGGGACCGCGTCCCGGACCGCCTTCACGTCGTCGTCATTGATCCTGCCTGCCACGAGTGAAGTCTACGGGTGGGGTGGGACAGTCAGGGTGCCCGCGGGTGTGATCCGGTCCGCCGGCCGCCCGTGCCACCGCCCCCGGGCCGTGGCCCGGGGGCGGCGCGGTCACCGGGCCGGGGCGGCTCAGATAAGGGACTCCAGGGGCACGGACGGGTCGGCCAGGGCGTCCGGGTCGACCGGCTGTCCTGCCCTGATCAGCTCCTGAACGGTCTCCGTGACGTCCCACACGTTCACGTTCATCCCGGCGAGGACCTTGTGGTCCTTCAGCCAGAACGCGATGAACTCGCGCTTGCCCGCGTCGCCCCGGATCACGACCTGGTCGTAGCTGCCGGGCGGCGCCCAGCCCGAGTACTCGAGGCCGAGGTCGTACTGGTCGGAGAAGAAGTACGGCACCCGGTCGTAGGCGACGTCCTGGCCGAGCATGGCGCGGGCGGCGGCCGGCCCGCTGTTCAGCGCGTTGGCCCAGTGCTCCACCCGCAGCCGCGTGCCGAGCAGCGGATGGGCCACGTTGGCCACGTCCCCGGCGGCGTAGATGTGCGGGTCGCTGGTGCGCAGCGAGGCGTCCACGGCGATGCCGCCGCCCTGCTCGCGCGGGGCGGTCTCCAGCCCGGCGGCCTCGGCGAGGGCGGCGCGCGGGGCGGCCCCGATCGCGGCGAGGACGTCGTGGGCGGGATGCTCCTCGCCGTCGTCGGTGCGGACGGCGAGGACCATGCCGTCCTGGCCGACGATCTCGGTGAGGCGGCCGCCGAAGTGGAAGCGGACGCCGTGGTCGCTGTGGAGGTCGGTGAAGATCTGGCCGAGCTCGGGGCCGATGACCTTGAGCAGCGGGGTCGCCTCCGGTTCGACGACGGTGACCTCGGCGCCGTATCCGCGGGCCGCCGCGGCGACCTCCAGGCCGATCCAGCCGGCTCCGGCGATCACCAGATGGCCGTTGTCGCGGCCGAGTGCGGCCAGCACGTTGCGCAGCCGGTCGGCATGGGCGAGGCGGCGCAGATGGTGGACGCCCGCCAGGTCGGTGCCCGGGATGTCGAGGCGGCGCGGTTCGGCGCCGGTGGCCAGGAGGAGCTTGTCGTAGTGGATGACGGTGCCGTCGCCGAGCTCCACGGAGCGGGCCTCGCGGTTCAGCGCGGTGACGGGCTGGCCGAGGTGGAGTTCGATGTCGGCCCCCGCGTACCAGGCCGTCTCGTGGACGAAGACGCTGTCGCGGTCCTCCTTCCCGCCGAGGTAGCCCTTGGAGAGCGGCGGGCGTTCGTACGGATGGTCGCGCTCATCGCCGATCAGGATGACCCGGCCGCTGAACCCCTCCGCCCGGAGCGTCTCCGCTGCCTTCGCTCCGGCCAGTCCTCCGCCGACAATGACGAACGTCCGATGTGCGTCGACCACTTGATGCCTCCTCGGTGCTTGCTGCGCGGCGCCAACTGCGAGCGTCCCGCACGCAGCGTGATGGCGAAAGAGGGTGTGACCCGATCAGGTCACGCCCAGTGGTCATGGGACCGGGCCCGTTCAGGCACGGCGGGCGGTGAGCGAGTGGTGCAGGGAACGGGCCGAGGCGTCGGTCAGGGCGGCGATCTGGTCGACCAGGACCCGCTTGCGGGCGCGGTCGTCGGGGGCCGCCTCGTACAGCGCCCGCAGCTGCGGCTCCAGCCCTTCCGGGGCGCGGGCGGTCAGGGCGGCGGCCAGTTCCGCGATGACGATGCGCTGGTCCGCGCGGATCGCCTCCTGTTCGGCGCGCTGCATGACGTAACGGTCCGCGACGGCCTTGAGGACCGCGCACTCGTTGCGCGCCTCACGCGGGACGACGAGTTCGGCGCCGTATCTGCCGAGGCGTCCGGTGCCGTACGCGTGCCGGGTGCCGCTCTCGGCTGCGAGGCAGAACCGGCCGATCAGCTGGCTCGTGGCGTCCTTGAGCCGGGCCTGGGCGACGGCCGATCCGTCGTAGCCGTGCGGCCACCAGTCCTGGTCCATGAGCCGGTCGAGTGCGTCGGACAGCTCCTGGGGGTCGGTGTCCGCGGGGACGTAGCGCCCGATGGCGACGGCCCAGATGCCCTCGCGCTCCGGCTCGGCGTCGAGGCAGTTGGGGTCGATGTGCCCGGCGTGCAGCCCGTCCTCGAAGTCGTGGACCGAGTACGCCACGTCGTCGGACCAGTCCATCACCTGGGCCTCGAAGCACTTGCGGCCCTGCGGGGCGCCCTCGCGGAACCAGTGGAAGACCGGCAGGTCGTCCTCGTACACCCCGAATTTCGGGGAGCCGGGGTCGGTGGGATGGGCGCCCCGGGGCCAGGGGTACTTGGTGGCGGCGTCGAGCGCGGCACGGGTGAGATTGAGGCCCACGCTGACGAGTTCACCGGTGCGGGTGTCGGGCACGAAGCGTTTGGGTTCGAGGCGGGTCAGCAGCCTCAGCGACTGGGCGTTGCCCTCGAAGCCGCCGCAGTCGGAGGCGAAGTCGTTGAGCGCCTGTTCGCCGTTGTGGCCGAAGGGCGGGTGGCCCATGTCGTGGGAGAGGCAGGCCGTCTCGACCAGGTCGGGGTCGCAGCCGAGCGCGGCGCCGAGTTCGCGGCCGACCTGCGCGCACTCCAGCGAGTGCGTGAGCCGGGTCCGCGGGCTGGCGTCCCAGACGTGGCTGCGGGTGCCCGGGGTGACGACCTGGGTCTTCCCGGCGAGCCGGCGCAGGGCCGCGGAGTGCAGTACCCGGGCGCGGTCGCGCTGGAAGGCGGTGCGGCCGGGCCGCTTGTCCGGCTCGGTGTCCCAGCGCTCGGCGTCGGCGGCGCCGTACGGGGCCGTGCCGGGGCCCTGGGTGCCGTGCGCGTCGTCCGTGGCGTGCGTGTGGTCCGTGCTGTGCGCGTCGTCCGTGTGGTCCGTGCCGTCCGTTGTGCCTTCCATAGGGCCGACACTAATCCGCCGGGCTGACAGGACGGCTCAGGCGGAGGCCAGGAAACGTGTGTTCATCAGGGTTTCGCGCACCGGTGTGCCGACGGCCCGCGCCTCGTCGTAGCGGTGGAGCAGCAGGCGTGCCATGGCCGGGTGGGCGCCGAGCGGAGCGGCCGCGATCCAGGTGGCCTCCTCGGCCGCGGCCGAGGCGAAGCGTCCGGGGGCGGTGAAGTACGAGGCGACGGCGACCCTCCGGCGGCCGCGGGCGGCCAGCGCGCGCAGGGCCGCCCGGACGGTGGGCGTCGCCGCGGAGGCGTACGCGGGTACGACGGGAACCCCGCCGAGCCGTTCGCTGAGCAGCTGCGCGGTGCGGCGGGTACCGGCGGCCGACTCGGGATCGCGCGAACCGGCTGCGGCCAGCACCACGGCGCTGTTGCGGTTCCCGTCGTCCGAGGGGCGCCAGCCCGCCTCGGTGAGCCGGCCGTGGAGCGCCTCGACCAGCAGCGGGTGCGGGCCGAGCGGGCGGGCGGTCCGGGTGCGCAGGGCGGCGGCGCCCGCGACGGCCTCCGGGATGTCCTGCTTCACGTGGTAGCCGCGGCCCAGCAGCAGCGGTACGAGGACCGCCTCACCGCTGCCGAGCTCGTCCAGGGTCCGCGGGAGGAGGGGTTCGTTGAGCTCGATGTGGCCGAGCCGCACGTCGAGCCCCGGCCGCAGCTCCCGCACCCGGTCCAGGAGTTCCGTCACCGTGTGCAGCGCCCGCGGGTCGCGGCTGCCGTGCGCGACGGCGACGAGGGCGGGGGGTACCAGCGGGCTCACGTTGCTGTGCGGGGGCTGCTGCGGGGTGCGGTGCATGGGCCGTCGGGTTCCGTTCAGGGAGACGAGGCTGAGCTGGGTTCCGAGCTGTGCGGTGATACGGGTCAGCAGTTGCGCCGTGCTGTCGAGGGGCGGGGACTCCTGGGGACGTTCGCGCGCCGTGCTGTGCGGGGGCAGGGACTCCTGGGGACGTTCCGGGGCCGGCTCCGTCATGGACCGATGGTGCCGGGCGCAGGTTGCCGCCTCGTTGCGCGCCGGTCACAGCCGTTTTCCGCTACCTCACCGAAAGCCCCTGCCCGTTGTCAGACGGCCGCCGCGGGCCGGACCTGCCCGGCGAACAGCCGCTCGATGACGTCGGCGACCCCGTCGTCCTCGTTGGTGGCGGTGTGCGTCGCCACGGCGGCCAGTACGGCCGGGTGGGCGTTGGCCATGGCGTAGCCGGTGCCCGCCCAGGTCAGGACGGTGAGGTCGTTGGGCATGTCGCCGAAGGCGATGACCTCGGCGGCGTCGATGCCCCGTGCGGTGCAGAGCACCTCCAGGGTGCCGGCCTTCGTGACGCCGGGCGCGCTGATCTCCAGCAGTCCGCGCCCGCCCGAGTGGGTGAGCTGCACCTCGTCGCCCGCGCCCGGGCGGGCGGCGGCCATCAGGGTGTCGGCGTCGAGCCGGTCCGACCAGACGAGCAGTTTGGTGACGGGGGCCTCGGTCAGCCAGAGGTCGGCGAGGGTGGGTACGGGGAGTTCGGCGCCGGCGTCCTCGGACATGCGCAGCCGGTAGGCCGGCTCGTACAGCACCTGGTTGCCGGTCTCCAGGGCGAAGCCCACTTCGGGCACCGCGGCGGCGAGTGCGGTGGCGACCCGCTGGGCGGTGGTCAGGGGCAGGACGCGGGAGGAGACGACGGTGCGGGTCCCGATGTCGTACACGAGCGCCCCGTTGCTGCAGACCGCCGTGCCGACGAGGCCGGTGGCCTCGGCGAGGCGGTCGACGAACCTGGGCGGTCTGGCGGTGACGATGACGATCTCCGCGCCGGCGTCCTCGGCCGTGCGCAGGGCGCGCAGGGTGCGGGGCGACAGGGTGCCGTCGTTACGGAGCAGGGTGCCGTCGAGATCTGAGGCGATCAGCCGTGGGAGCAACATCGGCCGATGCTACCGACGGCCGTGGCGGAGAACCGTTTCGGCCGTCTGCTCGTCAAGCGGGAGAGGGACGGCGTGGGACGACGGCACGAGACAGGTGGGGGTCACGATGCGGAGGAAGCCGTGGGGAGCGCTGCGGCGGGCCGCCGCCCGGTTGCGGCCCGGGCTGCCGCGGACCCGGCGGGGGCGGCGTCTGGCGGTGCAGGGGGTGATGGTGGCGTGTGTGCTGGCACTGGCCCCGGCCACCTGGATGCACACGGTCGCCGATGCCCGGGTCGCAACGGTGGCGGACGTGCCCGCGCAGCAGGTCGCGGTGGTGTTCGGCGCGGGGCTGTGGGACGGCAGGCCGTCCCCGTATCTCGCGAACCGGCTGCGGACCGCGGCCGAGCTGTACCGGGACGGGAAGGTGAAGGTCGTGCTGGTGACCGGTGACAACAGCCGGGTGGACTACGACGAGCCGGACGCGATGCGCACGTTCCTCGTCGCGCACGGGGTGCCGGACAGCAGGATCGTGAGCGACTTCGCCGGCTTCGACACCTGGGACTCGTGCGTGCGGGCCAGAAAGATCTTCGGGGTCGAGCGGGCCGTGCTGGTGAGCCAGGGGTTCCACATCCGGCGGGCGATCGCGCTGTGCCGGGCGGCGGGGATCGACGCGTACGGGGTCGGGGTCGAGGCCGTACACGATGTGACCTGGTACTACGGCGGCGCGCGGGAGGTGTTCGCGGCGGGGAAGGCGGCCCTGGACGCCCTGTTCGAGCCGGATCCGCACTTCCTGGGGCCCCAAGAACCGGGGGTGGCCGAGGCCCTCGCGGCGGACGAGCGGTGAGGGCGGCGCGCACCTCACCGCCGGATGCCGGGCACGCTGAGGTGGGCGTACCGGCGGTGTAACCGGGAGCGGGCGCCCGTGTAACACCCGGCTCCCAGGCTGGGGGCATGACCAGCACCGCGACTGCCGCCACCGCGACCCACTGCCCGTACTGCGCACTGCAGTGCGGCATGAATCTGCGCCCGGTCGCCGGTGACGCGGTCGTCGAGGTCGAGGAGCGCACCTCCTTCCCCGTGAACCGCGGCGCGCTGTGCGGCAAGGGCCGTTCGGCGCCCGCCGTGCTCTCCTCCGCGGTCCGGCTGACCGGGCCGCTCGTACGCGATCCGGCGACCGGGCGGCTGGAGCCGGCCGGCTGGGACGAGGCGCTGGCCCGTATCGCCGAGGGGCTGCGGGGCACGCGCGCGGAGCACGGGGCCGACGCGGTGGGGGTGTTCGGCGGCGGCGGGCTGACCAACGAGAAGGCGTACGCGCTCGGGAAGTTCGCCCGGGTGGTGCTCGGGACCTCGCAGATCGACTACAACGGACGGTTCTGCATGTCGTCGGCCGCCGCCGCGCACCAGCGGGCCTTCGGACTCGACCGCGGGCTGCCGTTCCCGCTGGAGGACATCCCGCGCACCGGGTGCGTGATCCTCGTGGGGTCGAACCTCGCGGAGACGATGCCGCCCGCGCTGCGCTATCTGACCGAACTGCGGGAGAACGGTGGCCGGCTGATCGTCATCGATCCGCGCCGCACCAGGACCGCCGAGCAGGCGGACCTCCATCTGGCCCCGCGTCCCGGCACCGATCTGGCGCTCGCGCTCGGCATGCTGCACCTGGTGGTGTCGCAGGGGCGGGTGGACGAGGAGTTCGTACGGGAGCGCACGAGCGGCTGGGACGCGGCGCGGGCCGGGGTGATGGCGCACTGGCCCGAGCTGGTGGAGCGGCTGACCGGGGTCCCGGTGCCGCAACTGCGCGCGGCCGTCGAGATGTTCTGCGACGCTCGGAGCGGCATGGTGCTGACCGCGCGCGGCCCGGAGCAGCAGGCGAAGGGCACGGACACGGTCGGCGCCTGGATCAACCTCGCGCTGGCCACCGGCCGGGCCGGCCGACCGTTGTCCGGCTACGGCTGTCTGACCGGGCAGGGCAACGGCCAGGGCGGCCGTGAACACGGCCAGAAGGCGGACCAGTTGCCCGGCTACCGCAAGCTCACCGACCCGGCGGCGCGCCGCCATGTCGCGGGGGTGTGGGGCGTCGATCCGGACTCGCTGCCGGGGCCGGGCCGCAGCGCCTACGAACTGCTGGACGCGCTGGGCACCGAGGTGCGGTCGCTGCTGGTGATGGGGTCGAACCCGGTGGTGTCGGCGCCGCACGCGGGGCACGTGGAGGAGCGGCTGCGCTCGCTGGACTTCCTCGCGGTCGCCGATGTGGTGCTGTCGGAGACGGCCGCGCTGGCCGATGTGGTGCTGCCGGTGACGCAGTGGGCCGAGGAGACGGGGACCACCACGAACCTGGAGGGCAGGGTGCTGCTGCGCCGGCGTGCGGTCTCCGCGCCCGCGGGCGTCCGCAGCGATCTGGACGTGCTGCACGGCCTGGCCGGCCTCCTCGGGCACGGGAAGGGGTTCCCGGCCGACCCGGAGGAGGTGTTCGACGAGCTGCGCCGGGCTTCGGCGGGCGGCACGGCGGACTACGCGGGCATCACGTACGAACGGATCGCGGCCGAGGACGGGGTCTTCTGGCCGTGCCCGGACACGGAGCACGCCGGTACGCCCCGGCTGTTCCTGGACCGGTTCGCGACGGACGACGGGCGGGCCCGGTTCGTGCCGGTCACGCACCGGCCGTCCGCCGAGGAGACGGACGCGGAGTACCCGGTGGTGCTGACCACGGGCCGGGTCGTCGCCCAGTACCAGTCGGGGGCGCAGACCCGCCGGGTGGCGGAGCTGAACGCCGCGGCCCCGGGCCCCTTCGTGGAGCTGCACCCGCGGCTCGCCGAGCGGATCGGGGTGGCCGAGGGCGAGCCGGTCGCGGTCACCTCACGGCGCGGGCGGGCGGTGGCACCCGCCCGGATCACCGTGGCGATCCGGGCGGACACCGTGTTCATGCCGTTCCACTGGGCCGGTGAGGGCCGGGCCAACACGCTGACCAATCCGGCCCTGGACCCGGTGTCGAGGATGCCGGAGTTCAAGGTGTGCGCGGTGCGGGTGGAGGCGGTCGCCCCGGACGCCGCTCAGAGCGAGGTGACCGGGGCCGTCTCCGCGGAGACCCAGCCGAGGTAGCGGGCGCTGCCCCGGAGTACCGGCAGGGCGATGATCTCCGGGGTGTCGTAGTCGTGCGCCTCCTGGAGGTACGCCTCCAGCTCCTCGTACCGTTCGGCCGTCGTCTTGAGGAAGAGCTGCCACTCCTCGGTCGACTCGATGGCGTTCTGCCACCGGTAGACCGAGGTGACGGGCGCGGAGATCTGGACGCAGGCGGCGAGCCTGGCCTCCACCGCGCCCTGCGCCAGGATCCGGGCCTTCTCCTCGCTGTCCGTCGTGGTCAGCACGGTCAGCCATGCGGGCGGTGTCACCTTCGGTCTCCTCGGATCGGCAGCGGGGTCGTGCTCCCGATTGTCGGCCAGGTGAAGGCTCCGCGCAGTCAGCCGCCGTACGGATGGGCGGCTCTGGCAGCCTTCAGCGCCCGCCCCCACCAGACCAGTTGGTCCAGGAGCGACTTCGCCGCCGCGTCGGGGCCGACCGGGTCGCGGTGCCTGCCCTCGTCGTCGAAGAGTGCGCCGGCGTTGTGGAAGGAGACGGTGTCGCGGATGGAGACGGCGTGCAGCTCGGCGAAGACCTGCCGCAGGTGCTCGACCGCGCGCAGACCGCCGGAGACCCCGCCGTAGGAGACGAAGGCGACCGGTTTGGCCTGCCATTCGGTGAAGTGCCAGTCGATGAGGTTCTTGAGCGGGGCCGGGTAGGAGTGGTTGTACTCCGGGGTGATGACGACGAACGCGTCGGCGGCGGCCAGCCGGCCGGAGACCTCGGCCAGCACGGCCCGGTCCTCGGGGCCGGGACGGCGGGAGAGGGCGGTCGGCAGGTCGAGCTCGGCGACGTCGATCAGGTCGGTCCCGATGTGGGGGTGGCCGTCCGCGCGGGCGCGGAACCAGTCGGCGACGACGGGCGCGAACCGGCCCTCCCGGTTGCTGGCGAGGATGACCGCGACGTTCAGGGGTGCGGTCCCGGCCGGGGAATCGTTCTCGGTCGAAGGGTCGGTCCCGGTCGGAGCGGTGGCCGTGGTTCGGGCTGTGGTGAGGTCCATGCGAAGAGGTTCGTACGTCAACCATGGTTGAGGTCAAGCGGCCGCCGCCGGTCCGTCCGCCGCGCGTGGCGGCATACGGTGGACGGCATGACGACTCCAGGAGCCGCACCCTTCCCCTACGCCGAGTTCGACGGGCATCCGGCCACCGAGGACGACCTGCGCACGGCCGCCTTCTCCGGCTACGGCCATTTCACGGCCATGCAGGTCAGGGACGGCCGGGTGCGGGGCCTGGGGCTGCATCTGGAGCGGCTGGACTCCGCCAACCGCGAGCTGTTCGAACTCCCTCTGGACGGCGGCCCGGTACGGGAACTGATCCGGCACGCCCTGCGGAGTGCGGGGGCGACGGACGCCTCGGTGCGGGTGCAGGGCATGCGGCCGCCGGGCGCCGCCTCGACGACCGTCATGGTCACGGTGCGCGGGCCGGCCCGGATGGACCCGCGGCCGGTCGGGCTGAAGTCCGTTCCGTACGCGCGCACCGCGCCGCACCTCAAGCGTCCCGGCGAGTTCGGCCAGACGTACTACGGGGAGCTCGCCCGAAGGAGCGGCTTCGACGATGCGCTGCTGACCCTGCCGGACGGCGCCGTGACCGAGGGCGCGATCACCAACATCGGTTTCTGGGACGGCACTTCGGTCATCTGGCCGCAGGCCCCCGCCCTGCTGGGCATCACCATGGCCCTGCTGGAACAGGAGTTGCCCGGCACCGGGGTCCCGTCGCTGCGCCGGCCGGTCGGCCTGGACGGCCTGGGGGCCTACCGGTCGGCGTTCGTCACGAACTCGCAGGGCATGGCACCGGTCGCCCGGATCGACGGCACGGAGTTCACGGTCGACGAGGAGCTGATGAAGCGGCTGGCTGCGGCGTACGGGGCCGCCCCCCGGGACATCCTCTGACGCCGTACGGTCCCGGCGGCGAGGATGGACGACGGAAACCCGCTCAGCACCCGACCGAAGGACCGCTTTCGCGCATGCAGATCCACATCGAGGGCTCCCGCCTGCCCGGCCGCGACTGCGCGCCCGGTGGCGACTTCGCCGGCCGCGAGAACATCCACGTGGGCGTCCAGCGCAAGGACCGGCCCGATGAACTCCTCGGGCTGCACCCCGGCGACGCCCCCGCCGCCCACTGGACCCTGGACTGCACCGCCGCCGCCGGCCCGGACGGTGTCGAGGTGAGCGGGCCGTATGTACAGAACCGGCTCGGCGGGCGGTTCGTCTACCTGTCGTGGGGCACGGTCGACGGGGACGGGCTGTTCTCCATGTTCCGGCGGGCCAAGCTGATGTTCGCCGACATCGATGCGGACACCCTCGAAGCGGCCGTGCGCTCCGGGCATCTCACCGCCCGGCTGCCGCTCTCCGACGCCCGGGGGCAGCCGCTCTGCGCGAGGGTCCGGCCGCCCGTCATCACCTGGTCCGCGACCGCGCCCGGCTGACGGAGGCCCGGGCACACAGGAAACCGCCCCCACCGGGCCCAGGGGGGGTGGGCCCGGTGAGAGCGGTGGCCGGGGCGGTTGCGTTCACCGTCCCGTGGGGGGTGTGCATCATGTGCCCGCGGACGCCCGGGTCATGCATGTGACGTACGCCACTCCTCCTTTCGGCGCGCATCACCCGATCGGCACCGGGCACCGAAGGACGGGGGCCGCACCCCGCCATCACCGCTGTGACCTGCGCGCATGCGGGGTGGCAAGGAGGCGGCGCCGGTCCGAACGGGTGAATGCTGACCCGGCGTCAACAGGCATGGGTGGCGGGACGGCCGTTAGCTCGGAACCAGGACACACCAGCCCGCGCCGTCCCCGCTCCGGAGGAACCCCCCATGCGCAGTCCTGTTCGCCTCGTGACCGGCACCGCCGCCGCGGCCCTCGCCGCTGCCGCGCTCGGCCTCAGCGCCGCCGCCCCGTCCGCGTACGGGGATGAGCTCGGGCCATTGGAGATCAGTCCGGCGAGCGCCGCCCCCGGGTCCACGGTCACCGTGAACACCACCGCCTGCGGCAGCGACACCGGCGCCACCGGTGACGCGAGCGCCCTGGACGCCTCCGAGTTCGCGCTGGCACCGGCCACGCTCGAAGAGGTCCTGGCCGGTTCGTTCCAGGTGCCGGGCACGATCGCGCCGGGACCGTACAGCATCGACGTGGCCTGCGAGAACGGCAAGCGGGCCACCGGGGAGATCGAGGTGAAGGCCGCGGGCACCACGAGCACCACGGGCAAGGACAGCGCCGCGGTGTCCTCCGCCGAGGACTCCCCCGCCGGTGCCGGTCTGCTGTCCGACGAGGACTCGCCCGCCGGTGCCGGTCTGCCCTCGGACCTGTACGACTCCGAGGAGTACGACACCACCGGGCTCGACGAGGCCGAGGCCTCCGGCTCGGCCCTCGTTCCGGACGCCCCCGCGCTCCCCGGACGCGGCACGCCCACCGCGCGCCCCACCGCGCGCCCCACCCCGCGCCCGACCCCCTCGGGACACGAGCACCCCTCGGGCCGCCCCACCTCGGCCGCGCCCACCGCCCCCACGGGGCACGTGAAGACCGGTGTCGGCGGCAGCGTCGGACCGGACACCACCCAGATCGCGGCGGGAGCCGGCGTACTCGCCGCGACCGCCGTAGGCGGAGCCTGGCTCCTGCGTCGCCGGGCGAGCGGCACGCAGGACGGCAGCTGACGGAGACTTCCACCTCTCCGTACCGCCCGGATTCCGTCCCGGTGGCCCCGCGCCACCGGGACGGGACCAAACTCTCTCCCCCGGAGGACGACCGTGTCCCAGAAGGCCAAGGGCTGGCTGCTCGTCGTCGCGGCGCTGGCCGGCCTCTGGCTGATCCGGAACGGCGCCGGCACCCAGCTGACCCCGCCGGCCCCGGCCTCCGCCGACGCCTTCGCCGCCGGCCCCGGACTGCTGCCCGGATCACCGGTCGCCGAGCCGCTGCGGCCCTCCGCGCCCGTCCGCATCACGATCCCGGGCATCCGGGTGGACGCCCCGATGATGCGGCTCGGACTCGGACCGGACGGCAGCCTCGACGTACCGCCGGCCGAGAACACCGACATCGTCGGCTGGTACGAGGACGGCCCGCCGCCCGGCGCCAAGGGCACCGCGATCGTCGCCGGTCACGTCGACAACGCCCAGGGACCGTCCGTCTTCTACGACCTGGGGTCGATGAAGAAGGGCAGCACCGTCGAGGTGCTCCGCCGGGACGGCCGCACCGCCGTCTTCTCGGTCGACGCGATCGAGGTGTACGCCAACGAGGACTTCCCCGACCGGCGGGTGTACGGGGCCTCGGAGCACGCATCGCTGCGCCTGATCACCTGCGGCGGCGGGTTCTCGCCGTCGACCGGCTACGAGGGCAACGTGGTGGCGTACGCCCATCTCACCGGCGTGCGCTGAGGCCGGCCCCGGACAGCGCCCTCAAACCCGCCCCCGGTCGGACCGTCAGGCCTGCCACTGGTCGAAGGCGAGCTTCGCGACCAGCGAGAAGACCACCACCAGCAGCACCCCGCGGACGAACTCACTGCCCTTGCGCAGCGCCATCCGCGCCCCGAACAGGCCGCCCGCCAGGTTGAACACCGCCATCAGCGCGGCCAGCTGCCACATCACGTTGCCCTGGTACGCGAACATCGCCAGAGCCCCGCCGTTGGTGCAGACGTTGACGATCTTCGCGGTGGCGGAGGCCGTCACCAGGTCGAGGTGGAGCACCGCGGTGAGCGCCAGCACGAGGAAGGTGCCGGTGCCCGGCCCGAACAGCCCGTCGTACAGGCCGATGCCGCCGCCCACCAGGACGATCGCGGTGACGGTGCGGGCCCGGGTGACCCGGGGTGCCGTGCCGTCCTCGGCGGACCTGCCGAACTGGGGCCGCAGCATCACGAACGCGGCGACGGCCACCAGCACCACCATGATCACCGGGCGCAGCACGTCGCTGCTGATCCCGGCGGCGAAGAAGGCGCCGGTCATCGATCCGGCGAGCGCCGCCAGACCGATCCGCAGCGCCGTGCCGACCTTCACGGGCGCCTTGCGCGCGTAGGTGACGGCGGCGCCCGAGGTACCGACGATCGCGACGGCCTTGTTCGTGCCGAGGATCTGGGCGGCCGGGACGTGCGGCAGTCCGAGCAGCAGCGCGGGCAGCAGGAGGAGTCCGCCGCCCCCGACCACGGCGTCGATCCAGCCGGCCGCGGCTGCGGCGAGGCAGAGCACGACGAGGGTGGTCAGGGTGATGTCAGGCATGATCGCGACCTTAAGGAAGCGGCACGTGCCACGTCCAACCGCCGCCGGATTCTTGAGCCGCCTCTGAGGTTGCCGCCGTCACCCGGCCCTCACAGACACACCCCGCAGGCGCTGAGCGCAAGGTTCCTCCCGGGAAACAGCGGGGATCCGGACGGGTAACACCCCCAGGTCACGCTTCCTGTCATGAGGACACGGACGGAGAACACGGCGCGGGTGGTGGTGATCGGCGCCGGGATGGCGGGCGCACGCCTGGCCGCCCGGGTGCCCGATGTCACCGTCATCGGCGAGGAGACGCACGCCCCCTACAACCGGGTGCTGCTGGCCGAGGTGCTGGCCGGGCGCTATCCGGCGGACGTGATCGCCCTTCCCCCTGCCGAGGTCAGGCGCGGGGTCCGGGTGGTGCGGATCGACCGGGACGACCGGCTGGTGCACTGCAACGACGGAAGCGTCGTGCGGTACGGGCGGCTGGTGCTGGCGACCGGCTCCAACCCGGTGCTCCCGCCGCTGCGCGGGCTCGGGAACACGTTGCCGGACGGGGTGCACGCCTTCCGCACCCTCGACGACTGCCTGGCGCTGCGCGCCTCGGTGCGGCCGGGGGTGAGCGCGGTCGTCATCGGCGGCGGCCTCCTGGGCGTGTCGGCGGCCCGGGCGCTGGCCGAGTGCGGCGCCCAGGTGGTGCTGGCCCACCAGGGCGAGCACCTCATGGAGCGGCAGCTGGACGCGGAGTCGGCCCGGCTGCTCCGGAGCCATCTGGAGGCCCTCGGCGTCGAGGTGCACACCGAGTGCCGGGTCCGCGGGCTGCGCTGCGCCGACGGTGCGGTCCGGGCCGTGGAGCTCGCCGACGGATACGAGCTGGCGGCCGAGATCACCGTGCTGGCCTGCGGGGTGCGTCCCCGGACGGGCCTCGCCCAGGCGGCCGGTCTGGAGGTCCGCAAGGGTGTCGTCGTCGACGACGAGCTGCGCACCTCCGATCCGTACATCCACGCCGTGGGCGACTGCGCCGAGCACCGCTCCACCGTGTACGGGCTCGCGGGCCCGGCGCTGGAGCAGGCCGATGTGCTCGCCGAGGTGCTGGCGGGCCGGGCGGCGCGTTACGAAGGCACCCGGGCCCTGACCCGGCTGACGCTCAACGGCCCGGCCGACCCCGCTACCGGGTCGCTCGATCTCGCCGCCTTCGGCGACTCCCGGCCGCTGCCCGGCGACGACGTGATCCGGCTGGCGGACGCCACCCGGGGCGCGTACCGCACGGTCGTCGTCCGCGGCGACCGGCTGGCGGGCGGTGTGCTGCTCGGCGATCTCGCCGCGGTCGGCACCCTGGCCCGCACCTGGCAGGACGACGCACCGCTCCCCGCCGAAACGTCCCTGCTCCACCTGCTCACCAACGACGGAGGCTTCTGAGATGCCGGTGTCCACGTTCCCGACCGCCCACACCTCCACCGCTGCAGCCGTGCCGACCATCGTGGTCGTCGGGCACGGAATGGTCGGCCAGCGATTCCTGGAGGCCCTCGCCGACCGCGGGCTGACGGCCGCCGCCGGCACCGCCCGGGTCGTCGTCCTGTGCGAGGAGCCCCGCCCCGCCTACGACCGGGTGCAGCTGACCTCGTACTTCTCAGGGAAGACACCCGAGGACCTGTCGCTGGTCGAGCAGGGCTTCATGGAGCAGCACGGCTTCGAGCTGCGGATCGGCGACCCCGCCGAGTCCCTGGACCGCGAGGCGCGCACGGTCACCGCCCGCTCCGGCGAGACCTTCCGCTACGACACGCTGGTGCTGGCCACCGGCTCCTACCCGTTCGTCCCGCCCGTCCCGGGCAAGGACGCCGAGGGCTGTTTCGTCTACCGCACGATCGAGGACCTGCTCGCGATCGAGGAGTACGCGAAGACGGCGACGACCGGCGCGGTCGTCGGCGGCGGGCTCCTCGGCCTGGAGGCGGCGGGTGCGCTGAAGGGGCTCGGACTCGACACCCACGTGGTGGAGTTCGCGCCCCGGCTGATGCCCGTCCAGGTCGACGAGGGCGGCGGCGCCGCGCTGCTGCGCACCATCGAGAACATGGGCCTGACCGTCCACACGGGCGTCGGCACCCAGGAGGTCACCGCGGGCGAGGACGGCGCGGTGAACGGGATGTCGCTCTCCGACGGCTCCTCGCTCGCCACGGATCTGGTGGTCTTCTCGGCCGGTGTCAGGCCCCGCGACCAGCTGGCCCGGGACTGCGGACTGGCGGTCGGGCAGCGCGGCGGCATCATCGTCGACGAGGAGTGCCGGACCTCCGACCCGGCGGTCTTCGCGATCGGCGAGTGCGCGCTGGCCTCCGACGGCCGGGTGTACGGCCTGGTGGCGCCCGGCTACGAGATGGCGCAGACGGCCGCCGAGGTGATCGCGGGCAAGGAGGCGTCGTTCACCGGAGCCGACCTGTCGACGAAGCTGAAGCTGCTCGGTGTGGACGTCGCGTCCTTCGGTGACGCGCACGGGACCGCCGAGGGCTGCCTGGACGTCGTGTACGCGGACTCCCGCTCCGGCGTCTACAAGAAGCTGGTGATCGGCCAGGACGGCACGCTGCTCGGCGGGGTGCTCGTCGGGGACGCCGACCAGTACGGCACGCTGCGCCCGATGACGGGCACGGTCCTGCCGGTCGCCCCCGAGCAGCTGGTCCTGCCGGCCGGCGCGGGCGGGCCGGTCACCCTCGGTCCCTCCTCGCTGCCCGACGAGGCCGTGATCTGTTCCTGCCACAACGTCACCAAGGGCGCGATCTGCGAGCACACCACACTGCCCGAGGTGAAGAAGTGCACCAAGGCCGGTACGGGCTGCGGCAGTTGCGTCAAGGTCATCGGCCAGCTGCTGCCGCAGAGCCAGGACAAGGGCCTGTGCGGCTGCTTCTCGTACACCCGCAGCGAGCTGTACGAGATCGTCCGCGCCCTGGAGATCACGTCGTACGCCGAGCTGCTCGACTCGCACGGCCGCGAGGCGGCGCGCGGGGGCGAGGGCTGCGAGGTCTGCAAGCCCACGATCGGCTCGATCATCGCCTCGCTGGCGCCCACGGTCGGCGCGAGCGGCTATGTCCTGGACGGCGAGCAGGCGGCCCTCCAGGACACCAACGACCACTTCCTGGCCAACCTCCAGCGCAACGGTTCGTACTCGATCGTGCCGCGCATCCCCGGCGGTGAGATCACGCCGGAGAAACTGATCGTGATCGGCGAGGTGGCCCGGGACTTCGGCCTCTACACCAAGATCACCGGCGGTCAGCGGATCGACCTGTTCGGCGCCCGCGTCGATCAGCTGCCACTGATCTGGACCCGGCTGGTCGACGCGGGCTTCGAGTCGGGGCACGCGTACGGGAAGTCGCTGCGGACGGTCAAGTCCTGTGTGGGGCAGACCTGGTGCCGCTACGGCGTCCAGGACTCCGTGAAGATGGCGATCGACCTGGAACTGCGCTACCGGGGCCTGCGCTCTCCGCACAAGCTGAAGTCGGCGGTCTCCGGATGCGCCCGTGAATGCGCGGAGGCGCGCGGCAAGGACTTCGGGATCATCGCCACGGCCGGCGGCTGGAACCTCTACGTGGGCGGCAACGGCGGCGCCACGCCGCGCCACGCGGACCTGCTCGCCCAGGACATGTCCGACGCCGAACTGGTCCGCCTCATCGACCGGTTCCTGATGTTCTACATCCGCACCGCCGACCGGCTGGAGCGCACCTCGACCTGGCTGGACCGGATCGAGGGCGGCCTGGAGCACGTGCGGGACGTCGTCGTCCACGACTCGCTCGGGCTCTGCGACGAGCTGGAGCGGCTGATGGCCGATCACGTCCGCGGCTACCGCGACGAGTGGGCCGAGACCATCAACGACCCGGAGCGGCTGCGCCGCTTCGTGACCTTCGTCAACGCACCCGACGCGCCCGACCCGTCGGTGAAGTTCGTCCCGGAACGCGACCAGGTCAAGCCCGACCTGGACATCCTCGCCGGCCCGGTTCTCGCCATCCGCACTCTTGAAGGGACCGCCTCCTGATGACGACCCAGACGATGAACGGGACGACGGAGACCGCGCAGGACACCCTGGTCATCCGGCTCGCGGCCGGGGACGACTGGCTCACCGTCTGCGATCGCTCGCTGCTGACGCCGGGCCGCGGAGTCGCCGCGCTCCTCCCGGACGGCCGGCAGGTCGCGCTGTTCGTGGACCGGACGGGACGCACGTACGCGATCGACAACCGCGACCCGTTCACCGGCGCGTACGTCCTGTCGCGCGGGCTGGTCGGTTCGGAGGGCGGACAGCCGTTCGTCTCCTCCCCGCTCCTGAAGCAGCGCTTCGACCTGGCGACGGGCGCCTGCCTGGACGACGACGAGGTCTCGGTGCCGGTCTTCGAGGTCCGCGCGGCCTGACGGGACCGGGACGAGCCCGGGAACGGCCCGGACAGACTGATCACGGGCCGTTCACCACGCGTTGACGCTCCGTCAACTGCGTCCCTCTACTGTCCTGACGTTCGACCCGCCGGGCCGACCGGACCGGCGGGCCCTCACGTCACCCGTGGAGTGATCGTGGAACGTCGGACCTTCTTGCGCACAGCGGTGATCGGCGGCTCGGCTGCGGCCTTCGGCGGCACCCTGTGGCGGGGTGCCGCCTTCGCCGGCCCCGCCCAGCCGGCCACCGGCCCGTACGGCGCGCTGCAGGCCGCCAACGGCAACGGCATCCTGCTGCCGAGCGGCTTCACCAGCAGGATCGTGGCCCGCTCGGGGCAGACCGTCCCCGGCACCTCGTACGCCTGGCACAGCGCGCCCGACGGGGGCGCCACGTTCGCCGACGGCAGCGGCTGGATCTACGTCTCCAACGCCGAGGTCTCCTCCGGCAGCGGCGGCGGGGCGAGCGCGGTGCGCTTCAACTCCTCCGGAACCATCACCTCCGCCTCCCGGATCCTGTCCGGCACCAACAACAACTGCGCGGGCGGCCGCACGCCGTGGAACACCTGGCTGTCCTGCGAGGAGGTCAGCCGCGGATTCGTCTACGAGACCGACCCGTGGGGCGTGAACGCCGCCGTGCAGCGCCCGGCGCTGGGCCGGTTCAAGCACGAGGCCGCGGCGGCCGACCCGGACCACGGGTACGTCTACCTCACCGAGGACGAGACGGACGGCCGCTTCTACCGCTTCCGCCCCACCACCTGGGGCAACCTGTCCTCCGGCACCCTCCAGGTCCTGGTGGCCGGCACCGGCACCTCGGGCCCGGTGACCTGGGCAACGGTCCCCGACCCGGACGGCTCGCCCACGCTGACCCGCTACCAGGTCTCCGGCGCCAAGGTGTTCAACGGCGGCGAGGGCTGCTTCTACGCGGCGGGCACCTGCTGGTTCACCACCAAGGGCGACAACCGGGTGTGGGCGTACGACGCGAACGCGTCCAGCATCTCGCTCGTCTACGACGACTCCCTGGTCACCGGCGGCAGCGCCCCGCTGACGGGCGTCGACAACGTCACCCGGTCCGCGTCGGGTGACCTCTACGTCGCCGAGGACGGCGGGAACATGGAGATCTGCCTGATCACCCCGGACGACACGGTCGCCCCGTTCCTGCGGATCAGCGGCCAGCCCGGCTCGGAGATCACCGGCCCGGCGTTCTCCCCGGACGGCACCCGGCTCTACTTCTCCTCGCAGCGCGGCACGAGCGGAAGCTCGTCCGGCGGCATCACGTACGAGGTCACGGGGCCGTTCCGCGGCTGACCGCCCGAACCCCGGCCGCGCGGCGTCCGCACCGGCGCCGCGCGGCTGCCTCCCCGGGCATCAGGCGGGCTGGCCGCCGGCCTCGACGGCCGCCGGGTCCATCCAGACGACCTCCCAGATGTGGTGGTCGGGGTCCTGGAAGGAGCGGCCGTACATGAAGCCGAGGTCCTGGGTCTCGTTGGCGGGCGATCCGCCGGAGGCGAGTGCCGTGTCCGCCAGCTCGTCCACCTTCTCCCGGCTCTCGGCGCTCAGCGCCAGGATCACCTCGGTGTGCGTCGAGGCGTCCGTGATCTCCTTCTTGGTGAAGTCCTTGAAGCGCGGCTCCTCCAGGAGCATGGCGAAGATCGTGTCGCTGATGACGAGACAGGCGGTGTGCTCGTCGCTGAACTGCGGGTTGAAGGAGTAACCCAGCTTGCCGAAGAAGCCCTTGGTCGTCTCGAGGTCCTTGACCGGCAGGTTCACGAAGATCATCTGAGGCATGGCCGTCCCGCTCTCTCGGTGGTGTCCCGGTGCGTTGCTCGAACGCGTGATGACAGGTAGACGCCGGGACCGCCGGGAACTCATCGGCGCCGGACGAAAAATCCTTCCCGCGCGGCGCCGGACGGAAAACCTCCGGGCCGGAGCGGAGGGCCGGGGCTCAGGAGACGGCGAGCGGCGCACCGCCCCGCAGCAGCGAGCCGCCCAGCGGGGTGAGCGTGTGCAGGACCGAGCTGCCGTGGCGCAGGGTGTGGACCAGGCCCGCCTCGCGCAGCACACAGGCGTGCTGGCTGGCCGAGGCGAGGGACACTCCGGCTCGGCGGGCGAGTTCGCTGGTCGTGCAGCCGTCGCCGATGACCCGCAGGACCGTCGATCGGGTGTTCCCGAGCAGCCGGCCGAGCCAGGGGCCCGGTTCGGCGAAGACCGGGGCGGCGGCGTGGGTGACGGGGTAGACGAGCACCGGCGGGAGCAGCGGGTCACGGTAGACGACCGGAGTCCCGCGGCAGAAGAACGACGGCTGGAGGAGCAGGCCGCGGCCGTCCAGATGGAGATCCCGGTCGACCGGGTAGTCCGCCTCCAGTACGGGGGCCCGCCAGCGGATCACCGGCGGGAGCGAGGCGAGCAGCTCGTCGGCGCCGCCGTCCAGGAGTGCGCGGCCGCGCAGGGCACGGTCGGCCTCGACGCTGGCCTGGATGTGCGGCCAGTACGGCTCGACGGCGGCCCGGTGGTAGGCGCGCAGCACGCCGATGAGCCGGCCCAGGGGCTCGGCCCGGCCCTCGCCCAGCGCGTCCGGCGCCACGGGCCGGACCGCCTGCCTGACCGCGCCGCGGCCGCCGGCGGCCGCCTGGGCTCCCAGCAACGCCAGTTCGGCCCGGAGGCGCTCGGGCGGGGTGTCGCGCAGGGCTTCCATTCCGGTGGTGAAGTCCATCGGTTCGGCGCCTTCCCGAGAAGGCGTCAGGAAGTCCGGGAAATAGCCGCGCGGTGGAACCACGGCGGACAGCAGACGTACTTCACCATTCAACCGCGTTCGCGCTTCCGAGCGCCATTTCCCGAACACCGTGGAAGCCCGCCGGTCCCTCAGTCGGTGAAAGCTGAGAATGGTCTCCCATAATGCGTCCGGCCCGGTGGCCATCCGCACCTTGGAAAGGTCCCACCCGGAGACATGGATACGCAGCACCGAACCCCCACCCCTTGCACCTGCAATTGCCCCCGCGCCAGGGTATGCGAAGAGTTACTACACGTCACCACGGGGTTTCGGCCAGAGGTGAAACGTCTCGCCCCGACCCGCCGTCACCCGAAAGGCTGTACGACGTCGGGTGCGATTCCGAAGCCACCGGAAGAGCGAGTGAAGGCCGTGGGGGGTTTTGCTCGTTCGGCGGCGGTTGGCGACGGTGCGGCTCCGCACTCGACGGGGGTAAGCCGGGTGCGGTCCGTGGATGGGGATCCATGGACCGCACCCCGGTCCCGTTCCGGCCCATTCTCTTTGCGCATTAAACGACGCAACGAAGTGACGCGGACATTACAGTAAGCGCTCGCATTCCCCCGGGGTTCGCGTACCTGACCGCTGGGGTCCACGCACACGATGGCCGGGGTCCGTACACATGAAGGTCCGGGGCCGTACACATGGCGAGGCGGCGGCACCCCCGCACAGGGTGCCGCCGCCTCAGGGAATTCCGCGGCCGCCGCCCGGCCGGTGAGGGTCGCCCGGTCCGGCCGCAGCCCGCGGAATCAGTGGCCCTGCCGCCTCAGCGGCTGTCGCTGCCCTTCGATTCCGCTGCCGCCCGGCCCGCCTCAAGGCGGGCCACCGGAATGCGGAAGGGCGAGCAGGAGACGTAGTCCAGTCCCACCTCGTGGAAGAAGTGCACCGACTCCGGGTCGCCGCCGTGCTCGCCGCAGACGCCGAGCTTCAGGTCGGGACGGGTGGCCTTGCCGGCCGCTACCGCGCTGCGTACCAGCGAACCCACGCCGTCCTTGTCGATCGTCTCGAACGGCGACACCCCGAAGATGCCCTTCTCCAGGTACGCGGTGAAGAACGAGGCCTCCACGTCGTCGCGGGAGAAGCCCCACACCGTCTGCGTCAGGTCGTTGGTGCCGAAGGAGAAGAACTCGGCGGCCTCGGCGATCTGGCCTGCGGTGAGCGCGGCACGCGGAAGCTCGATCATCGTGCCGATCTTCAGCTTGAGGTTCGTGCCCGTGGCGGCCTGGACCTCGGCGATGACGCGGTCGGCCTCCTCGCGGACGATCTCCAGCTCCTGGACCGTACCAACGAGCGGGATCATGATCTCGGCGCGCGGGTCACCCTTGGCGTTCTTGCGCTCGGCGGCCGCCTCGGCGATCGCCCGCACCTGCATCGCGAACAGGCCGGGGATGACCAGGCCGAGCCGGACCCCGCGCAGGCCGAGCATCGGGTTCTGCTCGTGCAGCTTGTGCACGGCCTGCAACAGCCGCAGGTCGTTCTCGTTGGCGTCCTTGCGGGACTCCGCGAGCGCGACGCGGACCGAGAGCTCGGTGATGTCGGGCAGGAACTCGTGCAGCGGCGGGTCCAGCAGCCGTACGGTGACGGGCAGTCCGTCCATCGCCTCGAAGAGCTCGATGAAGTCGGCCTTCTGGAGCGGCAGCAGCTGCTCCAGGGCCGTCTCGCGCTCCTGGTCGGTGTCGGCCAGGATCAGCTTCTCGACCATCTCGCGGCGCTCGCCGAGGAACATGTGCTCGGTGCGGCACAGCCCGATGCCCTGGGCGCCGAAGCGGCGGGCCCGCAGGGCGTCCTCCGCGTTGTCCGCGTTGGCCCGCACCCGCAGCCGGCGCACCCGGTCCGCGTACGCCATGATCCGGTGCACGGCGGCGACCAGCTCGTCGGCGTCGTCGGCGCCCGCGTGCATCCGGCCCTCGAAGTACTCGACGACCGGCGACGGTACGACGGGTACCTCACCGAGGTACACCTTGCCGGTCGAGCCGTCGATGGAGACGACGTCGCCCTCCTCGACGACCCGCCCGCCCACCGTCATCCGGCGGCGCTTGGTGTCGACCTCCAGGTCCTCGGCGCCACAGACACAGGTCTTGCCCATGCCGCGGGCGACGACGGCCGCGTGCGAGGTCTTGCCGCCGCGCGAGGTCAGGATGCCCTCGGCTGCGATCATGCCGTCGAGGTCGTCCGGGTTGGTCTCACGGCGGATGAGGATGACCTTCTCGCCGGAGCGGGACCACTTGACGGCGGTGTACGAGTCGAAGACGGCCTTGCCGACCGCGGCGCCCGGCGACGCGGCGATGCCGCGGCCCAGCCGCTCGGTCTTCGCCTCGTCGTCGAAGCGCGGGAACATCAGCTGCGCGAGCTGTGCGCCGTTGACGCGCTGGAGCGCCTCGGCCTCGTCGATGAGTCCCTGGTCCACGAGCTGGGTGGCGATCCGGAAGGCGGCACCGGCGGTGCGCTTTCCGACCCGGGTCTGGAGCATCCACAGCTGACCGCGCTCGATGGTGAACTCGATGTCGCAGAGGTCCTTGTAGTGGGTCTCCAGCGTCTCCATGATCTGCATCAGCTGGTCGTACGACTTCTTGTCGATGGACTCCAGCTCGGCGAGCGGCACGGTGTTGCGGATACCCGCGACGACGTCCTCGCCCTGCGCGTTCTGCAGGTAGTCGCCGTACACGCCCTGGTGGCCGCTGGCGGGGTCACGGGTGAAGGCGACACCGGTGCCGGAGTCCGGGCCGAGGTTGCCGAAGACCATCGAGCAGACGTTGACGGCGGTGCCGAGGTCGCCGGGGATGCGCTCCTGGCGGCGGTAGAGCTTGGCCCGGTCGGTGTTCCACGAGTCGAAGACCGCCTTTATGGCCAGGTCCATCTGCTCGCGCGCGTCCTGGGGGAAGTCGCGCCCGGCGTCCCGCGTGACGATCTTCTTGAACTGCTTGACCAGCTTCTTCAGGTCGCCCGCGTCGAGGTCCACGTCGACGGTGACGCCCTTGGCCTCCTTGGCGGCCTCCAGCGCCTCCTCGAAGAGGTCGCCGTCGACCCCGAGGACGGTCTTGCCGAACATCTGGATCAGGCGGCGGTAGGAGTCCCACGCGAACCGCTCGTCGCCGGACTGGGCGACGAGGCCGACGACGGAGGCGTCGGAGAGGCCGATGTTGAGGACCGTGTCCATCATGCCGGGCATCGAGAACTTGGCACCGGAGCGGACGGACACCAGCAGCGGGTCGTCGGCCTGGCCGAGCTTCTTGCCCATCCGCGCCTCAAGGGCGTCGAGGTGCGCACTCACCTCGTCGCGCAGCGCGGCCGGCTCGTCGCCGCTGTCGAGGTAGACCTTGCAGGCCTCGGTGGTGATGGTGAAACCCGGAGGAACCGGAAGCCCGAGGTTGGTCATCTCGGCGAGGTTCGCACCCTTCCCGCCGAGAAGGTCCTTCAGTTCCTTGTTGCCCTCGGTGAAGTCGTAGACGAACTTCTGAAGGTCTTCGTTTTCCGACACGGGTCTCGACTCCTCGACGACGCGGTGGCTGCCCTGACGGCGAGGAACATACCCAGATCGAAGGTGTCTGGGTATGTGCGCCTGCGCGTCGTGAGGCCTCAACCACCCGTCCGCCAGCAGATCGAAAGTGGCGCGAGTCGGCGCCCCGGCGAGCTCAAGCGTTTACTTCTTGAACCAATGGTGACGTACAGCGATTGGATACGCCGCCTTTGGCAACGGTACGTAAGGGAAGCGTCGATCGATCAAAGTTCGACCCCTTGGCACGCAGTGCCGTCATTTGAGAAGTGCACCCCTGAGATGGATGCTCATGTGAGCGTCTGGATCATCAGACGTGGCGAGGATCACGCCGGAGGCGGCGCTCAGATGTCGCCATCCGGACACCTGACGGGCAGCGTACGGTGCCACTGCCGTCACTTACGGCCACACGTGAGCCCTCGATGCGATGCGAAGGCGGGGCCAGGCAGCGAATCGGGCGCGAATCGACGTCATTGCGCGCTCATCTGAGCGGTGGAGCGGGCGGGGCACCCAGTGCCGCCAGGGACTCGTTGGCCGTACGCACGATCTCGTGGTCCTCCCCCAGCTCGGCGGACGCGTTGTCCCGGACCTCCGTCCACTCGGCGCGGGCCCGGTCCGCCAGCCCCTGGGCGGCGAGCGCGTCGCCCAGACGCTGGCGGGAGCGGAGGGTGTCGGGGTGGGCCTCGCCGCGCCGGGTGCGGCGTCCCCCGACGACGGTGGTGAGGACGTCGACGGCTTCCCGGTGGCGGCCGACGGCCGTCAGGGCAACGCCGTAGCGGTGCCCGACGGACAGCGCCGGCAGGGCGTCCGGTCCCATGGCGCGCACGTGCGCGGCCCACGCGAGACCCAGTTGTCCGGCCGCCTCCTCGTGCCGTCCGAGGTTTGTGAGAACCGTCGCCATCCGCTGCCGTGTCTTCGCCGTGGACAGGCTCCACTCGGGCAGGGTGCGTTCCTCGATGACGAGCAGCTCCTGGAAGAGGGCGAGCGCCTCCTCGTCACGGTCCAGGGACATCAGCACATGAGCCAGGTGATAGCGCCCCAGCCCGGTGAAGACATGCTCCGGGCCCAGCTGCTCGCACATGTCCGCCAGGAGTACGCGCAACAGCTGCTCCGCCTCCTCGGACCGCCCCGCCGCGTGCAGCACGGCCCCCAGGTCGTGACGGAAGCCGAGCGCCGCCCGCCGCTCGCTCGGTCCCAGGCTCTCCGTCTGCTCGATCACCCGGTGCATCCGGTCCACCGCGTCGTCGTACTCGTGCAGGTCCCCACGGATGAGCGCCTGGATCTCGCGGACGGAGAGGGTCTCCCGGTGGTACTCGCCCAAGGCCTCCAGGACACGCGGCTCCAGCGCATCGACCTCGTCGCGCGCCTCCGGAAAGCGTTCCAGGCTGCGGAGCGTCGCAATCAGGTCCCGCCATGCCCGGAACGTGGTCATCCGGTCGGCTCCGTAATACCGCTGACTGGCCTCGATGGTCGCCCGGCGGTACGGCTCGGCCTCCTCGTGCCGTCCGAAGTCGTCGAGCAGGTCGGCCAGACCGTCCAGGATCCTGATCACGCCCGCCCCCTCGGCGTCGCCTTCGGACCCTTCCAGTTCCACGAGGCCGGCGCGCAGTTCGCTCTCCGCCTCCGCGTAGTGCCCCTGCTCGGAGAGCGTGGCCGCGTACCAGGAACGGGTGTGGAGTCTCAGGTTGAGCGAGGTCCGGTCCTCCTGCCTCGACTGCCGCGCGAGCACCAGGGACAGCAGCTCCTGCGCCTCCTGCGGCCGGTCCAGCCGGTGGAGGGCGTACGCCTGGTACTTCAGGACCTGGGTGTACTCCCACCGGAACTCCTCGGCGTCCAGCCGCCGGTACGCCGTCAGCAGGCCGGTGCCCTCCTCGACCGCCTCGGCGTAGCAGTCGTCGTCATAGAGCATCTCCTGGAGGAAACGGCGGGCGTTGAGGGTGTAGTCGTGGTCGGGGCCGTGGGTCTCGGCTGCGATGGCGATGATGGCCCTCAGCTCGTCCGTCGCCTCGGCAGTCTCGCCCAGTCCGCTCAGCGCGATGGCGAGGTTGCCCCACATGGTCCGGGTGACCAGGTCGGTCCGTGTCCGCAGATCCGTCAGCAACTCGCGGATCAGCAGCGTCAGTTCTTCCCGGAGTCCGGCCATGCGGCACTCGACGAGCCGTCTGCCCAGGCTCGCGACATGTGTGACCGGGTTCCATCCGAAGCCCGGCTGCCAGCTCTCGGCGAGGTCCACGATGGGGTCGGCCTCACGCACCACCACCCCCGGGACCGCCGGATCCTCCAGCACCCGCCGCGCGAACGCCACCAGAGCGGGCGCCATCTCCTCCATCACGAACAGCTCCGCCGGTCCCACCGGCCCGTCGGCCTCCTGCTCCTCGGCGGGGGCCGGCTCCGGCTCCGGAGCGTCCGTCGGGCGTGGTTCGGGGCGCGGGTCGGTCCCCGCGCCGTCCGCGAGGCCGAGGCGGCGCAGCAGTTCCGGGGAGGCGGCGGCGAAGGGGCCGGCGTGGTCGGGCAGGCTCGTCGTGGCGTCGGAGCCGTCGCCGGAGAGCCGGGCACGGAACTCGGGCCCCGCGCCGCTGCGTTCCAGCAGGTACGCGCCGACCCGGTCGGCGGTGTCCAGAGCCACCGACGTGCGGACGGTGTCGAGGAGCAGGTCCGCGACGCCGGGCAGGAAGGCGTATTCGGCACCGTCGCCCGTCGCGCTCCGCCCGGAGCGGCGCAGCAGGCCGCCGAGGAAGACCTCCGCGAGCTGGGCGCGGTGGAAGGTGCCTCCGGCGGTGCGGTGGGCCTCGTGGACCAGGCGCATGACGGGCAGGGTGAGCGGGGTGACCGAGGCCAGGGCGCCGGCCAGCCGCCGGCCCTCCGGAGAGGCGGCCTCCCGGAAGCGGCGGAACCGCTCCTCGGGCGAGGGCGAGGGCGGGGGCGGGGGTGCCGTGCTCTCCGCAGGCACCCGCGCCGCGGGCTCGGGGCCTGTGTCGGGGATCATCAGCACCGGCAGCGCGGCGCGGCTGTCGCCCTCGGTGAGCAGCGAGACCCACGGGGCGAGCCGGCCCTCGACGGCCTCCAGGACCGGGACGGGCGTGCCGCCGTAGGACACCAGCTCGGGCGGCAGCACGGGGTGGGTGACGCGCAGGGCACGGCTGGGGGCGGCCGGGTGGCGGGAGCGGACCAGGAGGCGTTCGGCCGGGTGGCCGCCGGGGGCGGGCCACATCCGTTCGGGCAGCGGCTGGATGATCGTGACGGGGGCCTGCCGCCCCCAGCTCCGCAGCAGCGCGGGGACGGCGCCGGAGTGCCAGGCGGGTCCCACCATGTCGGAGAGCACCAGGACCGGGGTGGGGCGCACCGGGTCGGTCCGCAGGGCGGCCTGGGTGCGGGGGCCGGGGGCGAAGGGGCGGGCGTGCAGCAGCGGGCCGGGGCCGCCGGAGCTGTCGAGGCCGTGGACGCGGAGGTCGTGGAAGGCTCCCTGGCTCTCCAGCAGGGCGCGGATCTCGGCCGCGTAGCGCTGCCAGAGCACCATGGAGGGGCCGTCGTCGACCACGAGGACGGCGCTCAGCCAGCGTTCGGGCCGGGGCCGCAGAACGGGTTCGGGCAGGGAGGTCTCGGCCATCCGCTCGACGGTCGCCGCCTCGTCGAGCACCAGGTCGGTGCGGGAGCCGACCGTGCGGCGCAGCGGGCGCATCGCCCGGTTCAGGGCGCGCTGCGACTCCAGGGACCGCACCCCGGTCACACCGACCGCGCGCGCGGACCGGCCCGTCGCGGAGCCAGTGGCCGCGGGAGCGTACAGGCCCTGCGGTTCGACGCGTTCCGGTTCGGGTTCGGGCACCGGGAAGTCGTGGCCGGACCGGCGGGAGCCGTAGTCGCGGGTCTGCTCCTCGGGTTCGAGGGCGCGGACCGGGCGGGCGTCCGGCACGGGTCCGGGCGGCGGCTCGTGCCCCGGCTCGCCCCGCCGCCGCACCTCGGCGATCCACAGGACGTCGAGCAGCTCCTCGGTGGACAGGTCCACTCCGGCGCGGCCGAGGAGGGCAGTGAGCCGGTCGAACATCAGGCGCCCAGGTCCCCGAGCGAGCGGAACACCGTGTCGCGCAGCTTGTCGAAGTCCATCGCCGCGCCCGAGACCCGCAGATGGACGGCGTTGAGCAGCTGGTCGGTCGCCAGGTCGTGCGCCTGGGTGTCGCGCAGCCGCAGGAACTCCTCGATCAGCCGCTCGGCCTGCGTCGCGGCGGCCGTGCCGAGGTGCATGCCGACGATGGAGCGCAGCTGGTCGGCGTCCGGCTGCTTGAGGTCCAGGCGGACGCAGCGGCGCAGGAAGGCGGGCGGGAAGTCGCGTTCGCCGTTGCTGGTGATGACCACGACGGGGAAGGTGCGGCAGGTGACCCGGCCGTCGGTGACGGTGGCCCGGACGTCGCCCGGGCCGGCGACCCGGACCTGCGCCGACTCGCCCTTGAGCCGGGCCAGTTCGGGGATCTCGTAGGTCCCCTCCTCGAACACGGTGAGCAGGTCGTTGGGCAGGTCGACATCGCCCTTGTCCAGCTCGTCGATGAGCAGCACCCTCGGGTCGCCGCTCGGCAGGAGCGCGGTGCCGAGCGGGCCGAGCCGGAGGTAGTCGCCGATGTCGGGCTCGGCGGTGTCCCCGTCGCCGGTGCCGCCGCGCAGGGAGGCGTCCCTGAGCCGGCCGACCGCGTCGTAGCGGTACAGCCCCTCGGCCAGGGTGGAACGGCTGTTGACCGGCCAGTGCAGGACCTCGCCCAGGCAGAGTTCGCGGGCGACGGCCCGGGCGAGCGTGGACTTGCCGGTGCCGGGGCGGCCGGTGACGAGCAGCGGGCGATGGAGGTGGAGGGCGGTGTTGACGATGTCGCGGTCGGTCTCGGAGATCACGTACCGCCGGCGGGGCTGCCCGGGCGCCGGCTTCTCGGTCTCCTCCGGGCTCTCGCCGCCGCTGAAGGTCCGCCACGGCGGTGGCGCGGGCCACGCGGTGACGGGATGCGGTTCGACGTCGCCTCCACGGAAGAGCCGCCAGTCGGTGCTCATCGGTTTCCTCTTCTCGTGCTTCTCATGGTGCGGACAGATCGAGGCGACGGGGCAGCTGCCGCTCCGGGTCGTCCCAGAGGAGGGCCAGCCCGCCGCGCGGGTGCGTGTCGTCGCCGTCGCAGTCCGCTCGCAGCCTACGCAACCGGGCGGGCAGTTCCGTCAGCGGACAGTCCGTCAGGAGTTCCTTCAACTCCTCGTCCCCGCGCTCCGGTTCGTCGTGACCGCACCAGACGATCACGGGGACGCCGCCGAAGACGCAGGCGGTGAAGACATCCGTGCGCGGGGCCGCGTTCGGGGAGGCGGCGGCCACGACGACGCCCGGCGCGTCCTCCCGGGCGCTCACACAGCCGTGGGCGGCCGTCATCGTGGGCAGGTCGCCGGGGAGCCGGTGCAGGTCCCCGGTCCGGGCGCCCGCCACCTGCTCCCAGCGGCCGAGCCAGAGGTGTTCCCGCCGGGAGGAGCGGTGCTCGGTGCAGCGGACGGCGACCGGGAACTCGGCGCCCAGCGAGCGGGTGAAGGGGCCGTCGGCCCCGATCTTCCAGCGGTGGACGTCCAGTTCGAGATCGCGGGCGTCCAGGAAGAACTCCACCGGGGTGCTGTGCACCCGCCCGTGCCGGTCCAGGATCGTCTCCACCGCGCGCTCGATCTCGGCCGGCTCAACCGGCGCGTCCCGGACCTCGACGGACTCCGCGCCCGAGGCCCCGTGCGTCCACACCTGGTACGTACGCTGCCCGGCGGGTCCGGACGGCACGGAGAGCCGGATCTGCACCCGTTCGTCCACGGCCCCCGTTCCGGCGGCCGCTGCCTGTTCGCCGAGGGTCTCACGCCGGTCGGCCAGGACGACCGGCAGATCGCCGCCGAGGCGCTGCGCGCACGCGTCCGACCACAGCCGCAGCGCCTCGGCGTAGGAACCGTCACCGGCCGCCGCGGCGGCGCGCTCGACCGCGCCCAGCAGCCGGGGCAGCCGGGGCAGGTTGAGGAGCAGGGACTCCAGGTCGTCGACCACCTGCCTCGGCACGGTCGCCGTCAGGTCGGTCCCCACCGCCTCCTTGCGGGCCGCGTCCGCGAACTCCTTCGCCACCTCGGCGGGCTGGGCTTCGAGCAGCGCGAGCAGGGCCTCGTGCTCGCCGCACAGCAGCCAGCGGTCGGGGGCCAGCTGGTGTCCTTCGGCCTTCATGGACACCAGATCGGCGGGGTCCACTCCGCCCGGCGCGGCCGCCAGCAGGTGGATCAGCGTGGGAACGCCGTGCGGGAGGGTCAGCGCCCAGTCGACCAGCGCCGCGGCGTCGATGCCGAGCGGGTCGCAGGGCGGTGCGGTGCCCAGCTCCGCACCGAGTCCGTAGGCGACCCGGGCCAGGGCGGGGCCGTCGTCGGCGAGCACGGCACGGACCAGCAGGGACAGCCGGTCGCGCGCGGGATTCTGCCCGGTGGCCGGCGCGGCCGGGAGGCGTCCGGGTACGTAATCGTCGTTGTCGTCGTTCCAGTTGCTGCACTGTACGGTCGGCACCTGGCCGGCACCGTCACGTGCCTCCAGCTCCACGAAGTGGCCCCGGACCCGGCCCCACACCCCGTCGAGGTCGGGGGCGGCGGCCGGATCCCGCCTCGATCCCGCCTCCAGCTCATCCATCAGCTTCGAGGTGAAGAGACCCGCTCCGTGGACGGACTTGGCGGCCTCGCCCGGCCTCGACGCCCGCATCACGAACAACGGGCGGGCGACGTTGGCCTCCGTCCGGTTGGTGAGGGGGTCGGGGTCGGCGGCGTGGGCCTGCTCGCCCGGCTTCAGGGTCGTACGGCAGACGTCCAGGACGACGACCGCCCGCTCGGCCGCGCGGGCGGGCAGCCGGTCCGTGCGCAGCAGGGAGATCAGGTTCTCCGCGTCGACGCCCTGCGGATCGCCGTCGCGGGACTCCGGGTAGAGCAGGCTCCAGCGGTTGTGCCCGGCCTGCACCCCGTGCCCGGCCCAGTACACCCAGAGCCAGTCGACGTCGAGGGGGCGCAGCTCCTCCTGGAAGACGCGGCGGACGTGCATCCGGTCCGCCGTGGTGCGCCGGACCCCGGTGAAGCCGGCGAGCAGCCCCTCGTTCTGTTCCAGGGGCGAGGCCAGCAGGTGCATGTGGCCCAGGGGTACGCCCCGGTCCCGCAGCCATCGCATCATGCGGGCGGCGTCGTTCGCCGGGCCGGACAGGTCCCAGCCGTCCCCCCGGCTCGCGTACTGCTCGACCGCGACGACGACCGCGTGGGTGCGCCGCCAGTCGTGCCCGGCGGGCCTCACGGCAGCTCGGCCGCTATGCGCTCGTAGAGGCCGTGGTGCGCGAAATAGCCGGTGTGGGAACGGGGGAAGGGCTGGCGCAGGTTCACCCGCACGTCGGTGACCCGGCCGGGGAACACTCGCTCCCCGACGAATCCGAGCAGGTCCCGGCGGTCGTACACGTTGACCCAGCGCGGGAACGTGGCGGGCAGTTCGTCGCCGCGCCGCAGCCCGGTCAGGGCGTCGATCTCGTAGAGGAACGGCGCCTGCGAGCCGACCGTGACCAGCAGGTCGACGCCGTGGGAGGGCTCCATGGCCAGCAGGTCGAAGGAGGCGATGCCGCCGAGACTGTGGGCGAGCAGGACGACGGGGCCGTCCTCCCGCTCCCTGGTCAGCGCCACGACATCGGCGATACGCGTGCGCAGCCCGGCTCCACGGCCCTGGTAGCGCAGGATGTCTCCGCTCTCGGGGAGGATCTTGCCGGTCATCCGGCGGCGGCCCGCCTGGACGGCGGGCGAGACGGTCCACAGGAACGGGTCACCGAGCAGCCGTCCGCCCACCCAGGACGCGGCACCCTTGAGGCCCCGGTCGGTGCCGCCGAGGCGGTCGGTGAGCAGGCCGACCAGGGCGTCGCGGTCCGCGCCGTCGACGGGCAGCGGCTCCTCGGCGTCCTGGGCGTGCTCGGTCAGCCGGGTCGCGAGCGCGACGACCGCGCGGGCGGCCATCGACTCGGCGTCGCGGCCCGGGGCGGTGCCGGACAGCCGCAGTGACAGCTCCTCGGCGACGCGCAGGGCTGCGGCGCTCAGCTGGGGGCCCAGCTCCCCGGCGAGAGCGGCGGCGCCGTCGCCGTCGTCCGGCGTGTCCACTGCCGGTCCGGTCTCGGCGAGCGCGCGCACCCGGGCGGCCAGGGCGTCCCACGGGTCGGCGCGGCCGGGTGCGAAACCGCCGCCCTCGTCCTCCCCGGCGCTCTCCGCGAGGAGTTCGATCTCCGCGAGCGGGTCCTGTTCGAGCAGCGCCCACACGGCGAGCGGATCGTCCGCGGCGGCGCCGGGCAGGGCCCGGTCCTGGTCCCGTTCCGGGAAGCTGGCGCCGCCCAGCGCGAGGTGCGCGCCGTAGGTGTCGCCCCAGTAGCAGGGCGCGAGGTTCACATCGGGCCGTACTCGCGCGAGTCCCCGGGCGACCCGCTGGTAGGACTTCCGGTACGAGTCCTCCCGTACGCCCGTACCGTGCACAAAGACAACGCTCGTCACGCGATCCCCCACTGTGGCCGAGTCACGCATTCTAACGAACGGACGGACCGTCAATCCCGGGTTCGGCGACAGTGGTTGGCGTGGGGCGGGTCAGCCTCCGGAGGTGTCCAGTTCCGCGTCCGCGCTGACGCCCGAGCAGTCGTACGGGTCCTTCAGCCAGCCGTCCGGGAGCACCACCCGGTTGTTGCCCGAGGTACGCCCCCGCGGGCCGTCGGCGCCGTCCGGCCAGGGCTGGTCCAGCTCCAGTTCGTGCAGCTGGGAGCCGAGCTCCTCCAGCGACGAGGTGATCGCCAGCTTCTTGCGCATCTCGGAGCCGACCGCGAAGCCCTTCAGGTACCAGGCCACGTGCTTGCGGAAGTCGATCACGCCGCGGGTCTCGTCACCGATCCACTCCCCCAGCAGCGTCGCGTGCCGCAGCATCACGTCCGCGACGGTGCGCAGGGAGGGCGCCTGCCGGGTCTCCGTACCCTCGAAGGCGCTCACCAGGTCGCCGAAGAGCCAGGGGCGGCCCAGGCAGCCGCGGCCCACGACCACGCCGTCGCAGCCGGTCTCGCGCATCATCCGCAGCGCGTCGTCCGCGCACCAGATGTCGCCGTTGCCGAGGACGGGGATCTCGGGGACGTGCTCCTTGAGCCGGGCGATGGCGTCCCAGTCGGCGGTACCGCCGTAGTGCTGGGCGGCCGTCCTGCCGTGCAGGGCGACGGCCGTGACGCCTTCCTCGACGGCGATCCGGCCGGCGTCGAGGAACGTGATGTGGTCGTCGTCGATGCCCTTGCGCATCTTGATGGTGACCGGCAGGTCGCCCGCGTGGGAGACCGCCTGGTTGAGGATCGCGCGCAGCAGCGGCCGCTTGTACGGGAGCGCGGAGCCGCCGCCCTTGCGGGTGACCTTGGGGACCGGGCAGCCGAAGTTCAGGTCGATGTGGTCGGCGAGGTTCTCGTCGACGATCATGCGGACGGCCTTGCCGACCGTGACCGGGTCCACTCCGTACAGCTGGATCGAGCGCGGGGTCTCGGTCGCGTCGAAGTGGATGAGCTGCATGGTCTTCTCGTTGCGCTCGACCAGCGCCCGCGTCGTGATCATCTCGCTGACGAACAGCCCCTTGCCGCCCGAGAACTCCCGGCACAGGGTGCGGAAGGGGGCGTTGGTGATGCCGGCCATGGGGGCCAGGACCACCGGAGGCTGCACGGTGTGCGGGCCGATGCGGAGCAGCTGGGGCGAGGGGGCGAGCGTGGTCATTCCCCCATTGTCGCGTACGCCGGAAACTGCTCCGGCGGGCCGGGCGGCCGCATGGCGCGGGCTCACTGTCAGTGCGCACACGTAGCGTGAGGGGTCGTTGCGAATCCGGTGAACGAAGGACACGATGACCACGAACCCCACGTCCACGGACCTCAGCTCCACGAACGCCATCCGCCCCTCGGCCGGCGCCGCCCCCGCATCACCCTCCCGCCGCACCCTGCTCTCGCTGGGCGGCGCAGGCGCGGCCGGCGCGCTGCTCGTCGCCGCCGCGGGCCCCTCCCGGGCCGCCGCGCGGACGCGGGGACCCGGCTCCGCCGCCGCCCGGCTGCGGGAGCTGGAGCACGTCCACGGCGCCCGGGTCGGCGCGTTCGCGTACAACGTGGCCACCGGGGCCGCCGTCCGCCACCGGGCCGACGAGCGGTTCCCCATGCTCTCCACGTTCAAGACCCTGGCCGCCGCGGCCGTACTGAGGGATCTGGACCGCGACGGCGAGGTGCTCGGCCGGCTCGTCCGCTACACGAAGGAGGACTGCGTTGCCGATTCCCGGGTCACCGACACCCCGGAATGCATCGCGAGCGGGCTGACCGTCGCGCAACTCTGCGACGCCGCGATCTGCGACAGCGACAACACCGCGGCCAACCTGTTGCTGCGCGAGCTCGGAGGCCCTCGCGCCGTCACCCGCTTCAGCCGCTCGATCGGCGATCCGGTGACACGCCTCGACCGGTGGGAGCCGGACCTCAATTCGGCCGAACCCGGGCGGCGCAGGGACACCACCACCCCGGCCGCCATCGCCCGCGACTACGCCCGGCTCGTGCTCGGAGGCGTACTGGAACCCCGCGACCGCGAGCGGCTGACCGGCTGGCTGCTGAACTGCCGGACCAGCGGCACCCGCTTCCGGGCCGGACTGCCACCCGAGTGGACCGTCGCGGACAAGACCGGCGGCGGCTCGTACGGCAGTTGCAACGACGTGGGCATCGCCTGGACACCGGACGGAGCCCCGGTCGTGCTGGCAGTGCTGACGACCAAGCGCGAGGCGGACGCCGCGGGGGACCATCCGCTGGTGGCCGGCGTCGCCGGGGTACTGGCAGCGGAAGTCGTTAGTTAGCCGTACTATCCATACATGCCTGAGCTCAGCCACCGGCGGCGGATGCTCGTACTGGCGATCTGCTGCATGAGCCTTCTGATCGTCAGCCTCGACAACACCGTCCTCAACGTCGCCCTGCCCGCCATGCGCCATGACCTGGACGCGAGCGTCGCCGGGATGCAGTGGACGATCGACGCGTACACGCTCGTCCTTGCCTCCCTGCTGATGCTCGCGGGTTCCACCGCGGACCGGATCGGCAGGCGCAAGGTCTTCATGGCCGGGCTCGTCCTGTTCACCGTGGGCTCGGCGCTCTGCTCGCTGGCGCCCAGCCTGGAGGCGCTCATCGCGTTCCGGATGGTGCAGGCCGTCGGTGGCTCCATGCTCAACCCGGTGGCGATGTCGATCATCACCAACACCTTCACCGACCCCCGCGAACGCGCGCGGGCGATCGGCGTCTGGGGTGCTGTCGTCGGCATCTCCATGGCGGCGGGGCCCGTGGTCGGCGGCCTCCTCGTCGATTCGGTCGGCTGGCGGTCGATCTTCTGGGTCAACCTGCCGATCGGCATCGCCGCCCTGCTGCTGACCTGGCGGTACGTCTCCGAGTCCCGCGCCCCGAAGGCGCGCCGCCCGGATCCGGTGGGCCAGCTGCTGGTGATCACACTGCTGGGCTCGCTGACGTACGCGATCATCGAGGCGCCGCAGAAGGGGTGGGCGTCGGCGGAGATCCTGTGCTTCGCCGCGCTCGCGGCGGCCTCCCTGACGGGTCTGCTGGTGTACGAGGCCCGGCGTACCGACCCGCTGATCGATCTGCGCTTCTTCCGCAGCGTCCCCTTCAGCGGGGCCACCGTCATCGCGGTCAGCGCGTTCGCCGCTCTCGGTGGCTTCCTCTTCCTCAACACCCTCTATCTCCAGGACGTCCGGGGGCTCAGCGCACTCGACGCCGGTCTCCACATGCTGCCGATGGCGGCCGTGGTCTGCGTCCTGTCGCCGTTCTCGGGCCGGCTCGTCGCCAGTCGCGGACCGCGTATCCCGCTGCTGCTCGCGGGCGTCGCGATGGCGGCCAGCGGGCTGATGTTCGCCGCGTTCGACGCGGAGACCGGCACGGCGTCGATGTTCACCGCGTATGTGCTGTTCGGGCTCGGCTTCGGCGCGGTGAACGCGCCCATCACCAACACCGCCGTCTCCGGCATGCCCCGTTCCCAGGCGGGCGTCGCCGCGGCGGTCGCCTCGACCAGCCGCCAGATCGGCCAGACGCTGGGCGTCGCCGTGATCGGCGCGGTCCTCGCGGCGGGCGTGGCCGACGCCGGTTCCTCGTACGGCACCGGGGCGGCGGGCGACTTCGTCGGGGCGAGCAGGGCCGCCTGGTGGATCATCACCGGCTGCGGGGTGTGCGTCCTGCTGGTCGGCACGGTGAGCAGCGGACGCTGGGCCCGCGGCACCGCCCGCCGTACCGCGGAACGGCTGGAGGAACCCGCGGCCGCGGCCCCGCCCGGCGCACCTGCGGGTCAGTCGTCGACATCGACCACCAGGACCTGAAGCCGGCCCCCACGCTCGCGACCCGCGGGTCAGCACTCGGCCCCCGCCACCAAGCCCTGAAGCCGGCCCCGCGCCTCCGCAGTCAGTCATCGGCATCGACGACCAGGACCTGAAGCCCACGCGCGCTCACACCCGCGGCTCAGCCCTCGGCCCCGGCCACCAAGCCCTGAAGCCGGCCCCCACGCTCGCAACCCGCCGGTCAGCCCTCGACCTCGGCCACGAACGCCTGGAGCCGCTCCAGCCGCTCGCGGGTCTCCTCGTCGCGTGGCGCGTACGTGACGAGCCTCGGTCCGGACGACGGGCCGAGCCAGAGGTCGGTGGTCTCCAGCCGCAGCAGCCCCACGTGCGCGTTGCGGAAGATCTTGGACCGGGCGCCGGGGCCGAGGACCTCGTGTCGCGCCCAGGTCTCCCGGAATTCCGGCGATGCCGCCTCCAGGCGTTTGAGCAGGGCCTTCCAGGAGGGCTCGGCGAGGTGCCCGGCCATCGACGCACGGAACTTCGCGGTCATGAGACGCGTCACCGCGGCCACGTCCATGACGGAGGTGCGCCATTCCTCGTTCGTGAAGGCCAGCAGCATGACGTTGCGGTCCGCGACCGGGACGGCGTCCATGTCGCACAGCATCCGGCCGTAGGTGCGGTTGTGGGCGAGGATGTCGTACCGGCTGTTCTGCACGCAGGCGGGGATCGGCTCCAGTTGTCGCAGCAGGGCGCGCAGCGCCGGCGTGATGCTCGGGCACTCGGTGCCGGGCGCCGGGTCGACGGCCCCCGCGAGGGAGAACAGATGGGTGCGCTCGCTGCGGTCCAGCAGCAGGGCGCGGGCGAGCGCGTCGAGAACCTGGGGCGAGACCTGAATGCCGCGGGCCTGTTCGAGCCAGGTGTACCAGGTGACGCCGACGGCCGAGAGCTGGGCGACCTCCTCGCGGCGCAGCCCTGGGGTGCGCCTGCGGCTGCCCCGGGGAAGCCCCACCTGTTCCGGGGTGATCCGCTCCCGGCGGCTGCGCAGGAAGTCCGCGAGCTCGTGCCGCCGGATCTCGGTCCCGGACGCGTCCGGGGCTTCGGCCGCCGGACCCTGCCGCGCTTCCGGGCCCCTCCGGACCACCGTCGCCATAGTCGTCATACCTCCAGCATGCGGGACCGGCCGAAGCCGTGACAGGTGCTTCTGGTACCAGGATAAAGACACTCTGGTACCAGGCTCCGGGAAGAGCGATCGTCGGTGTCGTGAGTGAATCCGTCGTGAGTGAATCCTCCGTACGCCCGAAGACATCCGCCACCGCCGGCCCCGTGGTGCGGCGCGACCACCCCGCCCCGGTGCTCGGTGCGTTGGGGCTGTTCACCGTGCTGCTGGGCGCCGCCCTCCCCCTGATCGACTTCTTCATCGTCAACGTCGCCCTGCCCACCATCGACCACGACCTGGCCGCGGGTCCCGCGCTGCTGGAACTGGTGGTCGCCGGGTACGGGCTCTCGTACGCCGTCCTGCTCGTCCTCGGCGGCCGCCTCGGCGACATGGCCGGCCGGCGCCGGCTCTTCCTGCTGGGCATGGCCGCGTTCGGGCTCACCTCGCTGGCCTGCGGACTGGCGCCGGACGCCTGGACGCTGGTCGGGGCGCGGGTGGCCCAGGGCGCCGCGGCGGCGCTGATGCTGCCGCAGGTGCTCGCCACCATCCAGGCGGCCACCTCGGGCCACCGGCGGGCCCGGGCGATGAGCCTGTACGGGGCCACGGCCGGGCTCTCCATGGTCGCGGGCCAGATCCTGGGCGGGGTGCTCGTCGCCGCCGCGCCGCTGTCGTCGGTGTTCGGCGAGAGCGCGGGCTGGCGTTCGGTGTTCCTGGTCAACGTGCCGGTGGCGGCCGTCGGGCTGGTCCTGGCGGCGCGCGCGGTCCCGGAGACGCGTTCGGAACGGCCGGCCCCCGTCGACGTACCGGGCACGCTGCTGCTCGCCGTGTCGCTGATGACGCTGCTGGCCCCGCTCACCGAGGGACGGGCGGCGGGCTGGCCGCTGTGGACCTGGGTCTCGCTGGCACTGTTCCCGTTCGCCGCGGTCGCCTTCTACCGGGTGGAGCGGCGGGCGGACCGGCGCGGACTGGTCCCGCTGGTCCCGCCGAGCCTGTTGCGGCTCGAATCGCTGCGGCGCGGGCTGGCGCTGGTGGTGCCGTTCTCGATCGGCTTCGGCGGCTTCATGTTCGTCATCGCCGTCGCGCTCCAGCAGGGACTGAGGCTGGGCCCGGCGGAGTCGGGACTGTCGATGGCGCCGATGGCGG
The DNA here is from genome assembly GCF_044756845.1 of Streptomyces sp. NPDC091416. NCBI lineage: Bacteria > Bacillati > Actinomycetota > Actinomycetes > Kitasatosporales > Streptomycetaceae > Streptomyces > Streptomyces sp. NPDC091416. The sequence goes on from NZ_JBIVTU010000002.1 coordinate 296,951, forward strand.
TGGCCTTCTTCGCGGCCTCGCTGGCCGGTCCGCGGCTGGTGCGCCGTCACGGCAGCCGCGTGGTGACGGCCGGCGGGCTGATCCAGGCGGCCGGCGTCGTCGTGCTCGCCCTCACGGTGTGGCGCGGCTGGTCGGGCCTGGGCCTCCTCGGCCTGATGCCGGGGCTGGCGATCGCCGGCTTCGGCCAGGGCCTCCAACTGCCCGTCCTGTTCCGCATCGTCCTGTCGGACGTGCCACCGGAGCGGGCCGGGGTGGGCGGCGGCGTCATGACGACGACCCAGCAGGCGGCGCTGGCACTGGGTGTGGCGACGCTCGGTTCGCTGTTCCTGGCGCTGGCGCCGGGCTCGGGCATGCGGGACGCGCTGATCGTGACGCTGCTGGTCCAGCTCGCGGCGGTCGCCCTGACGGCCCTGCTGAGCCTGCGGCTGCCGCGCAGGGTGGCGTGAGAGCGGGGCGCGCGGATACGGGCGTGGGCCCGGAACACCTGAGGTGTTCCGGGCCCACGGTCGTACGGGTGGTGCGAACCGCTCTCCGCGAAGGAGGTCAGCCCTGGGCGGGCGCGTCCTGCTCCGGGGCGTCCTGCCCGGCGGGGACGGCGGCGTCCGACGGCCCGGCCTCGGTACCGGCGGTGCGCTCACGCATCCTGCGCAGCAGCTCCGCCTTCTGCTCGGCGGCCGTCTTGCGGTCGGCGTTGCGCTCGGGCCCGGCGCCCTGCTGCTCGGCGCGCGACACCTTCTTGCGCTGTCCGCCGACGCCGAGAAGGTTGTTTCGGCTCTTGGCCACGGGGTTCTCCCATTCGTGGTGAAAGTGAGGTCTGCGAAGACCCTGAATCGTTCCGATGGGCGGCGGGTGCTCGGACCCGCCGCACTCTCACTCGTAGATCTGGAAGAACGCATACATGCCGCAAAGGTACCCGGCCCCCTCGGGCCGCGGCACCGTGTTTTCTGCCCGGCACAGGGGGTCCCCTACGTCGCCGAGGGGTCGACCGTCGCCTGGTGGGCCTCGGCGAGGTGCTCCTCCGCCTTGAGCCACGGCAGGAACTGCACCGCCTTGTTCCAGTCGCAGGTGTCGCAGCTCAGCTGCCGCCGAACACCCGACTTCCGCACGTGAACGACGTGTTCACGGCCGTGCTGGTCCCATCTGCTGACCTTGCTCGTGGTCATGGACGGCATCCGGGCCTCCTGAGGGCGAGTGTGCCCAGTGTGCACGAAGCCCCCGGCTCCGTACGGGAGTACGGGGAACCGGGGGCTTCGCGCGCTACGGGTGGAGCCCGTCAGCAGCCCAGCAGACGGGAGCCGAGGTACGCCTGGATCTGGTCCAGCGAGACGCGCTCCTGCTTCATGGTGTCGCGCTCGCGCACGGTCACCGCGTTGTCGTCGAGGGTGTCGAAGTCGACGGTGACGCAGAACGGGGTGCCGATCTCGTCCTGGCGGCGGTAGCGGCGGCCGATGGCGCCCGCGTCGTCGAACTCGATGTTCCAGTTCTGCCGCAGGTCGGCCGCGAGGCCCTTGGCCTTCGGCGAGAGCTGCGGGTTGCGGGACAGCGGCAGGACCGCGACCTTGACCGGCGCCAGGCGCGGGTCGAGGCGCATCACGGTGCGCTTCTCCATGACGCCCTTGGCGTTGGGCGCCTCGTCCTCGACGTAGGCGTCCAGGAGGAAGGCCAGCATCGCGCGGCCGACGCCGGCCGCGGGCTCGATGACGTAGGGGGTCCAGCGCTCGCCGGCCTCCTGGTCGTAGAACTGCAGGTCGGTGCCGGACGCCTTGGAGTGCGCCTTGAGGTCGTAGTCCGTGCGGTTGGCGACGCCCTCCAGCTCGCCCCACTCGCTGCCGCCGAAGCGGAAGCGGTACTCGATGTCAGCGGTGCGCTTGGAGTAGTGGGAGAGCTTCTCCGCGGGGTGCTCGAACCACCGCATGTTCTCCTCGCGCATGCCGAGGCCGGTGTACCAGTTCCAGCGCTGCTCCATCCAGTACTCCTGCCACTGCTCGTCCTCGCCCGGCTTGACGAAGAACTCCATCTCCATCTGCTCGAACTCGCGGGTGCGGAAGATGAAGTTGCCCGGAGTGATCTCGTTCCGGAAGGACTTGCCCATCTGCGCGATGCCGAACGGCGGCTTCTTGCGGGAAGTCTGCTGCACCTGGCCGAAGTTGGTGAAGATGCCCTGGGCGGTCTCGGGGCGCAGGTAGGCCACCGAGCCGGAGTCCTGGGTCGGGCCGAGGTGCGTGGAGAGCAGGCCGGAGAACTGCTTGGGCTCGGTGAAGGTGCCCTTGTTGCCGCAGTTGGGGCAGTTGAGGTCGGCGAGGCCGTTGACCGGCGGCTTGCCGTGCTTCTCCTCGTACGCCTCCTCCAGGTGGTCCGCGCGGTAGCGCTTGTGGCAGGAGGTGCACTCGGTCAGCGGGTCGGAGAACGTGGCGACGTGGCCGGAGGCCACCCACACCTCGGGGGCCAGGATGACCGAGGAGTCGAGTCCGACCACGTCCTCGCGCGAGGTGACCATGTAGCGCCACCACTGACGCTTGAGGTTCTCCTTGAGCTCGACACCCAGCGGCCCGTAGTCCCAGGCGGCCCGCTGGCCACCGTAGATCTCACTGCAGGGGTAGACGAAGCCACGGCGCTTGCTCAGGCTGACGATGGAGTCGATCTTGTCGGCGGCCACGGTGCTCTCTTCATTACGACGACGGAACTGGACAGGGCTGACGCGAAGCGCCTCGGTGGGGGGTGGGCTCGGGAGACGGGTGCGCGGATGCCTCAGATTACCGGCGGGCACGCCCCTTCGATCAAATCGGTATCGGACCGGCCCGCCGAGCGGCCCGCCCCGGAGCATCTCATCGGCCTTGTTGACAATCGTTTCCACTTTTGTTGAAAATGACTGTCATGAACGTACGCCGCCTCATACCCACGACCGTCGTCGCCGGAGCAGTCGTCCTCGGCCTCACCGCCCTCTCCGCCTGCTCGGCCTCCGACACCGCCGACCGCAAGAGCGGCGACAAGCTGAACGTGGTGGCGTCCTTCTACCCGATGCAGTTCCTGGCCGAGCAGATAGGCGGGAACCACGTCTCCGTCTCCACTCTGACCAAGCCGGGCGTGGAGCCCCACGACCTGGAGCTCAGCCCGCGGGAGGTCGGCGGTCTGAGCGACGCGGACTACATCCTCTACCTCAAGGGTCTCCAGCCCGCCGTCGACGACGCGATCAGGCTCTCCGAGTCCGCGCACACGGTCGACGCCGCGAAGCTCACCACGCTGGAGGACCACGGCGCCGAGGTCGGCGGCGAGGAGCACGCCCACGAGCACGAGGGCGAGGAGGCAGGCGCGGACCCGCACATCTGGCTGGACCCGGTGAAGTACGCCCAGGTCGCCAAGGGGGTGGGCGCGTCCCTGGAGAAGACCGACCCGGACCACGCAGCGGACTACCGCAAGAACACCGACGCCCTGGTCACCCGGCTCGACGCGCTCGACACCGCGTACGGGAACGGGCTGAAGAACACCGCCACCAGGACGTTCATCACCACCCACTCCGCCTTCGGGTACCTGGCCGAGCGCTACGGCCTCACCCAGGAGGGCATCGCCGGCATCGACCCCGAGGCCGAGCCCAGCCCCGCCCGGATCAGCGCCCTGCACGCCATCGCGAAGGAGAAGAAGGTCACCACCGTCTTCTTCGAGACCCTCGCCAGCGACAAGACGGCCAGGACCGTCGCCCGGGACACCGGCCTGAGGACCGACGTCCTGGACCCGCTGGAGGGAATCACCGGCAAGTCCAAGGGCGATGACTACATCGAGGTCATGGAATCCAACCTCGCCGCCCTCCAGAAGGCGCTCGGCGCGAAGTGAACCACTCCACCGACCCGGCCGACCCGAACCGCGCAGCAGCACCGGAGGCGATCGTGCCCGAGCCCCAGAGCACCGCACCGAGCACCACACCCGCCCCCGTGATCGTCGTGCGCGACGCCACGGCCACCCTCGGCGCACGCCCCGTGCTGCGCGGCGTCGACCTGACCGTGCGCCGCGGCGAGGTCGTCGCGCTGCTCGGTGCCAACGGTTCCGGCAAGTCGACCGCCGTACGCTCCGTCATCGGCCAGGTCCCGCTCACCGGCGGCACCGTCGAGCTCTTCGGCACCCCGCTGCGCCGCTTCCGCGACTGGGCCCGGGTCGGCTACGTACCGCAGCGCACCACCGCGGCCGGCGGGGTGCCCGCCACGATCCGTGAGGTCGTCTCCTCCGGGCGGCTCTCGCGCACCCGGCTGGGACTGCCGCGCAGGACCGACCGGGCCGCCGTCGACCGCGCCATCGCGCTCGTCGGCCTCGCCGACCGTGCCAAGGACTCGGTGGACGCACTCTCCGGCGGTCAGCACCAGCGCGTACTGATCGCCCGCGCGCTCGCCTCCGAACCCGAACTGCTGATCATGGACGAGCCGATGGCCGGCGTCGACCTGGCCAGCCAGGAGATCCTCGCCGAGACCCTGCGCGCGCAGGTCGCGGCCGGCACCACCGTGCTGCTCGTCCTGCACGAGCTCGGCCCGCTGGAGCCCCTGATCGACCGGGCCATCGTGCTGCGCGACGGCTGCGTGATGCACGACGGCCCGCCCCCGAAGGCCCTGGGGCAGCACGCCCTGCCGGGCCACGACCACGTACACCCCCACGCGGCCTCCGAGCCCGTCCGGACGGGACTGCTGAGCTGATCATGGAATTCCTCACCCCACCCTTCATGCAGCGGGCCCTGATCGCCGCCGTGCTGGTCGGCGTCATCGCCCCCGCCGTCGGCATCTACCTGGTGCAGCGCCGGCAGGCCCTGATGGGCGACGGCATCGGCCACATCGCGATGACCGGCGTCGGCCTCGGCTTCCTGCTGTCCACCAGCCCGGTCTGGATGGCCACCGCCGTCGCCGTCGTCGGCGCGGTCACGATGGAACTCATCCGCTGGTACGGACGCACCCGCGGCGACATCGCCCTGGCGATGCTCTTCTACGGTGGCATGGCGGGCGGTGTCCTGCTGATCAACCTCTCCGACACCGGCTCCAACGCCAACCTCACCTCGTACCTCTTCGGCTCGCTGTCCACGGTCTCCTCCGAGGACATCACCGCGATCGCCCTGCTGGCGGCGTTCGTGCTGCTGGTGACGGTGGGGCTGCGGCGGCAGCTGTTCGCCGTCAGCCAGGACGAGGAGTTCGCCCGGGTCACCGGGCTCCCGGTGCGCGTACTGAACCTGCTGATCGCGGTCACCGCCGCGGTCACCGTCACCGTCGCGATGCGGGTCGTGGGGCTGCTGCTGGTCAGCGCCCTGATGGTGGTCCCGGTCGCCGCCGCGCAGCAGATCACGCGGTCGTTCAAGGTGACGTTCGTGCTCTCGGTCGTCACCGGTGTCGCGGTGACGCTGGCCGGCACCATCACGTCGTACTACCAGGACGTCCCGCCCGGCGCGACGATCGTGCTGCTGGCCATCGGGGTGTTCATCGCCCTGACCCTGCTCGCCGCCCCGCTGGCCCGGATCCGGGCCCGCCGCCGCGAAACGGCGGACGAGCGGTGCACCCTGGAAGTACCGGCGACCCGCCCGGCCGCGGACGACGCACCTGTGCGGTCGGTCTGACCCCGCCGCCGGTGCGGACTGGCACAATGGCCCGACATACGTACGGGCGACACGAGGAGGCTCCTGTGGCGACGGCGCCGATCAGTGGAACGAACGCTGCACCGGTACGCGGCCGGTCGACCCGGCAGCGGGCAGCGGTGGCCGCTGCGCTCGACGAGGTGGACGAGTTCCGCAGCGCCCAGGACCTGCACGACGTGCTCAAGCACCGCGGCGACTCGGTCGGTCTGACCACCGTCTACCGCACCCTGCAGTCCCTCGCGGACGCGGGCGAGGTCGACGTACTGCGCACCACCGAGGGCGAATCCGTCTACCGCCGGTGCTCGACGGGCGACCACCACCACCATCTGGTCTGCCGGATGTGCGGCAAGGCCGTCGAGGTCGAGGGCCCGGCGGTGGAGACGTGGGCCGAGACCATCGCGGCCCAGCACGGCTTCGTGAACGTGGCACACACGGTCGAGGTCTTCGGTACGTGCGTGGAGTGCGCGAACGCCGAGGGCTGACCCCGGGGGCGGCGCCCCCGGGGCCCCGCCGGTTCAGCTCCCCGAGGACTCCGCGGCGCCCGCCGCCTCCACCGCACCACCGAAGCGCCGGTCGCGCTGGGCGAATTCGAGACAGGCCCGCCACAGGTCGCGGCGGTCGAAGTCCGGCCACAGCACGTCCTGGAAGACCATCTCGGCGTACGCGCTCTGCCAGATCAGGTAGTTGGACGTGCGCTGCTCGCCGCTGGGGCGGACGAAGAGGTCGACGTCCGGCATGTCCGGGTAGTAGATGTACTTCGCGAACGTCTTCTCGTTGACCTTCGACGGGTCGAGCTTCCCGGCCGCCACGTCCTCGGCGATCCGCTGCGCGGCGTCAGCGATCTCGGCCCGGCCGCCGTAGTTGACGCAGAAGTACAGCGTCATCCTGTCGTTGTCCTTGGTCTGCTCCTGGGCGACCTGGAGCTCCTGGACGACGGACTTCCACAGCTTCGGCATGCGGCCGACCCAGCGGATCCGGATGCCGAGTTCGTCCATCTCGTCGCGGCGGCGGCGGATGACGTCCCGGTTGAAGTTCATGAGGAACTTCACCTCCTCCGGGGACCGCTTCCAGTTCTCCGTGGAGAACGCGTACAGCGAGAGGTTCTTGACGCCCATCTCGATGCAGCCCTTGAGCACGTCCATGACGACGCCCTCGCCGACCTTGTGGCCCTCGGTGCGCGGCAGGCCCCGCTCCTTGGCCCAGCGGCCGTTGCCGTCCATCACGACGGCGACGTGCTTGGGCACCAGCTCGCCGGGGATCTTCGGGGGCACGGCGCCGGACGGGTGCGGCTCCGGGGTCTTGTAGTCCCGCCGGTTGCGGCCGCCGAGGATTCCGCGTACTGCCATGAGCTTTTCCGTCTCCCTGTGTCTACTTTTCCACGTACCGCAGCGAACGCAGCCCGCGCTCCAGATGCCAGTGCAGGTAGGCGGAAACCAGCCCGCTCCCCTCCCTGACATGACGTGCCTCGCACGCGTCCGCCGTCTCCCAGTCGCCGGAGAGCAGTGCGCTCAGCAGGGTGACGGCCTCCGCCGAGGGTACGACGCTGCCGGGTACCCGGCAGTCGCCGCAGATGACGCCGCCCGCCGCGACGGAGAAGAACCGGTTCGGACCGGGCATTCCGCACCGGGCGCAGTCGACGAAGCTCGGGGCGTAGCCGTTGACCGCGAGGGAGCGCAGCAGGAAGGCGTCGAGGATGAGGTTCGGCTCGTGCTCCCCGCGGGCCAGGGTGCGCAGGCCGCCCACCAGCAGCAGGTACTGCTGGACCGCGGGCTCGCCCTCGTGGTCCGTGAAGCGTTCGGCGGTCTCCAGCATCGCGGTGCCGGCGGTGTAGCGCCCGTAGTCCGTGACGATGCCGCCGCCGTACGGAGCGATCGTCTCGCTCTGGGTGCAGAGCGGCAGTCCGCGCCCGACCAGCTCGCTGCCGCGGGCGAAGAACTGCACGTCCACGTGGGAGAACGGCTCCAGCCGGGCCCCGAACTTCGACTTCGTGCGCCGTACGCCGCGCGCCACGGCCCGTACCCGGCCGTGGCCGCGGGTCAGGATCGTGATGATCCGGTCGGCCTCGCCCAGCTTCTGCGTGCGGAGCACCACGCCGTCGTCCCGGAACAAGCTCATGGCTCCATTGTCCGGTACGCGGCCGGCCCGGCGGGCCCGGCCCCGCAAGCCGGTCCGGTCAGCCGGCCTCCGCGCCGCCGCCCGCGGGCACGACGAGCCCGGATTCGTAGGCGACGATCACGAGCTGGGCCCGGTCGCGGGCGGCCAGCTTGCCCATGATCCGGCTGACGTGGGTCTTGGCGGTGAGCGGGCTGAGGCCGAGGGCTTCGGCGATCTCGGTGTTGTTGAGGCCGCGTGCGACGAGGGCCAGGACCTGGCGTTCCCGGTCGGAGAGCATGCCGGGGCCGCCGGGGCCGATGCCCGCCGGGGGCCGCGGTGCGCTGAGGACCCGGGCGATCAGCCGCGCGGTCGGGCCCGGTGAGAGCAGGGCCTCGCCCGCGGCGACCGTCCGGATCGCGGCGAGGAGGTCGGCGGGCCGGGTGTCCTTGACCAGGAAGCCGGAGGCTCCGGCGCGCAGCGCGTCGACGATGTGGTCGTCGGTGTCGTACGTGGTCAGGACGAGGACCTTCACTCCGGCCAGGTCCTCGTCGGCGGCGATGCGACGGGTCGCCTCGATGCCGTCGAGCTCGGGCATCCGGATGTCCATCACGACGAGGTCGGCGCGGGCGGAGCGGGCGAGCGCGACGGCTTCGAGACCGGTGGCGGCCTCTCCGACGACCTCCATGCCCGGGTCGGAGCCGACGAGCATCGCGAACGCCGCCCGGACGAGGGTCTGGTCGTCGGCGAGCAGTACGCGGATCATGAGGCGGTCTCCGTTGTCCGGGCCCGGTGCTCGGGGGCCTGATGTGCGGGGGCCTGATGTGCGGGGGCGGGTGCGGCGGGCCGCCCGTCGCCCTGTTCCCGCAACGGGTCAACGCCTGCGCTGGGCCGCCCGTCGCCCTCTTCCCGCGACGGAACGGACGCGGGGACGGCGGGCCGCCCGTCGCCCTCTTCCCGCGACGGAACGGGCGCGGGGACGGCGGGCTGCCCGTCGCCCTGTTCCCGCAACGGAACGGGCGCGGGGACGGCGGGCCGCTCGTCGCCCTGTTCCCGGAAGGGCAGCAGCGCCGAGACCTCGAAGCCGCCGCCGGGGCGGGGCCCTGCGGCCAGTGTGCCGCCCGTGCTGCGGGCCCTCTCCCGCATCCCCAGGATGCCGAAGCCGGGCGGGGAGACCTCGTCCACCGGGCCGGTGCCGTCGTCGGTGACTGTGACCCGCAGGGTGCCCGCGTCGGCGGGCCCGACGGCGACGACGACGCGGGCGCCGGGGCCCGCGTGCCGTACCGCGTTCGTCAGGGACTCCTGCACGATGCGGTAGGCGGCCGCTCCGGTCGCCGGGGCGAGGCGGCCGTCGGGTACCCGCACCCGGAGGTCGACCCGGGCCCCGGCGGCCTCGGCGGCCCGTACGAGGCCGGGCAGCGCGGCCAGACCGGGCAGCGGGCCGGCCGTGTCGTGCCGGTCGCCCTGCCCGGTGTCGCGGAGCACCTGGAGGGTGGTCCGGAGTTCCGCCCTCGCCTCGCGGCAGGTGTCCGCGATGTCGTCGAGTGACGCGGCGATCGCCCGGCGGTCCAGCCGTTCCGGGTCGACGGTCAGGATGTGCGAGGCGACCGAGGTCTGCACGCCGATGAGGGTGATGCTGTGGGCCAGCAGGTCGTGCAGGTCGCGGGCGATCCGCAGCCGTTCCTCGGCGACCCGCCGCCCGGCCTCCTCCTCGCGGGTCCGTTCGGCACGTTCGGCGCGCTCCAGCACGGAGGCCACATACTGGCGGTAGATGCGTACGTCCACGCCGCAGAACAGGACGGCGACGATCCAGCCGGAGATGCGCAGCAGTTCGAGCCCCTGATGGGCGTCGATGCTCAGCACCACCGTCACCATCACGGACGTCACGCCGATGCCGGTGAGCAGGGTGCGCAACGGGCGGCCGGTCACGGCCACGGTGTAGAGCGCGATCCAGGTCTGCGGCATCGGGGCCGTGTGGGCGTTGTCGAGGCCGTGGTAGAGCATCAGCAGCGGGACCATGGCGAGCAGGACGAGTACGGGGTTTCGTCGCCGCCACACGAGCGGTGCGGCGCTCGCCGTCAGCAGGAGCCAGCCGAGCGCGTCGGGCGCGACGGCGTCGTCGGCGAACAGGGCGAGGGTGGCGGAGAGCGCACCGGCGCCCACGGCCACGAGGGCGTCGGTGCGCGTCTTGTGCGGCGCGTGCATCGGATCGCGGTTGACGACGGCCAGGATGCGCTCGCGGCGGCGTGCGGTGGTGGACACGCCGCCATCCTCCGGTACGGGGCGGGGCACTGTCAGGGCGTCCCGACGAGTTCCGGTTCGCGCGGGGCGGGTGCGACCGGGGTCCGGCTGAGCGCTCCGGGCCACCACATCCTCCTTTGCAGGGCCACGCTCGCCGAGGTCACCAGGTAGGTGCGGACGAGGAAGGTGTCGAGCAGGACGCCCACGGCGATGACGAAGCCCATCTCGACCAGGGAGGTCAGCGGCATGTTCGTCAGGACGGCGAAGGTGGCGGCGAGGACCAGTCCCGCCGAGGCGATCACGCCGCCGGTGGTGCGCAGGGCCGTGAGCGCGGCCTCGGTGGGTCCGGCGCCGCGCCGGGCCTCCTCGCGGACGCGGTGCATCAGGAAGATGCCGTAGTCGACGCCGAGGGCCACCAGGAAGACGAAGGTGAGCAGCGGCAGCCCGGGGTCGGTGCCCCTGAGCCCGAGGACCGGTTCGAAGAGCAGTCCGCCGATGCCGAGCGAGGCGCCCCAGACCGCGACGACCGCGGCGACGAGCAGCAGCGGGGCGACGAGGCTGCGCAGCAGGACGATCAGGATCAGCAGGACGGAGAGCAGGACGAGCGGGACGACGATCCCCAGGTCCCGGGAGCTGGCCGTCTCCAGGTCCATCTGCTGGGCGCCGGGCCCGCCGACATGGCTGCCGTCCAGGTTCTCGCGCAGGGCGCGGATGGTGTCCCGCTCCCCCGCGGTCTCGGGCCGGGCCTCGGCGACGACGGACAGTTCGGTCCAGCCGCCGCCGCTGCGGCCGCGTTCGACGGAGGCGACGCCCTCGGTCGTACGGGCCTTCGCCAGCGCGGCGCCGGCCCGGTCGGTGGGGGCGAGCACGGTGATCGGCTGGCTGGAGCGGCCGGGGTAGGCGTCGGCGAGGGTCGTCATGGCGGCGACCGAGTCCGGCGTGCTGGTGAAGGAGTCCGCCTGCTTGAGGTCGCCGGGCAGGTTGAACGCGCCGAGCGACAGGGCGCCGAGCAGGACCCCGCCGGTCACGAGGACCGCGACGGGCCGGCGCCCCGCCGAGCCGCCCATGGCGGCGAAGAGGGAGCGGCGCTTCTTCGGCTCGGAGCCGTACACGGGAACGAGGGGCCAGAACACCCGGCGGCCCAGGAGCACCAGGACGGCCGGAAGCAGTGTCAGCATCGCCAGGAGCGCGCACAGCACCCCGACGGCGGCGATGGGGCCCATGCCGCGGCTGCTGGTGAGATCGGCGGCCAGGAGGCACAGGAGGCCCGCCGCGACGGTGGCGGAGGAGGCGAGGACGGCGGGGCCGCAGCCGCGCAGCGCCGCCGCCATCGCCTCGTGCGGCCGGGCGGCGCGCGTGAGTTCCTCGCGGTAGCGGGAGACGAGCAGCAGGGCGTAGTCGGTGCCCGCGCCGAAGACGAGGATCGTCATGACGGCGGAGCTCTGGCCGGTGACGGTGACGTCGAAGCCCCGGTTGAGGCCGTGGACGACCGCCATCGACAGGGCGTCGGCGACGCCTGCGACGGCGAGCGGCACGAGCCACAGCAGCGGGCTGCGGTAGATGAGGATCAGCAGGATCGCGACGACCGCGACGGTCGTGTACAGCAGCGGTCCGCCGAGCGAGCCGTAGACCTTCTGCGCGTCGGCGTTCAGCGCTCCGGGCCCGCCGACCTCGACGCCCAGTCCGCCGCCTCCCTTCACGGTCTCGCGCACGTCGTCGACGAACGCGGTCCGCGCCTCGTCGTCCTGGCCGGGCGCGGTCGTGGAGACCGGGTACATCCGGGTCGTGCCGTCCTCGGAGGGCACGGCTCGCGGCGGCGCGGTGAGGGTGTGGGCGGCGGCGACCCCGGCGGTCTGCCGGGCGGCCGTGGCCCGGTCGGCTGCGGTCAGTCCGCCGTCGCGGTGGTAGACGAGGACGAGGTCGGTCGACTCACCGCCGGGCAGCATGTCCTGGATCTTCGCCACCTGGGTGGAGTCGGCGCTCGCCGGCAGATAGTCGACGGCGCGGTTGACCTGTACGTCCCCGAGCTTGCCGGCCGCCGGGCCGGCGATCGCGATCACGGCGGCCCAGAGCGCGACGACCGCCCAGGGCAGCATCCGCCACCTGCCGCGTGGCCGTGTCCGCTGGTCCTCGTCCTGTGCTGCGGCCCTCATGCGAGGCCCCCCTTCCGTACGGGTGTCCGGTCATGTCCAGACTCCCTTTGGGCCGGGGGCGATACGTCGCACCGGGGGCCGACTTCCCGGCTACTGCCGGGGAGGGTGCGGCGGCCCGGTTACTCCCGCGGGAGTAGCGCGGCGTCGGGGCGGCGTCGGCCCCGTTGGGTCAGAAGGGCCGCCCGTCCCAGCCCGGGTCCTCCCAGCGGGCCGCGCCGTCGAGGCCGAGCAGCCGTATCCGGTTGAGCAGTTCCGCCGGTGCGCCGTGGGCCCGGAGGCGGGCGGGCGCGTTGCGGACCAGCCAGGAGGTCAGCCCGGTGCGGATCTCCTCCTCGTTGTCGTCCCGGGAGTTCCAGGGCAGTTGGTCTCCGATGAGTTCCCACTCCCACCGTTCGACCAGGGCGGCGAGGTGTCCGTCGGCCGGTGGTCCCGTCAGCGTCTCCCAGACGCCGAGCCACGGGGCGACGGCGGCGGACGCCCCGGTGGCCAGGACCAGGACGTCGGGGACGGGCACCACGGGGCGGGGATCGATGAGGGTGCGGGCCCACCAGGCGTGCAGGAACTCCCGGACCGCCCCGGCCTGTGCGGCGGGCCACTGCTCCCACCGGCCCCGGGCGAACGACCAGCCCGCCTCCGCGTACCAGGGACCGGCACAACCGGCGACGAGGGACCGGGCGAACTGGGGCAGGATCCTGCGCAGGACGGATGCGTGGTCGCGCCAGTCGGGGGCCTGCCAGGTGCGCCGCAGGAGGTCGGGCTCCAGCTCCGTGTCCGCCACCTTGAGCAGCGCGAGCTCCTCGGCGGCGCCCCAGTGGCACACGCAGTTGTTCTCGTCGGGGCGGGCTGTCAGGCCGGCGAACGTGACGGCCAGGTGGTCCAGCGCGGCATCGAGACGCAGGCGTGCACGGGATTCTTCGGCGCTCATCGGGGAGCTCGCAATCGGGGCTCCGGGAGCTTCCGCCACCCGAAGAGAGCGACCCTACCGGGCCGTCGCGGCCGGAGTTGTCAGGAGGGCGTGCGCGCCGCGGCTGCGAGAAGGCGTGCGGTGTCCTCGGCGCGGAGCCGCAGTGCCCCGCCGGCCGTGGTCAGCACCTCGCGTTCGGCCGGGCTGTACGGGCCGTCGGCGAGGGCGATCCGGGCGCCCTGGAGCAGGATCGATTCGCGGCCTGCGGGCGCCAGGTGCGGAGCGAGGGGCTCCAGCGCCTCGTGGAGCTCGATGGCGAGCGCCGCGCCGCAGGCCTCGGCCGCAGGGTCGAACGCGGAGCCGTGGCCGATGTCGGCGGCGAGGATCTCGACGACGGTGGCCAGCTGCTCCTGGGTGCAGTCGTCGAAGCCCGCGCCGCGCACAGTCTCGACGGCCGTCTCCAGAACCGTACGGGAGGTGCTGCCGCCGGCCGCGAGGACCCCGAGGGTCACGGTGTGGACGGCGTCCCTGAGCATCGCGGAGAAGCGTGTGGTGGTGGGGTGGTCGAGCGCCTCGGGGTCGAAGTGGGCGTGGCAGGCGGCGCATTCGACGACGGGTCCCACGGTCCCGCGTCGCAGCAGTGGTACGCCGAGGACGGCGAAGCGGCGACGGCCGGTGAGGCGGCGGTAGTTGCGGTCGCCTCCGCAGCCGGGGCAGAAGAACTCACCGTCGCCGATGGCGTCCCACAGGGTGCGGATGCCGCAGATACGCAGCTTTGTGGCATGTTGTCCCAGGGCTGACCGCACGTCGAACACCTCCGTAACGCTCCGGCAACATTGCCGTGTTGGACGTGATGTTAACCACATCCGTGAAGCGGCGTCAGCATCTTGCTCGTCACAACCGTCCGGAGATGGCCGAACCGTTCCTATTCAGTGAGCAGGAGTGAGTCTTGGACCCATGCCTGGTCGCTGCGGACATCCCGAACGGTTTTGGGTGTCCTGGTCGCCCGCATTCTCGCCGCGTCCGGTGGCTCGGATCGTATCCGTGGTCCGGGGATGCGGGGGCGGGTTCCCTCACGCCCTCGTGCACCTGGTGCGGCCTGGACGGTCCGATGCCCCACACGATCACTCCGGTCGTGTGGGGGCGGTGCCGTCCGACGCCTGATCGGGTGTCCGAGGGCGCGTCGCCCGATCGCGATACCAGCGGCATCGTGACGGGACATCTTCCGGTGCGGGGTGGTCAGCGGCTTCTGCCAGTGCTGACCACCCCACATCGACGTATAGGCCGGATCCACCGCGATGACCGCCAGGCCCTGTTCGGCGGCCATGGAGACCAGCCGGGCCTTGAGCTTGCCGGTCGGGATGCCGGAGATCAGCTGCCGGAACCGCTTCCTGCGCCCGTGCTTCTCCCGCGTCTTCTCCGCACCGAAGTCCAGGTCCTCGATGGCGATCGCAGTGACGCCGGTCTGTTTGGCCCAGTGCAGAAGGCGGGTGAGGGCGTGGCGGAGTTGCGCGTCACGGTGGTGGGCGGTGCCGGTCAGGTCGTAGGCGAAGCGGTGCGGTTCGCCGGCCGGGTTGCCGTGCGGGTCGAGACGGTAGGCGGCAAAGTGATCCGCGTTGGTGTCCACACCGATCACACCCCCGGCACGGGCCGCTTGTAGGGGGATGGTCTGCACGGCGGGGCGTTGCCAGGACGCGGTCAGGTACCAGCGGTCCTTGGCGGTGTCGCAGTGGATGCGGTAGGCGACCGCCCGGTTCCCTTCGACGCGGTCGGCCCACTCCACGCCCCGGTGCGTGAACGCCACGGTGGTGGAGGTGAGGGTGTAGCGGCCGTGTTTGGTGTTGGCGAGGTGGGTGAGTGGGGCGGGCAGTTTGATGCTGACCTGCCCGTCCGGGGTGACGCGGATCGTCTCGTTCCCGTACCGCTTGCCCGACTCACCGTCCGCCGCCAGGAACCAGCGCTCCGCCTCCCACCGCTCCCGCCACTCACCCTCGGTCAACCCTGCCTCGGCGAGATGATGGCGCGTGGTGAGAAGCCGTTTCCCACCCCGCACGACCCGGACCCACCCTGCTTGCCAGTCCCTCACTGCGGCGGCGTGCCGGTGTTCCAGGGCCTTGAGGCGGCGGGACTTGTGGAACCACTCACCCCGGGACCGGTAACCACCCGGGGCACGTTTCGTGCCCTTCTCTCCGACCGGAAGGGACAACCGGTGCTTCAGCACCTTGATTCCGGCCTCCAACGACCGGATGTGTGCGGCCTGGCAGCGCCGGGCCAACGCCCACTGATCATGAGTCGCCTTCGTGATCGCCCCCGCAATCCGCGACGACGACACCTTCGTCAGCTCCCGCTTACGCCCGGCCCAGGACTCGGTGCTGTGGTCCGGGCCGTCCGCGCACCGGGCCTTCAGATCCCGGGAAGCCAGCGCGCCCTGATGGGCGCCGACCGCCCGCAGCACGTGCACGTCCTGCGCGGTGAGGTGCTTGAGACGGTCACGCACCGCCACCCCCGAAGGGCCAGGGGCCACGAACGACGCCGCCAACTCACGTACACCACCCACCGCCACACCCCCCGAAGCCGCCGAGTAACCCGCACTCGGCACAACGAGCCATCACCGACAAGGTCACCCATTCGACCCCGAAACGTTCGTTCCCACCGTCACCCGTCAGGCCACCGGACTCGCTTCCGGGCGCTGAAAAGCACTCATACACACAAGAACGACAGCAGTTCACAACCCCGCCCCCCGGGAGCGGGGGACGGGTTCACGAACCGTGCGACTTCGCACCCTTGTGGGGCCCGGGTCAGCGGGTGGCGCGGTTGACCGCCGAGACGACCGCCTTCAGGGAGGCCCGCGTGGTGTTGGCGTCGATGCCGATGCCCCACAGGACCTTTCCGTCGATGGCGCACTCGATGTACGAGGCGGCCTGCGCGCTCGCGCCCTCGCTCATCGTGTGCTCGGTGTAGTCCAGCAGCCGGGCGTCGATGCCGATGGCCTGCAGCGCTTCGAAGAACGCGGAGATCGGGCCGTTGCCGGTGCCGGTGAGCACGGTGTCCGCGCCGTCCACGGTCGCCTCGACGGTGATCGTGTCCTGGCCGTCCGAGCCGGTGGTCGTCTGGCCGGAGCGGATCTGTACGCGTCCCCAGGCGTTCTCCGGGTTGGGCAGGTACTCGTCCTGGAACGTGGTCCAGATCTGCGTCGGCGTGACCTCGCCGCCCTCGGCGTCGGTCTTGGCCTGAATGATCCGGGAGAACTCGATCTGCATCCGGCGCGGCAGGTCCAGCTTGTGGTCGTTCTTCAGGACGTACGCGATGCCGCCCTTTCCGGACTGCGAGTTGACCCGGATGACGGCCTCGTAGGAACGGCCGACGTCCTTCGGGTCGATCGGCAGGTACGGGACCGCCCACTCGATGTCGTCGACGGTCTTGCCCTGGGCGGCCGCGTCGGCCTCCATGGCGTCGAAGCCCTTCTTGATGGCGTCCTGGTGGGAGCCGGAGAAGGCGGTGTAGACCAGGTCGCCCGCGTAGGGGTGGCGCGGGTGGACCTCCATCTGGTTGCAGTACTCGCTGGTGCGGCGGATCTCGTCGATCTGCGAGAAGTCGATCTGCGGGTCCACTCCCTGCGAGAACAGGTTCATGCCCAGCGTGACCAGGTCGACGTTGCCGGTGCGCTCGCCCTGGCCGAACAGGCAGCCCTCGATCCGGTCCGCTCCGGCCATCAGGGCCAGTTCGGCGGCGGCGACGGCGGTACCGCGGTCGTTGTGCGGGTGGACGGACAGGCAGACGAACTCACGGCGCGACAGGTTGCGCGACATCCACTCGAACCGGTCCGCGTGCGTGGACGGCGTCGAACGCTCCACGGTGGCGGGCAGGTTGAGGATGATCTCGCGGCCCTCCTCGGGCTGCCACACGTCACAGACCGCCTCGCAGACCTCCAGCGCGAAGTCCAGCTCGGTGTCGGTGAAGATCTCGGGGCTGTACTGGTAGCCGAAGATCGTCTCGTCGCCCAGGATCTTCTCGGCGTACTCCATGACCAGCCGGGTTCCGTCCACGGCGATCTGCTTGACCTGCTCCTTGGAGCCGCGGAAGACCACGCGGCGGAAGGTGGGGGCGGTCGCGTTGTACAGGTGCACGGTGGCGCGGTGGGCGCCGCGCAGGGACTCGACGGTCCGCTCGATCAGTTCCTCGCGGGCCTGCGTCAGGACGGAGATCGTCACGTCCTCGGGGATCGCGCCCTCTTCGATGATGGAGCGGACGAAGGCGAAGTCGGTCTCGCCGGAGGACGGGAAGCCGACCTCGATCTCCTTGTAGCCCATGCGCACCAGCAGGTCGAACATCTCGCGCTTGCGGGCCGGCGACATCGGGTCGATCAGGGCCTGGTTGCCGTCGCGCAGGTCGGTGGAGAGCCAGCGCGGCGCCGTGGTGATCCGCTGCTCGGGCCAGGTGCGGTCGGGAATCTCGACGGCGTCGTAGCGGCCGTACTTGTGCACCGGCATCCCGGACGGCTTCTGCAGGCCCGTGGCGTTGGTGATCGGCGTGGGGCGGCCCACGGCGTTCTCGGCGGGGGTCTGCGCGGGGTTCACTGCGGTCATGGCGTAGGGCTCCTCGGGTGTCCTGCAAGGGGACGGCCGACTGTGTTGCTGCAACACCAGACTCCGCGGGGAGGGGGTCGGCCTACGACTACAGGCCCTCGCCGCGGCAGCTAAGAAGAAGCAGCCCGAAACGCATGATGCGAAGAGACTAACCGAGGGGCGCCCGAGACGTCCGTGCCGTATCAGTATGCGGGACCGGGCGCCGGTAACGGGTGAACAGTGAGGGATCACTCTATTTCGTCAATCCTGGTGGCAACCAGTGACATGGCGATCACGCGCTGCCACAGTCGTGTGTATGCAGCCTCGATCTCAGCACGAAACCCGTCCTGTCTTCTGCACCATCGTGCCTCCCCACGTCCTCGACAAGCTGTCGCAGTCCGACGACCCCGTCCTCGCGGGCCCCGCCCGCCGCACCCTGGAGGCCGACGCCGCCCGCCGCACCCGGCGCCAGGTCACCACCTTCGTCCGGCCCACGGCCACCCCGGCGTCCGAGGGCGACCGCTCCGGCAAACCCGACCGCACGCTCTACGACTGCCGCCACGGCACGGACCTGCCCGGCACGAAGGTCCGGTCCGAGGGCGAGGACCCCACGTCCGACGCCAGCGTCAACCGCGCGTACGCGGGCCTCGGCGCCACCTTCGAACTGCTGCTCAGCGTCTACGGCCGCCGGTCGATCGACGGCAACGGGCTGCCGCTGATCGGCTCCGTGCACTACGACGAGAAGTACAACAACGCCTTCTTCGACGGCGAGCAGATGGTCTTCGGTGACGGGGACGGCGAGATCTTCCTGGACTTCACCGTCGCCATCGACGTCATCGCGCACGAGCTGGCGCACGGGCTGACCCAGTACACGGCCAACCTGAACTACTACGGCCAGTCCGGCGCGCTCAACGAGTCCGTGTCCGACGTGTTCGGCTCCCTGGTCAAGCAGTACTCGCTCGGCCAGACCGCCGGGCAGGCGGACTGGCTGATCGGCGCGGGCCTGCTGGCGCCCCGCGTCCAGGGAGTCGCGCTGCGCTCGATGAAGGCGCCCGGCGCCGCGTACGACGACGACGTGCTCGGCAAGGACCCGCAGCCCGCCTCGATGGACGACTACATCCACACGGGCGAGGACAACGGCGGGGTCCACCTCAACTCCGGCATCCCGAACCGCGCGTTCTACCTGCTGGCCACCGCGCTCGGCGGCAGTTCCTGGGAGCGGGCGGGCCAGCTCTGGTTCGATGTGCTCACCGGTGGTGAACTGGCGGTGGACGCGGACTTCGCGTCCTTCGCCCGGCTGACCGTGGCGGCCGCCCGCAGCCGCTTCGGCGAGGGCGACGAGGTCGAGGCGGTCCTCAAGGCCTGGTCGGAGGTGGGCGTGCCGACCGCGTAGGCCATGAGCCCGTCCGTCGAGGAAGGACACCGCATGCGGATCCAGGTGAGCAGGACCGGCGGCTTCGCCGGCATCGCGCGCCACCGCGAGATCGACACCTCGGGACGGGCCGACGCCCACGAGTGGGAGGCCCTGGCCGAATCGGCGCTCACCGGCGGCCAGGAGGCCTCCGCGCCGGGCGTCCCGGACGGCTTCCGCTACCGGATCACGGTCGACGGCCGCACCGTGCACTGCGCGGACCCGCGGCTGACCGACGCCCAGCGCGCCCTGGTCTCACGCGTCCTGAAGGAGGGCGCGTGAGACCGGCGGCGTACGTCTGACGGGGCCCGGGGCGGTCCGCCCGCCGGCGGCGCTCAGAACCCCAGCTTGCGCAGCTGCTTCGGGTCGCGCTGCCAGTCCTTGGCGACCTTCACGTGCAGGTCGAGGAAGACCGGAGTGCCCAGCAGGGCCTCGATGTGCTTGCGCGACTTCGTGCCGACTTCCTTCAGCCGCTTGCCCTTCGGGCCGATGATGATGCCCTTCTGGCTGGGCCGCTCGATGTAGACGTTGGCGTGGATGTCGAGCAGCGGCTTGTCCGCCGGACGGTCCTCGCGCGGCAGCATCTCCTCGACGACGACCGCGATGGAGTGCGGCAGCTCGTCCCGTACGCCTTCGAGCGCGGCCTCGCGGATCAGCTCCGCGACCATGACCATCTCGGGCTCGTCGGTGAGGTCGCCCTCCGGGTAGAGCGGCGGGCTCTCGGGGAGCAGCGGGGCGATCAGGTCCGCCAGCAGGCCGACCTGTTCGTCCTTGACCGCCGAGACCGGGATGATCTCCGCCCACTCGAACCCGAGCTCCTCGCCGAGGCGGGAGACGGCCAGCAGCTGTTCGGCGAGCTGCTTGGACTCGACCAGGTCGGACTTGGTGATGATCGCGATCTTGGGCGTCTTCTTGATGCCCGCGAGTTCCTTGACGATGTACTTGTCGCCGGGGCCCAGCTTCTGGTCGGCCGGCAGGCAGAAGCCGATGACGTCGACCTCGGCCCAGGTCGTGCGTACGACGTCGTTGAGACGCTCGCCCAGCAGGGTGCGCGGCTTGTGGAGGCCGGGGGTGTCGACCAGGATCAGCTGTGCGTCCGGCCGGTGCACGATGCCGCGCACGGTGTGCCGGGTCGTCTGGGGCCGGTTGGACGTGATCGCCACCTTCTGGCCGACCAGAGCGTTCGTAAGGGTGGACTTGCCCGCGTTGGGACGGCCCACGAAGCAGGCGAAACCGGCCCGGTGGGGGGCGGTGTTCTCAGCCTGCCGCGCAGCAGCTTCTGGGTTAGGTCGAGCGCTCATGGCGCCCATTGTCCCCGATCCCGGCGGTCGCGGGGCACCAAGGCGCCGCCGCGGCCACCGGAGCCGCTCCTCAGACCGTGCGCCGACGGCTGCGGCGTGACCGGATCCACAGCGCCGCGCCCCCGGCCAGCACGGCCAGCAGCACCCCGGCGACCAGCCAGGGCAGGGCGAAGTACGACACGGACGCGGACTCACGCGTGTCGCGGGCGCTCGCGGTCAGCTTGATCTCGCCCCACTCCACCTGCGGCGCGCCCGCCCACGTCTCGGTGAGCCTGACCTCCTGGCGGGGCAGCAGTTCGGAGGGGATGCGCTTGAGGTCGCGGGAGAGCAGGGAGCGGCCGAAGAGGCCTTCGGCCCTGAGGGCGACCTTGGGGCTGAGGGTGACGTTGCCCCGGTTGTGCAGCGTGTACGAGATGACGGCCCGGGACTTGCCGGTGCCCGGGACCAGCGGCGCGGTGTGCTCGACCTCGACGTCCTCGACGGAGAGCGCGGGCAGCGTCGGGCCGTTGACCCGGAGGTAGATCCGGGCGCCGACCGCCTTCTGGATGCCGACGGCGACGGCGCCCTCGTCGGCGGGGTCGATGCGCTCGTCGAGGGCGACGAGCGCCCCGGGGTGGTCGCCCGGTTCGGCGTCCTCGGGGACCTCGATGGTGACGGGCACGGTGACCGAGCCGTGCGGTTTCACGGTGACCCGGTCGCGCCCGGCCTTCGCCCAGGCACCGACGGAGCGCTGCTTCTCGCTCTGGCCCCGGACCGCGAATCCGCCGTCGCGTGCGGTGTTGTAGGCGTCGGCCGCGTACAGACGGAAGGTCAGCGGTTCACCGGTCTTGTTGGTGACCGTGACCTTGTCGGTGAGGGTGGCTCCGGGGTCGGCGGAGAGGTAGAAGTACGGCCGTGTGCCCGCGTCGGCGGTGGCGGGAAAGACCGACCAGCTGCCGTTGTCGGCGGCGCCGGCCGTGGGCGCGCCGAGCGGGAGGAGGACTCCGGCCAGCAGGGTCGACAGGAGTACGGAGAGTTTGCGCACGGTGCGGGCTCCCAGGTGCACGCTCGGGCGGGGTGGGCCGGGCGGGTGCGCGCCCGGCCCACCGGTTGATCAGTGGTGCTCGCTCACGGGATCAGTGGTGCTCAGGTGAGGGTGAGCGTGAGGACCCCGGTGTACGCGCCGGCGGCGGTGAACGCCGGTACGTCCAGCGACAGCTGGGCGTCGACGGTGAATTCACCCCCGGTGAGCGCGCCGTCCGGCGTGGACGCCAGGGTGGCGCCCGCGCTGCCGACCGTTCCCCCGGACCCGGCCGCGCAGGTGCTCGGGCTGCCGGACTTCGTCGCGCAGGCCGGGCTCCAGCCGAGCGCGGAGGCGCCGATCGTCGCCCCTCCCGGACCCGTGAAGTCGGTGACCTTGCCGGTCAGGGACCAGCCCGCGGGGCCGCCGCGGAAGTCCTTGACCGTCACGGTCTGCAGGGCGCCGGTGGAGGCGCCGCCCTGCCCGAAGTCGACCGCCGACAGGGCGACGGAGTCACCGGCCTGGGTCATGCTGAGCGTGCCCGGCTTGACGGTGGACGTCAGCCGCTGGCTGCCGTCCGGGATCTCGCCGCCGCCCGTGGTGACGGTGTAGGCCTGGGGGCCCGCACCCTTGGCCGGATCCCAGCTCGCTCCCTCGAACGCGACGATGCCGGTGGTGGCCGGATCGGTGATCTTGGGCCGGAAGGTGAAGGTGCCCGAGTCGGCCGCCTTGGCGGTGATCCTGTCGGCGGTGATCGCGGTGCCGTTCCAGCCGGCCACGGTGACGTCGGCGCCCGGGGTGAACTCGGTGCCGGTGACGGTGACCCGCTCACCGGGCGCCCCGGAGGACGTGCCGAGCGTGATCGTGCGCTCGTTGACCTGGCCGCCGCCGTCCGTGGCGATGATCGTCTGGGAGACGGGGGCGGGCGGATCGGTGACCGTGCAGGGCGTGTCCAGCTCCATGATGTAGCTGGTGTGGATGTTGTAGTCGCCGGGCGAGAGGGTGATCTCGCCGGGCGCGGTGACGGTGAAGGTCCCGGTCATGGAGAACGACGGGAAGTCACCCTTGCCGGGCACCGGTCCGTTCTTCTTCGGGCCCGCCACCGTGACGTCCGCGGACTGCGCCCCGCCCACGGTGACCCTGCCGGTCGGCGTCATGATGTCGGCGGGCAGCGCCAGGTCGACGGGGTTGCTCGCGGCCGGTTTGACGACGGTGTACGTCACCGTGACCGTGTCGCCGACCTTCGGGGCCGCGTTGTCGACGGTGATCTCGGCCGAGGTCGTGCCGTCGATCGGAGGGATGCCGGCGATGGCGGGCGGGATGCAGTGGGTCGGGAAGTCCACCGCGACCGAGGCCGTCGCACTGGCCTGTGCGGGTCCGGCGAGCAACCCTCCCCCGGTGACGACGAGCGCGCCGACCCCCAGCGCGGCGGCCCAGCGTCGGCCGCGGTCCGGCCGGTCCCTGCGACGGGATCTTCGGCTGTCGGATCTTCGAATGGCTTGGCGCATGGAGCCCCCTCCTGCGGGATCCGGCGCGGCGGCTCTTCCGCGTCGGCAGGGAGCCATTGATGACTTCGGCCCGGAAGAAGTCAATGGGAGCGAAACGCGTTGACTGATGGGCCATCAGATGGTGTCAAGATCCACGCTTTCCGTGCATCCCGCGCGAACGCCCCGCACCGGTGGGCGCGGGGCGTTCGTCCTCATGGGGGCGGTCCTGCGGAGTTCAGCCCGCCGTCACGGTGAGCCGCAGCACGCCGTCGGGCCCGGCGAGCAGCACGGGCGTGTCGGCCCCGCCCAGGTCCCGTACCGCGGCCCGGTCCTCGTCGGACGGGGTCTGCGCGTCGGAGACGACCGCGGCCGCCTCCAGGGACGTGGCCCCGCTGGCCACGGCCATCGCGACGGCCGTCCGGAGCGCGCTGAGGCGCAGCGACTCCAGCTCCACCGTGCCCGCCACATACGTACGTCCGGTCTCGTCCCGCACGGCCGCGCCCTCCGGCACGCCGTTGCGGGCGCGGGCGCTGCGCGCCAGCGTGACGATCTTGCGGTCCTCGGCGCCGAGGTCGGTGCTATCGGTCATGTGCCGAGCATACGAAGTGCGCCGACGGGAACGGCACGCGGGCGCCCGGGCGGCTCATGCCCGTACCTGGTGCATCGAGCCCCGCCGGCCCTCCGGCGAGGTCAGCCACCGCAGTTTCTCCTCCGTGCCGGTGCCCGGCCACGGGTTGTGCAGCACGACCACGAGATCGGGGCGGGCCGGGATGCGCAGCTGGGTGACCTCCATGGCCAGCGTGCCGACCGCCGGGTGCGCCAGCTCCTTGCGCATCTGCCCGCCCGGCGCGATGTCCCGCCGTGCCCACAGCTCGGCGAACTCGGGGCTGCGCTCCTTGGCCTCGGCCACGATCGTCCGGAAACCCTCGTCGTCGGGGCATTCCGAGCACGCGGCCCGGAACTGGGCGACGACCATGGCCGCGGTCTCGTGCCAGCCCTTGTTCCGGACCCGGTGGACGGGATCCGTGAAGAAGTCGATCACGCAGTTCTGCGGCCGGTCGGGCCCCATCCCCATCACCGCCGAGGCCGCTTCGTTGTACAGGATGATGTTCCAGTACGCGTCCATGATGTGGGCCGGGAACGGCATCCAGCCGTCGAGCAGCCGCTGCAGCCCCGCGCACATGTCCGTGTGCGCCGGATCGACCTCGGGTGCGGGCGGGTTGAGCCCCGCCAGTACGTAGAGGTGACGGCGTTCGGCGCTGCTGAGCCGCAGTACCCGGGCCACGGAGTCCAGTACCTGGGGCGACACGGTGATGTCGCGGCCCTGCTCCAGCCACTGGTACCAGGAGACACCCACCCCCGCGAGGACGGCGACCTCCTCGCGCCGCAGCCCCGGGGTGCGGCGCCGGGCCCCGCCGTCCGGGAGGCCCGCCTCGGCCGGGCTGACCCGCGCCCGCCTGCTCATCAGGAACTCCCGCAGCTCGCCGAGGCGGTGCGCCTTGCCGGCGTCCGCCGCGGCCCGGACCGGTGTGCCCACGTCACTCCCCCTGGTTCACTGGCCCGCGCCTGCCTGGTGGTGCGGCCAACAGGATAAGTTCCGTCTCCCCAGGGATATTCCGGCGGCCGCAGGCTCGGGTCCATGGCGATCGATTCCCCTTCCCCTTCCCCCGCAGTTGTCACCGCGCCCGCCCCGGACCGGCTCTCCGGCCGGGCCCGGCTGGTCCTCCTCGTCCTGTGCGCCGCGCAGTTCATGGTGTCGCTCGACTTCTCCGTACTGAACGTGGCGCTGCCCGTCCTCGGCGAGGACCTCGACCTGAGCCGGTCGGGCCTCCAGTGGGCGATCACCGCGTTCGCCCTGCCGTCCGGCGGCTTCCTGCTGCTCTTCGGCCGGATCGCCGACCTCTACGGCCGCCGCCGGCTGTTCCTCACCGGACTCGCGGTCTTCGGCGCGGCCTCGCTGCTCGCCACCTTCGCGTGGAGCCCGGGCGCCTTCCTGACCGGGCGGGCGCTCCAGGGGCTCGGCGCCGCGGCCATCGTGCCCACCGGCATGTCCCTGCTCACCACCACGTTCCCGGAAGGCCCGCAGCGGGACCGGGCGCTCGGCATCAGCGGCACCCTGCTCTCGCTCGGGTTCACCGTCGGCATGGTGGCCGGTGGCACCCTCACCGACACCCTCGGCTGGCGCTCCACCATGGGACTGCTGACCCTGGCCGCGGTGGCCGTCCTCGCGGCGGCGCCCGCGCTGCTCGGCGAGTCCCGTACGCCCGACCGGCCGCGGCTGGACGTACCGGGCGCCGTGACCGTCACCGGCGGGCTCCTGGCCCTGATCTACGCGCTCTCCACCGCCGCCGAGCACGGCTTCGGCCGCGTGGACGTGCAGGTCTCGCTGGCCGCCGGGGTCGTCCTGCTCACCCTCTTCGCGGCTGTCGAGTCCCGGACCTCCGCCCCTCTGGTCTCGCTGCCGATGCTCCGCCGGCGCACGGTCGCCTTCGGCAATCTGGGCGGGCTGCTCACGTTCTCGATGATGAGCACGATCGTCTTCGCCCTGACCCTGTACCTGCAGGAGGTCCTCGGTCTGTCGGCCTTCGGGACCGGGCTCGTCTTCGGCGTACAGGGCGTCGCCTCGGTGGTGGCGGGTGTGTACGCCCCGGAGGTCATCGGCCGGTTCGGCGCCCGGCGCACCCTCGCCGTCTCCCTGCTGGGCCAAGGCCTGTTCATCGCGGCCCTGCTGGGGCTCGGTACGGGTTCGGGCGTCTGGCTGGCCACGGCGGCGGTCTCGCTCGCCAGCATGTGCCACCTCGGCGCGATCATCGCGTACGGCCTGACCGTCACCTCGGGCGTGCCGGACGAGGAGCAGGGCCTGGCGACGGGTCTGGTCACCACGACCCAGCAGGTCGGGCTGACGCTCGGCATCCCGCTGCTCGGGGTGCTGGCGACGACCCGGGGTTCGCTGTTCGACGGGGTGCGGACGGTGATCGCGGTGGCCGCGGTCCTGCTGGTCGTCGCGGCGGGCGTGGTCGCGGCCGGGTTGCGGAGGTCCCGGGACGACAGGCCCTAGCGGGTGCGGGTCCCCGGCAGGTCCAGGGGGCCCGGGTCCGCCGGGGACCCGCTTCCTCGGCTCTCCCGGGCGGCCGCCTCCTCGTAGGCGGCCGTCAGTTCCGCCAGCACGCCGTCCGCAGGGGCCGGTGCCCCGGTCAGGTGGGTGGCCCGGAGCTCGGCCATGAACCGCTCCCACATCGGAGGGCCTCCGGCGGCCAGCAGTTCGGCCCGCACC
This sequence comes from Streptomyces sp. NPDC091416, assembly GCF_044756845.1. Taxonomy (NCBI): domain Bacteria; kingdom Bacillati; phylum Actinomycetota; class Actinomycetes; order Kitasatosporales; family Streptomycetaceae; genus Streptomyces; species Streptomyces sp. NPDC091416. The sequence continues at coordinate 322,977 of NZ_JBIVTU010000002.1, forward strand.
GTGAGCTCCGGAGCCGTGTCCAGCCAGCGGGCGCCCCAGGCGCCGAGCTGGGCCATCACCGGGACGAGCTGAACGGCCGCCTCGGTGAGGTGGTACGCGACCTTCTGCCGGTGGCTCGGGTCGTCGTCGCGGGTGAGCAGCCCCGCCGCGACGAGTTTCGCCAGCCGGTTGGCCAGGATGTTCGACGCGATGCCTTCCATGGAGGCGTTGAGCAGCTCACGGAAGTGGGTGAGGCCGCCGAACATGATGTCGCGCAGCACGATGAGGCTCCAGCGGTCCCCGAGGAGCTCGACCGTCATGTTGATCGGGCAGCCGGACCGGCCCGGCGACACGGGCAGCTTTCCGGAGGGAACTGGTTGCAACATGGGAGCAGTCTAGATAGCTTACGGACCGGTTGCAGATTGCAATCGGAAGGGGATCCGATGAAACAGCTGGTCCGCGTCCAGAACTTCTGCGTCTCCCGGGACGGCTACGGCGCCGGGGAGAACCAGACGCTCGACCGCCCGTTCGGCAGCGTCGACCCCGGCCGGCTCGTCTCCTGGGCCGGTGCCACCGCCCACTGGCCCAACCGGACCGATCCCGGGGGCTCCCTGGGCCTGGACGACTACTTCACCCGCGACTTCTCCCACAACATCGGCGCCGAGATCATGGGCCGCAACAAGTTCGGCCCTCAGCGCGGCCCGTGGGAGAACCACGACTGGGAGGGCTGGTGGGGCGAGGAGCCCCCGTTCCACACCCCGGTGTTCGTCCTCACCCATCACGAACGCCCGTCGTTCACGCGCGGGGAGACCACGTTCCACTTCCTCGACGCGTCCCCGAAGGACGCGCTCACGCGGGCCTTCGAGGCCGCGGAGGGCAAGGACGTCCGCATCGGCGGCGGTGTCGCCACGGTCCGGGAGTTCCTCGACGCCGACCTCATCGACGCGCTGCACGTCGCCGTCGCGCCCCTCGACATCGGCGCCGGCGAACGGCTGTGGGAGAGCCCGGAAGCGCTGACCGACCGTTTCCACCTGGAGAAGGTCCCGAGCCCGAGCAGCGACGTGGTGCACCACCTGTTCTGGCGGAAGTGACCGGCCCGGCCCCGGACCTGGGCCATTTGTTCGGATCATGCCGGACCCCGCGAGCCCGGCATGATCCGAACGGAAGGCCCTACGCCCGGTCGAGCCGCAGCCGCTCCGCGCGCGGCAGCTTCGCCACCACGAGGTCGTAGCTGTCCTCGATCAGCTCCCGCAGCTTCGCGTCCGGCAGACCGGACACCGTCACGGTGTTCCAGTGCCGCTTGTTCATGTGCCACCCCGGCGCCACGGCCTCGTACTCCTCCCGGAGCCGCACCGCGTCGTCGGGGTCGCACTTGAGGTTCACCGTCAGCGGCTCGCCGTCCAGCGCGGTCAGCGCGAACATCTTGCCGAGCACCTTGAAAACGGAGGTCTCCGGCCCGAACGGGAACTCCTCCACGCTCGCGTTGAACCCCAGGCACAGGGCCCTGAGCTGCTGCGGTGTCATGCCGTCGCCTCCTCCTCGGGAGCCACCGGCTCCACCAGCACCGTCACGATCTTGTTCCGCCGGCCCGCGGGCGACTCCGCGGTCAGCCGCAGCCGGCGCCCGTCGGGGAGCTCGATCTCGGACGAGGCACCCGCGATCGGTACCCGCCCCAGCGCCTTCGCGAGCAGCCCGCCGACGGTCTCCACGTCCTCGTCGTCGTACTCGTCGAGGCCGAACAGCTCGCCGAGGTCGCCGATGTCCAGCCGGGCGGTCACCCGGAAGCAGCCGTCGACCAGCGGCTCGACCGGCGGGAGCTCCCGGTCGTACTCGTCGGTGATCTCGCCGACGATCTCCTCCAGGATGTCCTCGATGGTGACGATGCCCGCCGTGCCGCCGTACTCGTCGATCACGACGGCGACGTGGCTGCGGTCCTGCTGCATCTCCCGCAGCAGGTCACCGGCGTTCTTCGTGTCGGGCACGAACGCCGCCGGACGCATCGCCGTGGAGACCAGATCGGCCTCGGAGTCCCGGTTGATGTGCGTCTTGCGGACCAGGTCCTTGAGGTAGACGATCCCGACGATGTCGTCCTCGTTCTCCCCGGTGACGGGGATCCGCGAGAAACCGGAGCGCAGCGCCAGGGTCAGCGCCTGCCGGATCGTCTTGTAGCGCTCGATGCAGACCAGGTCGGTGCGCGGCACCATCACCTCGCGCACGAGCGTGTCGCCGAGCTCGAAGACGGAGTGCACCATGCGGCGCTCCTCGTCCTCGATCAGCGACTCCTGCTCGGCGAGGTCGACCATCGCCCGCAGCTCGGCCTCGCTCGCGAACGGCCCCTTGCGGAACCCCTTGCCCGGCGTCAGCGCGTTGCCGATGAGGATCAGCAGCTGCGGGATCGGCCCCATGATCCTGGCGAGCGGCAGCAGCACGTACGCCGCCGCGGTGGCCGTGTTCAGCGGGTGCTGGCGGCCGATGGTGCGCGGTGAGACACCGATGGCGACGTACGAGACGAGGACCATCACGCCCATGGCGACGGCCAGCGCCTCCCAGGTCTCCGGGAACTCCTTGAGGCAGGCGTACGTGACGAGCACCCCGGCCGCCATCTCGCAGGCGACCCGCACCAGCAGGGCGACGTTGAGATAGCGCGTCGGGTCGGCCGCGACCTGTTCCAGCTTGTCGCTGCCGCGCCGCCCCGAGCGGACCGCCTCGGCGGCCCGGAAGCTCGACGTACGCGCGATCCCGGCCTCGGCGCAGGCCGCGAGCCAGCCGACGACGACCAGCAGGACGACTCCGAAGACGAGAGGCAGGCTCACGAGACGGTGGGTGCCGGGGACGGACCGGTGAGCCCGTGCTCGCCGCGCCAGCCGTCCACGATCGCCGCCTGGAGACCGAACATCTCGGCCTTCTCGTCGGGCTCCTCGTGGTCGTAGCCGAGCAGGTGCAGCACCCCGTGGACGGTGAGGAGCTGGAGCTCCTCGTCCATGGAGTGCTGCGTCTCGGCGTCCTCGCCCTGCTTCTTCGCGACCTCGGGGCAGAGCACGATGTCACCGAGGAGCCCCTGCGGGGGCTCCTCGTCGTCCTTGGCCGGCGGACGCAGCTCGTCCATCGGGAAGGACATGACGTCCGTCGGGCCCGGCAGGTCCATCCACTGGATGTGGAGCTGTTCCATCGCGGCGCTGTCCACCACGATCACCGAGAGTTCGGAGAGCGGGTGGATCCTCATCCGCGCGAGCGCGTAGCGGGCGATGTCGAGGATCGCCTGCTCGTCGACCTCGGTTCCGGACTCGTTGTTGACGTCGATCGACATGGTGCGCTGCTACTGCTTCCCGTTGCGTCGGCCCCGGCTGCTGCCGGCCTGGCCGTCCTGGTCGCCCTGGCTGTCGTACTTCTCGTACGCGTCGACGATACGGCCGACCAGCTTGTGCCGGACGACATCCTGGGACGTGAGCCGGGAGAAGTGCACGTCGTCGATGTCTTCGAGGATGTCCTGCACCTGGCGCAGGCCGCTCTTCGTGCCGCTGGGCAGGTCGACCTGGGTGACGTCACCGGTGACGACGATCTTCGAGTCGAAGCCGAGCCGGGTCAGGAACATCTTCATCTGCTCGGCGCTGGTGTTCTGCGCCTCATCCAGGATGATGAAAGCATCATTCAGGGTCCTGCCCCTCATGTACGCCAGCGGCGCGACCTCGATCGTGCCCGCAGCCATCAGCCGCGGGATCGAGTCGGGGTCGAGCATGTCGTGCAGGGCGTCGTAGAGCGGGCGCAGGTACGGGTCGATCTTGTCGAAGAGCGTGCCGGGCAGGAAGCCGAGCCGCTCACCGGCCTCGACCGCGGGGCGGGTCAGGATGATCCGGCTGACCTGCTTGGACTGCAGTGCCTGCACTGCCTTGGCCATGGCGAGGTAGGTCTTGCCGGTACCGGCGGGGCCGATGCCGAAGACGATCGTGTGCTTGTCGATCGCGTCGACATAGCGCTTCTGGTTGAGCGTCTTGGGGCGGATCGTGCGGCCACGGCTGGAGAGGATGTTCTGCGTGAGCACCTCGGCCGGGGTCTCGGTGCCGTCCGCCTTGCCGTTCTCGCTGGCCTTGAGCATCGCGATCGACCGTTCCACGGCGTCCTCCGTCATCGGCTGCCCGGTGCGGAGCACCAGCACCATCTCGTCGAACAGGCGCTGGATCAGGGCGATGTCCGCCGCGGCGCCCGTCGCGCTTATGTCATTGCCCCGGACGTGGATGTCGGCCGCCGGGAACGCCGCTTCGATCACGCGCAGCAGCGAGTCGCCCGCTCCCAGGAGCATCACCATGGGGTGAGCGGCCGGGATGCTGATGTGGGCACGCGCCTGCGGCTGTGTGGGTGTCTGAGTCATGGGCCGGCCCTCGGGCCTGCGCATACCTCCCGTTGCGGGGTTCTCGCTGCTCGAAAACCTCAGGTGTACCCAGCCTACGACTCCGTACTGACATCACCGAGAGGTTTTCGCGGGCGGGAATCACCGCTGCCGGCTCACGCGCGGAAGCCGATCGTCGGGACGGCCCGGCGCAGCGGCCAGGGGCGGGCCTCGGCGGGGAGCAGGTCCTGGAGGAAGGCGTACCGCTGGAGCGCGGCCGGGTCCTGACCGGTGACGGTACGGATCCGCTGCCACCAGGCAGCGATCTCCGCCCAGCCGGGGGCCGAGAGCGAGCCGCCGAACTCCTGGACGGAGAGGGCGGCGGTGAGGCCGGCGAAGGCGAGGCGGTCGGCGAGGGGCCAGTTGGCGAGGGTTCCGGTGACGAAGCCGGCGACGAAGACATCGCCCGCACCGGTGGGGTCCAGGGCCTCGACGGCGATCGCGGGGACCTCGGCGGTGGTCCCGGTGGCCGCGTCGACCGCGTACGCGCCCTCGGCACCGAGGGTGACGACGGCGAGCGGGACCCGTTCCGCGAGGGCGTGGGCGGCGGCGCGGGGGCAGTCGGTGCGGGTGTAGCGCATGGCCTCCTCGGCGTTGGGGAGGAAGGCCTGGCAGTGCTCCAGGCCGGGCAGGCCGTCCAGGTCCCAGCGGCCCGTCTCGTCCCAGCCGACGTCGGCGAAGACCAGGGCGCCGCGGCGGGCCGCCGTGGCGACCCAGGGTTCGCTGCGGCCCGGGGCGAGCGAGGCGATGGCGGCGCGTGCCCGCGGCGGGCACCGGGGAGGAGCGGTGGCTCCGGTGGGTGCGAACGCGGGCGGGGGCGGGGCCTCGTGGCCGTGGGAGACCATCGTCCGCTCGCCCTCGTACGCCATCGAGACGGTCACCGGGGAGTGCCAGCCGCGGACGGTGTGCGACAGGGACAGGTCGATGCCCTCGCCCTGTTCGAGGGCGTCCCAGCAGTACTCGCCGTAGTGGTCGTCGCCGAACGCCGCGGCGAGTGAGGTGCGCAGGCCGAGGCGGGCGAGCGCGGTGGCCATGTTGGCGACCCCGCCGGGGCTGGATCCCATGCCGCGGGCCCAGGACTCGGTGCCGCGCACCGGGGCGCTGTCCAGGCCGGTGAAGATGATGTCGAGGAAGACCGTGCCGGTGAGGAAGACGTCGCAGTCGGGGTCCTGCGGTGCGCGCAGCCCGCCCAGCGGGTCGATGTCTGGAATGTCAGCGCTCACCTTGCACTCCCCGGTCGTGGCGGTTGCGGCCAGTGTGCCCGATTCCCGTCCATGGACGCGGGGTCCGCGCCGGGGCCCGGGCCGGGTCTGCGCACACAGGGCTGACCTGCATAAACATGCGCCAATACCCGCATAGAAACACGGCAAACGCATAAGTGACCCAGATCACAGCGCGGCGACTTTCGGTCGACCGGGGGCGCTTGATACAAATTGGCCCGCGACCACCGTTGGCGACATGACCGACGAGTGTGCCGATTCCTCGCATTTCTCGCATTGCCCTCCCCTGCCTTCTCTCCGCCTCCTCTGGCATGTCTTCAGGAACGCCCATGTCCTCGCGCCCTCGCGCCGCGTGGCCTCTGGTTGCCGTGTTCACCGCCGGTTACCTCGCCGCCTATCTGCTCCCCACCATCGTGGGACGGCTCTCCGTCTATCTGGGCCTCAGCACGGCCGAGGCCGGTCTGGTCGGCAGCGCCCTGCTGCTGAGTTCGGCCTCGGCCGGCTTCTGCCTGGCGGGCCGCGTCGAGACGTACGGGCCGCGCAGACCGGCGCGGATCGGCCTGGTGCTGGCCGTGCTGGGCTACGGCTGCGCCGCGCTCGCGGGTTCCGTGCCGCTGGTGGTCCTGGGCGCGATGGTCGGAGGTTTCGGCTCCGGTACGGCGACCGCGGTGGCCGCGGCGGGCATCGCCGCCCAGCGTGACCCGCACCGGACGTCGTCCCTGGGGCTGCTGAGCGTCTCGGCGACCGCGGGCGCCCTGTATCTGACGATCCCGCACCTGGGCGGCGGCCACCGGCTGCCGTTCGCGTCGATCGCCCTGGTCGCACTGCTCGTCTGGCCGGCCACCTCCCGGCTCGGCAGCCCGGCCCCGGCCGGTCCCGCCGTCCCGGCGTCGGGGCGGCTGCCGCACCGCCGCTCGGGCCTGGTGCTGGCGGGCGGCATGCTCGTCTGGTCGATGGCGCAGAACGCGCTGTGGGGGGTCAGCAGCCGCATCGGCGTGGATCAGGTCGGGCTCTCCGAGGTCACGATCGGCGCGGTGTTCGCCGCCGCGCTCGGCGCCGGTCTGCTCGGCGTCATGGGCGCCGGGGTACTGGGGGCCCGGCTCGGGCGGGCGGTGCCGATCGGCCTGGGCACCGTGATCATCGCGGCGAGCATCGTGCTCAGCTCGTCGGCCGGGAGCCTCGGCTCGTTCGCGACCGGCGAGATCCTGTGGAACACCGTCTACCCGGTGGTCCTGTCGTATCTGATCGGCCTGGCCGCGTCCCTGGATGTGCGGGGCCGCTGGGCGGTCCTGGCGGGCTCGGCCTCCTCCGTCGGCGTCGCCTGCGGTCCGGTGCTCGGCAGTGTGCTGTCCGAGGGGGCCGGTTTCCCGGTCATGGGGATGGTCCTGGGCACCGTGACGCTGCTGGTCGCGATCCCGGTGACGGCGGTGGCCCTGCACACCGGTGGCCGTCCGCTGGTGCCCGGTTCGGTGCGCCGCAGGGGCGGTGCTCCGGCGGCCCTGCTCGCGGTCACCACCGGCGCGGTGCCCGGGGCGGTGCCGAAGCTGGGCGCGCCCGAGCAGGCCGTCACGGAGATCAGCCTGCCCGCGCTGCGCCGCCGGCGCCTGGTCAGGAGTGCGTTCCGGACGGCCGGCCCGTCGGGTGGCGGTCAGTCGAACGCGTACGCCTCGACCTCCGACAGGTAGCGCGCCCTGCGCTCCTCGTCGTGGTCGAGGAAGGCCGCCTCGAAGGAGTTGCGGGCCAGGGTGCGCAACTGCTCGCGCTCCAGGCCGAGCGCCTCGTGGACGGCGTGGAAGGTGTCCCCGACATACCCGCCGAAGTAGGCGGGGTCGTCGGAGTTCACCGTGCAGAGCAGTCCGGCGTCCATCATGGCCCGCAGCGGGTGCTCCTCCAGGGTGTCGATGGCGCGCAGCCGTACGTTGGACAGCGGGCAGAGGGTGAGCGGCACCCGGTCGGCCACCAGCCGCTTCACCAGCTCCGGGTCCTCCATGCAGCGCAGTCCGTGGTCGATGCGCTCCACGCCGAGCACGTCGAGCGCCTCGGTGATGTATGCGGGCGGGCCCTCCTCGCCGGCGTGGGCGACCTTGCGCAGGCCGAGTGCCCCGGCCGCCTCGTACACCTCACGGAACTTGGCGGGCGGGTGGCCGACCTCGGCGGAGTCCAGGCCTACGGCGCTGATCCGGTGCAGGTACGGCTTCGAGGCCTCCAGCGTCTCCAGCGCCGAGTCGGCGGACTGGTCGCGCAGGAAGCACATGATCAGCTGGGTGGAGATGCCGTGCTTCTCCTCGCTGCGCTCCAGCGCCCGGCCGAGTCCCTCGACGACGGTGCCGATCGGCACACCGCGGGCGGTGTGCGCCTGTGGGTCGAAGAAGATCTCCGCGTGGCGTACGCCCTGGGCGGCGGCGCGGGCGAGGTAGGCGTCGGCGAGTTCGGTGAAGTCGTCCTCGGTCCGCAGCACCGCCATCAGCGCGTAGTACAGGTTGAGGAAACTCTGCAGATCGTCGAAGAGGTAGGCGGTGCGCAGCTCCTCGGTGTCCGCGTAGGGCAGCGGCACGCCGTTGCGTGCGGCGAGCGCGAAGGCCAGCTCGGGTTCGAGGGTTCCTTCGATGTGGAGGTGGAGTTCGGCTTTGGGCAGGTGCACGGGTTTCTCGCTTACGCAGGGTGGTGCTGTGACGTGTTACGGGTGACGGCTCGGTACCGGGACCCGCGTCAGGTCCTGGGCGATGGTCAGTTCGCCCTCGAATCCGGCCGCTCTGGCCTGGGCGCCGAAGGCCTCCGGGTCCGGGTAGCGCTGGGAGAAGTGCGTGAGCACGAGGTGCCGTACGCCTGCTTCCCGCGCGACCCGGGCCGCCTGGCCGGCGGTCAGGTGGCCGTGGTCGGTGGCCAGTTTCGCGTCCTCGTCGAGGAAGGTCGACTCGATGACCAGCATGTCGCATCCCTCGGCGAGTGCGTGCACGCCGTCGCACAGCCTGGTGTCCATGATGAACGCGAACCGCTGCCCGCGCCTGTGCTCGGACACGTCGTCGAGGGTGACGCCGCCGAGGGCGCCCTCGCGCAGGAGCCGGCCGACGTCCGGTCCGGCGATGCCGTGCTCGGCGAGCTTCGCGGGCAGCATGCGCCGCCCGTCGGGCTCGACCAGCCGGTAGCCGTACGACTCGACGGGGTGCGAGAGCTTGTGGCTGCTGAGCGTGTACGTGTCCGTGGTGGCCAGCGGCCCGTCGGCGGCGACCGGCGCCTCGGTCAGCTCGACGGACTCGCGGTAGGCGGTCGCGTACCGGAGCCGTTCGAAGAAGTGCTGTCCGCTCGCCGGATAGTGCGCGGTGACGGGGTGCGGGACCTGGTCGAGGTTGATCCGCTGGATCACTCCGGCCAGGCCCAGCGAGTGGTCGCCGTGGAAGTGCGTGACGCAGATCCGGTCGATGTCGTGCGCGGCGACGCCGGCCCTCAGCATCTGGCGCTGGGTGCCCTCGCCGGGGTCGAAGAGGATGCCCTCGCCGTCCCAGCGCAGCAGGTAGCCGTTGTGGTTGCGGTGCCGGGTCGGCACCTGGCTGGCGGTGCCGAGGACGACGAGTTCGCGTGCGGACACGACCTGGGCCCCTCTATCCGGGAGGCCACTGGAGGCCGCGGCCGGCCAGGACGTGGGCGTGGGCGTGGAAGACGGTCTGCCCGGCTCCGGCACCGGTGTTGAACACGACCCGGTATCCGGTCCCGTCGACCTTCTCGTCGGCGGCGACCTGCCCGGCCTCGCGCAGCACGTCGGCGAGGATCTGCGGCTCGGCGGCGGCGAGGGACGCGGCGTCGGGGTGGTGGACCCGCGGGATGACCAGGACGTGGGTGGGCGCCTGGGGGTTGATGTCGCGGAAGGCGACGGTGGTGTCGGTCTCCCGGACGATGGTGGCCGGGATCTCACCCGAGACGATCTTGCAGAACAGGCAGTCGGGCTGCGGTTCTCCTGCCATGGGGTGCGCTCCTTGGTCTCGGTGATCCGTTACGGGGGCAGCCTAGTGCCGCGGCGGGCAACGTCTGAGGCACGGGGTCCGGGGCGGGGCCCCGGGTCGGGGAAGGGGCGGGGCGGGGAGCGGGCCCGTCGCAGACGCATCCGGCCCCGCACCCCGCCCTCGGCTCACTCCGGCAGTGGCGGCGCCGCCTTCGCCGGTGTACGGGTCAGCGACTCCAGCGCGATCCGGACCGCCTCGTCCAGCTGGGGGTCCCGGCCCGCCGCGTGGTCCTGCGGGGTCATCACGACCTCGACGTCGGGGTCCACGCCGTGGTTCTCGACCCCCCACCCGTACCCCTCCAGCCAGAAGGCGTACTTGGGCTGGGTGACCAGCGTGCCGTCGACGAGCCGGTACCGGCTGTCGATGCCCACCACGCCGCCCCAGGTCCGGACGCCGACCACGGGGCCGATGTCCAGCGCCTTGATCGCCGCGTTCACGATGTCGCCGTCCGAGCCGGAGAACTCGTTGGCGACGGCCACGACGGGACCGCGCGGCGCGTCGCCCGGGTAGCTGGTCGGCCGCATACCGCGGGGCAGGTCCCAGCCGACGATGCGGCGGGCCAGCTTCTCCACCACCAGCTGCGAGGTGTGCCCGCCGCGGTTCTCCCGCACGTCCACGACCAGTCCCTCGCGGGCGACCTCGGTACGCAGGTCGCGGTGGATCTGCGCCCAGCCGGAGCCGACCATGTCGGGGACGTGGAGGTAGCCGAGCCGCCCGCCGGACTGCTCGTGCACGTACGCGCGCCGGCCGGCGACCCACGCGTGGTAGCGCAGCGCCTCCTCGTCGGCGATCGGCACGACGACGACGTGGCGCGGATCGCCGCCGTCGACCGGCGAGACGGTCAGCTCGACGGGCTTGCCGGCCGAGCCGGTGAGCAGCGGCGCGGGGCCCGTGAGCGGGTCGACGGGGTGGCCGTCGACGGCCGTGATCGCGTCACCCGTACGGATGGCGACGCCGGGTGCGGCGAGCGGCGCGCGGGCGGCCGGGTCGGAGGTCTCGGACGGCAGGATGCGGTCGATGCGCCAGCTCCCGTCGTCGTCGCGGGAGAGGTCGGCGCCGAGCAGTCCCTGCCGCGCGGAGTCGTCGCGCCAGCCGCCGGGCGGGGTCACATAGGCGTGCGAGGTGCCGAGTTCGCCCTGGACCTCCCACAGGAGGTCGACGAGGTCGTCGTGGGTGGCGACGCGCTCCAGGACGGGCCGGTAGCGGTCCAGGACGCCGTCCCAGTCGATGCCGGCCATGTCGGGGCGCCAGAAGTTGTCCCGCATGATGCGGCCGGCCTCGTCGTACATCTGGCGCCATTCGGCGGCCGGGTCCAGGGTGCGGCGGACGCGGGAGAGGTCGACGGTGACGTTGCCGTCGTCCCCGTCGTCGTCGGAGCTCGCGGACACCCGGCTGTCGGACGGGACGACGCGCAGTTTGCCGTGGCTGTGCAGGACGAGGCGCCTGCCGTCGCCGCTGACGGCGAACCGGCTGACATCGGAGGCCAGTTCCTCGCAGCGCAGCTTCTCCAGGTCGTACCGCTCCAGGGCGGTCTCGGGGCCGTGCGCGTCGGGGGTGGCGGCGCTCGTGCCGAGCACGCCGGTCACCGGGTGGCGCAGCCACAGCAGCCCGTCCTTCGCGGCCCGCAGCGAGGAGTAGCTGGCGGCCTCGACGGGCAGCGGCACGATCCGGTCGGCGAGGCCGTCCAGGTCGATGCGGGTGACGGGCAGCGCCGTGGGGTTGTCCTCGCCGTCGCCGCCCTTCTCCTTCTCGGTCGGGCGGCCGTGCAGCTGCGGTCCGAACGGGGAGGGTGTGGTCGCGGCGAGCGTCAGCAGGTGCGGCCGGCAGGCGCCGATGAACGCCATGTCGAAGACGTGGGTGTCGTAGATCGGGTCGAAGGCCCGCTCGGAGAGGAACGCCAGGTGCTTGCCGTCGGTCGTGAACGCGGGTGCGAAGTCCCGGAAGCGCAGCGGGGTGGCCTCGGAGACCGACAGGTCGGCGAGGTGCGCGAGCTTGAGCTGGCTGAGCGGTTCGGGGCCGGGATGCGACCAGGCGAGCCAGGCGGAGTCGGGCGAGAAGACGAGGCCGGAGGCGTCGCCGTGCTCGCTGCGGTCGACCTCGTGGACCTCGCCGCTCTCCCGCTCCACGACGAGGACGCGCCCGTCGTGCGCGGCGACGGCGAAGCGGCTGCCGTCGGGCGCGGGGACCAGGTCGAGGACCCGGCCGAGCCGGCCCGCGGCGAGGCGGCGGGGTACGGCGCCGGGGCCGGTCCCGGTGGCGGGTGCGCACTCCAGCGCGTCGTCGCCCTCGGCGTCGGTGACCCAGACGACGTGCTGGTCGCCCTCGGCCTGGAAGGTGTGCGGCAGCCTGGCCCGTACGCCGGGTTCGACGGCCAGCGCGCGGGCCGGGCCCTCGCGGTGGGTGACCCAGTGGACGGCGCCGCGGGAGCCGACGGCGCTGCCGCGGCCGGTGCGGTCGGGCGACGCGGTGTTCAGGTGGCTGCCGGCGTGCACGGGGTGCGGCTGGAGGTCCGCGCGCTGGCCGCCGAGCCGGATGTCGAGGCGGCGCGGCGCGTCGCTCTCCAGGCTGTCCAGGAGCCACAGTTCACCGGCGGACGCGTAGGCGACGCGGGTGCCGTCGGTGGTGGCGTGCCGGGCGTAGAAGCCTTCGACGCCGGTGTGCCGGCGCAGGCCGGTGCCGTCGGGGAGCGAGGAGTACAGCGCGCCGACGCCTTCGTGGTCGGAGAGGAAGGCGATGCGGTCGCCGACCCACATCGGGCACTCGATGTTGCCGTCGAGCTCCTCGTGGACGCGTACGAACTCCGCCGGGTCGCCCTCGGCCGCGATCCAGAGCTTGCCGGCCGTACCGCCCCGGTAGCGCTTCCAGGTGGCCGCCTCGCGCCCCATCGTGGCCGAGAGCAGCAGGACCCGGTCGCCGGGACCGTACGCGAGGGAGCCGACCGGCCCGTACGGCAGGGTCCGTGCGGGACTGCCGTCGACCGGGACGGCGCGGGCCCAGGAGCGCCGGAGCGAGACCTGGCCCTGGGTGCTGGTGACCAGCACGTCGCCGTCGGGCGTCCAGCCCCGTACGGCGGTCCGTGCGTCGCCCCAGTGGGTCAGCCGCCGGGAGGGGCCGCCGTCGGCGGGCGCGAGATGCACCTCGGGTGCCCCGTCCCGGGTGGACGTCCAGGCGACGAGGGTGCCGTCGGGAGATATCCGGGGCTGGGTGACGGGGCGGTTGTCGGCGCTGACCCGCCAGGCCCGGCCGCCGTCGAGCGGCGCGAGCCAGACGTCGTCCTCGGCGGTGAAGGCGATCGAGTCGCCCTGGACATGGGGGTACCGGAGGTAGGAAGGCTGTGTCACGACGATCAGCCTAGGCCGCGGCTGTGGCCTGCGGAACGGAGTTGGCCGGAGTACGCCGTACGGTCGGTGTCCGGCACACGCAAAGGGTTCGTCAAGAGGCGGGCGGGACGGTCCGGTTGCCCGGCGGGCGCGCTCATTTGCCGCGGGGCTGTTCGGTGACCGTGACGGTCACGGTGACCGTGGGCCGGGCGCCTCCCCCGCCGCCGTTCCCGCCGCTGCCGCTGCCGGGCGCGGGAGTCGAGGGCGGCGCGTCGCAGTTGCCGAGCAGGCTGGCCCGGAACACCGTCCGGCCGTCGGCCTTCGCGGTCAGGTCGCCCCGCACGCACCGGCCGTCGACCGCCTGCCGGACCTCACCGGCGACCGTGATGTCCCGGGCGTCCTTCGTCCGGCCCCGGCAGTCGACGTCGGCTACGCGGCGCGTGGAGGCGGTGGCCGAACCGGCCCGTGCGGACGACGGCTTCGCGCTGTCCTCGCCGGCGTTCGCCGAGCAGGTCAGCCACTGCACGTCGACGCCTTCGTGCTCCAGGGCGCGGGTGGCGGTGCGGTCCGTGGTCACGGCGATGGACGCGGTGTTCAGCCCGTCCGCGGGCTCGCAGGCGGTCAGGCCCGCGACGGCGGTGACCGCGAGGCAGACCGCGGCCGGAAAGCGACGGGCCGCCCGGCGACCCCATGCCCTTGATGTCCCCATAAGGGCAGCTTCCCACCACTCCTCGCCCAGCGGTAGACCGCTTGCGGCCACAACCGCCCCGGAGCAACGGCCCTACGACCAGCGGCCCGTGCGCCCCAGCAGCAGCGCCGTCGCCGCGGTACCCGCCGTGGAGGTGCGCAGCACAGTCGGCCCGAGCCGGCAGGTCCGGGCGCCGGCGGCGGCGAAGACGGCCAACTCGTCGGGCGACACGCCTCCTTCGGGACCTACGACCAGCACGATCTCACCCTCATCGGGCAGCGCGACCGTGGCCAGCGGCTCGCTGTCATGGTCCCGGTCCTCGTGCAGCACGGCCGCGAAATCGGCCGTGGCCAAAAACGCGGCAACCTGCTTGGTCGTCATCGCGTCCGCCACGTCCGGGAAGCGGACCCGGCGCGACTGCTTGCCGGCCTCACGGGCCGTACTGCGCCACTTCGCCAGGGACTTGAGGCCGCGGTCGCCCTTCCACTGGGTGATGCAGCGCGCGGCCTGCCACGGCACGATCGCGTCGGCGCCGGTCTCCGTCATCGTCTCGACGGCGAGTTCGCCCCGGTCCCCCTTGGGCAGCGCCTGGACGACGGTGATGCGGACGCCGGGGCGGGGTTCCTCGTGGACGGACTCCAGATCGGTGATCACCAGCCGGTCCTTGCCCTCGGCCGCCATCACGACGCCCTCGGCCCAGCGCCCCTGGCCGTCCGTCAGGACGACGTCCTCACCGGCGCGCAGGCGCTTCACCGAGACCGCGTGCCGGCCCTCGGGGCCTTCCAGGACGAACCCGGGCCCCTGCGGCATCCGGTCGACGACGAAGACGGGTGCCGTCACTGCGTGCTCCTTGTGCTCAGTGCCGTCCGTGCGGCGTCCAGTTCCTCGGCGAGCAGCCTGACCAGCCGGCCCGCGGGCAGCTCGCGTGCCATCCGGTGTCCCTGCCCCGCCCACAGTGCCATGCCCTGCGCGTCCCCGGCCCTGGCCGCCGCCTTGCGCAGCCCGGAGGTCAGGTGGTGCACCTGCGGGTAGGCGGCGGGGGCGTACGGTCCGTGCTCGCGCACGAAGCGGTTGACCAGGCCGCGGGCCGGGCGGCCGGAGAAGGCCCGGGTCAGGGTGGTGCGGACGAACAGCGGGTTGGTCAGGGCCTGTTTGTGCAGCAGGTGGGCGCCGGACTCGGGGCAGACCAGGAAGGCGGTGCCGAGCTGCGCGGCATCGGCGCCCGCGGCCAGTACCGCGGCGATCTGGGAGCCGCGCATCAGGCCGCCCGCGGCGATGACCGGTATCTGCACGGTCTCGCGGACCTGGGTCACCAGGCTGAGCAGCCCGGTTCCGGCCCCGTCGGCCTGCGGGTCGTCGCGGAACGTGGACTGGTGGCCGCCCGCCTCGACGCCCTGGGCGCAGACGGCGTCGGCGCCCGCCCACTGGGCGGCTTGGGCCTCCTCGGGCGAGGTGACGGTGACGACGGTGTACGTGCCCGCCGCGGCGAACGCGTCGAGGGTGTCGCGGGAGGGGCAGCCGAACGTGAAGGAGACGACCGGGACGGGGTCCTCCAGCAGGATGGCGACCTTGGCGTCGAAGCCGTCGTCGCCGGAGGTGTCGCTGTCACCGAGCGGGGTGTCGTACCAGGAGGTCTCTCCCGCGAGCTGGTGCCGGTACACCTCGACGGCGGCCGGGTCGGCGAGGTTCGGCTGCGGCATGAAGAGGTTGACGCCGAAGGGCTGCCCGGTGAGCCCGCGGACCTGCTTGATCTCGTTGTACATGCCGTCCGCGGTTTTGTACCCCGCGGCCAGGAAGCCGAGCCCTCCGGCCTCGGCTACGGCCGCGACGAGCTGCGGACAGGAGGTTCCGCCCGCCATCGGGGCCTGCACGATCGGAAACCGGCAGAGATCGGTCAACGCGGATGACATGACCGCATCGTGTCATGTCATCCCCGGCCCACGATGCGCACCCCGCTGCAGCCTTTTGTCCGCAATGCGGTACGGGCCCGGAAACCGGGCCCGTACGACGTCATCCTGTGGGACTAGCGGCCGTTGAACGCGTCCTTCAGCCGCGAGAACAGGCCCTGCTGCCCGGGCTGGAACTGGCCGGTGGGCCGCTCCTCGCCGCGCAGCTTCGCCAGCTCGCGCAGCAGGCGCTCCTGCTCCGGGTCCATCTTCGTCGGGGTCACCACCTCGACGTGCACGATCAGGTCACCGCGACCGCCGCCCCGCAGGTGCGTGATGCCACGCCCGTGCAGCGGGACGGACTGGCCGGACTGGGTGCCCGGCCGGATGTCGACCTCCTCCAGTCCGTCGAGCGTCTCCAGCGGCACCTTGGTGCCGAGGGCCGCCGCCGTCATGGGGATGGTGACCGTGCAGTGCAGATCGTCGCCGCGCCGCTGGAAGACGGCGTGCGGCAGCTCGTGGATCTCCACGTAGAGGTCGCCGGCCGGACCGCCGCCGGGGCCGACCTCGCCCTCGCCCGCGAGCTGGATGCGGGTGCCGTTGTCGACACCGGCGGGGATCTTCACCGTGAGCGTGCGCCGCGAACGGATGCGGCCGTCACCGGCGCACTCCGGGCACGGCGTCGGCACGACCGTGCCGAAGCCCTGGCACTGGGGACAGGGCCGCGAGGTCATGACCTGGCCGAGGAACGACCGGGTGACCTGGGAGACCTCGCCGCGGCCGCGGCACATGTCACAGGTCTGGGCGGAGGTGCCGGGTGCGGCGCCCTCGCCACTACAGGTCGTACAGACGACGGCCGTGTCGACCTGGATGTCCTTCGTCGTGCCGAAGGCCGACTCGGAGAGGTCGATCTCCAGCCGGATCATGGCGTCCTGGCCGCGGCGCGTGCGCGAACGGGGTCCGCGCTGCGACGACGTACCGAAGAACGCGTCCATGATGTCGGAGAAGTTGCCGAAGCCGCCCTGTCCGAATCCGCCCGCGCCACCGCCTCCGGAGGCGGACAGCGGGTCGCCGCCGAGGTCGTAGACCTGCTTCTTCTGAGCGTCCGACAACACCTCGTAAGCGGCGTTGATCTCCTTGAACCGCTCCTGGGTCTTCGGATCGGGGTTCACATCCGGGTGCAGCTCGCGGGCGAGCCTCCGGAATGCCTTCTTGATCTCGTCCTGCGAAGCGTCGCGGCGCACGCCGAGTACGGCGTAGTAGTCCGTGGCCACTTACGACTCCGCCAGGATCTGTCCGACGTAACGTGCCACTGCGCGTACCGCTCCCATCGTTCCGGGGTAGTCCATGCGGGTCGGTCCGACCACGCCGAGTTTGGCGACTGCCTCGTCGCCCGAACCGTAGCCGACCGCGACGACGGACGTGGAGTTGAGCCCTTCGTGGGCGTTCTCGTGCCCGATACGTACGGTCATGCCCGAGTCCTTGGCCTCACCGAGCAGCTTCAGCAGCACGACCTGCTCCTCCAATGCCTCCAGCACCGGCCGGATCATCACAGGGAAGTCGTGCCCGAAACGGGTGAGGTTGGAGGTGCCGCCGATCATCAGCCGCTCCTCCGTCTCCTCGACGAGGCATTCGAGGAGGATCGAGAGCACGGTGGACACGGTTCCCCGGTCCTCGCTCTCGAAGGATTCCGGCAGGTCCTGCACCAGCTGCGGAACGTCCGCGAAACGGCGTCCCACGACCCGGCTGTTGAGCCGGGCCCGCAGATCGGCGAGAGAGGTCTCGCCGAACGGCGCGGGGCAGTCGACCAGCCGCTGTTCGACCCGGCCGGTGTCCGTGATCAGCACGAGCATCAGCCGGGCGGGGGCCAGGGACAGCAGTTCCACGTGCCGCACCGTCGAGCGGGTCAGTGAGGGGTACTGCACGACGGCGACCTGCCGGGTCAGCTGCGCGAGCAGCCGTACGGTGCGACCCACGACATCGTCGAGGTCGACCGCGCCGTCGAGGAAATTCTGAATGGCACGGCGCTCCGGCGACGACAGGGGCTTGACGCCCGCGAGCTTGTCGACGAAGAGCCGGTACCCCTTGTCCGTCGGGATGCGTCCCGCGCTGGTGTGCGGCTGGGCGATGAAGCCCTCGTCCTCCAGCACCGCCATGTCGTTGCGGACGGTGGCCGGGGAGACCCCCAGCTTGTGCCGTTCCGTGAGCGCCTTGGAGCCGACGGGCTCCTCGGTGCCGACATAGTCCTGGACGATGGCGCGCAGCACTTCGAGTCTGCGTTCGCTGAGCATCGCGCACACCTCCAGCTGTGTACCTCGGTGGTTCTCGGGCCGTTCCCTGGTCTGTCCCTGGCACTCTGTGCGTACGAGTGCCAGCAATACCCCGGCCAGTGTACGGCGACGGGGTGGTCCCCTAGCAAGGGCGACCGGCCACGCTACCGCGAGACTGCGCAGGTCGTTGCCGATAGCGTCGCCGTATGGACGCCTCTTGGGAAGAGTTCGGCTGGGAGCGACTCGGACACGGAGTGGGCCGACGACGCCTTCCGGTGTGGGATGCAACGGTCGCGCTGGTGGCGGGGACCGACGGTGTGCTGCTCTGCGACACCGGTTCGTCACTCCGCGAAGCGGCCGAGGTACGCGGCCAGGCGCAGGCCCTGCTGGGCCGGAGGGTGACACATATCGCACTCAGCCACCCCCATTTCGATCACGTGCTCGGCACGGCGGCCTTCGCCGGGGCACAGGTGTACGGCGCCGGGGGCCTGGCCGGTCTGCTGCGGCGCGGGGCGGACGAGCTGCACGCCGACGCGGTGCGGCACGGGCTGCCCGAACACGACGCGGCCGAGTCCGCCGACGTGCTGGTGGCGCCGCATCACGAGGTGCGCGCCGAATGGACGCTCGACCTGGGCGGCGGGCGTGAGGTGCTGCTCGTGAACGCGGGCCCGGGGCACAGCGGCCACGATCTCGCGGTGCTGGTCCCCGGCCTCTCCGGCTCGCCCGCGGTCGTGTTCTGCGGCGACCTGGTCGAGGAGTCCGGTGACCCGCAGGCGGGCCCGGACGCGTTCCCCGCGCACTGGCCGGCGGCGCTGGACCGGCTGCTGGCGCTGGGCGGCGAGGACGCGCTGTACGTGCCGGGGCACGGGGCCGTCGTGGACGCGGCGTTCGTACGGGCCCAGCGCGATCAGCTGGCTGCCCGGTTCGGCGTGTCGTGAGCCGCTCCCGCCTTATCGTCATCCGATGCGCAGCTACCAGCCGGACCTGACCCCGCCGTGGAAGAAATCCGCCCCCGCCCCCGAGGTGCCCGCCGAGCCCGATCTGGTCGTGGAGGACGTCGCCAGCGGCTTCTGCGGTGCGGTGATCCGGTGCGAGAAGACGGCCGAGGGCCCGACGGTGACCCTGGAGGACCGCTTCGGCAAGCACCGGGTCTTCCCGATGGCTCCGCGCGGCTTCCTGCTGGAGGGCCGGGTCGTCACGCTGGTGCGCCCGTCGGCGGGCGGCCCGGTCCGCCCCGCCCGTACGGCCTCCGGCTCGGTGGCCGTTCCCGGCGCGCGGGCCCGGGTGGCCCGGGCCGGGCGCATCTACGTGGAGGGCCGGCACGACGCCGAGCTGGTGGAGCGGGTCTGGGGCGACGACCTGCGCATCGAGGGCGTCGTCGTGGAGTACCTGGAGGGCATCGACGACCTCCCCGCGATCGTGCGCGAGTTCTCACCGGGCCCGGACGCGCGGCTCGGAGTGCTGGTCGACCATCTCGTGCCGGGCTCCAAGGAGTCCCGGATCGCGGCACAGATCTCCGACGGGAACGTGCTGGTGGTCGGCCACCCCTACATCGACGTGTGGGAGGCGGTGAAGCCGTCGTCCGTCGGCATCCCCGGCTGGCCGGTGGTCCCGCGCGGCCAGGACTGGAAGACGGGCGTGTGCCGGTCGCTGGGGTGGCCGGAGAACACGGGTGCGGCCTGGCAGCGGATCCTGTCGACGGTCCGCTCCTACCGGGACCTGGAGCCGGAGCTGCTGGGCCGGGTGGAGGAACTGATCGACTTCGTGACGGCGCCCTCCGACTGAGGGAGGAGCGGAGCCCGGGGCGGAACCCCCACTCCCAGCCCCCGCCCCCGACGCACTTCGACCCCGGCCCACTCCCAGCCCCTCCGGCGCTTGAGGAGCGGGGTCCGGGCCGGAGCACCCACTCCCAGCCTCCGGCGCTTGAGGAGCGGGGCCCGGGGCGGAGCACCCACTCCCAGCCCCTCCGGCGCTTGAGGAGCGGAGCCCCCACTCCCAGCCCCTCCGGAGCTTGAGGAGCGGGGTCCGGGGCAGAGCCCCGGTTCAGGGAAGGGGCGGGGAGGGGACTAGCCCGCCGCAGGCGGCCCCGCGCCCCGCGCTCCCGCCGCACGGGGGACGCCGCAGGGACGCCGCACGCCGCCCGCCGCAGGCGCCCCGCCCCTCAGTCCACCAGGTCCCGCACCACCGCATCCGCCAGCAACCGCCCCCGCAGCGTCAGCACCGCCCGGCCCTCCCCGTACGACCCTGGCTCCAGCAGCCCGTCCGACACCGCCCGCCCGGCCGCCACCAGCCCGGCCGGGGCGAGCAGCGACAGCGGGCAGCCGTCGACGAGCCGCAGCTCCAGCAGGATGCGCTCGACGCGCCGGTCCTCCGCGGAAAGGATCTCGCGGCCCGCGCCGGGCGAGCGCCCTTCGGCCAGCGCCTGCGCGTACGCCCCCGGGTGCTTCACGTTCCACCAGCGCACGCCGCCGACGTGGCTGTGCGCGCCCGGTCCGGCGCCCCACCAGTCGGCCCCGCGCCAGTACAGCTCGTTGTGCAGGCAGCGGCCCTCCGGCGTCCGGGCCCAGTTCGACACCTCGTACCAGGAGAAGCCGGCCGCGGCCATCGCCTCGTCCGCGATGAGGTACCGGTCGGCGTGCGCGTCGTCGTCCGTCATCGGGATCTCGCCGCGCTTGATCCGGCGGGCCAGCTGGGTGCCCTCCTCGACGATCAGGGCGTACGCCGACACGTGGTCGGGCCCGGCGCCGATCGCCGCGTCGAGGGAGGCGCGCCAGTCGTCGTCGGACTCGCCGGGGGTGCCGTAGATCAGGTCGAGGTTGACGTGCTCGAAGCCTGCCGCCCTCGCCTCGGCGACACAGGCCTCGGGCCGGCCGGGGGTGTGGGTGCGGTCGAGGATCTTCAGGACGTGCTTCCGGGCGCTCTGCATCCCGAACGAGATCCGGTTGAAGCCGCCCTCGCGCAGCTCGGCCAGGTAGTCCGGGCCGACCGACTCCGGGTTGGCCTCCGTGGTGATCTCGGCGTCGTCCGCGAGGCCGAACTCCTCCCGGATCGCGGCCAGCATCCGGACCAGGTCGGCGGCGGCCAGCAGTGTCGGCGTTCCGCCTCCGACGAAGACCGTACGGACCTGGCGCGGGTCGTCGCCGAGGACCTTGCGGGCCTGGCGGACCTCGCCGATGAGATGCGAGGCGTAGTTGTCGCGGGAGGCCAGCGCCCCGCCGGAGCCGCGCAGCTCGGTCGCGGTGTAGGTGTTGAAGTCGCAGTAGCCGCAGCGGGTCGCGCAGTACGGCACGTGGAGGTAGAAGCCGAGCGGGCGTTCTGCGGCGCCTTCCAGGGCATGGCGGGGCAGCGCCCCGTCGTCGGGCACGGGCTCACCATCGGGCAGTACGGAAGGCATACCGTCCATTGTCGCGCGCCGCCCGGCACCCGGACGCCACGTGCGTGCGGACCTACTCGGCCTGGAGGACCAGCAGCGCCAGGTCGTCGTCCGGCGGGCGCTCCGCGAAGGCGTGCACGGCGTGCTTGATGCGGTCCGCGATCCCTTCCGCGGTCAGCCCGGCGCACCCGGAGAGCGCCTGGGCCAGCCCGTCCTCGTCGTCGAACATCAGCGGCCCCGAGCGCCGCTCCGTCACCCCGTCGGTGACGCAGAGCAGGCTGTCGCCGGGGGCCAGGTCGAAGCTCTGGGTCTCGTAGACGGCGTCGTCCATGACGCCCAGGAGCAGCTGCGGTTCGGCGGCGGGCCGTACGGTGCCGTCGGGGCGCAGCAGCAGCGGCAGCGGGTGCCCGGCGCTGACCAGGGTGCAGCGGGCGCCGCCGCCGGGCAGCGGTACGAGCTCCCCGTACAGCAGGGACAGGAACCGGGACTGTCCGCTGTCCGCGGAGTGCTGGCCGCCGGCGGCGGCGACCATGAGCGCGGCGGCCTCGGCGGCCTCCATCGCGTCGTCCAGGAGCAGCCGGTTGAGGCGGACCAGGACCTCGTCGGCCTGGAAGCCCTCCCGGGCCAGCAGCCGCAGCCAGGGGCGGGCGAGCCCGGTGACGACGGCGGCCTCCGGGCCGCTGCCCTGGACGTCGCCGAGGACGAAGCACCATCGGTCGCCGGGGCACGGGAAGATGTCGTAGAAGTCGCCCCCGACCACCCCGTCGTCGCTGGGCTCGTAGACGAGTGAGCTGGCGACGCCCGGTATGTCGGCGACCTTGCTGGGCAGCAGTCCGCGCTGGAGGATGCGGCTGATGGTGGCCTGCCGGGTGTAGGCACGGGCCGCGCCCACGGCGAGGCCGACCCTGCGCACGAAGTCCTCGATCAGCGCGGTGACCTCGTCGGGGACGCGGGCGATGCCCTCGCGGCCGAGGAGTACGGCTCCGAGGGTGCGGCCGCCCGAGGTGATCCGGTAGGCGAGCGTGACGCCTTCGAGCCCGTCCGGCTGCCCGCCGTCCTCCGCGCTGCCGGGCCAGGGCATCGACACGGGTCCGGTGCCGACCCGTTCGGGGAGGCGGAGCGGGTCGCCCTCCAGCAGGGTGCGCAGCGGCTGGATGCGGGCCTCGTCGACGTGCCAGACCTTGGCGAGGCGCGGGACGGCCGCGCGGCCCTGGGTCTCGGGCTCCAGCCAGATCGCGCACCAGTCGGCGAGCCGGGGTACGAGTAACTGTCCGGCGAGCGCGGCCACGATGTCCTCGTCGAGCTGTCCTGCCAGCAGGTCCGAGGCCTCGGCGAGGAACGACAGCGCGCCGCGGCCCGCCCAGTCGGCGTCGTCGCGCAGGGCGCGGCGGGCGGTGGGGGCGAGCAGTTCGGCGGCGCGCAGGCCCTGCTGGAATCCGGGCTCCGGGCGGGAGTCGGGGAAGGGGTTCCAGTCGTCGACGGGGAGCCGGGCCCAGACGGTCTTGAGGCCGGTGCGGTAGGTGATGCCCCAGCGTTCGGCGAGGGTGGCGACGAGTTCGAGACCTCGCCCGTACTCGGCGGGCTCGCCGGGGCCGGCCGCGCCCGCGAAGCCGCCCTCGGAACCGTCGCTGCGTACGGCGCGGGCGGGGTGGTGGTCGGAGATCTCCAGGACCAGCGCCGCGGCCTCGTCCTCGGTGGCCTCCTCCAGCCGGAAGAGGAGTTCGACGTTGGTGCCGGCATGCACGACGGCGTTGGTGACGAGTTCGCTGACGACGACCGCCGCGTCGTCGGCCAGCCGCTCGCTGAAGCCGACCGCGGCGGGAAGCCCGAGCCCGCTCCATTCGGCGAGTGCCGCCGCGACGAACCGCCGGCCCGCGGCGGGCGCCAGCAGGTTGCCGGGCAGGCTCGTCCGGGCGACGGGCTGTGCGCCCGTGGACGCGCCGTTGGTTCCGGGACGTTGCACGATGTCCCGCTGCAAGGGAATGGACCCCACAGGGCGGCTCCTGACCTGTTCTCGCTCTGCCTGTTCTCCGTTGGGACGGACCCTCTTGGACCGACCGGCCCAGCGCCGCTGACGACACGGACAGAGTGACAGATCGGCCCCCCGCATACGCGACGAGTTACCGAAGTGCCTGGAGAAACAAGGCCCCGGCCCCCGCCCGGTGCGCGGGGGGCCGGGGCCTCAGGTGGCTGTCACGCCTCGCGGGAGCCCGCGTACATGTCGTCGATCAGGTCCTTGTAGGCACGCTCGACGACCGGCCGCTTCAGCTTGAGGCTGGGCGTGACCTCGCCGTGCTCGATGTCGAGGTCACGCGGGAGCAGCCGGAACTTCTTGATGGTCTGCCAGCGCTGCAGTCCGTCGTTGAGGCGCTTGACGTAGCCGTCGATGAGCTCGACGGTCTTCGGGGACGCCACGACGTCCGCGTACGACTTGCCCTCCATGCCGTTCTCGGCGGCCCAGCCGAGGATGGTCGGCTCGTCGAGGGCGATGAGCGCGGTGCAGAAGTTCCGGTCCGCGCCGTGCACCAGGATGTTGGAGACGAACGGGCAGACGGCCTTGAACTGGCCCTCGACCTCGGCCGGTGCGATGTACTTGCCGCCGGACGTCTTGATCAGGTCCTTCTTGCGGTCGGTGATCCGCAGGTAGCCGTCCACGGACAGTTCACCGATGTCGCCGGTGTGGAACCAGCCGTCGGCCTCCAGTACCTCGGCCGTCTTGTCCGGGAGTCCCTGGTAGCCCTCCATCAGACCGGGGCCGCGCAGGAGGATCTCGCCGTCGTCGGCGATGCGGACCTCGGTGCCGGGGAGCGGCTTGCCGACCGTGCCGGTGCGGTAGGCCTCGCCCGGGTTGACGAAGGAGGCGGCGCTCGACTCGGTGAGGCCGTAGCCCTCCAGGATGTGGATGCCCGCGCCGGCGAAGAAGAAGCCGATCTCGGGGGCGAGCGCGGCGGAGCCGGAGACGCAGGCGCGGAGCCGGCCGCCGAACGCCTCGCGGATCTTGGCGAAGACGAGGGTGTCGGCGACCTTGTGCTTGGCGCCGAGACCGAACGGCACGGAGGCGGTGCCGGTGCGCCGGAAGTTGTCCTGGGAGACCTTCGCGTACTCGCGGGCGACCCCGGCCGCCCAGAGGAAGATCTTGTACTTGGCCCCGCCGCCGGCACGGGCCTTGGCCGCTACGCCGTTGTAGACCTTCTCGAAGATCCGGGGGACGGCGGCCATGTACGTCGGCTGGACGATCGGCAGGTTCTCGATGATCTTGTCGACCCTGCCGTCGACGGCGGTGACGTGTCCGACCTCGATCTGTCCGGAGGTGAGCACCTTGCCGAAGACGTGGGCGAGCGGCAGCCAGAGGTACTGGACGTCGTCCTTGGTGATCAGGCCCGTGCCGACGGTGGCCTTGGCCATGTACGACCAGTTGTCGTGCGGCAGTCTCACGCCCTTGGGGCGGCCGGTGGTGCCCGAGGTGTAGATGAGGGTCGCGAGCTGTCCGGGGGTGATCGCGTCGACCCGTTCGGTGATCGCGGCCGGGTTCTCGGCCAGGTGCGCGGCGCCCAGTGCCTCCAGGTCGGCCAGCGACAGCACCCAGCCCTCCGGGTCGCCCTCGGCCGGCCCGGCACCCTCGGCGTCGATGACGACGACGTGGGCGAGGTGCGGCAGCCCGGCCCGGGACTCGCGGGCCTTGGCCAGCTGCACGGCGTCCTCGGCGATCAGGACCCGGCTGTCGGAGTCGGAGAGGATGAACGCCGACTCCTCGGTGTTCGTCGAGGGGTAGATCGTGGTGGTCGCGGCACCCGCGCACATGACCCCGAGGTCGGACAGGATCCACTCGACCCGGGTGGACGCGGCGAGCGCGACGCGCTCCTCCGGCTGCACGCCGAGGGCGATCAGTCCGGCCGCCACGGCGAAGACCCGCTCGGCGGCCTGCGCCCAGCTGAGGGACTTCCACTCGTCGGGACCCTGGCCGGTGGCCGCGGGGACGGGGTAGCGGTAGGCCTCCCCGTCCGGGGTGGCCGCCACCCGGTCGATGAAGAGGGTCGCCACGGAGGGCGGACGGTTCTCGATCATGGTCTGTGTGTCGCTCACGACATCCTCCGGGCCTGCGGCAGTGCTTCACGACGGGCTGCTGGTTGGGGTGTGCTCTCCGCTTACTTCTGCTACTTCTGCGTTCTTCTACGTTCTTCTACGCTCTTCTACGCGCTTCCGGGTACTTCTGGGTGCGCTTGACGGCGCTTGTTTAACTGGCGAGTAACTAAGAAGCCGTGATCAGAGTAAGGCGCCCGCGCGCCCCGCGTAAGAGGCAGCGGGACCCCGCTTCATAACGAACGGGCCCCCGCGGCGCAGCGTTCTGCGATGCGGGGACCCGTTCGTCTACCGGCCGGTAGGTTCGTCTACCGGCCGGCAGGAGGGAGGGGCGGGACTCCGTCCCGGCGTCCCTCGCCCCACACGTCCGTACTACTTCTTCGCCTTGGTCTCCCCGGCGGACTCGTCGGTCGACAGCACGGAGATGAACGCGTCCTGCGGCACCTCCACGTTGCCGACCATCTTCATCCGCTTCTTGCCTTCCTTCTGCTTCTCCAGCAGCTTCCGCTTACGGGAGATGTCACCGCCGTAGCACTTGGCGAGGACGTCCTTGCGGATGGCGCGGACCGTCTCACGGGCGATGACCCGGGAGCCGATGGCGGCCTGGATCGGCACCTCGAAGTTCTGCCGCGGGATGAGCTTCTGCAGCTTGGCGACGAGCCGGACGCCGTACGCGTAGGCCTTGTCCTTGTGCGTGACCGCGGAGAACGCGTCGACCTTGTCGCCGTGCAGCAGGATGTCGACCTTGACGAGCTGGGCGGACTGCTCGCCGGTGGGCTCGTAGTCGAGGGAGGCGTAGCCCCGCGTCTTGGACTTCAGCTGGTCGAAGAAGTCGAAGACGATCTCGGCGAGCGGCAGGGTGTAGCGGATCTCGACACGGTCCTCGGAGAGGTAGTCCATGCCGAGGAGCGTGCCGCGGCGCTGCTGGCAGAGCTCCATGATCGCGCCGATGAACTCGCTGGGCGCCAGGACCGTGGCCCGGACGACCGGCTCGTGCACCTTGTCGATCTTGCCCTCGGGGAATTCACTCGGGTTGGTGACGGTGTGCTCGGTGCCGTCCTCCATCTCGACGCGGTAGACCACGTTGGGCGCGGTGGCGATGAGGTCGAGACCGAACTCGCGCTCCAGCCGCTCGCGGACCACGTCGAGGTGGAGCAGACCGAGGAAGCCGACACGGAAACCGAAGCCGAGCGCCGCGGAGGTCTCCGGCTCGTACACCAGGGCGGCGTCGTTGAGCTGGAGCTTGTCCAGGGCCTCGCGCAGGTCCGGGTAGTCCGATCCGTCCAGCGGGTAGAGGCCCGAGAAGACCATCGGCTTGGGGTCCTTGTAGCCGCCCAGCGCCTCGGTCGCCCCGTTGCTCAGGGAGGTGATCGTGTCACCGACCTTGGACTGCCGGACGTCCTTCACGCCGGTGATGATGTAGCCGACCTCGCCGACGCCGATGCCGTCGGACGGGGTCATCTCCGGGGAGGAGACACCGATCTCCAGCAGCTCGTGGGTGGCTCCGGTCGACATCATCCGGATGCGCTCGCGCTTGTTCAGCTGGCCGTCGACGACCCGGACGTACGTGACGACGCCGCGGTACGCGTCGTAGACCGAGTCGAAGATCATCGCCCGGGCGGGTGCGTCCGCCTTGCCGACGGGCGCCGGGACGTCCCGGACCACCCGGTCGAGCAGCGCGTCCACGCCCACACCGGTCTTCGCGGAGACCTTGAGGACGTCCTCGGGCTGGCAGCCGATGAGGTTGGCCAGCTCCTCGGAGAACTTCTCGGGCTGGGCGGCCGGCAGGTCGATCTTGTTGAGCACCGGGACGATGGTGAGGTCGTTCTCCATCGCCAGGTAGAGGTTGGCCAGCGTCTGGGCCTCGATGCCCTGCGCGGCGTCGACCAGCAGGACCGTGCCCTCGCAGGCGGCCAGCGACCGGGAGACCTCGTAGGTGAAGTCGACGTGTCCCGGGGTGTCGATCATGTTGAGGACGTGGGTGCTGCCCTGGCCCTCGCCGGTCGTGGGCGCCCAGGGCAGTCGTACCGCCTGGGACTTGATGGTGATGCCACGCTCGCGCTCGATGTCCATCCGGTCGAGGTACTGAGCGCGCATCTGCCGCTGGTCGACCACACCGGTCAGCTGGAGCATCCGGTCGGCAAGGGTCGACTTGCCGTGGTCGATGTGCGCGATGATGCAGAAATTGCGGATCAGCGCCGGGTCGGTACGGCTCGGCTCGGGCACGTGGAGAGGAGTCGCGGGCACGCAGGGTCCTGATTCTTGAGACGCCGAACGCCGTGTCTCGGGTCGATGTCGGGTCGGTCGGATCTGTACGTAGCCTCCATCGTCCCACGCCTTGGGGGCGAAGACCGGTTTGGGCCGGTCGGAGTGCGGCTGGTACCGTGGACAGCTGTGCCTCGTGGCTCTCGGGCCGCAAGGACACACATCGAAGATCCAACGAACCTGAAAAGGCTCTTTCGTGGCGAACATCAAGTCCCAGATCAAGCGGAACAAGACGAACGAGAAGGCGCGCCTGCGCAACAAGGCCGTCAAGTCCTCGCTCAAGACCTCGATCCGCAAGGCCCGCGAGGCCGTCGTGGCGGGCGACGTCGAGAAGGCCACCGTGGCCGTTCGCGACGCTTCGCGTGCCCTCGACAAGGCTGTCTCGAAGGGTGTCATCCACAAGAACGCCGCCGCCAACAAGAAGTCGGCGCTGGCCACCAAGGTTGCCACCCTCCAGGGCTGAGCATTCTGATGTGATCGCCGGTACGGATTCAGCGGGCCCTCTCTCCCGCTCCTGACCGGCACCCCGCGCCGCACACCGAACCTGCGTTCGCCACGCGGGTGCGGCGCACCGAGCGCACGTCGAAGGCCCCCGCCGTTCCCCTCCCCAGGGCAACGGCGGGGGCCTTCGTCATGATTTGGCCCGGCAGAGCTCGGCCGACCCGGCAGACCTCAGCCCGTCCGGCCGACCGGCCGGCCTCAGCACGTCCGGCGCCCGAGGACGCCAGGACGGCTCGTCCACAGACGAACCGGGCCCGGCTCAGCCCGTCCGGCGCCGAGGACACCCGAAACGTGCGTTCAAGCCTGTACGGCGATCGAGGACACCCGGTCGACACGTTCAAGCCTGTACGGCCATCGAGGACACCCGGTCGACATGTTCAAGCCTGTACGGCCATCGAGGACGCCCGAACAGTACGTTCACGCCCCTACGGCCATCGAGGACACCCGAACCCGCGTCCGGCCGGACGAACCCGCACTCACCGGCCCCGCCCCGCCGGGGCGAACCGCGCGGCCCGCGCCACCGCGACCACGGCCTTCTCCAGCGCGTACTCCGGGTCGTCCCCGCCGCCCTTGACCCCCGCGTCCGCGTCCGCGACCGCGCGGAGTGCCACCGCCACCCCGTCCGGCGTCCAGCCCCGCATCTGCTGCCGTACCCGGTCGATCTTCCAGGGCGGCATGCCGAGCTCCCGGGCGAGATCGGCCGGCCGGCCGCCACGCGCCGACGAGAGCTTGCCGATCGCCCGTACGCCCTGGGCGAGCGCGCTGGTGATCAGGACGGGGGCGACCCCCGTCGACAGGGACCAGCGCAGCGCCTCCAGGGCCTCCGCCGCCCGTCCCTCGACGGCCCGGTCGGCGACCGTGAAGCTCGACGCCTCCGCACGCCCCGTGTAGTAGCGCCCGACGACGGCCTCGTCGATCGTGCCCTCGACATCCGCGACGAGCTGCGACACCGCGCTGGCCAGCTCCCGCAGATCGCTGCCGATGGAGTCGACCAGGGCCTGGCACGCCTCGGGGGTGGCGGAGCGGCCCAGCGTCCGGAACTCGCCCCGCACGAAGGAGAGGCGCTCGGCCGGTTTGGTGGTCTTCGGACACGCGACCTCCCGCGCCCCGGCCTTCCGTGCCGCGTCGAGCAGGCCCTTGCCCTTGGCGCCGCCCGCGTGGAGCAGCATGAGGGTGATCTCCTCGACCGGGTCGTCGAGGTACTTCTTGACGTCCTTGATCGTGTCGGCGGAGAGATCCTGCGCGTTGCGCACGATCACCACCTTGCGCTCGGCGAAGAGCGAAGGGCTCGTCAGCTCGGCGAGCGTGCCCGGCTGGAGCTGGTCGGAGGTGAGGTCCCGGACGTCCGTGTCGGCGTCGGAGGCCCGGGCCGCCGCCACCACCTGCTGCACGGCACGGTCCAGGAGCAGGTCCTCCTGCCCCACGGCGAGCGTGAGGGGGGCGAGCGGGTCGTCGGTGGAATTCCTTCTGGTGGCCATCGCCGTCCAGCATCCCACGGGCCACTGACAGCCCGGCTGCGACCGGGGCACTTCGGCCCGTACCCGAGAATGGGCGGGTGAGTGACGTGAGACATGTACTGGTGCTGCCCGACCGCGACGCCGCGGAGGAGGCGGCCGGAGAGCTGGCCGACCGGTTCGGGGTCACGGAGGAGCCGCAGCTCGTACGCGACGCGCTGGCCGGCGAGGACGACGCCGAGGACGCCCAGTGGCTGCTGGTCGTGGAGGACCCGGACGGGCGTCTGGACTCCGCGGCGCTCGATGCGTTCGCCGCGGAGCACGAAGGCTGGCTGGAGGCTCCTTAGAGGCCCCCGCGCCGGCCCGTCAGCTCTTCGGAACGATCTGGATGTCCATGTCGATCGAGATGCTGGAGCCGACCGCGGCGATGCCGCGGGCCAGCATCGTCTGCCAGGTGAGGGTGAAGTCCTCACGGTGCAGCTCGGTGGTGGCGCGGCAGGCGGCACGGGTCTCGCCCTCCAGGCCGTTGCCGAGGCCGAGGTACTGGGTGTCCAGCGTCACCGTGCGGCTCACTCCGTGCAGGGTGAGCGCGCCGCTGACGCCCCAGCGGGTGCCGCCACGGTGGACGAAGCGCTCGCTGTAGAACTCCAGCGTCGGATAGCGGCCGACGTCGAGGAAGTCGCCCGAGCGCAGATGGTCGTCGCGCATCTGGACGTTCGTGTCGATCGACGCGGCGTCGATGATCACGTGCATGGCCGAGTTCTCCATGCGGTCGGCGATCCGGACCGCACCGGCGAAGGTGTTGAACCGGCCGTGGATGCGGGCCATCCCGATGTGCCGGGCCGTGAAACCGATCTGCGAGTGCATCGGCTCGATCTCCCACTCGCCCGGGTCGGGCAGCTGCGGAGGCGCGGAGACCTGGAGGGTCACATCACCCAGGCCCGCGTGAGCACCCTCGGCGACGGCGGCCGAACCGTGGAACGGGGTGAACCCCTCCGCCGTGACAGCCAGTCGGTACTCCCCCGCCGGCACCGTGGCGAGGACGTTGCCGAAGGGGTCCGTCTCCCCGCCGACGACCTTGCGACCCGTCGCGTCCGAGACGACGAACTCGGCCTGCTGCACCGCCTCGTTGACCGGGTCGAGCACCCGGCAGCTGAGGACACCCGCGGAGTCCGGTACGGCAAGTCCGGCGAGGGCGTTGCCGCGCACGGCACCCGTCGCTGCCTTGTTTCCGAGCCAACGGCCGAACATCTCCACGCACTCCCGGGGGCGGTTTCACCTCGGGCCGACGAACTGGACGTCACTGTCGGGACAGCGGCCCGCCGACGATCATGCATTCGATCACCCTTGTGGCGTTCGAGGCAAACAGAGCGGCTCGCAAGGGCTTGGGTGGAGGTGTTACCGAAGGTCCGAATTGATCGTTCCGTTTGTGTGTGTCACCCATTCGACACGGAAACACCCACCCCTTCCTCCGGGGGAAGCCGGTCGAGGCGCACTCCGAAGTGCTCGCGATAGGCGGCGAGGACCTCCTCGTCACTCTCCAGCAGCGTCTCGTGGCGCTCCGTTCCCACCGTCGTGAGGAGCCGATGGCCCTTGAGCGTGATCCGCCCGGCGGTGGTGAAGCGCGAGCAGACCGGCGACCGGGTGAAGCCGGACTCCGGTGAGGTCCGGTGGTACCAGGCCCCGGCCCGGAAGTCGGCCAGCGCCCGTGGACGCGGGTCCAGACGGAACTGGGGCGCACCGTCCCGCAGCAGATCGAGGTCCCCGTAGTCGCGGGCAGCCGCCCCGTCGACGCCGCTCCCGGCCGGTGGCTGCGCGATCCGGAAGATGCCACGTGGATCCCGCTGGTCCGCGCGGTCGCCGAGCGCGAGCGGCCTCTCGGCATGGTCACCGAAGCCGACATCGGCGAGCCACGGCCCCGTGCCGTCGTCCGTCTCCACCCGCAGCGCCATGTGGTCGTACGGGATGCCGAGCCGCCCCGCCTCGCCGTGGACCCGTGCCTGGAGCAGCGTGACCCGGAAGCCGAGGGCCCGCAGCAGCGCCGCGAATGCGCCGTTGAGTTCGTAGCAGAACCCGCCGCGGCGGTCCGCCACGATCTTGTCGAGGAGCAGGTCCTCCTCCAGCACGATGTCCTCGCCGAGGTGGATCGACAGGTTCTCGAAGGGCACGGTGGTCAGATGGCGCAGTTGCAGCTCGCGCAGCGCCGCCGCGTCGGCGCGGGCCGGCCGGCCGGCACCGATCCGCTCCAGGTAGGCGTCGGTGGTCTGCGGCAATTGTGGGTCCATGGGGGCAGTCTGTCCCGGCAGGCGGCACCGTGTCCTGAGCCCATGGCCGTAGGGCCTGCGGCGGAGGTGCGGCGTCACGACCGGCCCACCGCCCGCAGCCCCGCCCCGGCCCCCGTCACCGCGATCGCACCGTCCCTGTCCGTGCGGAGCACCACCGCTCCCCCGGACCTGAGCGCCTCGACCGTCCGCGCGGCAGGATGCCCGTACGGGTTGTCCCGCCCCACGCTCACCAGTGCGAACCTCGGACGCGTGCTGCGCACCAGTGCCGCGTCCTGATGCGCGGAACCGTGGTGGGCGACCTTGAGGACGTCCACCCGCGGCAGCGTCGGATGACTGCGCAACAGACCCTGCTGAGCCGGGGGTTCGAGGTCACCGAGGAGCAGCAGCGTGAGCCCGCCGGTCCGTACGAGCAGGGTGACGCTCGCGTCGTTCGGCTCCTCGGGTACGGGACCTGCGGCCGGGCCCGCCGCAGTCGTCGCTCCGTTCGGCGGCCACAGCACCTGCCATGCGAGGGTTCCGGTCCTGCGCCGTTCACCGGGGACGGTGCGCACCAGGGGGATGCCGGCCGCAGCGGCGGTCCTCCTGACGAACGCGGCCTGTTCCGGGGGTTCGTCCAGGCTCGTCGTCTGGATCGCGCCCACCGCTCTGCCCCGCAGCACTCCGGTCAGGCCGCGCACGTGGTCGGCGTGGAAGTGGGTGAGCAGCAGCAGCGGGACCCGGGTGATGCCCAGGTCGCGCAGGCACCGGTCGACCGGCCGGGGATCGGGTCCGGCGTCGACGACCACGGCCGCGCCGGGTCCGGCCGCGAGCGCCAGGGCGTCCCCCTGGCCGACGTCGCACATCGCGAACGCCCAGCCCGGTGGCGGCCATCCGGTCAGCACCCGGGTCAGCGGCACCGGCCGCAGCACCGCGAGGACGAGCAGCAGCGCGGCGGCCGAGCAGATCCAGGGACGGCGTCCCACGCGCCGGGCGAACAGCACCAGCAGCAGCGTCAGGGCGGCCAGGAGCAGCGCCCCCGTACGGCCGTCGGGCCAGTCGGCCTCCGCCCCGGGGAGCGCGGCCCCCGCACGGGCCACCGCCGCGATCCACCCGGCCGGCCATCCCGCCACCCGGGCGATCAGCTCGGCCACCGGCATGGCCACCGGAGCCAGGGCCAGCACGGCGAACCCGAGCACCGTGGCGGGCGCCACCGCGAACTCGGCCAGCAGATTGCACGGGATGCCCACCAGACTCACCCGGGAGGCGAGCAGCACCACGACGGGCGAGCACACCGCCTGGGCCGCGGCAGCGGCAGCCAGCGCCTCCGCCAACCGCGGTGGCACCCGCCGCCGTTGCAGCGCCTCGCTCCACCGCGGGGCCAGGGTCAGGAGGGCCCCGGTGGCCAGCACCGACAGGACGAAGCCGTAACTGCGGGCCAGCCACGGGTCGTAGAGCACCAGCAGCAGAACGGCGGCTGCCAGCGCCGGAATCAGTGTTCTGCGCCGCCCGGTGCCGATGGCCAGCAGCGTGATCAGGCCGCAGGCCGCGGCCCGCAGCACGCTCGGTTCCGGCCGGCAGACGAGCACGAAGGCGAGGGTCAGCCCGCCACCGAGCAGGGCCGTGCCGCGCAACGAGATCCCCAACACGGGCGCCAGGCCACGGCGTTCGACGCGCAGAGCTCGTCCGGGCGGGCCGATGAGCAGGACGAGCAGGATCGCCAGATTGGCGCCCGACACCGCCATGAGATGAGTGAGGTCGGTCGCCCGGAAGGCCTCGTGCAGTTCCGGGGTGACGCGCGTGGTGTCGCCGACGACCAGTCCGGGCAGAAGCGCTCGCGCATCGGGGCCGAGACCGTCCGTCGCCGTACGCAGACCGGCGCGCAGACCGCCCGCGGTGCGCTGGAGCCGGGTGGGCGGGCCGATGATGCGTGGCGGGCCCTTTCCCTCGGCTCGCAGCGCGGCGGTGGCGCGCTCCCCGCCGTGCAGCGGCGGTGCCAGCCTGCCGCTGACGCGCAGCCGGGTGGACGGAAGCAGTCGCTGCCACTGCGCCGCCGCAGTCCCGGGTGTGACGATGACCAGCACCGGCGTACGCAGCCTGACGGCCGCTCCGCCGGGCCGCGCCAGCCGGACGATCTCGGCGTCCAGGAGGAGGGAATCGGGGGTGCTGTGGTCGCCCCGCACGCGCGGAGTCGTGCGGCGGGCGTCGGAGGTCAGGATGATCTCCGCGTCGATGCCGGCGAACTGCCCGGCCAGTCCGGGAACGGGCCCCTGCCGCGCATCGGCCCTGTGCAGCCCCGCCGAGGCCACCCCCGCCGCCGCGCACAGCAGCGCCGCCGCGGCAGCCGTGGTGTGCAGCCTGGTGGGCGACCACCATCGGCCCTCCACACCGCTCCACCCGTGGTCCGTCCCTGACAGGTGCGCCGTGCGGACGGGCCGTGAGCCGGGCAGGGCGAGGAGGACCATCGCTGCGCCGAGGCAGAGACCCACTCCCACGGTCGCCCAGCGGCCGGGAACGTCCAGGGCCGTCGCGGCCCCGGCCCAGGCCGCCAGGGCCGGGGGAACCAGCCGCAGATCGACCGGTCCCTCCTGCCGCGGGTCGGCGGCCCCCAGGCGGCGGCCCGATGCCGTGTGGACGTCCTGGGCGCTCATGGACGTACCCGTGGGCGGAGTTCGGCGAACCGGCGGTCACCGATGCCGTTGACCTCGCGGAGCTCGTCCACGGAGCGGAATCCGCCGTGCCGGGTGCGGTAGTCGACGATGTGCTGGGCGAGGACGGGGCCGACGCCGGGCAGCGTGTCGAGCTGCTCCACCGTCGCGGTGTTGAGGCCCACCGGCCCGGCCGCCCCTGCCGCCCCGCCCGCCGCCGCGGGACCGCCGACGGTTCCTGTACCGCTTGCGGCGGCCGGGCCCGGCGGGGCTCCCACGATGATCTGCTCTCCGTCGATGAGGACGCGGGCCCGGTTGAGGCTGTCGAGGCTCACGCCCGGCCGGGCCCCTCCCGCCACGCGCAGCGCGTCGGCGACCCTGGCTCCGGACGGCAGTCGATGGATCCCGGGCCGCCTCACCTTCCCGCTCACGTCGACCACGACCTGCCCGCCCGGCCCGGCGCCGGATGGCGTACCGGGTGAGGGCTCCGGCACACCGGCCCCGCCGCCCGCATCCGCGTGCGCGTCACCGTTCGCGCCCGCATCCGCCACGGGCAACTCCACGGCCTCGCCGACCCGCTCGGGTGCGGGTACGGAACCGGGGCGCGCGGACCAGAAGTGCAGCGCGGCGAACACCGCTGCCGCTACCAGGACCACGCTCAGCGCGGCCAGGGTCCTCGGCTCCAGTCCACACCTGAGCTGGAGCCACACCGGAATCCGCTCCCTCAACGCGGGAACGGCCCTCCCCCACCGGTCCGCGGATACCGAACCCGACGCGGAGCCCGAGGACGAGCCCGACGCGGGGCCCGGGGACGGACCCGACGCGGGGCCCGGGGGTGATCCTGTCGCGGGGCCCGGAGACGCCCCCGACGCGGGACCGGGAGAACCCGACGCGGGACCCGGGGGTGATCCCGTCGCGGGGCCCCGAGACGAACCCGAAGCGGGCCCGGGCGGCGGCCCCGGCAACGGTCCCGCCGCAGGAACCGCCGCAGGAACCGGCGAAGGAACCGCCGAAGGACCCGGAGATGAAGTCCCGTGCGGAGGCGCCTGGAGCGGAGGCGCCTGAGGAGGAGGCACCTCGGACGGGGGCGGGTCCGGGGCCGGCCGCACTGGCAACACCGTGCGCCCCGCCGACGCGATGCCTGCGCCCACTCCCACCACCGGTCGCGCGACCCGGCCCCCGTAACCCCCCGCCATCAGCGCGTCCGCGCGGCTGCGCGAGGCGGCAGCGGCGGCGGTACGCCCCCGCGCCCGCCGCCGACGGCCCGGGCCGGTCCCCGCCCCTCCCCGGAGACGGCCAGGCCCGCTTCCCGGTCCGGACACGCCGGTTCCGGCCCTGGCGAACCGACTGAGGCCGCTGACAGGCCCGACGCGTCCCGCACCTACGCCACGGCGGCCGGCAAGACTGCTCGCACGACTCGTTGCACGGCTGCTCGCACGATTGCTCGCAGGACTCGTTGCACTGCTGGTTGCACGACTGATTGCGCGGTGTGATCGGAAAGCCATGCCGCTGACGCTAGGCACCTCTGCGGAATCCTGCCGAGCACACCTGATTCCGGTGGAAAACCGGCCCGTTGTGTATAACGCGGCCACTCCCGAGAGTGACGTCAGCGAGGCGAAATCACCGCTCCCAGCAGCCCGGGGCCGGTGTGCGCGCCGATCACCGCGCCCACCTCGCTGACATGCAGGTCGGCCAGGCCCGGAATGCGCTCGCGCAGCCGCTCGGCCAGCCGCTCGGCCCGCTCCGGGGCCGCGAGGTGATGCACCGCGATGTCCACCGGCCCGCTGCCCGCCCGCTCCGCGACGATCTCCTCCAGCCGGGCGATGGCCTTCGAAGCCGTCCGCACCTTCTCCAGCAGCTCGATCCGGCCGCCGTCCAGCTGGAGGAGCGGCTTCACGGCAAGGGCCGAACCGAGCAGGGCCTGCGCGGCACCGATCCGGCCCCCGCGACGCAGATAGTCCAGGGTGTCGACGTAGAAGTAGGCCGACGTGCCCGCAGCCCTTTTCTCTGCGGCGGCCACCGCGTCGTCCTGGCTGCCGCCCGCCTCGGCGGTCTCCGCGGCGGCCAGGGCGCAGAACCCCAGGGCCATCGCGACCATGCCGGTGTCCACCACGCGCACCGGCACCGGGGCGTCCTTCGCGGCGAGCAGGGCGGCGTCGTACGTGCCGGAGAACTCCGCCGACAGGTGCAGCGAGACGATGGCGCTCGCCCCCGCGTCGGCGGCCGCGCGGTAGGCCGCGGCGAAGACCTCGGGACTCGGCCGCGAAGTCGTCACGGAACGGCGCTTCTGCAGGGCCAGGGCGAGGGAGCGGGCCGAGATCTCGGTGCCCTCCTCCAGCGCCTGGTCGCCGAGAACGACGGTCAGCGGCACTGCGGTGATGCCATGCCGTTCCATTGCCTGGGGCGGCAGGTAGGCCGTGGAATCGGTGACGATCGCGACATGGCGGGACATGAGCGGGAGGTTACCTGTCGGGGAGGGGGCTCGGCAGGCCGACCCCGACCGAATGATCAGTTCCGGTCGCTTCGGTCCGCATCCTGCCATCCATGTTCACCTGCGGCCCGGCCGCCCGCCGACCACCACGGCCGGCCGCTCCGTCCGGCCACGCCCGCCGGTGACACTCGCCTCCCACGCCCGCCGATGAGGCCCGCCCGGCACTCCCGCCGGTGAGGCCCGCCTGCCACTCCCGCCAGTAACGCCCGCCTGCCACGAGCACGAGAGGGAAGATCGATCTCCCCGGAGTCGTCAGTTCGTCGTCTCCGGCCGTGCCGCCTTCTGCCACGGATATCCCGTCTGCAGTCGGGGATCCGGGGCCGTAAGCGCCTGCGGGGCCCCCTCGCCGCCCGCCGGGTCCGGCCCGGACCGCTCAGGAGCGCGGGCCGCAGGAGACTCCGGGGCCGCAGCGGCTGTCCGAGCCTCCGCGACCGGCTCCTCCGTCGTCCAGTGCCGCAGCGCCCCGGCCTCCACGTCGATCTGCACGTTCAGCGCCGCCAGGTCGTCTTCGGCGAACTGCCGGGCCCGGTCCCGCGCGGCCCATCGCAGGGACTCAGCCGCGCGCGTGATGCGCTCGGTGCGCTTCTTCAGGTCCGGCAGCAGCGAGGCGACCGTCGCCTTGTCGGGCTCGCGCTCCAGCCGTTTCAGGTCCTCGTCCAGCTCGCGGCCGTGCACCCCGAGGCGCTGGAACAGGCCCAGCGACTCCGAGAGCGAGGCGTCCTCGACCACGCCCGACTGCAGCGCGTCCTGAGTGGCCCGCATCGATGTGCGCAGCGAGAGCCGGAGCTGCGCCAGCTCGCCGCCGACGCCCACCTGCCCGTAGCTCTTGGCCCGCAGCGTGGTGTCCTCCACCGTGCGGCGGGCCTGCGTGATCGTGCGGTCCACGCCGCGCTTGGCCGCACCGACGACCTTGACGGTCACGTAGACACCCAGAGCCATGAAGGCGACGACGAGCAGTCCCAGAATCAGGATCACGGCTTCCATGAGACGCCCCTCGGATGGTGTGACGGCTTGCGGCACGGTTTCACCCGCCCCTCCACCGTAAACGGAACGGGCAGGCGGAGGGTTCCATCGGAACCCCCAACCTGCCCGTAGGGGAAAGCCCTCACACCCGGACGGCCCTCCTGCTCCGAGAGCCCTCACGCGCCGAGAGCCCCCGCACCGTCACGACAACGGCAGCCGCCGACTAGGCCGGAACGATGTTCACCAGCTTCGGCGCCCGGACGATCACCTTGCGGATGCCCGCCCCGTCCAGTGCCGCGACGACGGCCGGGTCGGCCAGGGCCAGGGTCTCCAGCTCGGCGTCCGTGATCGACGGGGAGATCTCCAGGCGTGCCCGGACCTTGCCCTTGATCTGCACGACGCAGGTCACGGTCTCGTCCACGACGTACGCCGGGTCCGCGACCGGGAAGTCCTGGTGCACGACCGACTCGGTGTGGCCCAGCCGGCGCCACAGCTCCTCGGCGATGTGCGGCGCCAGCGGCGCCACCAGCAGCACCAGTGCCTCGGCGACGGGACGCGGCAGCGGCCCACCGGCCTTGGTCAGGTGGTTGTTCAGCTCGGTGACCTTGGCGATGGCCGTGTTGAAACGCATCCCGGCCATGTCACCGCCGACGCCGTCGATCGCCTTGTGCAGCGCGCGCAGCGTGTCCTCGCCGGGCTCGGTGTCGACGACGGTGACCTCGCCGCTCTCCTCGTCGACGATGTTGCGCCACAGCCGCTGCAGCAGCCGGTACTGGCCGACGACCGCGCGCGTGTCCCAGGGACGCGACACGTCCAGGGGGCCCATGGCCATCTCGTACAGACGCAGCGTGTCCGCGCCGTACTCGCCGCAGATCTCGTCGGGCGTCACGGCGTTCTTCAGGGACTTGCCCATCTTGCCCAGGACGCGGGAGACCTTCTCGCCCTCGTAGTAGTACGCCCCGTCGCGCTCCTCGACCTCGGCCGCCGGGACCGCGATGCCGCGGCTGTCCCGGTAGACGAAGGCCTGGATCATGCCCTGGTTGTACAGCTTGTGGAACGGCTCGGCGGACGAGATGTGGCCCAGGTCGTGCAGCACCTTGGACCAGAAGCGTGCGTACAGCAGGTGCAGTACGGCGTGCTCGGCGCCGCCCACGTACAGGTCGACGCCACCGGTCGGCTGTCCCTCGCGGGGGCCCATCCAGTACTGCTCGATCGCCGGGTCGACCAGCTTCTCGCCGTTGTTCGGGTCCAGGTAGCGCAGCTCGTACCAGCAGGAACCGGCCCAGTTGGGCATGGTGTTGGTCTCGCGGCGGTACTTGCGCGGCCCGGCGCCGTCGCCCAGGTCCAGCGTCACGTTGACCCAGTCGGCGTTGCGCGACAGCGGGGTCTCCGGCTGGGTGTCGGCGTCGTCCGGGTCGAAGGTGCGCGGCGAGTAGTCGTCGACCTCCGGCAGCTCCAGCGGCAGCATCGACTCGGGCAGCGGGTGGGCGATGCCCTCCTCGTCGTACACGATCGGGAAGGGCTCGCCCCAGTAGCGCTGGCGGCTGAACAGCCAGTCGCGCAGCCGGAAGTTGACGGTGCCCTCGCCGACCCCGTGCTCCTTCAGCCACTCGGTGATCCGGATCTTGGCGTCGACGACGCCCAGGCCGTCCAGCGCGATCTCGTCGTTCGCGGAGTTGACCAGCTTCGCGTCGTAGGAGCCGAAGGCGTCCTCCCACGTGGAGGCGTCCGTGCCGCGGTCGTCCGACGGCTCGACGACACAGCGCATCGGCAGCTCGAAGGCGCGCGCGAAGGCGAAGTCGCGCGCGTCGTGCGCCGGGACGGCCATGATCGCGCCGGTGCCGTAGCCCATCAGGACGTAGTCGGCGATGAAGACGGGTACCTGCTCGCCGCTGACCGGGTTGGTCGCGTACGTGCCGGTGAAGACGCCCGTCTTGTCCTTGGCCTCGGCCTGCCGCTCCACGTCGGACTTGGCGGCGGCCTGCTTCCGGTACGCGGTGACGGCCTCGGCCGGGGTCGCGTGGCCGCCGGTCCAGACCGCGTGGGTGCCGTCGGGCCAGGCGGCGGGGATGATCCGCTCGACCAGCTCGTGCTCCGGCGCCAGCACCATGTAGGTGGCGCCGAACAGGGTGTCCTGGCGGGTGGTGAAGACGGTGATGCTGCCCGCTCCGTCCACCGGGAAGTCGACGCGCGCGCCCTCGGAGCGGCCGATCCAGTTGCGCTGCTGCAGCTTGATGGCCTCGGGCCAGTCCAGCCCGTCCAGGTCGTTCAGCAGCCGGTCCGCGTAGGCCGTGATGCGCATGTTCCACTGGCGCAG
This sequence comes from Streptomyces sp. NPDC091416, assembly GCF_044756845.1. NCBI lineage: Bacteria > Bacillati > Actinomycetota > Actinomycetes > Kitasatosporales > Streptomycetaceae > Streptomyces > Streptomyces sp. NPDC091416. The sequence continues at coordinate 363,075 of NZ_JBIVTU010000002.1, forward strand.
CTTGGCCTTGAAGACGGGGAAGTTGCCGCGCTCGGAGCGTCCGTCGGCGGTGACCTCCTCGTTGGCCAGGACGGTGCCCAGGCCGGGCGACCAGTTGACGGGCGCGTCGGAGGCGTAGGCCAGCCGGTGGTCGCTCAGGACGTCGGCGCGCTCGGCGGCGCTCAGGGCGCTCCAGTCACGGCCGTCCGGGGTCGGGCGCTCGCCGCTCTCGAACTGGGCGACCAGCTCGGCGATGGGCCGGGCGCGGTCCGCGTCGGTGTCGTACCAGGAGTTGAAGATCTGCAGGAAGATCCACTGGGTCCACTTGTAGTACTCCGACTCGATCGTGGCGAACGAGCGGCGCTTGTCGTGGCCCAGGCCCAGGCGGCGCAGCTGCGCCGTCATGTTCTCGATGTTGGCCTCGGTCGAGATCCGCGGGTGCGTGCCGGTCTGGACGGCGTACTGCTCCGCGGGCAGGCCGAAGGCGTCGAAGCCCAGGGTGTGCAGGACGTTGTGGCCGCTCATCCGCTGGTGACGGGCGAAGACATCGGTGGCGATGTAGCCCAGCGGGTGGCCCACGTGCAGCCCCGCACCCGAGGGGTACGGGAACATGTCCATGATGAACTTCTTCGGCTTGGCGGCCAGCTCCGGGTCGCCCGCCAGGTCACCGGTCGGGTTCGGCGCCTCGTACGTACCCTCGGCGTCCCAGAAGTCCTGCCAGCGTGCCTCGATGTCGGCGGCCATCGCTGCCGTGTAGCGGTGCGGCGCAGCAACGTCGGCTGCGGAATTCGTCTCGCTCATGATCCTCAAAGCTCCATCGATCGTCATCTGCCGGCGCCCACGTCTACGGACACGCGTCTACGGAAACGAAAAAGCCCCTCGCACAGGAGGGGACGCCGCGCTGATGCCGACCAGGCATTCTCACCGGTCGGGACTGATCAGCGCGGCTCGCTAAGCAGAAGGCGTACGGCACGCATGGCGTCAGGGTACCGCACAGGCCCGGCTGCCATCCGGGCGCCGCCGATCCGTGGACACGGGGCACGGTGGACCACGTGGCGGAACGTCCGGGAAGCGGGGGTTACTCCGCGTAATGCCCTCTATCGGGGCAACCACCCAAACCCCCTACCGGCCGGTATGGAGCGACTTAGCATGCGGCAACGGGACCGCTTTGCCGAGCCATTCGGAGTCGCCCCCCATGAACCCTCATCGCAAGATCCGCTCATCGGCCGCCTCTTTCCAGGGGCCGAGCCGTCAGGTGCAGGGCGGGCTGGCCGTCGCTGTGCTGGTTCTCCTGCCGCTGCTCGCCGTGGCGGGCAGCGACGGTGTCCGCGCCACGCTCGACTTCACGACCGGTGTCCTCTCGCTGGTCTCGCTCACCGCCGCGGTGGGCTGGGGCCTCCTCGCGACCGACCGGCTGTTCCTCTCCTCGCGACAGCGGCTGCTGGGCCAGGCCGTCCACCGCACCGCCGCGGCCGCCTCGCTGGGCTTCCTGCTGCTCCATGTCACGGTCAAGGTCTCGCTGGGGCACGTGGCGCTGCTCGGCGCCGTCATCCCCTTCGGTCTCGGTGTCGAGGGTACGGCGGGGCTCATCGGTTTCGGCGCGCTGGCCGGACTGCTGATGGTGGTCGCCGCCGCGACGGGCGCGCTGCGCAGCGCCTTCGCCGGTCCCAGCAAGGTCGCCGGGCGCTGGCGCGCACTGCACGCGCTGTCCTATCCGGCCTGGTGCGCCGCGCTGGTACACGGTCTGTACGCGGGCCGACCGCCCGCTGCCTGGGTCGTCGCGATGTACGGCCTGTCTCTCGTCGCCGTGGCGGCCGTGCTGTGCCTGCGCATGCTGCCACCGCCGGTGAAGCGGCGGGCAGCCGGACTGATCACCGCCCTGGTCAGGCCGGACGCCCTGACCGCCGATCCGGATCCGGCGGCCCGCGAGGCCCCGCTGCCCGGCGCGGACACCACCGCCGTACCGGAGGCGTACGGCGCGGCCGGCGGTGGCACCGGCAGCCGGCTGCGCGGCACCCCGCTGCCCTCGTCCTTCGAGCACCCGCGCACCACGCTCCCGGCACCCGCTCCGCCGCTGTACGAGGCCCCGCCCCGCAGCTCCGACCGCCTCGGCGATCCACCCCCGAGCAGGCCCGGCGGTCTCACGAGGCCCGGGCCGGGGATAGACGCCGGATACCGCGCGGTCTCGCCGGCCGCCGGAACCACCACGCGCCGGGAACCGTCGGGACACTGGCCGGCGCCGTCACCCGCTCCGCCGGCCCGGGCGCCGCACCCGCGGCCCGGGCCCGCAACGGCGGCGGGCCCCGCGCACACCGTGTACGGGCCGCCCATGCCCGCCGCGCCCCACGTCCCCGCCCAGGAACCTCCGTACGCCTCCGGAGCCGCGACCGCTCCGCTGCCCGCCGTCGGCGGCACCGCACCGCTTCCGGGGCCGTTCTACCCGCCCCCGGCCGGAGAGCCCTGGACCGCACCCTCAGGAGACCGGCCGTGAACATCCCGCTCCCCGACGTACCGGAAGTACGTGTCGTCGGCCTCCCCCAACTGACCAGCGGCTTCGACCTGGTGGAGCGGCTCGACCTCGGCATGCACCTGAAGGTGCACGGACCGCTGGAGCCGATGACCGGCGAACGCCTGGCCGGGCTCGCCGAGTCCATTTCGCTGAACGGCCGCGGCGGTGCCGGCTTCCCGTTCGGCAGAAAGCTGCGGGCCGTCGCCAAGGCGTCGATCCGGCGAGGGATACGGCCGGTCGTCGTGATCAACGGCAGCGAGGGCGAACCCGCCTGCCGCAAGGACACGGTGCTCCTCAACCGCGCTCCGCACCTCATCCTGGACGGCGCCCTGCTGGCCGCGGAGGCGCTCGGCGCCCGCACCCTGATCGTCGCGGTCACCCGTAACTCCACGGAGATCTCGGTGCGCTCCGCGCTCGCCGAACGCGGTCTCTCCGACCGGCGCGGGCAGCCCTTGCGGGCCCGGGTGGTGCGTACGCCGGAGCGCATGGTCTCCGGAGAGGCCTCGGCCGTCATCCGGGCCGCGTCCGGTGGCCCCGCGCTGCCGCCGGGGCGCCGCGAACGGGCCGCCGAGTCGGGGGTCGGGGGCGCCCCGACCCTGCTGTCGAACGCGGAGACGTACGCGCAACTCGCCGTCGCCGCCCGCATGGGAGCCCGCCGCTACGGGAACACCGGGCTCCCCGACGAGCCGGGAACGGTGCTCCTCACGCTCTCGGGCGCGGTCGCACGTCCGATGGTCGTCGAGGTGCCCACGGGGGTGCCGCTGCGGTACGTGCTCCAGCTGGCCGGCGCGCCCCCACTGCCACAGGGTGTGCTGACGGGTGGCTACCACGGCAACTGGATCAGTGCGAACGCCCTGCATGACGCCGTCGTCTCCCGTCGGTCGCTGGCCGCGGCGGGCGGGGCGCTGGGCGCGGGGGCGATCCTGCCGATCGGGCAGGAGACCTGCCCGCTGGGCGAATCCCTGCGGGTGGCGAACTGGCTGGCCGCCGAGACAGCGGGCCAGTGCGGCCCGTGCAAGCTGGGGCTGCCGGCCGCCGCGGGCGGTCTCTCCGACGTGCTGAACGGGGGCGGACCGGCCGCGCTGGAGGCCCTGCGCGAGGTGACCCTGGCGGTCAGGGGGCGGGGCGCCTGCAAGCATCCGGACGGCTCGGCGCGCTTCCTGTCCTCCACGCTCTCCGCGTTCACCGACGATCTGGCCGCGCACGCGCTGGACGGCGGCTGCGGACGCGAGACGCTCGGCGTCCTCCCGCTTCCCGCACCTGGATACCAGGATGTGGAGGAGTCCATTCCGAGCGGCGAGAAGCTGGCCGTGGACTGGACGCTCTGCCGGGGCCACGGTCTGTGCGCCGACATCGTCCCGGAGTTGATCAGGCTCGGGCCCGACGGATACCCGGCCCTCGCGGACGCCGCGGTCCCGATGCATCTGCGGGGACGCGCACAGCGTGCCGTACGCCGTTGTCCCGCCCTGGCGCTCCGGATCGAGCAGCCGGCTCCCGAGCGGCCCGCCCTGCCTCCGGGCAACGGCCGGAAGGCCCTCGGCAGCGGCCGGAGTTGACCCGCCACAAACGACTGGCGGGCCATCCGAATCGGATGGCCCGCCAGTCGTTCTTCACTGTGGAGCTAAGGAGAATTGAACTCCTGACCTCCTGCATGCCATGCAGGCGCTCTACCAACTGAGCTATAGCCCCTTGTTGTGTTGCCCGGTCTCCCGTGGCGACATCGAGAACATTACCGGTCACCCCTGCCGTCCACCAAATCGATTCCGATCGGCCCCGCTCCGGCCGGCCACCGAGGCGGTTCAGGCGGTGGCGAAGGAGTAGAACCGCTTCAGCGTGCAGTGCTCCTCCAGCAGCCGTCCGTAGATCGGCTCCCCCTCCAGCTCCCGGTAGGTCTCGATGGGGTCGCCCTTTATGACCAGCGCCCGAGCGCATTCCTCGCACCAGTACTGGTAGTCCGCGTTGACCGGGTCCATGTCCCTGACGATGGGCGTACCGCTGCCGCACCAGTCGCATTTCCGCCTGTGCGCACCCATGCATCAGCCCCGGGTGCGGCCGCGGGCCGTGCACAGGAGGAGGATTCCGGTGTGACCACCGGGCGTTCGGATCACCGGGGCACGCGTCGGGACGGGTCCCGGGGGCAGGTCCGGGAGCTCGTGGCGGCTCGCAGGCATCGCACGCTCCTCCCCGTTCGGTCCGTCTCCCCTCCGGCGGTCCGATTCTGCCATGCGCCCGCAAGGGGGGCAGCCCGCCGGAGATCCTCGGGGACCGTACCCGGGAACAAGCAAGGATCCCGCCCCCTGACGGGGACGGGATCCTGATTGTGGAGCTAAGGAGAATTGAACTCCTGACCTCCTGCATGCCATGCAGGCGCTCTACCAACTGAGCTATAGCCCCGCTGTTCGCTGTGTTTCCCTGCGTTTCCGCGCTGCGAACAAGAAGAACTTTAGCCTGTGACCAGCCAGAAAGTGAAATCCGGCCGGTGCTGCCCGAAGACGCCCTGCGGGCGCCGCCCGGGCACCGCGGTCAGGCGTCGTCGCCGAGCACCGGTTCGGGCAGGGTGCCGGCGTTGTGCTCCAGCAGACGCCAGCCGCGGGCGCCCTCGCCCAGCACCGACCAGCAGCAGTTGGAGAGTCCGCCGAGCCCTTCCCAGTGGTGCGCCTCCAGACCCAGCAGCCGGCCGATGGTGGTCCGGATGGTGCCGCCGTGGCTGACGACGACGAGCGTCCCGTCATCGCGCAGCGTCTCGGCGTGCGCGAGCACGACGGGGGCAGCCCTGTCGGCGACCTCGGTCTCCAGCTCACCGCCGCCGCGCCGCACGGGCTCGCCGCGCTTCCACGCCGCGTACTGCTCGCCGTACAGCCCCACGATCTCCTCGTGGGTGAGGCCCTGCCACGCACCCGCATAGGTCTCACGCAGTCCCGGATCGTGCGCGACGGCGTGCCCGGTGATCGCGGCGAGCTCGGCCGCCGTGGCCGCGGCCCGCCGCAGATCGGACGCGACGATCGCGTCCGGCTTCAGCGAGGCGAGCAGCCGGGCCGCCCGCCGGGCCTGCCCGACGCCTTCCTCGGTGAGGTCGATGTCCGTGGAGCCCTGGAACCGGCGCTCAAGGTTCCACGCCGTCTGGCCGTGTCGCCAGAGGACGATCCTGCGGCCCCTGCCGCCTCCGCTGCCGGTCAGCTCTGCTCACCTTCCGTGCCGCCGGTGAGCTGTGCGTGCTCCTCGGCCTTGCCGCGGGTCTTCACGGCGTCCTCGGGAAGGGGGATCTCGGGGCAGTCCTTCCACAGGCGCTCCAGCGCGTAGAAGACGCGCTCCTCGCTGTGCTGGACGTGGATGACGATGTCGACGTAGTCGAGGAGGATCCAGCGGGCGTCGCGGTCGCCCTCACGGCGGACCGGCTTGGCGCCGAGCTTCTTCTGAAGCTGCTCCTCGATCTCGTCGACGATCGACTTGACCTGGCGGTCGTTGGGGGCCGAGGCCAGCAGGAAGGCGTCCGTGATCGACAGCACGTCGCTGACGTCGTACGCAATGATGTCGTGCGCGAGCCGGTCGGCGGCCGCCTGAGCGGCGGCGTTGATGAGCTCGATGGAGCGGTCCGTGGCGGTCACATGCAGGCTTTCGTCGGCGGTCAGATCAACCTCTAGGGTCTCACGGACCGCCGACAGCCCACGCAGTCATCTTTCGAAGACCGTTCAGGAGTCGTCGGACGGCACCCCGGAGCAGCGACGAGCAGCAGGGAAACCGTCCGCCCCGGCCCCTCGGGAGCCCTGGGGAGCAGTCCCTGGAGCGGGCCGGGAAGACGAGCGGGGACCGGACGGGCCGGACGGGGCCGGACGAGACCGGGCCGGCCCGGACGGGGCCGGGAAAGCGGTCCCGGAATGCTTCGGGGGCTGTTTCGGGAACGGCTTGGGGGCGGCTCCGGAACCCTTCCCGGAGCCGCCCCCCAACCCGGCCGTTGGACCGGCCCGGCCGTGCCGCCGACCTACTTGATCTTGTAGTCCTTGCCGATGACGACGGTCACGTCCGCGTTGCCGGCCGGCTTGCCCTGCTTCGCGGCGCTCGCCGGCAGCCCGAGGGTCGCGGCGACCTCGGCCGCCTTCTGCTTGTCCGCCGCGTCCTTGTAGACGACCTCGGAGGAGGACACGGCTTCGGACTTCCCGCTGTTGACGAAGGTGTAGCCGCCGTTGACCAGCTCGATCCTGGCGGACTCCGTGGCGCGGTCACTGCCTGTGGCGTTCTTGACACCGACCCGTACCGCCGCGTCCGCGGCCGGGGCCTTGAACGAGCCGCCCAGGATGTCCTTGACCACGCTCTCCGTGGCGGCTTCGGTGAGGGTGCCGTCGTCCTGGACGGGCAGCAGCGCCGTCTTGTAGTCGCCGATCTTCGCGTGCTCGGCGAGCTTGGCCAGGGAGGCGCCCAGGTCCTGCTCGGGCAGGGACGGGTCGAGGATCTGGGCCAGCGTCTGGACGGTGACCGTGGCGGCCTTCGGATCGTCGGAGATCTTCCGCAGCACGCCGCGCATGACCTGCCCGAACCGCATCAGCTGCTTGGCCTCGGCCTCGCCGGGACCTCGGTACGTGGCGTACGCGACGGCCATCGGGCCGCTGAGCGTCTGCGCCTCCCCCTTCTTCACCAGGGGCGCGGCGCCCTTCTTGGCGTCGGGAACGGCGGTGTCCGTGTCGACCTCGATGTTGCCGACCAGGTCGACGAGGTTCTCCAGATACGGGGTGTCCAGCCGCCATGTGCCGCTGATCTCGGTGCCGAGCAGGGCGTCGATGGACTCGCGGGTTCCGGACGTCCCGTCGTCCTCGACCGACTTGCCGAGCGTGGTGGTGGCACCGTCCTCGTCGGAGACGGCCAGCGAGTTGGGCAGCAGGACGGTGGTGCCCTGCTTGGTGGTGACGTTGTCCACGAGCAGGGCCGTGGACGTGCCGCCGGCCTTGGTGTTGTGGAGGTGGACCACGATGACGTCGCGCCGCTGCGGGCCGGTCGCCGTGGTGCTCTTCTCGTCCGACGCGGAGAGGCCGGGGAGCTTGTCCGCCGACCACAGGTAGCCCACGCCGCCGACCACGACGAGGACGGCGACGACGATCAGCGCGACCATCCGGTTGTGACCGCGACGGCGTGCCTCCTCGCGTCGTTCACTGCGGCTCTCGGTGAACTTCAGCCAGTCGATGACGTCTTCGGAGTCCTCGTCGGGCTCCTCGATGAAGGAGAACTGCTCCGTGCGGTAGTCGCGGTCGCCCCTGCGCGGCCCCGGGACGCCCGTCTCGGGCTCCGCGGCCTGCTCCGGTTCCGACGCCCTCCGGGGCGGGGCCGGCGCGGCTTCGGGCGCCGGGGCCTGCTGCGGAATGCTCCACTGCTGGGTGGTGTCCACCGCGGCGGGCTGCCGGCCCGCGTCGTAACCGTAGCCGCCGTCGTAGCCATAACCCTGCTGCGGAGGCTGCTGCTGCTGGGTGCCGTACGGGTCGTACTGCTGCTGCGACGGGGGCGCGGCGGGCTGCTGTTGCTGCTGGTACTGCTGGGCGTACGGGTCGTAGCCGTACCCCTGCCCGGCCTGCGGCGCCTGCTGCTGGGGCTGCTGGTCCTGGTGCGGCGCCTGGGGCTGCTGCTGGGCGTACGGGTCGTACTGCTGCTGTCCGGGCTGCTGGTACACCGGCTGCCCGTACTCGTCGTAGCCGACGATCTGCGGCTGCTGGTAGTACGGGTCGTACGGATTCTGTCGGTCGTTCACCGGTGCCCCTCTCCGTGGCTCATTCGCCGCGGTACAGCTGGCGCTTGTCGATGTAGCGGACCACACCGTCCGGTACCAGGTACCAGACCGGCTCCCCCTGGGCGACCCTCGCACGGCAGTCCGTGGAGGAGATGGCCAGCGCGGGCACCTCCACGAGGGAGACGCCCCCCTCCGGCAGCCCGTCGTCCGTGAGCACGTGCCCCGGACGCGTCACACCGATGAAGTGGGACAGCGAGAAGAGCTCGTCGGCGTCCCGCCAGGTGAGGATCTGGGAGAGGGCGTCGGCGCCCGTGATGAAGAAGAGGTCCGCGTCCCCGTGGACCTCGCGCAGGTCCCGCAGGGTGTCGATCGTGTACGTCGGGCCCTTGCGGTCGATGTCGCTCCGGCTGACCGAGAACTGCGGGTTGGACGCCGTCGCGATGACGGTCATCAGATAGCGGTCCTCGGCCGGGGAGACCTCCTTGTGGCTCTTCTGCCACGGCTGCCCGGTCGGAACGAAGATCACCTCGTCGAGGTGGAACTGGGCGGCCACTTCACTGGCCGCCACCAGGTGTCCATGATGGATCGGGTCAAACGTCCCGCCCATCACGCCGAGTCGGCGCTTTCCGCGGCCGGTAGGCACTTCCTGCTCTCCCATGCGTGCAGAGCCTACTGGCACAGCTGTACGCCTCGGCCTCAGCGGTCGCGGTTGAAGCGCGTGGTGATCCACAGAAGGAGGAGAAGCGCGACAAACGCACCGCCACCGGTGAGGAGCGGGCTGAGACTTTCGTGGTTTCCACCGTGCTCGCCCTCGGCGGCGACGGTGACCAGCTGGTGTGCGGTGCTCGTGAGGCTCATCTTCGGCAGGACCTATCGATCGGGAGTCGGAGGGAAGACGTCGCGGACATCGTATGCGGGTGCCCCGGGCACGCTCACGCCGACTCAGTCGTTGTTGTCGTCGTTGCGGTATCCGCGCAGCAGGAACCAGGCGAGCAGGGCCGCTCCGACGAGCGAGGCGATCAGCACGATGCGGATCGTGTTGCCCGGCCCCTGGTCCTCGGATGCGGCAGCGAGCAGAGCAACGGTGTGCGGCATGTCGGGCGTCTCCTCAGTTATCCACAGCCCCCCGCACACCGTAGCCCCAGCACCTACGCTGGGATTTGTCAGGGGGCGAGCGACGTCTCGGACGAACAGGGGGCCCACTCATGACCGACGGCAGCCACGAGAGCCATGGCCAGGTGCCTAGCAGGCAGCGCAGGCGATTCCCCGGGATCTCCTCCCGGGCGTACGAACACCCGGCGGACCGCTCGGCCCTGGTGGCGCTGCGCAAGCTGAGCGGTTTCGACACCGTCTTCAAGGCACTGAGCGGACTGCTGCCGGAGCGCAGTCTGCGACTGCTCTTCCTGTCGGACTCCGTCCGGGTGAGCGACGCGCAGTTCAGCCATCTCAACGACATGCTGCGGGACGCCTGTTACCTCCTGGACCTGGAGAAGGTCCCGCCGATGTACGTCAGCCAGAATCCGCAGCCCAACGCCATGTGCATCGGTCTGGACGAGCCCATCATCGTGGTGACGACGGGCCTGGTCGAGCTGCTCGACGAGGAGGAGATGCGGGCGGTCGTCGGCCATGAGGTGGGCCATGCCCTCTCCGGTCATGCCGTGTACCGCACGATCCTGCTCTTCCTCACCAATCTCGCCCTCAAGGTGGCCTGGATCCCCCTCGGCAACGTCGCGATCACGGCGATCGTCACTGCGCTGCGCGAGTGGTTCCGCAAGTCCGAGCTGTCCGCCGACCGTGCCGGGCTGCTGGTCGGCCAGGACCTCCAGGCCTCGATGCGCGGGCTGATGAAGATCGCCGGCGGCAACCACCTCCACGAGATGAACGTGGACGCGTTCCTCGCCCAGGCCGACGAGTACGAGAAGGCCGGCGATCTGCGCGATTCCGTCCTCAAGATCCTCAACGTGCTCCCCCGTTCGCACCCGTTCACCACCGTGCGCGCTGCCGAGCTGAAGAAGTGGTCCGAGACCCGCGACTACCAGCGGATCATGGACGGCCACTACCCGAGGCGTGACGAGGACAAGGACACCTCGGTGACGGACGCGTTCAAGGAGTCCGCCTCGCACTACGCCGATTCGGTGCGCAGCAGCAAGGACCCGCTGATGAAGCTGGTCGGCGACATAGCGGGCGGCGCCGGAGACCTGGGCGGCAAGCTCCGCGACAAGTTCACCGGAGCGGGCGGCAGCGGCAAGGGCGCCGGGGCTTCCGGGGCTTCCGGGGCTTCCGGGGCTTCCGGGGCTTCCGGGGGCGAGGCTACGGGCGGTTCGCAGGAGTCCCGGAGGCCTGAGGGCCCCGAGGATCCGTCCGGTCCGGGGACGGCGGGGAGCTGATCTCCAGGGTCCCGCACAGCCCTCCGGTGGGCCGGCCCGTCGCGTACGGGTCGGTGCCCGCCGGACCGCGGGGCACCGCCCTCTCTCCCGCGAGCAGCGGCCGCAGGGCGCCGGTGGTGTCGTCCGCGCAGGACTGCGGTCCGGCCTGGACGTAGCTGGTCCGCACCTCCAGCCGGTGCAGTCGCAGATCGTCCCGGTCGAACCGGAAGCGCATCTCCCGCCGTACGGTGAACAGCGAGGCACCCCCCACCCGTTGGGGACCGGAGACGGCCGGGCGGAGCACATAGGCGAACGTGTGGTCCGACACCACCTCCAGGGCGTCGGCCCCCGTCTCGGAGTACCGCAGGGTGCCCCGGACCCGGATCTCCGGATCGGGGGTGACCTGGGCCGGGTCGAATCGCACCAGCCAGCCGGTCGCCGCATGCTGACCGTCGTCGAGCGGAGCGTCCATGCTCCGCTCGAACTGCTCCATCTGGTCCGGGTCCAGCAGCGCCTCCACGGGCCGTACCGCGTTGCCTCCGAGTACGTCGAGGTCGAGCGAGGAGGCCACCAGATAGTCCTTGACCGTGGCCAGCGCGGCGTACACCTGATTGTCGGAGAAGCTGTCCGTCCGCCGGGTCACCGGGAGGCTGATGCCCGCGGCCCCTTTCGGGAACGAGGCGGCGGGGCTGCTCGCGAAGAGGTCGGCCGCGGTGCCGGCGGGCACGGCTCCGCGCGGGGCCAGCGGGACGACGGTCATCCGCATCGGCTCGGCCCGCCTGCTGACGGGGTTCGGGTAGGGGTGGCGGAAGCCCATGAAGACGGCGGTGCCGAAAGCCAGGGCGATCAGGACGACCAGGGCGAGCGCGGCGCGTGAACCGTTGCGGACGGCCCGGCCCGGCAGGCTCCGGACGGCACGGGCGTGCTCGCCCATGCGCTCCTGGGCGGAGAACTCCTGCAGCCGGGCAGCCCGGACGAAGGACTCGTCGAAGACGAGCGAGCGGTACTCGTCCTCGCTGCCGCTCGCACCGTTCTCCGACGGGCCTTCGGGTGGATCTCCGCGGTCTGCCATGACTTCTCCCGACTCCACGCCACCGACCGGGGCCGAAACGGTGCGCCCTTCCGGCCGGAAGGCTCCGGACAGGGTCTGGCCGTGATGCGCAGGCATGCACGGACAAGTGAGAAGCCCCCTCTTCGAACGGGTGAGGGGTCATGTCTTCAGCGTAATCCAGCGAGGAACCCCGGGCTTCGGCCCCGGGAGGAATCACTTCTCCGGAATGCTCCGACATGCGGGTTACGTGGGACGTTTCTGTTGCTCGGTGTACTCCTTGATGACGGACAACGGTGCGCCGCCACAGCTCGCTGCGAAGTGCGAGGGTGACCAGAAATGTGCGCCCCGAGGAGCCAACCCAGCAGCCAGCTGGGCGCTACCTCCAAGCCCGGTCCTTCAAGACCGGGCCAAGTTGACAGTAGGTCGATTACGGCGGACGCGGTGACGGGCGGGAACTGCCGCAGGGTCCCCCGGCCGGGCAGATCCGGCCGACGGGAGCTTCGGCGCAGTCCCGGAGGCCGGGCCCCGCGGGCAGTCCGGCGGGCGCTTCGGCGGGGTCAGGGGGTGCGGGGGACGGCGGAGACCATCGGGCGGGTGTAGCCGTCCGCGGCGGACGGGGCCGCTGTGGGCCCGGGCGCGCTGTCCACGCCGCTCGTCGCCGGTGGCGGAACCTGGTCCTGGCGGTCGCCCGAGGCGTTGCGGAAGACGGCGCTGAAGGCCAGCGCGACCATGCCGATGCCCATCAGCAGCGCGAGCAGCCAGGCCACCGGCCGGTGCCAGCGGGCGGCCCCCCGGTACGGGCGCAGCGCGCCGCCGTGACGCCCGTAGGGGCCGCTGAGGTAGTCGTCGTCCTCGTCCAGCGGGTCGTAACCGGGCCCGTAGGTGCCGCCCGGCCCGTAGCCGTCGTCGTAGAGATCGTCGTCCAGCGGGCCACCGCCGGCCCGGGCCCGGAACGCGTCGGCCTCGGCTCGTGCCTCGGCAGCGGCCAACAGCCGCTCGACCGCAGTCGGTTCATGGAACTCGGCTGCCCGGACGAAGTCCTCGTCGAACACCACGGAGGCGAAGTCCTCGTCCGCGCCCCCGCGGTCGTCGTCGGGCTCCCAGCCGTTCGGGAACGGCCTGCCCCCCACGTCGTCCGGCACGGCTTCAGCCTAGACCCGCGGGATGGTTTTGGGCAGGGAGACGGCACATTCGCCGTATCACTCCGCTCACCTCACATGGCCGTCGCCGGTCACGATGTACTTCGTGGACGTCAGCTCCGGGAGCCCCATCGGGCCCCTGGCGTGCAGCTTCTGGGTGGAGATGCCGATCTCCGCGCCGAAGCCGAACTGGCCGCCGTCCGTGAACCGCGTGGAGGCGTTCACGGCCACCGTCGTCGAATCCACCAACTGGGTGAAACGGCGTGCCGCGGCCTGCGAGGTCGTCACGATCGCCTCGGTGTGGCCGGAGGACCAGAGCCGGATGTGCGCCACGGCCGCGTCCAACGACTCCACGACGGCCGCCGCGATGTCGTACGAGAGGTACTCGGTCTCCCAGTCCTCCGCCGTCGCCGCCACCACGGTGGCCTTGGTGCCCTCGGCGTACTCCAGGACCCGCTCGTCGCCGTGCACGGTCACGCCGGCCTCGGCGAGGGCCTCCAGGGCCCGCGGCAGGAACGCGTCGGCGACGTCCTGGTGGACCAGCAGCGTCTCCGCGGCGTTGCAGACGCTCGGACGCTGCGCCTTGGAGTTGACCAGGATGGCGACGGCCATGTCGAGGTCGGTCTGCGCGTCCACGTACACATGGCAGTTGCCGGTACCGGTCTCGATCACCGGGACGGTGGACTCCTCGACGACCGTGCGGATCAGCGAGGCGCCGCCGCGCGGGATGAGCACGTCGACCAGGCCGCGCGCCCGCATGAGCTCGCGCACGGAGTCACGGTTCTCGCCCGGCACCAGCTGGACCGCGTCGGCCGGCAGGCCGGAGCCGCCGACCGCGTCACGCAGCACCCGGACGAGTGCGCTGTTGGAGGCGTAGGCGGAGGACGAACCGCGCAGCAGCACGGCGTTGCCCGACTTCAGGCAGAGCGCCGCGGCGTCCACCGTCACGTTGGGCCGCGCCTCGTAGATGATCCCGACGACGCCGAGGGGCACCCGGACCTGGCGCAGATCAATGCCGTTGGGCAGGGTCGAGCCGCGTACCACCTCGCCGACGGGGTCGGGCAGCACGGCCACGTCCCGCACATCGGCCGCGATGGCCCGGATCCGCTCGGGGGTGAGGGTGAGCCGGTCGACGACCGACTCGCTGGTCCCGGCCTCGCGGGCGCGCGCCACGTCCTCGGCGTTGGCCGCGAGGATGTCGCTGGTCCGCACTTCGAGCGCGTCCGCGATCGCCAGCAGCGCGTCGTCCTTCGCCGCCCGCGGAAGTGGCGCGATGTCGGCGGCGGCGGAGCGGGCCCGGTAGGCGGCCTGGGCGACCGGGGACATGTTGTCGTACGGCGAAAGCGTGGTCATGCCCGCAGGGTAGTGCGCACGCTGCGGGCATCTGTCACGTATCCCGTGATGCGAGACGGCTGTCCGGGGGACGTCCGGGTCAGTACGGGTGCACGCCGACCGGGGCGGCAGGCGGCGGCCCGTACCCCTCGGCGACACGCTGGTGGTACGTCTCGCGGTCGATGACCTCCAGGCCGACGATCTCCCAGGGGGGCAGCCCCGCACTGGATCGGTGCTCACCCCACAGACGCAGGGCCACCGCCGCCGCGTCGTGCAGGTCGCGGGCCTCTTCCCAGTAGCGCACCTCCGCGTGATCGTTGGCATAGCGGCTGGTCAGCAGGAAGGGGTGGTCGTGCGCGAGCTGTTCGAGGCCGCGTCTGACCTCCTTCAGCGGAATCTCGGTACCGGAGACACAGAGCGTGATGTGCCACAGCTTCGACTGGGCGCGTTCCTGGCCGGCCGGCGCCGTTTCCGGACCGGTCCGTTCGTCTCTCCGATCCGCGGGCCTGCTTCCGTCGAAGCCGATCCCTGCTCCGACGCTGGTCAGGGCGCGGCCACCCGTTCCTCGGGGCGGCGCCCCCGGGCGCGCTCGTCTCACCGGCGGCCTCCTGTGAATGTGTTGCCGTGCTGGACCCCGCAGTGTCCCTGCTACAAAGTGGACCAGTCCGCGGCCCGGCTTGGGGCGGTTTTCGTGAAGGTCTCTGCCCGAAGGCTGGACTTTCAGCCGTTTCAGGGGGCGTCAGGCGTCGAGGACGACAAGATCGTCCCTGTGTACGACCTCGCGTTCGTACGCGGGGCCGAGTTCGCGGGCCAGGTCGCGGGTGGAGCGTCCGAGAAGCTGCGGGATCTCCTTGGCGTCGAAGTTGACGAGGCCGCGGGCGACCGGCCGTCCCCGCAGATCGCGCAGTTCCACCGGGTCACCCGCGGTGAACTCGCCCTCGACCGCGGCGATCCCGGCCGGCAGCAGGGAGCTGTGGCGCTCCACGACCGCCTGCACCGCCCCGTCGTCCAGCGTCAGCGAACCCTGCGGGGTGGAGGCGTGGGCGAGCCACAGCAGCCGGTCCGCCGAGCGGCGGCCGGTGCGGTGGAAGTAGGTGCCCGTGTCGCGGCCGGCCAGCGCGTCGGCCGCGTGGCTCGCCGAGGTCAGGACGACCGGGACGCCCGCCGCGGTGGCGATCCGGGCGGCCTCGACCTTGGTGACCATGCCGCCGGTACCCACACCCGCCTTGCCCGCGCTCCCGATGCTGACCCCGGCCAGATCGGCGGGGCCGGTGACCTCGGTGACGCGGGTGGTACCGGGGATGCTCGGATCGCCGTCGTACAGCCCGTCCACGTCGGAGAGCAGGATCAGCAGATCGGCGCGGACGAGATGGGCGACGAGCGCGGCGAGCCGGTCGTTGTCGCCGAAGCGGATCTCGTCGGTGGCGACGGTGTCGTTCTCGTTGACGATCGGCAGCGCGCCCATGTCCAGGAGCTGGTCCAGGGTGCGGTAGGCGTTGCGGTAGTGGGCGCGGCGGCTGGTGTCGTTGCTGGTGAGGAGGACCTGGCCGACGCGGACTCCGTAGCGGGCGAAGGAGGCGGTGTAGCGGGCGACGAGCAGTCCCTGGCCGACGCTGGCCGCGGCCTGCTGCCTGGCCAGGTCCTTGGGCCTGCGGTGCAGTCCGAGGGGGGCGAGTCCGGCCGCGATGGCGCCGCTGGAGACGAGGACGACCTCGCGCTCGCCGCCGCTGCGCACCTTGGCGAGCACGTCGACGAGTGCGTCGACCCGGTCGGCGTCGAGGCCTCCCGCGGCGGTGGTGAGGGAGGAGGAACCGACCTTGACGACGATCCTGCGGGCCTCCGTGACGCCCTGCCTGGCCCCTGACACGTGCATCCCCCATGGTTCGCCTCGCTGGACCCCGCAATCTACGCGAGCACGGCGGACGGCGCCTTCGTGTTCCGCACCGTGGACCCCGCTTCGTCCGGATCCGTACCGTTGCGTATCCGTTCCCACCACGACTCGTTGCAGGGGTGTCGGCTCCACCGCCGCAGACCCGGCGAATTCCAGGAACAGGACGTGATCGCATGCGCCAGCTCTCCCTCCCCGGGGCCTGGGTGCACGAGCCCGAGGTCATCCCCGACTCCCGCGGGAGCTTTCACGAGTGGTTCAGGGCCTCGGATCTCGGGGAGGCCGCGGGCCATCGGCTGGGGCTCGCGCAGGCCAACTTCTCCACGTCCCGCCGGGGCACGCTGCGCGGGATCCACTTCGCCGACGTGCCGCCGGGCCAGGCGAAGTACGTGAAGTGCGTGCGGGGCGCGGTGCTCGACGTGATCGTGGACGTCCGGGCCGGCTCGCCCACGTACGGGCGGTGGGAGGCGGTCCGTCTCGACGACGCCGATCACCGGGCGGTCTACATCGCCGAGGGGCTCGGCCACGCTTTCATGGCGCTCACGGACGACGCGGGCGTCCTCTACCTCTGTTCCGAGGGCTATGCGCCCGGGCGCGAGCGCGGCATCGATCCGCTCGATCCGGAGCTGGGCATCGAGTGGCCCGCGGACGTCGTGCCGCTGCTGTCCGGGAAGGACGCCGCGGCGCCGTCGCTCGCCGAGGCGGGTCAGCTGGGGCTGCTTCCCTCGTACGCGGAGTGCGAGGCGTACTACGCGCGACTGCGGGCGGGTGAACCCGCGCTCAGCCCGGCCGGCCGCTGATGAGGGGGCGTTCCGCGGCGAGCAGGGCCGGGAACGCCTCGTCCAGGGCGGCGCGCCAGTCCCGGATGGGCTCGATCCCGGCGGCGGCGAACCGGTGGTGGGCGAGCACGCTGTACGCGGGCCGGGGCGCGGGGCGGGGGTAGGCGGCACTGGTGGTGGGCCGGACCCGGGCCGGGTCCGCGCCGAGCAGCCGGAAGATCTCCCGGGTGAAGCCGTACCAGGTCGTCTCACCGGCGCTGGTGCCGTGGTAGACGCCCGCCGGGGCCGTGCCGTCGAGCGCGGCCTGTCCGAGCCGGACCAGCCGCCCGGCCAGGTCGACGGTCCAGGTGGGCTGTCCGCGCTGGTCGTCCACCACGTCGAGGGTGTCCTTGACTCCCTCCAGCCGGATCATCGTGCGGACGAAGTTGGCGCCGCCCGCACCGTAGAGCCAGGCGGTGCGCACGACGAAGCCGGTGTCGGGGAGGGTCTCCAGCACGGCGCGTTCGCCGGCGAGCTTGGTGCGTCCGTAGGCGCTGCGCGGGGCGGTGGGGGCGTCCTCGGGGTACGGGAGGGTGCCGTCCCCGGCGAACACGTAGTCGGTGGAGACGTGGAGCAGGACGGCCCCGTGCTCCCGGCAGGCCTCCGCCAGGACCGCGGGGCCGGTGCCGTTGATCCGCAGGGCCGCGTCCTCGTGACTCTCGGCGTCGTCGACGGCGGTCCAGGCCGCGCAGTTGACCACGACGGCGGGCCGGTGGGTGGCGAACACGGCGCGGACGCGGCCGGGATCGGCGATGTCCAGGGCCGTGCGGTCGGCGGCGACGGCGGCGACGTCCTCGTGGGCGAGCGCGGTCATGAGGTCCCGGCCGAGCATGCCTGCGGCCCCGGTGACCAGCCAGCGAGGGCTCACAGGGCGGCCCTCTCCTTGAGCGGCTCCCACCAGGAGCGGTTCTCCCGGTACCACCGCACGGTCTCGGCGAGCCCGGCGCGGAAGTCCTTGCGGGGCTCGTAACCGAGCTCCTCGCGGATTCTGGTGCAGTCGACGGAGTAGCGGCGGTCGTGGCCCTTGCGGTCCTCGACGTGGATGACGTCGGTGTCCCAGTCGGCGTCGCACGCCTGGAGGAGCAGTCCGGTGAGCTCCTTGTTGGAGAGTTCGGTGCCGCCGCCGATGTTGTAGACCTCGCCGGCCCGGCCCTTGGTGCGGACGAGCTCGATGCCCTGGACGTGGTCGTCGATGTGCAGCCAGTCACGGACGTGGGCGCCGTCGCCGTACAGCGGGACCGGCCGGCCGTCGAGCAGGTTGGTGACGAAGAGCGGGATGACCTTCTCGGGGAAGTGGTGGTGCCCGTAGTTGTTGGAGCAGCGGGTCACCCGCACGTCGAGTCCGTGGGTGCGGTGGTAGGACAGCGCGATCAGGTCGCTGGAGGCCTTGGAGGCGGAGTACGGGGAGTTGGGCGCGAGCGGTTCGCTCTCGGTCCAGGAACCCTCGTCGATCGATCCGTAGACCTCGTCGGTGGAGATGTGGACGAAGGTCCGGACGCCCGCCAGATGCGCGGCGTGGACGAGGGTGTGGGTGCCCACGACGTTCGTACGCACGAACTCGGCGCCGCCGTCGATGGAGCGGTCCACATGCGATTCGGCGGCGAAGTGCACCACCTGGTCGTGTCCGGCCATGAGGGCGCCGACCAGCTCCGCGTCGCAGATGTCGCCCTGGACGAACGAGAATCCCGGGTGGCCGCGCACGGCGTCGAGGTTGGCCGGATTGCCCGCGTACGTGAGCTTGTCGAGCACGGTGACGGCGATGTCGCCGGGGCCGTCCGGGCCCAGCAGCGTACGGACGTAGTGGGAGCCGATGAAGCCGGCGCCGCCGGTCACCAGGAGGTGGGTCGTCATGAGGAGATCTGCACCTTGCTGTGGTCGCCGAGGACGAGTCGGTGGGCGGAGGGGCTCCGGGGTGCGGGGGTCACCTCGACCTCGTGGCCGATGAGGGAGGCCTCGACGCGGCGGACACCGTCGATCGAGGCGCCGCGCAGGACGATGGAGTACTCGATCTCGCTGTCCTCGATCCGGCAGTCATGGGCGACCGAGGTGAACGGTCCGACGTAGGCGTCGCTGATCACCGAGCGGGCGCCGATGATGGCGGGGCCGACGATCCGGCTGCGGGTGACCCTGGCTCCCGGCTCGATCCGGACCCGGCCGATGATCTCGCTCTCGTCGTCGACGTGTGCGCCGCGGGTGCAGGGCTCGACGGTCTCCAGCACGGTGCGGTTGACCTCCAGCATGTCGGTGACGTTGCCGGTGTCCTTCCAGTATCCGCGGATCGTGGTGGAACGGACGTCGCGCTCCTGGTCGATCAGCCACTGGATGGCGTGGGTGATCTCCAGTTCGCCGCGCCAGGACGGGCGGATGGAGCGGACGGCCTCGTGGATGACCCCGGTGAAGAGGTAGACGCCGACGAGCGCCAGATCGCTCTTCGGTTCCTTCGGCTTCTCCTCCAGGGCCACGACCCTGCCGTCCCCGTCGAGTTCGGCGACACCGAAAGCGGTCGGGTCGGGCACCCGGGTCAGCAGGATCTGGGCGTCGGGCCGGTCCGCGCGGAACCCCTCGACCAGCCCGGCGATCCCGCCCACGATGAAGTTGTCGCCGAGGTACATGACGAAGTCGTCGTCACCGAGGAAGCGCTGGGCGATCAGGACCGCGTGGGCGAGGCCGAGCGGTTCGGACTGCGGAATGTAGGTGACGTCGATGCCGAACCGGGATCCGTCGCCGACCGCCGCCCTGATCTCCTCCTCGGTATCGCCCACGATGATGCCGACCTCGGTGATGCCGGCTTCCGCGATGGCTTCGAGTCCGTAGAACAGCACCGGTTTGTTCGCCACCGGGACCAGTTGTTTGGCCGAGGTATGCGTGATGGGACGGAGCCGGGTGCCTGCCCCACCGGAAAGTACGAGAGCCTTCACTGATCTGCCCCACGATGAGTCGGCGGTCCTGTCGCAGCTGCGACCTATCGGGCGACCTTAGTCAGATCCGTCCGCCCATCCGCGGCGAAACAGGTCCACCGACCCGCTTACCGACTCGTCCGGAGGAAAAGCGGCGGTCCCCCGTAACCATTCCGCTCCGTTTCGCTTCCGCCGACGCGATCAATACGTCACACAGTCGCGTGACATCGAACTCGATATCGAATTATCGGGATCTCGCCCGTCTCCGGCCCCCGCGAGTCCGCCTTGGTCCGAACGAGAGGCCTACGGGTGGCGCAGGCGCCAGCCCTGCCAGGCGGACTCGATCATCTCGTCGACGCCGTACCGGGCCGACCAGCCCAGCTCCGCCCGGATCCGGTCCGCGCCCGCGACCACACGTGCCGGGTCACCGGCGCGGCGGGCGGCCACCTCGGGGGCGATGTCCCCGTGGTCCGTCGCCTTGAGGATGCGTTCGACCATCTCGCGCACCGAGCTGCCCTCGCCGCGGCCGATGTTCAGCGTGAGGTCCGTGCCGGGCTCGGCCCCCTCCAGCCGCTGTGCGGCGGCGAGGTGGGCGGAGGCGATGTCCTCGACGTGGATGTAGTCGCGGACGCACGTGCCGTCGGGCGTCGCGTAGTCGTCGCCGAAGATCCGCGGGCCCTCGCCGGCCTCCAGGCGCTCGAAGACCATCGGGATGAGGTTGAACACGCCCGCGTCGGCGAGCTCGGGCGAGGCCGCACCGGCGACGTTGAAGTAGCGCAGGGACGCGCAGCGCAGTCCGTGCGCCCGGGCGGCGGCGTGGATCAGCCATTCGCCGACGAGCTTGGTCTCCCCGTACGGGCTCATCGGCGCGCACGGCGTGTCCTCGGTGACGAGGTCCACGTCGGGCATCCCGTAGACGGCGGCCGACGAGGAGAACACCAGCCGGTCGACTCCCGCGGCGACCATGCTCTCCAGCAGCACCTCCAGACCGGTCACGTTCTCCCGGTAGTAATGGAGGGGGCGCTCGACGGACTCGCCGACCTGCTTCTTGCCTGCGACATGCACCACACCCGTCACGGTGTGGTCACGGATCGCGGTGTCCAGGGCCTGCCGGTCCAGCACGCTGCCGGTGACCAGGGGCACACCGTCGGGCACGCTCCCGGCGTTCCCCGTGGAGAGGTCGTCGTACACGACCACCCGCAGTCCGCCGGCGAGCATCGCCCGCACGACGTGCGCGCCTATGTATCCGGCCCCGCCCGTAACCATCCAGGTCATTCTGTGCGTCTCTCCCTCTGTACGCGGCGCTGTCGTGCGCGCTCCGCCGACAGGTTCACCTTACGTGCACGCAAAATCGAATCAGACAAATAGCCCTCAACCGTATTATCGTGCGACATGAAGCTGTGCATGGGGTGACGCCCGGGGAACACCGCGGGCGAAGCCGGACAGTCCCGGATGAAGCCGGGGCAAACGCAAGGCCACGGCGGGTGGATGTCGATCAATTACGCTGTTCAGGTGCTCAGGCCCTCCCCCACGATTCCGCGGAGTGAATCGGCGCCTGGACACAGACCCTGCAGACAGCTCTCTGGACTGGTGAAGGATGCCTCGACTGACACTCATCGTGCCTGCGTACAACGTGCAGGGGTATGTTCGGGAGTGCCTCGACTCCGTGCTGCAGCAGGACTTCACCGACTTCGAGGTCGTCGCCGTGGACGACTGCTCGCCGGACGGCTCCGGCGCCATTCTGGACGAGTACGCGGAGCGCGACCCCCGGGTGCGAGTGCTCCATCTGACGGAGAACGTGGGGCTGGGCCGCGCCCGTAACGCCGGGATGGAAGAGGCGACCGGCGACTATCTGCTCTTCCTCGACAGCGACGACACCCTGGCGCCCGGCTCGCTGAGCGGCATCGCCGGACGCCTCGACGCGACCGACGACCCCGACGTCCTGGTCTACGACTACGCACTCAGCTACTGGGACGGCCGGCTGCTGCCCGGCCGGCGGGCGGATCTCCTCGGCGGCGCCGAGCCCGCGGTGTTCCCCCTGTCGGAGCGGCCCGCGCTGCTCGATCTGCTGCAGATCGTCTGGAACAAGGCCTACCGTCGCGACTTCGTCGAGGCGCACGGGTTCCGCTTCTCGTCCGGGTTCTACGAGGACGCGCCCTGGACGTACACCACGCTGGTCACCGCGGAGAGCATCGCGCTGCTCGACCGCGTCTGCGTGCTCTACCGGCAGCGCCGGGAGGGCGGGAACATACTCAATACCGTCAGCCGCAGCCATTTCGATGTATTCGATCAGTACGACCGCGTATTCACCTATCTGGATGAACATCCGGAATACGATTCCTGGCGTCCTGCGCTTTTCCGCAAGATGGTCGACCAATACCTCACGGTGCTGGATAAGCCGGGCCGCCTTCCCAAGAACGCGCGGGCCGAATTCTTTCACCGCGCGGCCGCCGACTACAACCGCCGGCTGCCCGAGGGATTCGAACGCCCGGGCGGTGCCCGCGGCTACCAGTACGCGATGCTCGGCAGGGACTCCTATCCGGCGCTGACCGGTGTCACCCGGGCGAACCAGGTGCGGACCAGGGCCCGGGCGCGCAACACCCGGCGCATCGGCCGGGCCAAGCGGGCCGCGATGCGGATGATCTACCAGTCCCAGCTGCGGCTGCCGCTGGACGAGAACCTCGCGGTCTTCTCCGCCTACTGGGGCCGCGGCTACGCGTGCAACCCCGCGGCCATCGACGCCGAGCTGGCCCGGCTCGCCCCGCACATCCGCCGGGTCTGGACGGTGCGCGCCGAGCACGTGAGCCGGGTGCCCAAGGGTGTCGAGGTGGCCGTCGTCGGCTCCCGCGAGTACTGGACGGCGCTGGCCCGCGGCACGTACTTCATCAACAACGTGAACTTCGCGGACTCGCTGATCAAGCGCGAGGGCCAGATCCACCTGCAGACCCATCACGGCACCCCGCTGAAGACGATGGGCCTCGACCAGGCCGACTACCCGGCCTCCACCAACATGGACATGGCGGACCTGCTGAGGCGCTGCGACCGCTGGGACTACAGCCTCACGTCGAACCGCCACTCCACCACCGTGTGGGAGCGGGTCTATCCGTGTTCCTACACCTCGCTGGAGACCGGCTACCCGCGCAACGACGTCCTGGTCAACGCCGGGGCCGAAGAGGTCAGGCGGGCCCGCCGCGAGCTCGGTGCGGCGGACGGTTCCACCGTCTTCCTGTACACGCCGACCCACCGCGAGTACCAGAAGGAGTTCTCGCCCCGGATCGACCTCGCGAAGCTCGCCGAGGAGCTGGGGCCCGACGTCACCCTGCTGGTGCGCGGCCACTACTTCTACAAGCCCACCGGCAAGCTCGCCGAGCTCCAGGCCAGCGGCCGGGTGATCGACGTCTCCGCACACCCGTGCGTGGAGGAGCTCTACCTCGCGGCCGACGCCATGATCACCGACTACTCGTCGGCCATGTTCGACTACGCCAACCTCGACCGGCCGATCGTGATCTTCGCGGACGACTGGGAGACGTACAAGGTCGTGCGGGGCACCTACTTCGACCTGATGGCCGAGCCCCCCGGGGCCGTGGCCACCAGCCAGGCACAGCTCACCGATATCCTCCGCTCCGACGAGTGGCGCGGCGAGGAGTCCGCGGCCTGCCGGGCCGCGTTCCGCAAGCGCTTCTGCGACTTCGACGACGGCCGTGCGGCCGAACGTGTCGTCCGTACCGTCTTCCTGAACGAGGAAGACGTCCTTCCCGTCGTCCCGCTGGCCGCACGCAAGCCGGCACCATCCCCTGCCCAGGCGCTCGAACTGGTCGAGCGGGTCTGACCCGAAAGGAATGCCGAACAACATGACCCCCCGGCTCAGTGTCATCGTGCCCGTGTACAACGTCGAGGCGTATCTCGAAGCCTGCCTCGACTCGGTGGAGGCGCAGACCTTCACCGATCTCGAAGTCGTCATGGTCGACGACGGCTCCACCGACGGCTCGGCCGCGATAGCCGCCGCCTTCGCCGAGCGCGACCCGCGCTTCCGGCTGGTGACGAAGGAGAACGGCGGCCTCGGCTCGGCCCGTAACGCGGGCCTGGCCAACATGGCGCCGGAGAGCGAGTACTTCGCCTTCCTCGACAGCGACGACGTCATCCCGCCGGACGGCTACCGCATGATGGTCGCCAGCCTCGACGACACCGGCTCCGACTTCGCCACCGGCAACGTGTTCCACGTCAAGGGCGAGCGGTCCTGGCAGGTGCCGCTCATGAAGATGCTGGCCGGCGAGGCCCGCAAGCGCACCCACATCTCCGAGTACCCCAAGCTCGTCGCCGACCGCATCTCCTGCAACAAGGTCTGGCGCCGCACCTTCTGGGAGAAGAACGGCTTCGCCTTCCCCGAGGGCGTGCTCTACGAGGACAGCGCCGTGGTGCTGCGCGCGCACTACCTGGCCGACGCCATCGACCTGATCGGCGAGCCCGTCTACTACTGGCGGCTGCGCGAGGGCGAGTCCGCCCCGTCGATCACCCAGCGCCGCACGGACCCGCAGGGCGTCCGCGACCGGGTCGCCGCCTGTGAGTCCGTGGCCCAGTTCCTCGCCGACCGCCCCGGTGCCAAGTGGGCCCAGTTCAAGCGGGAGTACGACGCCCGTGTACTCCGGGACGACCTGCGCATCTTCCTGAACGTCGTCCCGGACGGCGAGGTGGAGTACCGCGAGGCCTTCCTCGTCGCCGCCAACCGCTACCTCGACCAGGTCGAGGCGCAGGTCCTGGACGAACTGCCGGCCGTGCTGCGCGTGCAGTACGCGCTGGTGCGCCGCGGCGCGATCTCCGAGCTGATCGACCTCCTCGCCGACCAGCGCCGCCGTGAGCCGGTCGAGGTCAGCGGCTTCCTGCGCAAGTACGCCGGGTTCAAGGCCCTGGACGGCAGCGGCGTCTCGCTCTCCCGCAAGACCCTGCGCATCGACAAGGACCTGGAGCTCAGGACCCCGCTCGTGGGGGTGGAGTGGCAGAAGGGCAAGCTGCTGCTGAGCGGCGACGCCTGGATAGACAAGATCGACATCCCGAACCGGCGCAGCACCGCCAAGTTCATCCAGATCAAGAAGGGCGGATCGCGCCGCCGTCTGATCTTCCCGGCGAAGAACGTCTTCCGCCCGGGCCGCACGTCGGACACCTGGCAGAAGCGCTACAACTACGACTGGTCCGGCTGGGAGTTCTCCTTCGACCCCGCCAAGCTCCGCCACAACGGGCAGTGGGAGGAGGGCATCTGGCACATCGGCGTGATCGTCATGAGCTCCGGCCTGCTGCGCCGTCGCGGCATCCAGTCGAACGGCGGCAGCGCCCAGAACTTCCCGCCCTACCAGTGGCTCGACAAGAACTACCGGATGCTTCCCAGCGTCGAGGGCGCAGCGCTCAAGCTGCGCATCGAGCGGGTCAACGCGCTGGTGACCGGCCGGGAGCTGGACGGCGACCGGATCGTGATCCGGGGCGAGATCCGTGCGGCGCTGGCGAGCGACGAGTCCGTCAGCCTTCAGGTTTCCAACCAGTCCAGCGGTGAGCTCCGGCGCTACCCGGTCACCGTCGAGGAGGAGCAGAACGGCGTCCGCGGCTTCCGCGTCGAGGTGCCGCTCGCCGACGTCGCCCTGGTCACCGCAGAGAGCACCGAAGGCCACGCCCAGCCCCGGGTCCGTAACTGGTCCACGGCGCTGATGGTCTCCGGCCCCGACGAGAGCGTGGAACCGCGCCGGCTGAGCCCCGTCGTCCAGGAGGGCCTGGAGGACGGTCGTTTCCCGCTGCCCGCGAGCATGGGCCGGCAGGCGGGCCGTCACGAGCTGGCGGTCATCGCCGGGCACAACGGCTACCTCAAGTTCCGCGGCCAGACCGAGCGTGCCGTGATGACGCGGGTGAGCGAGCGGGACGGCAAGATCGTCCTGTCCGGCCACGCCCCGGCGCACCTGGTCGGTTCCGAGCTGCTGCTGAAGGCCAAGGGCCGGTTCGACGAGCGCCTGGTCCCGATCGACTGGACCGCCGACGGCTCGTACGAGACGGCCTTCGACCCCTCGACGCTGGGCGGTGGCGCCCAGGGCACCGTCCCGCTGAAGGCCGGCCGGTGGAACTTCTTCCTCCGCCAGGCCGACGGTCCGGACGTCGAGTTCGTCATCGACCGGCTCGCGTCGGACCAGTTCCCGCTGCACAGCACGATGAAGGGCCGCCGCTACTGGCTGGAGGCGCGCTGGCACGACTTCCCGCAGCTCAACTGCCGCTCGGAACTGTCCGATGTGGAGCGCGGCCCGTTCCGCCAGGGCCAGCTGCGCCGTGAGGTGTACGAGGCCAAGTGCCAGGAGCCGCTGCGCGACCAGGTGTTCTACCTGAGCTACAACGGCAAGCAGTACTCGGACAGTCCGCGTGCCATGCACGAGGAGCTGGTGCGCCGGGGCTCGGACCTCAAGCACCTGTGGGCGGTCCGCGACGGCCAGGTGGAGCTGCCGCCGACGGCCGAGAAGGTCCGGATGTGGGGCACCGAGTGGTTCGACGCACTCGCCTCCAGCAAGTACATCGTGACCAACGCGCACCTTCCCGAGTGGGTCGTCCGGCGTCCCGGCCAGGTCATCGTCCAGACCTGGCACGGCACGATGCTGAAGAAGATCGGCCATGACATCGACACGCTCCACTTCGACAAGGAGTACCAGAAGCGTCTGGAACTCGAGGCGAAGAACTGGAGCATGCTCGTCTCCTCCAACCGCTTCAGCACGCCGATCCTGAAGCGGGCCTTCTCCTACGACGGGGAGATCCTGGAGGCCGGTTACCCGCGCAACGACTACCTGTACTCCGACGAGCGGGTCAAGCTCGCCGAGGAGATCAGGAAGCGGATCGGGCTGCCCGAGGGCAAGAAGGTCGTGCTGTACGCGCCGACGTGGCGCGACGACCAGTCGCACCGGGCCGGGCAGTACTCCTTCGACCTGCGGCTCGACCTGGAGGACGCCCGCCGCCGCCTCGGCGACGACCACGTCCTGCTGATCCGGCGCCACTCCAACGTCGTCGACCAGGTGCCCGGCGCCGGCAACGGCTTCGTCTGGGACGTGTCCGAGTACCCGGACATCGCCGATCTGTACCTGGCGTCCGACATCATGATCACCGACTACTCGTCCGTGATGTTCGACTACGCCCACCTCAAGCGGCCGATGCTCTTCTTCACGTACGACCTGGAGCACTACCGCGACACGCTGCGCGGGTTCTACTTCGACTTCGAGAAGGACTCGCCCGGCCCGCTGGTGCGTACGTCCTCCGAGCTGATCGACTCGATCCGCGACATCGACACGGTGTGGCCGCAGTACAGCGAGCGCTTCGAGCGCTTCCACCACCTGTTCTGCGACCTGGACGACGGCCGGGCCTCGCAGCGCGTCGTGGACCGCATGATCGAGCAGGCGACGGACCTCACCGAGGAGAAGTAGCCGCTCGCACCGGCAGAAAGGGGGCGGGCCCGGAGATCAGTTCTCCGGGCCCGCCCCCTTTTCCGTACCGTCCGAGCGGCTCTAAGGCTCGACGTCGACCGTCTTGAAGGCGAGCTGCGACAGAGCCGTGTAGTACGGCCGGATCTCCACCTTCGAGACCGGACGCGGCGCCGGCTTCCCGCCGTTCAGCGTCCGGGTCACCCGGCGGCCGACCTTCGCCAGCAGCGTCCTGCTGGGATCGGGAAGGATCCGGATCACCGGCCGCGGGAAGGTGAAGACGCCTATGGGCGACAGGACGTCGGTGGCGAGCTTGCCGACCTGGACGCGGTCCGCGCCCGCGGCCGGACGCAGCCACACGTCCCAGATCTGCTCGGGCCCCTCGTGCTCGGCCACCAGCGCGGCACAGCTGACCGTGGCGGTGACCCGCCGGCCGTCGAGCGCCGCCGCCGGGAACGACAGCACCCGGTCCTTGTCCTTGCGGTGCACGGCCTCCAGGACCGCTCCCGGGCCCAGGGTCACGCCCCAGGCACCGGCCTCCACGTCGATCGTCCCGGTGTCGACCGCGAGCGCGTCGACCTCGGCGTGGGCTCCGCGCACCACGCTGCGGATCCGCAGCCGGTCCATGTCGCCCCGGTGCGGGAGCAGCAGCTCCAGCGCGGGGCCACCGCCCTCCCGCGGCAGCTGGACGTTGAGCAGGTCGCGCACGTCGCAGCCGTAGCCGTCCACCGTGAGCGGGACCTCGTTGCCGTCCGGAGTGCACACGGACAGCTCCCAGGTGCCTTCGGGCAGCCCGTCGTGCCAGGGCACCACCGCTCGGCCGCCGGGCGTGATCGCGAAGCGTTCCTCGGCCGGGTTCCGGCCGACGCGGCGGCAGGCGATCTCGGCACCGTGGGCCTCCGCGGGCAGCGTGCCGACATCGATGTTGACCGATCCCTGCGCGTCCACCTGTGCGGTGGCGGTCGTGGGCAGCGCCCGGCGGACGAACGCGTCGTGCAGGATCGCCTCGAACCGCGCGCAGCTGGCCGGCTCGTGGAAGCGCACCGCGTTGCGGACCGCCGCCTCGCCCATGCGGGCCCGGCGCTCGTCGTCCTCGACCAGTTCGAGGATGGCGGCGGCCATGGCGTCGGTGTCGCCGCCCGGGACGATGAGTCCGTCCTCGCCGTGGGTGATGATGTTGCGCGGGCCGTGGTTGGCGTCGGTGCTGACGACGGGCAGACCGGCCGCCATCGCCTCCACGATCACGTTGCCGAACGCCTCGCGTTTGGAGGGCAGTACGAAGATCGAGCCCTTGCTGAACTCGGGCGAGACCGGGGCCGCGGGTCCCATCAGCGTCGCGGTGTTGTGCAGGCCGAGGGTCTCGATCTGCTTGCGCAGCTTGGCCTTCTCGGTGCCGCCGCCGTAGATCCGCAGCCGCCAGTCGGGGCGCT
Source organism: Streptomyces sp. NPDC091416 (assembly GCF_044756845.1). Classification (NCBI taxonomy): domain Bacteria; kingdom Bacillati; phylum Actinomycetota; class Actinomycetes; order Kitasatosporales; family Streptomycetaceae; genus Streptomyces; species Streptomyces sp. NPDC091416. The sequence continues at coordinate 391,627 of NZ_JBIVTU010000002.1, forward strand.
TGGCCACCACGGTGGCGAAGGCCTCGATGACCGCCGCGAAGTTCTTGTTCTCCTTGAGGAGGCCCGCCGCGATGATGACCTTGTTGGTGCTCTTGGACTGCACGGGGGCGGCGGGCACGCAGTTCGGCATGACGGCCAGCCGGTTGCGCACACCGGGCACCTGCTTGCCGATGCTCTCGACCTCTTCCGGCGTGAGCGCGGTGAGGGCGTCCAGCGAGTGGTACGCCTTGAACAGCCGGCCCTGGTAGTACTTCGCGTAGATGGAGGGCATCGAGTGCTCCTGCGTGACCCGCAGGTAGTCGCCCTCGGCGTACGACAGCATGATCGTGTTCCGCGGGCTGGAGCTCACCACGACGTCGGAGTCCGTGTTCGCGAGGAACTCGAGCAGGCGCAGCTCGGCCAGCCGGCTGACGACCGGCTTCTTCTCGGCCGGGTCGACGGGGTAGACCTTGGGGAAGACCTCGATCAGCGGATCGTCCAGGTCCGACGTCGGCGAGTGCTTGCGCAGATCGGTCAGCGCACGCACCTTGACCCGCGGGTCGAGCGGGAAGTAGGACTCGTCCCGCACCTTGCGGAGAGCGATGATCTCCACCTCGTGCCGGGCCGCAAGCGCGCCCGCCAGGTTCTGCGTGGCGCTGACCACTCCGCCCATGTGGCAGAGGTCGCGCACCAGAAATGAAATCTTCACTTGCGTCTTTCGGCTGGGCCGCGGCTCGCGGCAAACCCCGGGTGGCCTCGCATGACGAACGTTCTCATGCTTCCCCTACCCCCTCGGCTGTGCGAGGGCAGGCCTCGTCCTCACACAGGGAAGACGGACAGGAGAGCCACAGGGTTGTGTTCGGAGTAAGAGTTTATCGAGCCTTGAACAGAGCGGACCGACACCACGATGCCGCACCGAACCCACTTTCTCACCCGCCTCGTCGATTTTGACCCGCCTGCTTCGTGGGGCAGAGCGCAAGGGGCGTGTCCCGTACCGGTGAACCGGTACGGGACACGCCCCTTGCGCATCCGTCCTACGCGAACGGGTCGAACTCCTGGTACTCCTTGCTGACGTCGTCGCGCTCCGTCTCACGGTCACGACGACGCTGCGCCGCCGGACGCGGCTCCTCCAGACGGTGGTCCTCACCGCGGCGGCCGAGCATCTCCGCACCGGCCGTCACCGTGGGCTCCCAGTCGAAGACCACGGCGTTGTCCTCGGCACCGATGGCCACACCGTCACCGGCCTTGGCACCGGCCTTGCGCAGCTCGTCCTCGACGCCCAGCCGGTTCAGCCGGTCCGCGAGGTAGCCGACGGCCTCGTCGTTGTTGAAGTCGGTCTGGCGCACCCAGCGCTCCGGCTTCTCGCCGCGCACCCGGTAGATGCCGTCGTCCTCCAGCTTCACCGTGAAGCCGGCATCGTCCACGGCCTTGGGCCGGATGACGATACGGGTCGCCTCCTCCACGGGCTTGGCGGCACGCGCCTCGGCGATGACGCCGGCCAGCGCGAAGGAGAGCTCCTTGAGACCGGTGCGCGCGACGGCGGACACCTCGAAGACGCGGTAGCCGCGGGCTTCCAGGTCGGGACGGATCATGTCCGCGAGATCCTGGCCGTCCGGGATGTCGATCTTGTTGAGGACGACGATGCGGGGCCGGTCCTCCAGGCCCCCGTACAGCTTGAGCTCCTCCTCGATCATGTCGAGGTCGGAGACCGGGTCGCGGTCGGACTCCAGCGTCGCCGTGTCCAGTACGTGGACGAGTACCGAGCAGCGCTCGACGTGCCGCAGGAACTCCAGGCCGAGGCCCTTGCCCTGGCTGGCGCCCGGGATCAGGCCCGGTACGTCGGCGATGGTGTAGACGGTGCTGCCGGCGGTCACGACGCCCAGGTTCGGGACCAGGGTCGTGAACGGGTAGTCGGCGATCTTCGGCTTGGCGGCCGACAGGACCGAGATCAGCGAGGACTTGCCCGCGCTCGGGTAGCCCACGAGCGCCACGTCGGCGACGGTCTTCAGCTCCAGGACGACGTCCCGGGCCTCGCCGGGCTCGCCGAGCAGCGCGAAGCCGGGCGCCTTGCGCCGGGCGGAGGCCAGCGCGCCGTTGCCGAGGCCGCCGCGGCCGCCCTGGCCGGCGACGAACATCGTGCCCTGGCCGACGAGGTCGGCCAGCACGTTGCCCGCGCCGTCGAGGACGACGGTGCCGTCCGGCACGGGCAGGACCAGGTCCTGGCCCTCCTTGCCGGTGCGGTTGTCGCCCGCGCCGGGCTGGCCGTTGGTGGCCTTGCGGTGGGGGTGGTGGTGGTATTCGAGGAGCGTGGTGACCGCCTGATCGACGATCAGGGTCACGTCGCCGCCACGGCCGCCGTTGCCGCCGTCCGGGCCGCCGAGCGGCTTGAACTTCTCACGGTGAACGGAGGCACAGCCGTGGCCTCCGTTACCCGCGGCGACATGCAGTTCGACGCGGTCCACGAAGGTGGTCATGGGTGGAACCTCCAGTTACATACGTACAGAAATGTCTCGCTCATGCGCCCCTGTAGGAGCAACACGCGAAAGGCGGACCCACTTCCCGTAAAAGGAAGTGAGGTCCGCCTCCACGTCATACCGCTCTACGAGCGCCGAATTCAGCCGGCGATCGGAACGATGTTCACGACCTTGCGGCCACGGTGCGTACCGAACTCGACCGCACCGGCGGCGAGGGCGAACAGCGTGTCGTCGCCGCCACGGCCGACGCCCGTGCCCGGGTGGAAGTGGGTGCCGCGCTGGCGGACCAGGATCTCACCGGCGTTGACGGCCTGACCGCCGAAGCGCTTCACGCCGAGCCGCTGAGCATTGGAATCGCGCCCGTTCCGGGTGGACGATGCGCCCTTCTTGTGTGCCATGTCTCCTCAGTCCCTTACTTCGCAGCCGCGGGGATACCGGTGACCTTGATCGCCGTGTACTGCTGGCGGTGACCCTGGCGACGGCGGTAGCCGGTCTTGTTCTTGTAGCGAAGGATGTCGATCTTCGCGCCCTTGTGGTGGTCCACAATCTCGGCCTGGACCTTGATGCCGTCAAGCACCCACGGGTCGCTGGTCACGGCGTCGCCGTCGACAACGAGCAGGGTAGAGAGCTCTACCGTGTCGCCAACCTTGGCGGTGGGAATCTTGTCAACCTCAACGATGTCGCCGACAGCAACCTTGTGCTGGCGACCACCGCTGCGCACGATGGCGTACACGCGGATCTCACTCTCACTCGAAGACGAAACCCCTGAAGCCAGCCGCTCACACGGGTCCGGGGACCCGTGATGATCCGGATTGGACGAGCGGCCTCTCCCGAACGAGCGGGAGGTCAGTGCTCAGAGGTGTGGCGAAACAAACGCCGACGGTCAAGATTACGGGGACCTGTACAGCCCGGTCAAACCGGGCCCCTTTCCGGGGCCCGGCCTCAGGATCCGACGGCCTCCGCGTAGTCGGCGTAGGCGTCCCGGATCCCGTCCGGGGACAGGTCCAGATGCTCCAGGATCGTGTAGCGGCCCGGCCTGGTCCGGGGCGCGAAGCCGACCACCTGGACGAACTCCTCCGCGCTGAACCCCATCTCCTCCGCCGTGACCGGCAGACCGTGGCGCCGCAGCGCCCCGGCCATCCGTACGGACTCCTGGCGCGCGCCCCGCAGGTGCATCGCGAACGCCGCGCCCAGACCGCACTGCTCACCGTGGCTCGCGGCGCGCTGGGGGAACAGCAGGTCGAAGGCGTGGTTGATCTCGTGGCAGGCGCCCGAAGCGGGACGGCTGTCCCCCGCCACCGACATCGAGATGCCGGTCAGCACCAGCCCCTCGGCCAGCACCTGGAGGAAGCCGTCGTCGCCCAGGGCACCGGGATGGCGCAGCACGGCCTCGCCGGCCTGCCGGGCCATCGCGGCGGCCAGTCCGTCGATGTCCTCGCCGTTGACCCGGTGGGCGAGCTCCCAGTCCGCGACGGCGGAGATGTTCGAGAGCGCGTCACCGATCCCGGACCGCACGAAGCGGACCGGTGCCTCACGGATGATGTCGAGGTCGATGACGACGGCGATCGGGTTCGGGACACCGTACGAGCCGCGGCCCGCGTCGTTGTCCAGCGTGGCCACCGGTGAGCACAGACCGTCGTGGGACAGGTTCGTCGCCACGGCGACCAGCGGCAGCCCGACCCGGGCAGCGGCGAACTTCGCACAGTCGATGATCTTGCCACCGCCGAGCCCGACGACGGCGTCGTACCGGCCGGACTTCATGGCCTCGGCGAGCTTGACGGCGTCGTCCAGCGTGCCGCCGCCCACCTCGAACCATGAAGCACCCGGCAGGCTGTCCGAGAGCCGCTCCCGCAGCGCCCGTCCGGAACCCCCGCTGATCGCGATCGCCAGTTTGCCCGAGCCGGAGATCCGCTGATCGGCGAGGACGCCCGCCAGATCGGACAGAGCGCCGGCCCGGATGTCGACGACGACCGGTGCGGGGATCAGCCGGGTCAGTACTGGCACGCGATGGTCCTGCCCTTGGCCAGGTCCTCGTGGTTGTCGATCTCGACCCACTTGACGTCGCCGATCGGCTCCACGTCGACCTTGAAGCCGCGGTTGACGAGCTCCTGGTAGCCGTCCTCGTAGTAGAGGTCCGGGTCGCGCTCGAACGTCGTCTTCAGCGCGTCGGCCAGCTCCTCGGCCGCGTCGCCCTCGATGAGGGTGACCCCGATGTACTCACCGGTGGCCTCGGCCGGGTCCATCAGCTTGGTGATCCGCTGGACGCCCTTGCCGGGGTCGACGACGACCTTCATCTCCTCGTCCGCCAGCTGCTTCACCGTGTCGAGGGCGAGGATGATCTTCTTGCCCTCGCCGCGGGCGGCGAGCAGCGTCTTCTCGACGGAGACGGGGTGCACGGTGTCGCCGTTGGCGAGGATCACACCGTCCTTGAGCGCGTCACGGCCGCACCAGAGGGAGTAGGCGTTGTTCCACTCCTCGGCCTTGTCGTTGTCGATCAGCGTGAGGGTCACGCCGTACTTCGCCTCAAGGGCGGCCTTGCGCTCGTACAGGGCCTCCTTGCGGTAGCCCACGATGATGGCGACGTCGGTCAGGCCGACCTCGGCGAAGTTGCCGAGCGTCAGGTCGACGACGGTCAGGCTCTCCTCGTCGCCCTCGGGACCGACCGGCACCAGGGCCTTGGGAAGCGTGTCGGTGTAGGGGCGCAGACGACGGCCTGCGCCGGCCGCCAGAATCATGCCGATCATGAGGGTTCTCCTTGGTCCTTGGTGCGGTGCGGATGTCTCGGATGGAGCGGGTGGGGCAGCCGTGGCTCAGAGCTCGGTGGCCGCGAAGTCGCGGAGCCAGGTCCGGAAGTCGGGCCCCAGGTCCTCGCGCTCGCAGGCGAGCCTGACGATGGCCCGCAGGTAGTCGCCCCGGTCACCGGTGTCGTACCGGCGGCCCCGGAAGACGACACCGTGGACCGGGCCGCCGAGCTTCTCGTCGGCGGCCAGCTGCTGAAGTGCGTCGGTCAGCTGGATCTCGCCGCCCCGGCCCGGCTCGGTGTCACGCAGCACGCCGAAGACGGCGGGGTCCAGGACGTAGCGTCCGATGACGGCGAGGCTGCTGGGGGCGTCGCCCGTCTCCGGCTTCTCGACCAGTCCGGTGACCCGGACGACGTCGTCCTCGGGTGTGGCCTCCACCGCGGCGCATCCGTACAGATGGATCTGCTCGGGAGCGACCTCCATCAGCGCGACGACGCTGCCGCCCTCACGCTCCTGGATCTCGGTCATGCGGGCCAGCAGCGGATCGCGCGGGTCGATCAGGTCGTCGCCGAGCAGGACCGCGAAGGGCTCGTCGCCCACGTGCGGTTCCGCGCACAGGACGGCGTGGCCGAGGCCCTTCGGGTCGCCCTGCCGGACGTAGTGCATGGTCGCCAGTTCGCTGGACTCCTGGACCCGGACCAGCCGTTCGTCGTCGCCCTTGCGGGTCAGCGCCGACTCCAGCTCGTAGTTCCGGTCGAAGTGGTCCTCCAGGGCACGCTTGTTGCGCCCGGTGATCATCAGCACGTCGTTCAGCCCCGCGGCGGCGGCCTCCTCCACGACGTACTGGATCGCCGGCTTGTCGACGACCGGAAGCATCTCCTTGGGAGTCGCCTTCGTCGCCGGCAGGAACCGGGTACCGAGCCCGGCGGCAGGTATGACGGCCTTCTGGATCTTGTGCATGTGGGAAAAGCTTCCGTGTCAGGGTGCGTGGGCGGCCGGGCACCGGAACGCAGCCGGCCGGCCCCCGTGGAGGGACCGGCCCGACTGCGTCGCGCGCGGTGCCGGGGCCCGTGCCGCTTCGGCACGGGCCCCAGGTGGGTCAGGCCTCGTCGGCCGACGCCGTGACGGCGGTCGACGACTGCTCGGCGGCCACCGTCTTCTTCGCCGCCTTCTTGGCCGTCGTCTTCTTGGCGACGGTCTTCTTGGCCGCCGTCTTCTTGACGGCCGCCTTCTTGGCCGTGGCCTTCTTCGCGGTCTTGCGGGCCGCCTTCTTGGCCGGTGCCGGTTCGGCGTCGGCCTCGGGGGCGGACTCCGGCTCGGCGCCCGTCACCACGACGACCTCGGCCTCCTCGGCACCTGCGGGAGAACCCGCGGGCGCGGTGACCTTGCGGGTCACCCGGCGCCGGGCACGCGGCGGTGCGGCCGGCTCCTCGACGGGGGCCGCTGCCTGCGGCGCCTCGACGACCGGGTCCTCGGCGGCGACCGGGTCCGCGTCGGAGACGGGCTCCTCGGCGACGGGGGCGGGCTCGACGACCTGGGCGGACTCGGCGGCCGGGGCCGGCGAACCGGCCGGAGCCGTCGCCTTGCGCGTCGCCCGGCGGCGCGTACGGCCCTGCGGCGCCTCGGCCGGCGCCTCGGCGACGGGGGCCTCGGCCACCGGCTCCGGTACGACGACCGGCTCCGGCTCCACCACGGGCTCCGGTGTCACGACCGGCTCGGCCACCGGGGCCGGCGCGGACGCGGACCTCGGGGCACCGGCCGGGGCCGTCGCCTTGCGCGTCGCCCGACGACGGCCACGGCCGCGCCCGGCTGCCGCCTCGGCCTCGGCCGGGCTGCTGTACAGCTCCTCGTCCGGGACGAACTCCGGCTCGGGAAGCGCCAGCGGAGCGGCGACCTCCGCGGCCACCTCCGCCTCGGTCTCGATGTCGGTGTCGGTGTCCGTCTCGGAAACGTGCTCGTGCTCGTGGTCCTGACCCGAGCCGCCGCGGCGCTTCTTGGAACGCTTGCCGTTGCCTCCGCCACCGATCGAGGTGGGCTGCTCCATGTGCACGATCACGCCGCGCCCGTTGCAGTGGACACAGGTCTCGGAGAAGGACTCCAGCAGACCCTGCCCGACCCGCTTACGGGTCATCTGGACCAGGCCCAGCGAGGTGACCTCCGCGACCTGGTGCTTCGTACGGTCGCGTCCCAGGCACTCCAGCAGACGCCGCAGCACCAGGTCCCGGTTGGACTCCAGCACCATGTCGATGAAGTCGACGACGACGATGCCGCCGAGGTCGCGCAGCCGCAGCTGGCGCACGATCTCCTCGGCCGCCTCCAGGTTGTTCTTGGTGACGGTCTCCTCGAGGTTGCCGCCCTGACCGGTGAACTTTCCGGTGTTGACGTCGACGACGACCATCGCCTCGGTCTTGTCGATCACCAGCGAGCCGCCGCTCGGCAGGTAGACCTTGCGGTCCAGCGCCTTCATGAGCTGCTCGTCGATCCGGTACGTCGCGAAGATGTCGACCTCGGAGGTCCACCGCGACAGCCGGTCCGTCAGGTCGGGCGCCACGTGCGAGACGTAGCCGTGGATCGTCTCCCAGGCGTCGTCACCGCTGACGATGACCTTGGAGAAGTCCTCGTTGAAGATGTCGCGGACGACCCGGACGGTCATGTCCGGCTCGCCGTAGAGAAGCGTCGGCGCGTTGGAGCTGCCACTGCTCTTCGACTTCTTCTGGATGTCCTCCCACTGCTGCTGCAGCCGCTCCACGTCACGGCGCAGCTCGTCCTCGCTCGCGCCCTCCGCGGCGGTACGGACGATGACGCCCGCGTCCTCGGGAACGATCTTCTTGAGGATGGTCTTGAGCCGGGCACGCTCGGTGTCGGGCAGCTTGCGGCTGATCCCGGTCATCGAGCCCTCGGGCACGTAGACGAGGTAGCGGCCGGGCAGCGAGACCTGGCTGGTCAGGCGGGCACCCTTGTGGCCGATCGGGTCCTTCGTGACCTGGACGAGGACGGACTGGCCGGACTTGAGCGCGGTCTCGATCCGGCGCGGCCCGTGGGCCATGCCGAGCGCCTCGAAGTTGACCTCGCCGGCGTACAGGACGGCGTTGCGGCCCTTGCCGATGTCGACGAAGGCGGCCTCCATCGACGGCAGGACGTTCTGGACCTTGCCCAGGTAGACGTTGCCGACGTAGCTGGTGGCCTGCTCCTTGTTGACGTAGTGCTCGACGAGCACGTTGTCCTCGAGGACACCGATCTGGGTGCGCTCGCCGCTCTGGCGGACGACCATGACGCGCTCGACGGCCTCACGACGGGCGAGGAACTCCGCCTCGGTGATGATCGGTACCCGGCGGCGGCCCTGCTCGCGTCCCTCACGGCGGCGCTGCTTCTTCGCCTCCATACGGGTCGAGCCCTTGATGGATTGGACCTCGTCGAAGCCGGTGCCGGGCTCGCGCTCGGCCTCCTTCTTGCGGGGCTCACGGACCTTGACGACCGTGCGCTCCGGGTCGTCCGTGCCGTTCTCGGCGTCGGACGAGGAGTCACCGCTGCGGCGACGACGGCGACGGCGACGGCGGCTGCTGCTCGACCCGGAGGCACCGGAGTCGTTGTCGTCCTGCTCGTCGTCCTCGTCCTCGGACTCCTGGGCACGCGCCTGCTCGTCGTCGGCACGCTCGGCGGCGTCGTCGTCCGCGTGCTGCTCGGCGGCGTCGTCCTCGGCGGACTCGCCACGGCGACGGCGACGGCCTCCGCGACGGCGACGGCGCGACGGGCGGTCGCCGTACTCGTCGGTCTCCTCCCCGTCCTGCTCGGTGTCGCTCTCGCCGGCAGGTTCCTGCTCGTCCTCGGCCTGTTCCTGGACCGGAGCGGCGGCCGGGGCGGGCGCGGCGACGGGCTCGGCCTCGGCGGCCTCACCGCGGCGACGGCGACGCCGGCGCGAACCGCCCTGCGGCTCGGCGGGGGCGACCGGCTCGGCGGGGGCGGTGGTCTGCTCCTCCACCGTCACGGCCTCGTCCTCGGGCTCCTCGTCGTGCGCGACGGGGGGCTGGGCGGCGGCTGCGGCGGCAGCGGTCTCCGGGGTCTGGAACATCGGCTCGGCGAAGACCGGCGCCTGGAACACGGCGACGGCGGGGCGCTCCGCCCGGCGGCTCCTGCGCGCGGGCTCCTCGACCTTGCCGGTGAACTCGGGCCGGCCCGCGGCGGCGGTGGCGCGACGGCGCTGACGGCCCCGCGGGGCCGCCTCCTCGACCTCGGCGGTCTCGGCGGCCAGCTCCTCCACGGCTGCCTCGGGCAGGCTCTCGCCCGTCTGGTTCCCGTTGCGCTCCTCGACGGCCTCCGTGACCTGCGGGGAACCCGCGGGCGAGGTCGCCTTGCGGGAGGCGCGGCGGCGGCCACGCGGGGCCTCGACCGGCTCCACGACCTCGGCCTCGGCCACGGCCTCCTCCTCGACCGGCTCGGCAGCCGGCTCGGCGGCGGCCTCGGTCCGGGCGGCCTGCGGCGCACCGGCGGGGGCGGAGGCCCTGCGACGGGTACGGCCACGCGGCGCCTCGGTCACGACGGGCTCGGCCACGACGGGCTCGGCGGCCTCGGCCGCGACGGCCTCCTCGACGATCTCGGCCACCTCGGCGGCCTGCGGCGCACCGGCGGGAGCGGTCGCCTTGCGCGAGGCACGACGACGCGCACGCGGCGCCTCGACCGGCTCCACGACCTCTTCCCCGACCGGCTCGGCAGCCGCGACAACCGGCTCG
>NZ_JBIVTU010000002.1:401646-450352 GCF_044756845.1 Streptomyces sp. NPDC091416
AGGCACGACGACGCGCACGCGGCGCCTCGACCGGCTCCACGACCTCTTCCCCGACCGGCTCGGCAGCCGCGACAACCGGCTCCACGACCTCCACGGCCTCGGCGGCCTGCGGCGCACCCGCAGGAGAAGTCGCCTTACGGACGGCGCGGCGGCGCGCACGGACGGGCGGGGCCGCCTCGGCGTTCTCTGTGCTGGTCTCCGACTCTCCGGCGTCAACGGCCGGTATGGCCGAAGCGTCGGCTCCGGCCTGGGTGCCCGTGGTCGGCGGGCCCGCCGGGCGGGATGCCGCGCGGCGCCTGCGGCGCGGCGGCAGCTTGTCCCCGGGGGTGTTGCTGTCTTCTGCGTTCCCGGCCGTGCCGGGTTCGGTGGGCTGAGGCATGCGGGCGGTTCTCCCGTCGGGCTCCCGGGCGCCGCGTCTGATTCCGGTCCGGCACGGTCCGCATGAGGTACGCGGTACCGCCGTCCGGGGCGCGGTCGCCGCACGGGGGCTGAATGTCTGGCTCGCCGGTTCCCTACGCGGTGTGCGCACGGCCTGGCGAAAGTCTTATGGGTCAGCGCGCGGCCCGGACCAGGTGGCTCCCGAGTCCGAGGGCTGCGCTACAACGACCGCCTTACGCGGAACCTGCACCTTCAGGCGCCGTCGCGACGGCGGTCCCGGTGGCCGTGGGTAGAACGGCCGGGGCTGCCTCGCGGTCGGGCGCGAGCGGGTCGGTCACCGTGCCGGACTCCTCGTCGAAGAGCCCCTGCGCCAGCCTGGTCACCGCTGCGGGGACCGGCGGCGCCAGGTCGGCCACAACGCGGAGACCGGACAGGACGTCGTCAGGCCGAACGGCAGGTGTCACGTGCCGAACAACCAGCCGCAGTATCGCACAGGCCTTGTCCCCGGGCCTATCAGGCTGATGATCAAGGGCCTGCAGGTCGACGACGGCGGACCGGGCGTCGAAGCTCCGGATGCCGTTCTTCGTACGGCGCTCGACCTCGACGGTCTCGGCCGCGTTGAACGCGGCGACGGCCTTCTCGGCGTCCTCCACGGCGACCCCGTTCAGCCGCATCTCCCAGATGGAGGCGGTGAGCCGGTCGGCGAGACCCGAGGTGCGGGCCTCGACGGCGTCGGTGATGTCCAGACCGTCCGGCAGCGAGTCGTTGAGGAGCTCGCGCAGCGTGCCCGGGTCACGGGCCTCGGTGAGAGCGATCTCCAGGAACTCGGCCTCGCTGCCCGTGCCGGTGGGTGCGGCGTTGGCGTACGACACCTTGGGGTGCGGGGTGAAGCCCGCCGAGTAGGCCATGGGCACCTCGGAGCGGCGCAGCGCCCGCTCGAAGGCACGCTGGAAGTCTCGATGACTGGTGAACCGGAGGCGGCCGCGCTTGGTGTAGCGCAGTCGGATGCGCTGCACTGCCGGTGCGGGCGGCGGGCCTTCGGGCTGTCGCTTGCCCAGTGGTTCTTCTCCTCGGTGCGGAGCGGACGTGGTGGCACGCCGCCCTCGAAATACGGGTGGCCCCGGGGTGCCCGGTCCGGCTCACCCCTGCGGGACGGATTTCTCTTTCCGCAGGGAGATCTCTGGTTCGGGCGCCACGCTGGGCACAGTCGTTGTACTACCCAGAGTACGCGCAAGGACGCTTCCAGGTTCCCGGGGCTCGGGTTCGCGTGGCCCGCCGACCAGCGCCCGCCACGCGTCGCGCCTGGCCTGCCGGACGGTCTCGCGGGCCGTGCGGAGCGTCTGCCGGGCCGTCCGCCCCACCGCACGGGCGACCCGTCCGGCCGGTGCGAACACGGCGTCGCGCAGGAAGTGGCCGACCGGGGTGCACACCGTGCGGTAGGCCCAGGCCACCGGCGCTGCGACCAGGTGCCGGGCCAGCCACGCCAGCGCCCGCCCGACGGCCCGCGAGAGGAATCCGGCGACCCGCCAGGCGACGCCGAAGGCGGCGGCGGTCTCCCGGCCGACGGGGGTCAGGATTCGCCGGTACACCCAGACCACCGGAGTGACGAGCAGCACCGTGACCAGCCACCGAACAGCGGCCCCCAGCCCCCGGCAGGCGGCCTCGACGGCGCGGACCAGCAGATCGAGGAGCCAGGCGATGCCGTGGCCCAGCGGGGTGAGCAGTTCCCGGTACGTCCACACCAGCGGCAGCACGATCAGATGCTCCGCCAGCCAGGCGGCGGCCAGTCCCAGCGGCTTGAGGACATGGCGCCACAGCAGGACCACCGGCATGACGAGCACGACGGTGAGCAACCATTTCACGGCGGTGGCGATCGCCCGTCCGCCCGGGTCCAGAAGCGCCCGCCGCACCCAGCGCAGCCCGTGCCCGAGCGGGGTCAGCACGTGCGCGTAGACCCAGGTGACCGGCACCACGACCCCGTACCGGACCCCGGGCACGACCACGTACCGCCACAGCGCGACCCACGGCCACACGAACACCGCCACGGCCAGCCACCGCAGCCCGTGCCCGAGCGGGGTCAGCACCTGGGCGTACAGCCATCGGCCCGGAGTCACGACCAGCGTCTCGACGAGCCACGCCAGCGCGCGCCCCAGCGGGCGCACCAGAGTCCGGTCGGCGGCACGGACGCCCACGACCAGAGCGTCCCAGGCCATCCGCACGGGCAGGACGAGGACGAGGACGACGAGCCTCACCGGAATCCTGACGAGCGTGGTGAGGCAGCCGTCGCCGCTCTCGTACCGCGCGGGTGCCTGGTGCTTTCCGTATTCCATGCAGGGCATGACGCGAAGGTCCGGTCGGGGGTTTCCCCGACCGGACCTTCGTCACCGAGCTGTCACCCGTCAGAAGCCGGGCGGCGTCGCCTCACTGACAGTGCCTCACTTCACGACCGTCAGCGGGAGGAGCTTCTTGCCCGTGGGGCCGATCTGGATGCTCGTGTCCATCTGCGGGCAGACGCCGCAGTCGAAGCACGGCGTCCAGCGGCAGTCCTCGACCTCGGTCTCGTCGAGCGAGTCCTGCCAGTCCTCCCAGAGCCAGTCCTTGTCGAGACCGGAGTCCAGGTGGTCCCAGGGCAGGACCTCCTCGTAGGTCCGCTCACGGGTGGTGTACCAGTCGACGTCCACGCCGAAGTCGGGCAGTGCCTTCTCGGCGCTCTTCATCCACAGGTCGTAGCTGAAGTACTCGCGCCAGCCGTCGAACCGGCCGCCGGCCTCGTAGACGGCGCGGATGACGGAGCCGACGCGGCGGTCGCCGCGGGAGAGCAGGCCCTCGACGATGCCGGGCTTGCCGTCGTGGTAGCGGAAGCCGATCGAGCGGCCGTACTTCTTGTCGCCGCGGATCTTGTCGCGGAGCTTGGTGAGCCGCGCGTCGGTCTCCTCGGCGCTGAGCTGGGGGGCCCACTGGAAGGGGGTGTGCGGCTTGGGGACGAAGCCGCCGATGGAGACGGTGCAGCGGATGTCGTTCTGCCCGGAGACCTCACGGCCCTTGGCGATGACGTTGACCGCCATGTCGCCGATCTGCAGGACGTCGTCGTCGGTCTCGGTGGGCAGGCCGCACATGAAGTACAGCTTCACCTGACGCCAGCCGTTGCCGTACGCGGTGGCGACCGTACGGATCAGGTCCTCCTCCGAGACCATCTTGTTGATGACCTTGCGCATGCGCTCGGAGCCGCCCTCGGGGGCGAAGGTGAGACCGGAGCGGCGCCCGTTGCGGGTCAGCTCGTTGGCCAGGTCCACGTTGAACGCGTCGACGCGGGTGGAGGGCAGCGAGAGGCCGATCTTGTCCTCGGTGTAGCGGTCCGCGAGGCCCTTGGCGATCTCACCGATCTCGGTGTGGTCCGCGGAGGAGAGGGAGAGCAGGCCCACCTCCTCGAAGCCCGTCGCCTTGAGGCCCTTCTCCACCATGTCGCCGATGCCGGTGATGCTTCGCTCCCGCACGGGGCGCGTGATCATGCCGGCCTGGCAGAAACGGCAGCCGCGGGTGCAGCCGCGGAAGATCTCCACGGACATCCGCTCGTGGACGGTCTCGGCGAGCGGCACGAGGGGCTGCTTGGGGTAGGGCCACTCGTCGAGGTCCATGACCGTGTGCTTGGACACCCGCCACGGCACGCCCGACTTGTTCGGTACGACGCGGCCGATGCGGCCGTCCGGGAGGTACTCGACGTCGTAGAAGCCGGGGACGTAGACGCCGCCGGTCCTCGCGAGCCGGAAGAGCACCTCCTCGCGGCCGCCGGGGCGGCCCTCGGCCTTCCAGGCGCGGATGATCTCGGTGATCTCCAGGACGGCCTGCTCGCCGTCGCCGATGACCGCGCAGTCGATGAACTCCGCGATGGGCTCGGGGTTGAACGCGGCGTGGCCGCCCGCGAGCACGATCGGGTCGTCGAGGCCGCGGTCCTTGGCGGACAGCGGGATGCCGGCCAGGTCCAGGGCGGTGAGCATGTTGGTGTAGCCGAGCTCGGTGGAGAAGCTCAGCCCGAAGACGTCGAACGCCTTGACGGGGCGGTGGCCGTCCACGGTGAACTGCGGCACCTTGTGCTCGCGCATCAGCGCTTCGAGGTCCGGCCAGACGCTGTACGTGCGCTCGGCGAGGACGCCCTGGCGCTCGTTGAGCACCTCGTACAGGATCATGACGCCCTGGTTGGGGAGCCCGACCTCGTAGGCGTCCGGGTACATGAGAGCCCAGCGGACGTCGCATTCGTCCCACGGCTTGACGGTGGAGTTGAGCTCACCGCCGACGTACTGGATGGGCTTCTGCACATGCGGGAGCAGAGCTTCGAGCTGTGGGAAGACCGAATCGACAGACATCGCGAACTTTCGAGAGCCGGCAGGGGTGACCATCCAGCGTACCTCGCTGCTCAGCCCTTCAGCTCCGCCCGCAGCCGGGGCTTCGACGCTCTCGCCCAGACCTGTGGCAGTTCGCGCTCCAGGCCTGCGGCGGACGCCTCCTCCTCCCCGTACAGCAACCCCCAGGTGAAGGCGGTCTCCCCCGCCGCGTGCGCCTGGAAGGCCAGCGTGCGCAGGGTGTCGCGGGCGACGACGCTGTCCTGGTGGCCGCCGAGCACCGACTGCAGGGCCTTCATCCGTTTGGCGAACTTCCTGGCGGGCTTCCCGAGTGCGGGCCTGGCGGCCTCCGCCGCGTAGCGGGCGCGTTTGGCGGCCTTGCGGGCCTCGTGCGTGGCCACGTCCCGGCCGTGACCGGGCGGCTGCGCGAAGGCGTGGTCGACACGCGCCGCCAGGCGCTCGTAGTCCTTCAGGACGGCCCGGGGCAGCGCCTTGCCGGGGGCGTGGCCCGCGGACCTGCGCAGCGGCGGGTCCGCGAGAAGTGCGTCGAGGCTCTCCAGGAGCGCCAGATAGCGCTCGCCGTCCAGCGCGGCGAGGATCCGCTCCCGGGATTCGACGCCGTGGGCGGTGGACCATATGCGCAGCCGGGCGGCGGCCGGGCCCAGGAGCAGTGTCTGCGGGACGCCGCCGAGGCGGGTGCGCAGGCGCTTGTCGAGCACCTCGTGGTCGCGTCCGGCACCGAGTTCGTCTGCGAGCCATTTCAGCTCGTCGCCGACCGGGTCGGTGACGGTCCGGTCGAGGAGGGCGCGGTACGTCTTGAAGGAGCTGCGCAGCCGACGGGTGGCGACCCGCATCCGGTGCACGGAGTCGGGCAGGTCGCGCCGTACCGCCGGGTCGAGGGTGACGATCGCCTCGGCCTGACGGCGTATGTAGGCGAGGACGTGGTCCCCGGCGGTGACGGGGGCGGCCCGCCGCTCCTTCTTCCCGGGGGGCTCGGAGCCCGGTGCGGTCTCCTCCAGGGCCCTGGCCAGCTTGGAGGCGGCGGCCGCGGGCCGCACTCCCTTCCTGCGCAGCCGCTTCTCGACGGCGTCCAGGAGCGCGGGGTCGCCGTCGTCGGCGAGCTCGACCTCGATCTCCGTCCAGGCCGCCGTGGGGCCGCCGCTCTCCGGCAGCCGCTCGGCGCAGACCTCGTCGACGCCGATCTCGGCGAGGAGCCCGCCCTCGCCGTCGACGAGGTGGTGGACGTCACGGGTGGTGAGCAGCCGGACGACGGGGACGATCTCCGCGTCGCGGACCCGGGAGCGGAGCAGCGCGGCCAGCTCGCCGGGGAGCGTACCGGCCGGCGGGGCCTGGATCTCGTCGCGGACGCCGGGGGCGACGGGGAACTTGAGGTGCCAGCCGGGGTCGCTCCCGCCGGTCCTGCGCCGCAGGGTCAGGGAGTCGGCGGCGAGGCGGAAGTCATGGGTGTCGTAGTAGACGGCGTCGAGTTCGCTCACGCCCCGGTGGACGACGGCCGAGACCCCGGCGACCTTCGTCAGGTCGGGCAGCCGGGTCTCGGTCGCGGCTTCGTACTTCCGCTCGATCTCGCGCTTGGAGTCCGCCATATACCGAACCTATCCGCGAAAGGGACGGATATGCAGGGTGTGTACGGGATCAGGCCGTTATCGGCCGCTGCACCCTGATCGACTGGAGCAGACCGATGGCCACCCAGACGGCGAACATCGAGGAGCCTCCGTAGGAGACGAACGGCAGGGGCAGTCCGGCGACCGGCATGATGCCGAGCGTCATGCCGATGTTCTCGAAGGCCTGGAAGGCGAACCAGGCGATGATTCCGGCGGCGACGATCGTGCCGTAGAGCTCGGTGGTCTCGCGGGCGATGCGGCAGGCGCGCCACAGGACGATGCCGAGCAGGACCAGGATCAGTCCGGCGCCGAGGAAGCCGAGTTCCTCACCGGCGACGGTGAAGACGAAGTCGGTCTGCTGCTCGGGGACGAACTGGCCGGTGGTCTGGGTGCCCTGGAAGAGGCCGGTGCCGGAGAGGCCGCCCGATCCGATCGCGATACGGGCCTGGTTGGTGTTGTAGCCGACTCCGGCCGGGTCGAGGGCCGGGTTGGCGAAGGCGGCGAACCGGGCGATCTGGTAGTCGTCGAGGAGCCCGAGCTGCCAGATGGCGACGGCTCCGGCGACGCCCGCGCCGAGGATTCCGAAGATCCAGCGGTTCGAGGCCCCGGAGGCCAGCAGCACGCCGAGCACGATGACGACCATCACCATCACGGAGCCGAGGTCCGGCATCCCCATGACGACGGCCATCGGGAGCGCGGCGAGGCCGAGGGCCTTGGCGACGGTCCGGTGGTCGGGGTGCAGCTGGTCGCCCGCGTCGACACGTTCGGCGAGCAGCATCGCCATGACGAGGATGATGGTGATCTTGGTGAACTCGGAGGGCTGGAGGGAGAAGCCGCCGGGCAGGAGGATCCAGGCGTGGGCGCCGTTGACGGTGGCGCCGAGCGGGGTGAGGACCGCCATCACGAGGAGCACGGACAGCCCGTACAGGATCGGCACCGCGCCGCGCAGCGTCCGGTGGCCGAGCCAGATCGTGCCGATCATCAGGGCGAAGCCGATGCCGGTGTTGAGGGCGTGGCGGAAGAGGAAGTAGTACGGGTCGCCGTGGGTGAGCGAGTCACGTCCGCGGGTCGCCGACCAGACGAGCAGCGATCCGATGAAGGACAGGGCGATCGCCGAGCCGAGCAGCGGCCAGTCGAGGCGGCGCACGAGGGAGTCGCGGGCGGTGAGCCTGCCCCAGCCGGAGCGTTCGGGGCCGTACCGCGGGACGGAGAAGCCTGCCATCAGTCACGCCTCCCCAGCACTGCGGCGAGCGTCTGCTCGTCGGCCGGCTTCTGCGACGCGGGGTCGTAGGGCTTGATCTTCGGGGCGTCGATGGTGCCGTCCGTCTGGATCTTCGGCAGCGACTTCTGCGGGGTCGGCAGCAGGGCCTTCTTGAGGTCCTGCTTGCCCGAGGCGTCGAGGCCGTAGAGGGCGTTGTAGATGTTGCGGACGGCGGGCCCGGATGCTCCGGAACCCGTACCGCCCTGGGAGATCGTCATGACGATCGAGTAGTCCTTGGTGTACGTGGCGAACCAAGAGGTCGTCTGCTTGCCGTAGACCTCGGCCGTACCCGTCTTGGCGTGCATCGGGATCTTGTCCTGCGGCCAGCCGCCGAATCGCCAGGCGGCGGAGCCGCGGGTCGCGACACCCGCGAGGGCTTCGTCTATTTCGTTGCGCGTCTTCTTGGTGAAGGGGAGCTTGCCGTGCGACTTCGGCTCGATCTCCTGGACGGTCTTGCCGTCGCCGCTCACGATGGCCTTGCCGACGGTGGGGTCGTAGAGGGTGCCGCCGTTGGAGATGGCCGCGTAGATGGTGGCCATCTGGATCGGGGTGACGAGGGTGTCACCCTGGCCGATCGAGTAGTTGACGGAGTCACCGGCGCGCATCCTGTCGCCTTCGAGGCAGTTCTCGTACGCGATCTGTTCGACGTACGTGCCGCCCTTCTTGCCCTGCTTGCACCAGGCGTCGTGGTTGGCCTTGGCGAAGTTCTTCTTCCACTCGCGGTCCGGGACGCGGCCGCTGACCTCGTTGGGGAGGTCGATGCCGGTCTCCTTGCCGAGGCCGAACTGGTGGGCGGTCTTGTAGAACCAGTCGTTGGGGTTCTTCTTGGGGCTGTTCCCGCCGTCCTTCTGCCACTCCTTGTGCGCGAGGCCGTAGTACACGGTGTCGCAGGAGACTTCGAGGGCGCGGCCGATGGTGATGTTCCCGTAGCCCTGGGACTCGAAGTTCTTGAAGGTCTGTCCGCCGATGGAGTACGAGCTGGGGCAGGGGTAGTTGCCGTCGAAGGGGTATCCGGCGTTGACGGCGGCGGTGGAGGAGATGACCTTGAAGATGGAGCCCGGGGCGGCCTGGCCCTGGATGGCGCGGTTCAGCAGCGGGAAGTTGGAGTTCTTGCCGGTGAGCTTGGCGTAGTCCTTGGCGGAGATACCGCCGACCCAGGCGTTGGGGTCGTAGTTGGGCAGCGAGGCCATGGAGACGACGCGGCCGGTCTTGGCCTCCATGACGACGACGGCTCCGGAGTCGGCCTTGTAGTTCTCGCCGGTGTTGGTGTCGAACTCGGTGCGGGCGACCTTCATGGCCTGGTTGAGTTCGTACTCGGCGACGGCCTGGACGCGGGCGTCGATGGAGGTGACGACGCTAGCGCCGGCCTCCGCCTCGTCGTTCTTGGCCTGGCCGATGACGCGGCCGAGGTTGTCGACCTCGTAGCGGGTGACGCCCGCCTTGCCGCGCAGTTCCTTGTCGTACGTGCGCTCAAGGCCGGAGCGGCCGACCTGGTCGGAGCGGAGGTAGGGCGAGTCGCTGTCCTGGGCCTTGGTGATCTCGTCGTCGGTGACGGGTGAGAGGTAGCCGAGGACCTGGGCGGTGTTGGCCTTGCCGGGTGCGGCGTAGCGGCGGACGGCGGTGGGTTCGGCGGTGATGCCGGGGAAGGCCTCGGCGCGCTCGCGGATCGTCAGGGCCTGCTGGGTGGTGGCCTCGTCGGTGACGGGGATCGGCTGGTAGGGCGAGCCGTTCCAGCAGGGCTGCGGGGTCTTCGCGTCGCAGAGCCGGACCTTGTCGATGACGTCCTTGGGCTTCATGTCGAGGACGCCGGCGAGCCGGGTCAGGACGCTTGCGCCGTCGTCGTCCATCTTCAGCAGTTCGGTGCGGCTGGCGGAGACAACGAGGCGGGTCTCGTTGTCGGCCAGCGGTACGCCGCGGGCGTCGAGGATGGAGCCGCGGGCGGCGGGCTGGACGACCTGCTGGACGTGGTTGTTCTTCGCCTCGTCGGAGTACTCCTGGCCGTTGCGGATCTGGAGGTACCAGAGGCGGCCGCCGAGGGTGAGCAGCAGGGAGAAGACGAGGACCTGGATGACGATGAGGCGGATCTGGACGCGCTGGGTCCGTCCCGTCTCGGGGATGTTGGTCATGGGGCGCCCCCGGTGGTGGTCGGGCGGGGGGTGGCGTTGCCCCCGGAGGATTGCGGCCTCACAGTCGCTTGACTCCCTTGATCCGTCCGGCGCGTGCGGCGCGGTTGCGGGCGGCCTTGACGCGCAGTCCGCCGCGCTGGCTGCCGATCCGCAGTCCGGTGCCGGCGGCGAGCCAGCCGGCCGCGACGTCGCCGCGGCCGGAGGAGGACTCGGTCAGCGGGTCGTTCACCGTACGTCTGGCGACGGCCATGATCAGCGGGACGGTGAACGGCGCGAGGAGCAGGTCGTAGACAGCCGCGGTGAACAGCAGGCTGCCCAGGCCCACATGGCGGGCCGCCGTGTCGCCGACGAGAGCGCCGACGCCCGCGTAGAGCAGGGTCGATCCGATCGCCGCCGCGACGACCACGGCCATCGGGAGGAAGGCGGACTTGAGCTGCCCGTTCTCGGGCCTGGCCAGTCCGGCGAGGTAGCCGATGACACAGAGGACCAGGGCGTAGCGTCCGGCGGCGTGGTCGGCGGGGGGTGCGAGGTCGGCGAGGAGTCCCGCGCCGAAGCCGATGAGGGCCCCGCTGACGTGTCCGTACACGAAGGCCAGGCCGAGGACGACCATGAGCAGCAGATCGGGTACGGCGCCGGGGAGCTGGAGCCGGGCGAGTACGGATACCTGGACGACGAGGGCGACCACGACCAGAACGATGGAGAGCAGAGTCCGGTTGACGCGCATGGGGATCAGCTCTACCTCTGTTCGTTTACCGCGTTGTCGGCGTTCGGTGTGGCGTTCCCACTGGGGTTCGGGTCCGGGCTGCCGCTGGGACTCGTGCTCTGGTGGATGTTCCCGACGACGTTGCCGTTGGTGTCGACGATGTCGCCGTTGGGCGAGATGGTGACCGTGACGGTCGGGGTGGGCTTCGGTTTGGCGGGCTTGGCGGCCTTCTTCGGCAGGACCGCGTCGCGCGGGTCCTCGCGCGGTGCCTGGACGACGATGCCGACGATGTCGAGCTTGGTGAAGCCGACGTACGGGCGGACGTAGACGGTACGGGTCAGGTCGCCGCCGGACGGGTCGACGCGGACGACTTCGCCGACCGGGACGCCGGGCACGAACGGCTTGTCCTTGCTGGAGCCGAAGGTGACGAGGCGGTCGCCCTTCTTGACCTTGGCCTTGCCGTTCAGGAACTGGACGGACAGCGGGCGCGAGCCCTGACCGGTGGCGAAACCGAGTTCGTCGGTGGCCTCCATCCGGGTGCCCACGGTGAAGTCGGGGTCGTTGGCCAGGAGCACCGTGGCGGTGTCGGGGCCGACGGTGGTGACGCGGCCGACGAGTCCGTCGCCGTTGAGGACGGTCATGTCGCGCTTGAGGCCGTCCTTGGATCCGGCGTCGATGGTGACCGTCCAGGAGAAGCCCTGGGCCGGCCCTATGGCGATGACCTCGGCGGCCTTGATGCCGTACTGGCCGGCGTTCGACTTCTTGAGCATCTTGTCGAGCTCGCGGACCCGGTTGCGGTTGCGGTCGTCGCTGCCCAGCCGCACCTTGAGCGCGGCGTTCTCCTGCTCCAGCGCGGCGATCTTGTCGTGGCGGGTACCGGAGGCGCGTACGGCCCCTATGGCGTTGCCCACCGGATCGACCGCTGCCGCCATGCCGTTCTCCACCGGTCCGAAGACGGTGGCGGCGGCCTGCCGGGCGCCGTCCACCGGTGACTCCTCGCCGCCGCGGATGTCCACCGTGATCAGTGCGAATGCGATGGCGATCAGCAGCACCAGGAGCAGCCGGCTCTCTCGTGTGTCCCTCACGTGCGGCGGCCGTGCCTTCCTCGTAGGAATGTTCGTGCCTGTATATCAACGATCCCCCGCGCGGAGCGGCAGCGTCCGCGCGGAGGGCCGTTTGGGTTTCTACCGTCGGGGCTGGGCGTCCAGCACCTGCTGGAGCGCCTCGAACTCCTCGACGCACTTGCCGGAGCCGAGCGCCACGGAGTCCAGCGGGTCCTCGGCGATGTGGATCGGCATGCCCGTCTCGTGGCGCAGCCGCTCGTCCAGGCCGCGCAGCAGCGCGCCGCCGCCGGTGAGGACGATGCCGCGGTCCATGACGTCGCCGGAGAGCTCCGGCGGGCACTTGTCCAGCGTCGTCTTGACCGCGTCGACGATCGCGTTGACCGGCTCCTCGATCGCCTTGCGGACCTCGGCGGCGGAGATGACCACGGTCTTGGGCAGGCCCGAGACGAGGTCACGGCCGCGGATCTCGGTGTGCTCGTCCTTCTCCAGGTCGAACGCCGAACCGATGGTGATCTTGATCTGTTCGGCGGTGCGCTCACCGAGCAGGAGCGAGTACTCCTTCTTGATGTGCTGGATGATCGCGTTGTCCAGTTCGTCACCGGCGGTCCGGATCGACTGGGCAGTGACGATTCCGCCGAGCGAGATGACCGCGACCTCGGTGGTGCCGCCACCGATGTCGACGACCATGTTGCCGGTGGCCTCGTGGACCGGCAGACCGGAGCCGATGGCCGCCGCCATGGGCTCCTCGATGATGTGCACCTGGCGCGCGCCGGCCTGCGTCGACGCCTCGATCACGGCGCGTCGCTCGACCCCGGTGATACCGGAGGGCACGCAGACGACGACCCGTGGGCGGGCCAGGTAGCGGCGCTTGTGGATCTTCAGGATGAAGTAGCGGAGCATCCGCTCCGTGATCTCGAAGTCGGCGATCACACCGTCCTTCAGAGGCCGTACGGCAACGATGTTGCCCGGTGTACGGCCGATCATCTTCTTGGCCTCGGACCCGACCGCGAGAATGCCGCCGGTGTTGGTGTTGATGGCCACGACGGACGGCTCGTTCAGAACGATGCCGCGCCCCCTGACGTACACCAGCGTGTTGGCAGTCCCGAGGTCGATAGCCATGTCACGGCCGATGAACGACATTGAGTTCCCCTTGTTCCCCATGAGGATGCGTCGGGCCTTCCCAGTCGAAAGCGATGGCTTGTTCTGGTAGGCGAGGTGAGCGCTGCGGGCGTGGAAGCTTCCATCGTAGTGCCGGACAGGCCGACACAGCGCGAGGGTCCTTCGCCATGCTGAGCAGAACGGGTGGCCGTTCCACTCATGGTGACGTTACGTCGGAGGGATGCGTTCCCGCGATCGGGGACCCTATGCCGAAGGGCGACCGAATTACTTCGGTCGCCCCAGGTCAACAGCGCTGTTCGGCTGATCGGAGGTCAGGAAAGTCCCGGAAAGAACAGCTTCATTTCTCGCTCTGCGGACTCCTCCGAGTCCGAGGCGTGGATGAGGTTCTCCCGGGTGATGGTGCCGAAGTCACCACGGATCGAGCCGGGCGCGGCGGCGATCGGGTCGGTGGGGCCGGCCAGGGCGCGGACGCCCTCGATGACCCGCTCGCCTTCGGCCACCAGGGCGACGATCGGCCCGGACTGCATGAACTCGACGAGCGGCTCGTAGAACGGGCGGCCGACGTGCTCGGCGTAGTGCTGTTCCAGCGTGGCACGGTCGAGGGTGCGGAGCTCCAGCGCCGTGATCTTCCAGCCGGCCTTGCGCTCGATGCGGCCGACGATCTCGCCGACCAGACCGCGACGGACGGCATCGGGCTTGAGAAGAACGAGGGTGCGCTGGGTCATGTGCGGCTCCTTGCAGGCATACGGGTGCGGTGAGGCGAGGTTACAGGGGTACGGTGACGGGCCCGCGGCCGGGTTTAGCGGCCGGGCGGGCCCGGGTCAGCTGCCGGCGGGCGCCTGGGCCGCCTCCTGTGCGGCCCACCGGGCCTTCACCTCGTCGATCTTCCGGCCGTAGTGCACGGAGGCCCACCACAGGCCGCCGAAGGCCAGGCCGAGGACGAACATCATCGGGACGACGAAGCCACTGGCGACCAGCGCGATCTGGAGCGCCCAGCCGAGCTGTATGCCGCCGGGCCGGGTGAGCATCCCGCAGAGCAGCACGGAGAGCAGCATGCCGATGCCGCAGACCGTCCAGACCGTGGCGGACGTCAGGTCGTCGGACTTCATCGCGACGAGTCCGGCGAACCCGATCACGAAGAACTCACCGATCAGTGTCGATGCACAGAGCGTACGCACGTCGGTCAGCGCCTTCCCAGAAGCAGCCGGGCCTCGCCGACCGTGATCACGGATCCGGTCACCAGCACCCCGGCGCCCGCGTACTCGTCCTCTTCCTCGGCGAGGGTGATCGCCGCCTCCAGCGCGTCGTCGAGCCGGGGTTCGACCTGGACGCGGTCGTTGCCGAAGACCTCGACGGCCACTGCGGCGAGCTCGTCGGCGTCCATGGCGCGGGCGCTGGAGTTCTGGGTGACGACGACCTCGGCGAAGATCGGCTCGAAGGCTTCCAGGAGCCCCCGCACGTCCTTGTCGCCGCTGGCTCCGACCACACCGATCAGCCGGGAGAAGCCGAACGCCTCGGAGAGGCCCTCGGCGGTGGCCAGGGCGCCCGCCGGGTTGTGCGCGGCGTCCAGGACGACGGTCGGGCTGGAGCGGACCACTTCGAGGCGGCCCGGCGAGATCACGGAGGCGAAGGCCTTGCGGATGATGTCGGCGTCGAGCGATCCGGTCTGCTCGGCACCGATACCGAAGAACGCCTCGACCGCGCAGAGCGCCACCACCGCGTTGCGCGCCTGGTGCGCGCCGTACAGCGGAAGGAAGATGTTGTCGTACTCGCCGCCGAGGCCGCGCAGTGTCAGGAGCTGGCCGCCGACCGCGATCTCGCGGGAGACGACGCCGAACTCCATGCCCTCGCGGGCCACGGTGGCGTCGACCTCGACGGCCTTCTTCAGCATCACCTGAGCGGCGTCGACGGGCTGCTGGGCGAGGATGACCGTCGCGTCCTGCTTGATGATCCCGGACTTCTCCACCGCGATCTCGCCGGGTGTGGAGCCCAGCCGGTCGGTGTGGTCCAGCGAGATGGGGGTGACGACGGCGACCGTGGAGTCGATCACGTTGGTCGCGTCCCAGCTGCCGCCCATGCCTACCTCGACGACGGCGACATCGACCGGCGCGTCGGCGAAGGCCGCGTACGCCATGCCGGTGAGGACCTCGAAGAAGGAGAGGCGGTAGGGCTGCTGCGCGTCGACCATCTCGACGTACGGCTTGATGTCCTCGTACGTGGAGATGAACCGCTCGGGGTCCATCGGGGCGCCGTCCAGGCTGATCCGCTCGGTGATCGACTGGACGTGCGGCGAGGTGTAGCGGCCGGTGCGCAGGTCGAAGGCGCCGAGCAGGGCCTCGATCATGCGGGCCGTGCTCGTCTTGCCGTTGGTCCCCGTGATGTGGATGGAGGGGTAGGCGCGCTGCGGGTCGCCGAGCACGTCCATCAGCGCGGCGATGCGCGTCACGGACGGCTCCAGCTTGGTCTCGCCCCAGCGCCCGGCGAGCTCCTGCTCCACCGCGCGCAGCGCCTTGTCCACCTCCGGGTCGGCGGGGCGGGCGGGGACCTCGTCGCCCGTGGGCGGTCCGGAGGCGGCGCGCAGCGTGCGGCTCCCGGCCTCGATCACCGCCAGGTCGGGGTCGCGCTGGGTCGCTTCGTCGACGATCTCCGCGAAGGTCTCGTCGGAGTCGGACGCGTCGTGCCGGTCGGAAGGGCGGGGCTCACTCACGGGGCCAGTCTACGGACCGGCACGGACATCGCGCGCAGCCGCCCGGTGGCGCGGGTACGGGAAAGCCCCCGCACCCCTCGCGGGAGGGGTACGGGGGCTCCGTCGCGGTGTCAGGCCTGCGGCAGGGCCGCGAGCTGGCCGGTGATCCGCTCGATGTCGGCCTCGGCCTTGGTGAGCCGGCCGCGGATCTTGTCGACCACGTTGTCCGGGGCCTTGGCCAGGAACGCCTCGTTGCCGAGCTTGCCGGTGGCCTGCGCCTTCTCCTTCTGCGCGGCCTCCAGGTCCTTCGTGAGGCGCTTGCGCTCGGCGCCGACGTCGATCGTGCCGGACAGGTCGAGGGCGACGGTGGCTCCGGCGACCGGCAGCGACGCGGTGGCGTGGAAGCCGTCGCCGGCCGGCTGGAGCCGCGCGAGCTGGCGGATGGCCGCCTCGTGCGGGGCGAGCGGCGTGCCGGTCAGGGTCAGCTCGGCCGGGACCTTCTGGCCGGGCTGGAGGCCCTGGTCGTTGCGGAAGCGGCGGACCTCGGTGACGACCTGCTGGACGAGCTCGATCTCCTGCTCGGCGGCGTCGTCACGGAATCCGCTGTCCGCCGGCCAGTCGGCGATGACGACGGACTCGCGGCCGGTGAGCGCGGTCCACAGGCTCTCCGTGACGAACGGGACGACGGGGTGCAGCAGGCGCAGCATCACGTCGAGGACCTCGCCGAGGACCCGGCCGGAGATCTCGGCAGGGCGGCCGCCGCCGAAGAACGTGGTCTTGGACAGTTCGAGGTACCAGTCGAAGACCTCGTCCCAGGCGAAGTGCCGGAGCGACTCGCTGAGCTTGGAGAACTGGAAGTCGTCGTAGAACGCGTCGACTTCGGCGACCGTCTTGTTGAGGCGGGACAGGATCCAGCGGTCGGTCACCGACATCTCGTCGGCGGACGGCAGCTCGCCCTCGATCGTCGCGCCGTTCATCAGGGCGAAGCGGGTGGCGTTCCAGATCTTGTTGGAGAACTTGGCGGAACCCTGGACCCACTCCTCGCCGATCGGGACGTCGGTGCCGGGGTTGGCGCCGCGCGCGAGCGTGAAACGCAGCGCGTCGGAGCCGTACTTGTCCATCCAGTCCAGCGGGTTGACCACGTTGCCGAAGGACTTCGACATCTTCTTGCCGTGCTCGTCGCGGACCATGCCGTGCAGGACGATCGTCCCGAACGGCGGGACGCCGTCGTTGACGTACAGGCCGAACATCATCATCCGGGCGACCCAGAAGAAGAGGATGTCGTAGCCGGTGACCAGGACGGAGTTCGGGTAGAACTTCGCGAGGCTGTCGGTCTGTTCGGGCCAGCCGAGCGTGGAGAACGGCCACAGGCCGGAGGAGAACCAGGTGTCCAGGACATCGCTGTCCTGGGTCCAGCCCTCGCCGGTGGGCGCCTCGTCGTCCGGTCCGACGCAGACGACCTCGCCGTTCGGGCCGTACCAGACGGGGATGCGGTGGCCCCACCAGAGCTGGCGCGAGATGCACCAGTCGTGGAGGTTGTCGACCCAGTCGAAGTACCGCTTCTCCATCTCCTGCGGGTGGATCTTGACCTTGCCGTCGCGGACGGCGTCACCGGCCGCCTCGGCGAGCGGCGCGACCTTGACCCACCACTGGAGGGACAGGCGCGGCTCGATGGTGGTCTTGCAGCGCGAGCAGTGGCCGACGGAGTGGACGTACGGCCGCTTCTCGGCGACGATCCGGCCCTCGGCGCGCAGGGCTGCGACGATGGCGGAGCGGGCCTCCAGGCGGTCCAGGCCCTGGAAGGGGCCGGGGGCCGTGATGACGGCGCGCTCGTCGAGGACCGTGAGGAACGGCAGGTCGTGGCGCTTGCCGATCTCGAAGTCGTTCGGGTCGTGCGCCGGGGTCACCTTGACGGCGCCGGTGCCGAACTCGGGGTCGACGTGGTGGTCGGCGACGACCGGGATGGTGCGGTCGGTCAGCGGCAGCTTGATCTGCTTGCCGACCAGGTGCTTGTAGCGCTCGTCGTCGGGGTGGACGGCGACGGCGGTGTCACCGAGCATCGTCTCGGCGCGGGTGGTGGCGACGACGATGGTCTCGTCGCCCTCGCCGTACTGCATGGAGACGAGCTCGCCGTCGTCCTCCTGGTACTCGACCTCGATGTCCGAGATCGCGGTGAGGCAGCGCGGGCACCAGTTGATGATGCGCTCGGCGCGGTAGATCAGCCCCTCGTCGTACATCCGCTTGAAGATGGTCTGGACGGCCTTGGACAGGCCCTCGTCCATGGTGAAGCGCTCACGGGACCAGGCGACGCCCTCGCCGAGGCGGCGCATCTGGCCGGAGATCTGGCCGCCGGACTCGTTCTTCCACTTCCAGACGCGCTCGACGAAGGCCTCGCGGCCCAGGTCGTGGCGGGACTTGCCCTCCTTGGCGAGCTCGCGCTCGACGACGTTCTGGGTGGCGATGCCGGCGTGGTCCATGCCCGGCTGGTAGAGCGCCTCGAAGCCCTGCATCCGCTTGCGGCGGACGAGTGCGTCGATCAGCGTGTGCTCGAAGGCGTGTCCCAGGTGCAGGGATCCGGTGACGTTGGGCGGCGGGATGACGATGGAGTACGGCGGCTTGTCGCTGTGCTCGTCCGCCTCGAAGTAACCGCGTTCTACCCAGCGCTCGTACAGCTTCCCCTCTACCTCGGCCGGCGTGTACTGGGTCGGCAGTTCGGGGATGCTGGCTGGCTGATGCGCTGCGTTCTCGGTCACGCCCACAGTTTAGGGCCGTCACAAGCGTGCACTGAAACCGGTTTGTTCAGTAACGGTGTGGCTCCCGGTGCCCCACGCCCGCGGGCCGTCCGTCAGGATGTTCGGAACGCATAAGCATCACGAACAGGGGACACCGCAGATGAGCTACAACCAGCCGGGCCCGTACGGTGGCCAGCCGCCGCAGGGCCAGCCCGGACCGTACGGCCAGCAGCCGGGTCCTTACGGCGGTCAGCCGCCGCAGGGCCAGCCGCAGGGTCAGCCCGGCTACGGCTACCCGCAGCAGGCCCCCCAGGGCGTCCCGCCCCAGCAGCAGCCCCCGCAGCCGGGCTACGGCTACCCGCAGACCCAGCAGCCCGGCCCGTACGGCCAGCAGCCCCCCACTCCCCCGTACGGCGGCCAGCCGGCCTACGGCCAGCAGCCCGGCTACGGCCAGCAGCCCGGCTTCCCGCCGGCCGCCCCGCCGAAGAAGAAGACCGGCCTGATCGTGGGCGGCGTGATCGTGGCGCTGGCGGTCATCGCGGGCGGGGTGTACTTCCTGACGTCGGGCGGCGCCAGCAACAGCGACGTCGACGACGCCACCAAGGGGTACAAGCTGACGCCGTCGGCGACGCTGGACGGCTACAAGAAGCAGGCCGGTTCCGAGAAGTCAGGAGCGCCGACCGCGGCGGAGAAGACCAAGCTCGACGGACTCGGGATCAAGAACCCCCAGAAGGCGGGCGCCAATTACCAGTCCGGCTCCGAGGAGAACCCCCTCGCGGTCAAGTCGATCACGCTCGAGGGCTACTGGGGCGACGTCACCGACCCGGCGAAGGTCATCGACAACGCGTTCAACAACGCGGAGAACGAGTTCGCGAAGGGCGAGGACGGGGTGAATGTCGAGCGTGTCGGCAGCCCCAAGTCCGTCACGCCGGACGGCTTCAAGGGCGCCCTCATGAAGTGCCAGGACCTCAAGGTACTGAACAAGGACGGCGACGGCACCGCCGCCAAGGGGCCGAAGGAATTCACCATCCCCGTGTGCGTCTGGGCCGACTACGGCACCGTGGGCACCGTGATGGGCGTGGACGTGGCTCTCTCCATGACCGGCAAGGGAATGGATCAGGGCGAGGTGGCGGACCTGACCGCCAAGCTCTACAACACCTCCCGCACCAAGATCTGACCCGCACGACGCGAAGGGGCGCCCCGCCGGCCGAACCGGCGGGGCGCCCCTTCGCGTACGTCTCTACGCCACCGCTACGCGGACTTCTCGTGCCGTCCCTCGTCACCCTTGCCGATCGTCCGCGGCTCGCGCGGGACCAGCGTCGGGTTGACGTTGTTGCGGACCACGTCCGCCGTGATGACGACCCGGGCGACGTCCTTGCGGGACGGCACCTCGTACATCACCGACTGGAGGACCTCCTCCATGATGGCGCGCAGGCCGCGTGCGCCGGTCTGGCGCAGGATCGCCTGGTCGGCGATGGCCTCCAGTGCCTCGCGCTCGAAGTCCAGCTCCACGCCGTCGAGTTCGAACAGCCGCTGGTACTGCTTCACCAGGGCGTTGCGCGGCTCGATGAGGATCTGGAGCAGCGCCTCGCGGTCCAGGTTGTGGACCGAGGTCAGGACGGGGAGGCGGCCGATGAACTCGGGGATCATCCCGAACTTCACCAGGTCCTCCGGCATGACCTCCTGGAACTGGTCGCTCGCCTGGATCTCGCGCTTGGAGCGGATCGTGGCGCCGAAGCCGATGCCCTTCGCGCCGGCCCGGGACTCGATGATCTTCTCCAGGCCGGAGAAGGCACCGCCCACGATGAACAGCACGTTCGTCGTGTCGATCTGGATGAACTCCTGGTGCGGGTGCTTCCGGCCGCCCTGCGGGGGCACGGAGGCGGTGGTGCCCTCCAGGATCTTCAGCAGGGCCTGCTGGACGCCCTCGCCGGAGACATCGCGGGTGATCGACGGGTTCTCGCTCTTGCGGGCGACCTTGTCGATCTCGTCGATGTAGATGATCCCGGTCTCGGCCTTCTTGACGTCGTAGTCAGCGGCCTGGATCAGCTTCAGCAGGATGTTCTCGACGTCCTCGCCGACATAGCCGGCCTCCGTCAGCGCCGTCGCGTCCGCGATGGCGAACGGGACGTTGAGCATGCGCGCCAGCGTCTGCGCGAGGAGGGTCTTGCCCGAGCCCGTGGGGCCGAGCAGCAGGATGTTGGACTTGGCGAGTTCGATCGCGTCGTCGCGGTTCGCACCGCCGCCGTTCTCCCCGGCCTGGACCCGCTTGTAGTGGTTGTACACAGCGACCGAGAGGGCCTTCTTCGCGGGCTCCTGCCCGACGACGTACCCCTCGAGGAACTCGTAGATCTCGCGGGGCTTGGGAAGTTCCTCCCAGCGCACCTCGCTCGTCTCCGCGAGCTCCTCCTCGATGATCTCGTTGCAGAGATCGATGCACTCGTCGCAGATGTACACACCGGGTCCCGCGATGAGCTTCTTCACCTGCTTCTGGCTCTTTCCGCAGAACGAGCACTTGAGCAGGTCGCCGCCATCACCGATGCGTGCCACGAGGTGCTTCCCCTTCGCCTGGGAGACGCCTGGTTCAGCGGCTCCTGGTGCCTCTATCCGACGGTACCTTGCCTTGGCCCCCGTTCGGGCCCCCCTTGGCACGGTTCACACGGCCGGGGCCGGTGACCCTGCCGCGCCAAGGGGTAAAGGCCGACGTCAGGCGGCCGCTCCGGCCGCGCTCTTACGGGTCGACACGATCTGGTCGACCAGACCGTAGGCGAGGGCGTCCTCGGCGGTCAGGATCTTGTCGCGCTCGATGTCGTCGCGGATCTTGTCGATCGGCGTGGTGGAGTGCTTGGCCAGCATCTCCTCCAGCTGGGTCCGCATCCGCAGGATCTCGTTGGCCGCGATCTCCAGGTCGGAGAGCTGCTCCCGGCCGGTCTGCGAGGACGGCTGGTGGATCAGGACGCGCGCGTTCGGCAGCGCCATGCGCTTGCCCGGGGTGCCGGCGGCGAGCAGCACCGCGGCGGCGGAGGCCGCCTGGCCCATGCAGACCGTCTGGATGTCCGGCTTCACGAACTGCATCGTGTCGTAGATCGCGGTGAGCGCGGTGAACGAGCCGCCGGGGCTGTTGATGTAGATGGAGATGTCCCGGTCCGGGTCCATCGACTCCAGGCACAGCAGCTGCGCCATGACGTCGTTGGCGGACGCGTCGTCGATCTGCACGCCGAGGAAGATCACGCGCTCCTCGAAGAGCTTCGCGTACGGGTCGTACTCGCGCACGCCCTGCGAGGTGCGCTCCACGAAGCGCGGGACGATGTAGCGGTTGTCCACCTGCGGGCCGGTGTAGAGGCCGCTCGCGGACGCGCCGGGGAAGTTGTTCATGTGGGTGTTCACCATCCTGGTGGCGTTCTGTGGCTGGGTGTCTCGGCGTACGAGAGATGCGGTGCGGTGCGACGCGATCCGGTGGGAACCGGATCAGGCGCCGGTGCCGCCGCCGCCCGGAACGCCCGATGCGATCGTGATGATCTCGTCGATGAGGCCGTAGTCCTTGGCCTCTTCCGCGGTGTACCAGCGGTCGCGGTCGCCGTCGCGGATGATCGTCTCCACGGTCTGGCCGGAGTGGCGGGCGGTGATCTCCGCCATCCGCTGCTTGGTGCGCAGCAGGTACTGGGCCTGGATCTTGATGTCCGAGGCCGTGCCGCCGATGCCGGCCGAGCCCTGGTGCATGAGGATGTCGGTGTTCGGGAGCGCGAAGCGCTTGCCGGCGGTACCGCCGGTGAGCAGGAACTGGCCCATCGAGGCCGCCATGCCCATGCCGATGGTGACGACGTCGTTCGGGATGTACTGCATGGTGTCGTAGACCGCCATGCCGGCCGTCACCGAACCACCGGGGCTGTTGATGTAGAGGTAGATGTCCTTGTCCGGCTCGGCGGCAAGGAGAAGCAGCTGCGCGGTGATCTTGTTGGCGATGTCATCGTCGACCTGCTGACCGAGGAAGATGATGCGTTCGCCGAGCAGTCGGCTGTAGACCTGGTCACCGAGGCCTCCACCGAGGGACGGCTCTCCGGCGGCGTAGGGCATCAGATTCGTCACGTATCCACCTGCTCGTCTCTGACGGCTCCGGCCGTCTCAGCGTCTTCGTACCGGTGGGCCGGGACTCCCCGACCCTTCCTCTTCATGGACCCTAACGCGCAGGTGGGACAACGCCATCCCGCTTCCGCAACTGTTCGCTGGGAGCGCAAGCTCCGCAGTCCGCACAAGGGTTGTGGGGGGCGTCCGCCGATACGACGACGGGCTCCGGACGCGGTGGCGTCCGGAGCCCGTCGTGCGGGTTCAGCGCGAGGCTCAGGCCTCGGTCTTCTCCTCGGCGGCGTCGGCGGCGGCCTCGGTGGTGCCCTCGGCACCCTCGACGGTCTCCTCCTCGTCGTCCTCCAGCTCGACGACCTCACCGTTGGTGTCGATGACCTTGGCGGCCTCGACGACCACGGCCAGCGCCTTGCCGCGGGCGACCTCGCCGACGAGCATCGGCACCTGGCCACCCTCGACGACGGCCTGGGCGAACTGGTCCGGGCTCATGCCGGAGGAAGCGGCACGCCGCATGAGGTGCTCGGTGAGCTCCTCCTGGTTGACGTTCAGCTTCTCCTTGTTGACGAGCTCGTCAAGGATGAACTGGGTCTTGATGCCCTTGACGGCCTGCTCGGACGTCTCGGCCTCGAACTCCTCGAGGGTCTTGCCCTGGATCTCCAGGTACTTCTCGAGGTCGAGACCCATCTGGCCGAGCTGGTGGTGCTCCAGGTTGTGCTTGCGGGTCTGGACCTCGTCCGCGAGCAGCTTCTCCGGGATCGGGACCTCGGCGAGCTTCAGCAGCTCCTCGAGGACGCGCTCCTGGGCCTGGGTGGCCTGCTCGTACTGCTTGGTCTCCTCGAGGCGCTTGCGGCTGTCCGCCTTCAGCTCGTCCAGCGTGTCGAACTCGCTGGCCATCTGGGCGAACTCGTCGTCCAGCTCGGGGAGCTCGCGGGCGGCGACGGTGGTGACCTTGACGGTGACCTCCGCGTCCTTGCCCTCGGCGGAGCCGCCCTTCAGCTGAGAGGTGAAGGTGGCCTCGCCACCCGCCTCCAGGCCGGTGACGGCGTCGTCGATGCCTTCGAGGAGCTCGCCGGAACCGATGGTGTACGAGACACCCTCGGCCACGCCGTCCTCGAGGACCTCGCCCTCGACCTTGGCCTGCAGGTCGATGGTCACGACGTCACCCTCGGCGGCGGCGCGCTCGACCGGGTTGGTCGAGGCGAAGCGCTCACGGAGCTGCTCCACGGCCTTCTCGACGTCCTCGTCGCTGACCTCGAGGGCGTCGACGGTGACCTCGATGCCGGAGTAGTCCGGGATCTCGATCTCGGGGCGTACGTCAACCTCGGCGGTGAAGGAGAGCAGTTCGCCGTCCTTCAGCTCCGTGATGTCGACCTCCGGCTGGCCGAGGACGTTGAGCTCACCCTCGTTGACGGCCTCGGTGTAGAACTTCGGGAGCGCGTCGTTGACGGCCTCCTCCAGCACTGCGCCACGGCCGAACCGCTGGTCGATGACCCGGTTGGGGATCTTGCCCTTGCGGAACCCCTTCACCGTGACCTGCTGGTTGATCTTCTTGTACGCCGCGTCGAGGCTGTCCTTGAGCTCCTCGAAGGGCACCTCGATGCTGAGCCGAACCCGGGTCGGGTTCAGGGTCTCCACGGCGCTCTTCACGGTTCGGTCTCCTTGGTGGCTGACTTCTTGGGGTTCTGCTCCACCGCACAGGAGGCGGCTTCGCGGACCGAGCCCGGTACATCAGACACACGGGCACGCATTTTGCATAGTAACGGCAAGGGGGAGAACTCCCACAATGCGATCTTGCCGGTGGTCGGGGTGGCCGGATTCGAACCGACGACCTTCCGCTCCCAAAGCGGACGCGCTACCAAGCTGCGCCACACCCCGTCGGTGCGACACGTAGGGTACATGCAGAGAGGCGTTGCGTCGGACGCTTTGCGCGGGCTTCGCCGGCACTCGGCACCGCGCGTCGACATCGGGTGTGCGGGCAGCGCCCGCGACCCGCTACGATGCTTCTCGTGCCGCGGTCCCGGTGACCTGCGGTGCGCTGCATGCGGGCGTAGCTCAATGGTAGAGCCCTAGTCTTCCAAACTAGCTACGCGGGTTCGATTCCCGTCGCCCGCTCCATGCTTCGGGCCCGGCCCGGCGGATTCCCTCGGGAATTTCCGCCGGACCGGGCCCTTCGCATGTTCGCGACGCGCCCTCGGGGGCGCGTCCGCCGGGGCGGCCGCGCCGTCCCGGGAGGCCTCAGAAGCTGATCTGGTTGATGCTCTGCGCTATCGAGTCCATGAACCTCTGGATCGACGGCGCCATGCCGGTCGATGCCAGGAAGAAGCCGAAGAGCACCGCGACGATCGCGGGTCCGGGCTTGATGGAACCGCCTCGGATCATGACCACCAGGATGATCGCGAAAAGAAGCACCACAGACAGCGAAATGGCCACGACTGCTCACACCCTCGGTCGGTCCGCCTTGCCGGCCCGGAGGTGTGCGACCGTGCACTCCTCCGTTGCCGTCCATCGTGCCACCAACTCCCCCGTGGTCGCTGCCAGGTGACGAATCGACCTGGCGATATCGCGCCAACTTGCGCCCCCTGCGCCCCCCGTGCGCCGGTCGCCCGGCACCCACGGGCCCCGCTTCGGCCCGGCGTCCGCACGGGCGGCACCGGAGCGCTCAGCAGCGGAAATCACGTACCGCGCGACCATTGCAACGGTCATCGTTTCCGCACCCACACAGTTTATTCACACGCATTACCCGTGTCCGGGAGAGACGTAATTCATCTTCATCAACTGCCTGCCGATATGCACCATTTAAGCGGGATTAACCTGCTCATAACGGACGGAACTTGATGGTTTGACATTTGATCCGACGGGAACACGCAATATCCGACGGCGGTTTTACGAATGGCAATCGAGGCGTCTAGGGTGCCTGAGATGTTCCACGCTCCGAACGTATTTCAGAGGGCCACGATCCCACCGGCGACCCGGGAGTCGGAGCCCAGACGCCACGCACCGACGGCGACAGCGACGGACGGAGGTCCCGCACCGGCCCCGGCCCGGCCCGCACAGCCGGCCGGCACCGAGCGGGCGGCCGGCGCGAAGAGGCGTGACGCCTACTTCGACAACGCCAAGTACCTGGCCATCGTGCTGGTCGCGGTGGCCCACTCGTGGGTGCCGGTCATGGACGGGAGCAGGGCCGCACGTGCGCTGTACATGGTGACGTACACCTTCCACATGCCGGCCTTCATCATCATCTCGGGTTATTTCTCGCGCTCGTTCGACATGAGCCCGGCCAAGGTGAAGCGTCTGGTCACCGGAGTCGCCGTGCCGTACGTGGTGTTCGAGACGGCGTACTCGCTGTTCCGGCGGTACGCGGACGACCCCGGCGCAGCGATCACCCTGACCGAGCCCTGGTACCTGACCTGGTTCCTGGCCGCCCTGTTCATCTGGCGGCTCACCACACCTCTGTGGCGCAGCCTGCGCCACCCGATGGCGGTCTCGCTCGTCATCGCGTCCCTCGCCTCGCTCGCCCCCGGCATCGGTAACGACCTCGACCTGCCGCGCGTCCTGCAGTTCCTGCCGTACTTCGTGCTCGGGCTCCAACTCAAGCCCGAGCACTTCCAGTTGGTCCGCCGTCGTGAGGCGCGGATGCTGGCCCTGCCGCTGTTCGCGGTCGCCCTGGTCTTCGCCTACTGGGCCGCGCCCCGGATGGAGCTGGGCTGGTTCCTGCGCAACTCGGCCGCCCAGGACATGGGCAATCCGTGGTGGACCGGCGTGGTGATGACGTTCGCGCTGTTCGGCTGCGCGACGCTGCTCACCGGCGCCTTCCTGGCCCTGGTCCCGCGGCGCCACATGTGGTTCACCGTGCTCGGGGCAGGCACGATCTGCGGCTACCTGCTGCACGGGTTCATGGTGAAGGGCGCCACGTACGCCGGTCTCTTCGACCGGAACGAGTGGCTGATCTCCCCGACCGGCCTGGTCCTGGTCAGCGTCGTCGCCGCGACCGGGGTGACGCTGCTGTGCACGCCGCCGGTGCGACGCGTCCTGCGCTGCGTGACCGAACCGGACATGAACTGGGCCTTCCGGCGGGAGTCCGCGAAGCTCTGAGAGCGGGACATCGCACCACCGCACACCCGAACACACCGGAGCCCGGCCCGCTCATGGGCCGGGCTTCGACGTGTTGGCTCAATCCTGCTGCTCGGCGGGCGGTTGCGGGGCGGTGAGGCCGAGCAGACCCCGTACCAGCGCATACTTCTCGCTCAGCCGGGTACGGGTCGCCGGCTCCAGCACCGCGAGGCGGGCGGGGTCGGCGTTGTGCGCGAGGTCGGCCTCCTTGACCAGCAGGGCGCCGGGCGTGTCCAGGATGCGTCGGGCGTACGCCGCCAGATCCTCGCCGTGCCGCTTCGTGACGGCGAGCACCATGTCCTTGACCTGCTGCGGAAGTGCGGCATCGGCCAGCCACCGCTCCGTCAGGGCATCGTCCTCGACCGCGTCGTGCAGCCAGGCCGCGGCGATCTGGGCGTCGCTGCCGCCCCGGGCCCGTACCCCCTCGGCGACGGCCGCGAGGTGCTCGGCGTACGGCCTGCCCGCCTTGTCCCGCTGCTCGGCATGGGCGGCGCGGGCGATCGCCTCTACCTCGGCCAGGGTCAGCTGCGCTGGAGATGGGGTCATGGCCCGAGCCTAGGAGAGGCCGGGCCACCCCTTCGCGGCACGGTCGTCGGGGCACCCATAGTTGCAACGTCAATCGTTCGGTAAACTAATTACTGACGATTCCTTGACGCTCTCTTGACCCAACGAAGGATCAAGCTCATCGGACACGCAGACACGCTCATCGCCATGGGCGGCGCCTTCCTCGCCGCCGCCGTCCTCGCCCGCGTCGGCAGCCGCATCGGACTCCCGACCATCCCCCTGTTCATCCTGGCCGGGATCCTCCTCGGCCCGCACACCCCCGGCATCGTTCTCGTCGCCGACCCGCACGACCTGGAGATGCTCTCGGCACTCGGCCTGGTCCTGCTGCTCTTCTACCTCGGCCTGGAGTTCCACCTCGACGACCTCAAAGCGGGCGGCCGCAAGATGGCGGTCGCCGGCGGCACCTATCTCGCCCTGAACGTCGGTGCCGGACTCGGCTTCGGCTTCGCCCTGGGCTGGGGCACGTCGGAGGCACTGGTCCTCGCCGGGGTGCTGGGCATCTCGTCGTCGGCCATCGTCACCAAGGTCCTGGTGGACCTCGGACGCATCGGCAACCCGGAGACCAAGCCGATCCTCGGCATCATCGTCGTGGAGGACGTGTTCCTCGCCCTGTACCTGGCGGCCCTCCAGCCCATCCTCTCGGGCGCCGACAGCCTCGCGTCGGCCGCGGTCGACGGCGGCAAGGCCTTCGGGTTCCTGCTGGTCCTCGCGCTGGCCGCCCGGTTCGGCACCAGGGTCATCGGCAAACTCATCAGCACCCGGGACGACGAGCTCCTCGTCATCTCCTTCCTCGGCGCCGCCGTCCTCGTGGCCGGCGTCTCGGAGTGGTTCGGGGTCGCGGACGCCATCGGCGCCTTCATGGTGGGCCTGATGCTCGGCAGCACCACCTCGGGGGAACGCATCCTCAAGCTGGTCCATCCGCTGCGCGACGCCTTCGGAGCGATCTTCTTCTTCGCGTTCGGCCTCTCCATCAACCCCGGCGACCTGCCGACCGTGCTGTGGCCGGTACTGGCCGCCGTCGCGGTGACCCTCGCCATGAACGTCGTCGCGGGAATCGCCGCCGCCAAGGTGTACGCCTTCGGCCCGCAGGCCACGGCGAACATCTCCACGACGCTGGTGGCACGTGGCGAGTTCGCCCTGATCCTCGCCACGATGGCGGCGGGCGCGGGGCTGGACGAACGGCTCTCCCCGTTCATCGCGGGCTATGTGCTCGTCCTCGCGGTCCTGGCACCCCTGGCCGCCGGACGCTCGCACTGGCTGGCCCGGTTGCTGCCCGGCGGGCGCGAGGCGGTTCCGCTCCCGATCCGGTGATGGGCCGGGGCGCGTTGACGTGCGCCCGTTTCCTGCCGGTTCCGCACGGTTGTGGATTCAGGACCGGCGCGACAGCAGCAACAGCGCCCGGTCGTCGTTGACGTCCTTGGCGCAGGCCTCGATGAGATGCCAGGCCGCGCCCTCGAACCCCGTGGTGACATAGCGGTCGGCCTCGCCCGTCAGCCGGTCGATGCCTTCCGCGATGTCCCGGTCGGACGCCTCCACCAGACCGTCGGTGAACAGCATCAGGACGTCGCCGGGTGCCAGATGGCCCTTCACGGCGTCGAACTCGGCCCCGTCGTACACCCCGAGCAGCGGGCCCTCCGCCGCCATCTCCTCCCACTGGCCGCTGCCGGCGTGGAGCTGGAGGGCCGGCGGGTGGCCTGCCGAGAGAAGTTCGTAGTCGCCCGTTTCCAGGTCCAGCACCAGATGGATGGAGGTGGCGAAGCCCTCGTCCCAGTCCTGGCGCAGCAGATAGCCGTTGGCCGCGGGCAGGAAGCCGTGCGGCGGCAGCGATCCGAGCAGGCCGCCGAAGGCGCCGGAGAGCAGCAGCGCGCGGGAGCCCGCGTCCATGCCCTTGCCGGAGACGTCGGTGAGCACGGCCTCCAGGGTGCGGCCGCCGTTGGTGCGGGCCGCGACGACGAAGTCCCCGGAGAAGGACTGGCCGCCGGCCGGGCGCAGCGACATCTCACGGTGCCAGCCCTGCGGGAGGCGGGGCAGCGCGCTCTGGATCCGGATGCGTTCGCGCAGGTCGAAGAGCATGGTGCCGCCGCGTCGCCACGGCACGCCGACCCTGGCCCGGAACTGGGCGAGGATCAGGCCGAGGAACCCGCAGGCGGCGACCGTCAGCACGGTGCCGGGGGTGACCCGGGCCGGGCCGTCCTCGTACGGGCCGAGCCAGAGGGACTCCACGATCAGGGCCGTGGCGGCGGTCGCGTACAGGCCGAGCAGGCTGGCGGGCCGCAGCAGCAGGCCACCCGCGACGATCGGCAGCACGAGCAGGGTCGGCGAGCACCACACCGGGTTCAGCAGGGTCGCGCAGGTGATCGCCGGAATGGTCAGCAGCAGCGCGGCCAGGGCGATCCAGTCGGAGCCGTCCCCGCGGAAGTAGTCGACCCCGGACCGGCGCAGCGCGGTGCGTACCCGGTGCGCCGATTTCCTCAATCGGGCCGGATACGTCTCTGCTCCTTCGCGTCGGGCCATTGCGGGGACCTTATCCACCCGGCGGGCTCCGGTGCAGGGGGACCCCTGTGACAATGTGTTCGAAAACGACTCGCCTCGCTGTGAAAGCCCTGGTAGGGATGGCATATGACAACTGAGCTCCGTGTTTTGCGGCCTTCCGAATGGAACAAGTGGTTCTCGTCCCTGGAGCTCGCTTTCGGAGGGGCCGAGGAGCCCGCCGAGCAGCTGGAGCAGTACCGGTCCGTGACCGAGTACGAGCGGTCGATCGGGATCTGGGACGGCGACGACGTGGTCGCGACGGCGGGCGCCTTCTCGTTCCGGCTGGCCGTGCCCGGCGGAGCACTGGTCCCGACGGCCGGGGTCACGATGGTGAGCGTCGCGTCCACGCACCGCAGGCGCGGTCTGCTGACTTCGATGATGCGCCGCCAGCTCGACGACGTACGGGCCCTGGGTGAGCCGATCGCGGTGCTGACGGCGTCGGAGCCGGAGATCTACGGCCGGTTCGGGTACGGGGCGGCGACCCGCCAGATGTCCCTGGCGATCGACACGGACCGGGTGCGGCTGAGCGTGCCCGAGGGCACGGACGAGGTCCGGCTGCGGTACGCGCGCAAGGACGAGGCGGTCGACGCGTGCGAGAGCGTGTACGCGCGGCTGGTTCCGGGCCGGCCGGGCACCCCGGCCCACGGCCCCGGCTGGGAGCGCAAGTCGCTGATCGACCCGCCGAGTTCACGCGCGGGCGGCTCGGCGCTGCAGTGCCTGCTGGCGGAACGTGACGGCGAACTCGTCGGCTACACGAATTACCACATCAAGCCGGACTGGGACAATGCGGGCCCCAAGGGGCGCGTCGTGGTGAGCGACCTGGCGGCCCTCGACCCGGCGGCCTACGCGGCGCTGTGGCGTTTCCTCTTCGCGATCGACCTGACGTCGACGGTCGAGGCACGGAACCGGCCGGCGGACGACGCGGTGCTGCACCTGGTGTCGGACGTGCGCCGGTGCGACATCCGGCAGCGGGACTCGCTCCATCTGCGGCTGGTGGACGTGGGCGCCGCGCTGGAGGCCCGGACCTACCGGGGGCCGCTGGACGTGGTGTTCGAGGTCGAGGACGCGTTCTGCCCCTGGAACGCCGGACGGTGGCGGCTGACCACGGACGCGAAGGGCGGCGCGTCGTGCAAGCGCACCGAGGACGCGGCTGATCTGGCGCTGTCCGTACGGGAACTGGGCAGCGCGTACCTCGGTGGCGAGGCACTGGGCGCGCTGGCCGGGGCCGGGCTGGTCCGGGAGCTGCGGGCCGGTGCGGTAGCGGAGGCGTCGTCGGCGTTCCTGTCCGACGTGGCGCCGTGGCTGCCGCGGGGGTTCTAGACGGGTGCGGGTCCGTCCGGCGACCTCGTCCTCAATCGCCGGGCGGGCTTGAAGTGCCGGACGGGTGTCGCCGCTACGCGGGCTGGCAGCCCGGGCACCAGAACAGGTTCCGGGCCGCCAGGTCCGCCGTGCGGATCTCCGTGCCGCAGATGTGGCAGGCCTGCCGGGCGCGCCGGTAGACGTAGACCTCGCCGCCGTGGTCGTCCACGCGCGGCGGGCGGCCCATCGCCTCGGGCAGGTGCTCGGGGCGCACGGTGTCGATACGGTTGTTCCGTACGCCCTCGCGCATCAGCGCGCCCAGGTCCGCCCAGATCGCGTCCCACTCGCGGCGGGTGAGGTCCTTGCCGGCCCGGTACGGGTCGATGCCGTGCCGGAAGAGCACCTCGGCCCGGTACACGTTGCCCACGCCCGCGACGACCTTCTGGTCCATCAGCAGGGCGGCCACGGTGATCCGGCTGCGGGAGATCCGCTGCCAGGCGCGCTCGCCGTCGTCGCCGGGGCGCAGCGGGTCGGGGCCCAGCCGGTCGTGTATCGCGCGCTTCTCGGCGCCGGTGATCAGGGCGCAGGTGGTCGGACCGCGCAGGTCCGCGTGGTGCGCGTCGTTCAGGAGGCGCAGGCGGACCGTGTCGGTGGGCGGCGGGGCCGGGACCGTACCGAATCCGAGCTTGCCGAACAGGCCGAGGTGGATGTGGACCCAGCCGGTGTCCTCGAAGCCGAGGAAGAGGTGCTTGCCGTGGGCCTCCGCACGGTCCAGGACGCGGCCGTCGAGCAGGGCGGCACTGTCGGAGAACTTTCCCTGCGGGCTGCTCACCCGCGCGGGCCGTCCGGCGAACCGGTCCCGGTGGTCGTCCGCGAGGCGGTGGATGGTGTGTCCCTCGGGCACGGCTGCGGTTCTCCTCGGTGAGGCGCGGGCGGACATGGCTGTGCCGCCGGGGATACCGGCGGCACGGTCCAGGATAGGGGGGCGGTCAGCCCTGCTGCGGGTGGTGGGCCGGGATCGGGGGGAGCTCGCCGGTGTTCTCGTACGCCGTGAGCATCTCGATGCGGCGGGTGTGCCGCTCCTCGCCCGAGTACGGGGTGGAGAGGAAGATCTCGACGAACTTGGTGGACTCCTCGGCGGTGTGCATCCGGCCGCCGATGGAGATCACGTTGGCGTTGTTGTGCTCGCGGCCCAGCGCGGCGGTCTGCTCGCTCCAGGCGAGTGCGGCGCGGACGCCCTTGACCTTGTTCGCGGCCATCTGCTCGCCGTTGCCGGAGCCGCCGATCACGATGCCGAGGCTGTCCGGGTCCGCGGCCGTCTTCTCGGCGGCGCGGAGGCAGAACGGCGGGTAGTCGTCCTGGGCGTCATAGATGTGGGGACCGCAGTCGACGACTTCGTGGCCCTGTGCCTTGAGCCACTCGACGAGGTGGTTCTTGAGTTCGTAACCGGCATGGTCGGATCCGAGGTACACGCGCATGGGAGGAGTGTGGCACGAGCGACGCCGGGTAACCGACGACGGGGTGCGGTGTGGCCCCGATGTGCGGGCCCCGTGTGTGCGATGCCACTGAGGCAACGATCCGGTCAACGAATCGGAAGGAGGGGTTCCGCTTTCGGGGTTCACCGGGCTTCAATGCATCGCTCGCCGCTCCACCACCGTGGGTGCGGCGAGTCACGCAACCGAGTGATCCGAAAACGTAAGGATTCGATCCATGACGTCGCAGACGACTCTGGCAGGGCCGGGCCACCAGCCCGACGGGCCGGACCGTTCGGACCGGGCGGAGTCCCGGGACGGGCTCCAGGCCGGCCTCAAGAACCGTCACCTCTCGATGATCGCGATCGGCGGTGTGATCGGCGCGGGCCTGTTCGTGGGCTCCGGCGCCGGCATCGCCGCCGCCGGACCGGCGATCCTGCTGTCCTACGCGCTGGTCGGCCTGATGGTCGTCTTCGTGATGCGGATGCTCGGCGAGATGGCGGCCGCCCGCCCCGCCTCGGGCTCCTTCTCCACCTACGCCGACCAGGCGCTGGGCCGCTGGGCCGGGTTCTCGATCGGCTGGCTGTACTGGTTCTTCTGGGTCGTGGTGCTCGCCGTCGAGGCCACGGCGGGTGCCAAGATCCTGGAGAACTGGGTGCCGGGCGTGCCCCAGTGGGGCTGGGCGCTGATCGTGATGCTGGTGCTGACCGCGACGAACCTGGTGTCCGTCGGTTCGTACGGCGAGTTCGAGTTCTGGTTCGCCGGGATCAAGGTGGTGGCGATCGGCGCGTTCGTGATCGTCGGCCTGCTCGCCGTCTTCGGAGTGCTGCCGGGATCGGACCACGCCGGATCCGGACTGGCCCACCTCACCGACACCGGCGGCTTCTTCCCCGAGGGTCCGGGCGCGATCCTCACCGGCGTGCTGATGGTCGTCTTCTCCTTCATGGGCAGCGAGATCGTGACCCTGGCGGCCGGGGAGTCGGAGAACCCGCAACGCGCCGTCCAGAAGGCCACCAACAGCG
This sequence comes from Streptomyces sp. NPDC091416, assembly GCF_044756845.1. NCBI lineage: Bacteria > Bacillati > Actinomycetota > Actinomycetes > Kitasatosporales > Streptomycetaceae > Streptomyces > Streptomyces sp. NPDC091416. The sequence goes on from NZ_JBIVTU010000002.1 coordinate 434,754, forward strand.
TGATCTGGCGGATCGCCGTCTTCTACCTCGGCTCGATCTTCGTCGTGCTGACGCTGCTGCCGTGGAACGACCCGTCGATCATCGACAAGGGCAGCTACGTCGCCGCGCTCGACGTCATCGGCATCCCGCACGCCGGCCAGGTGATGGACGTCATCGTGCTGACGGCCGTGCTCTCCTGCCTGAACTCCGGCCTCTACACGGCCTCCCGGATGGCGTTCTCGCTCGGCGGGCGCGGTGACGCGCCGAAGGCGTTCGCCCGGACCAACAAGCGGGGCGTGCCGCAGGCGGCGATCCTGTCCTCCGTCGTCTTCGGGTTCGTCGCCGTCTTCTTCAACTACCAGTGGCCGGACACCGTCTTCGCGTTCCTGCTGAACTCGTCCGGCGCGGTCGCGCTCTTCGTCTGGCTGGTCATCTGCTTCACCCAGCTGCGGATGCGCGGCATCATCCTGCGCGAGTCGCCCGAGAAGCTGGTCGTGCGGATGTGGCTCTTCCCGTATCTGACCTGGGCGACCATCGCGATGATCTCGTTCGTGCTGGTCTACATGCTGACCGATGACGCCGGGCGCGAGCAGGTGCTGCTCTCGCTGCTGGTCGCGGTCCTGGTGGTGGCGGTGTCCCTGGTCCGTGAGGCGCGCAGGCGCCGGAGCGGCGAGCCGGCCGTGACCGCCGGGAAGTGATCATCCATACCTGACGGCCGTTGTCAGGTATGGCGGGGAGGCTCTGCTTAGTCAGCGCATCGAGCGAGCGACTGGAGAGCCTCCCCATGACTGCCGTCCCCACCGGTTACCAGACCAGTTTCGCGATCCGCCCCGACCTCGTCGTCGAGGCCGCCGACGCGGACGACGTACGCACCGCCGTGTCCCGGGCCGCCCGGGACGGGCTCCGGGTGGGCGTCCACGCCACCGGCCACGGACTGGCGGGGCCGGTCGAGGGCGGCGTCCTGGTCGTCACCCGCGCCATGGACTCGGTCCTGGTCGATCCGGTGCGCCGCACCGCCCGCATCGGTGCGGGCGCCACCTGGGGCCAGGTGATCGAGGCCGCGGCCCCGCACGGCCTCGCCCCGCTGAACGGCTCCTCCCCCGGGGTCGGCGCGGTCTCGTACACGCTCGGCGGCGGGCTGGGCGTGCTGGCCCGGGAGTTCGGCTACGCCGCCGACCTGGTCCGCTCGTTCGACGTGGTGACCGGCGACGGGGTGCTGCGCCATGCCACCGCCGCGGAGGAGCCCGGGCTGTTCTGGGGGCTGCGGGGCGGCGGGCACCGGCTGGGCGTGGTGACCGCGATGGAGACCGGGCTGGTCCCGGTGGCCCGGCTCTACGGCGGCTCGCTCGCCTTCGACGGCGACGAGGAGGCCGGCGCGCGGGTGCTCAGGAGCTACCTGGAGTGGACCCGGACCGTTCCCGCCCGGCTGACGTCCTCCGTCGGCGCGCTCGTGTACCCGGACCTCCCGCAGGTGCCGCAAGAGCTGCGGGGCCGGTACGTGATCTCGGTACGGGTCGCGTACACCGGATCCACGGACGCGGGCGAACGCCTCGTCGCGCCACTGCGGGCAATCGGCCCCGCGCTGGCCGACTCGCTGCGGGAGATGCCGTACACCGACAGCCACACCATCCACAGCGATCCGCCGTTCCCGCACGCCTACTACGGGGACGGGCTGATGCTGAGCGGGATCGATCCCGAACGGGCGGCGCGGGTGCTGGAGCTGACCGGGCGGAAGGCGCCGATGATGACCGTGGTCCAGCTCAACCATCTGGGCGGCGCCCTGGCCTCCGCCCCGGACCCCGGCAACGCGGTCCCCTACCGCGACGCCGGCTGTCTCCTGCGGCTGCTGTCACCGCTCGGCGGTACGGACGTGGCGTCGGTCCGGGCCCTGTACGAGGAGGTGGCCGCGGTCCTGGGACCGCTGGTGGTCGGCCGCTCGCTGAACTTCTCCTTCGGCGGCGGGGACCGCACGGAGGGGTTCCACGACCCGCAGACACGGAAGAGGCTCGCCGGTCTGGTGTCGCGTCACGACCCGGCGAGCCTCTTCGGTGGGAGCTACGAGATCAGCCGCGACGGCCGATGAGCTTCCAGGACGCCGGCAGCGCGCCCATGGCGAGCGCGGCCTTCAGCGCGTCGCCGAGCAGGAACGGCGTCAGGCCGGCCGCGATCGCGGCGCTCGCCGACATGCCGGTGGACAGCGCCAGGTAGGGCACGCCGACCGCGTAGATGATCGCCGAGCCGAGCACCATCGTGCCCGCGGTGCGCAGCACGGAGCGGTCGCCGCCGCGGCGGGCCAGGCCGCCGACCACGGTGGCGGCGAGCAGCATGCCGAGCACGTAGCCGAAGGAGGCACCGCCCGCGCCGGAGCTGCCGGCGGAGAACCACGGCATGCCGGCCATGCCGACGAGCGCGTACACGGCGAGCGCGAGGAAGCCGCGGCGGGCGCCGAGCGCGGTGCCGACCAGGAGCGCGGCGAAGGTCTGGCCGGTGACCGGGACCGGGGAGCCCGGGACCGGGACGGCGATCTGGGCCGCTATGCCGGTCAGCGCGGCGCCGCCGAGCACCAGGGCGGTGTCCACGGCGTAGCGGTGCCGGGCGGCGGGCAGCAGATCGGCGAGGACCGCTCCGGTACGGACGGGGGCGGCGGCAGCAGTGCTCATCGGGACTCCGCGGGGTGAGGGCAGGTGGGGACAGACTGGGGCTGACGTTAGCCGACGGAGCATGGCTGGATCACCATCAGCGGCCCACAAAGGGACGGTTGAGGGATTGGTGGGGTTCACACAAAGCGCGGCAGGCAATCGCGTCGGGGCGTGATGCTCGTCACTGAGGTGGGACCGGATATGGCAGCCACCGAGCGGGAAGGCCTTCTGCATCCGTACTGTGAATTCCCTCTAAAGCGACGGTTCATGGCCGCACACGGCCCCACGCGGCCGGGTGTGCGCGGCGTGTGAGCCTGGTGACCGTATAGCGGACAGCGGTTCCTCGTGAACGGGGCGCGTGTTCAGACTGGGTACACGTCCCCCGTCTCACCGACCGAACAGAGCTCGTCCATGCCTCGGACCTCCGCGCCTCCCCCCACAGGCTCCCCGGCCCTCGCCTCCGACACCGGAGGCGACTCGGCCCTCACCCACGGACTCAAGCAGCGCCACCTGTCGATGATCGCCCTCGGCGGTGTCATCGGTGCCGGACTCTTCGTCGGCTCCGGCGCGGGCATCGCCGCCGCCGGGCCCTCGATCGTCATCGCCTACGCGGTCTCCGGGCTGCTGGTCATGCTCGTGATGCGCATGCTCGGCGAGATGTCGGCGGCCAACCCGGCCTCCGGTTCGTTCTCCGTCCACGCCGAGCGGGCGATCGGGCCGTGGGCGGGATTCACGGCCGGCTGGGCGTTCTGGGTGCTGCTCTGCGTCGCCGTCGGCCTGGAGGGCATCGGCGCCGCGCAGATCATCGGCGGCTGGCTGCCCGGGACCCCGGAGTGGGCCTGGGTGGCGCTGTTCATGGTGGTGTTCCTGGGGACGAACCTGGCCTCGGTGACGAAGTTCGGCGAGTTCGAGTTCTGGTTCGCCGCGCTCAAGGTCGCGGCGATCACGCTCTTCCTGGTCCTGGGCGTACTGGCGATCCTGGGGGTGCTGCCGGGCACGGACGCCCCGGGCACGGCCAACCTCAGCGGCGAGGGCGGCTTCATGCCGAACGGCACCGAGGGCCTGGTCATCGGGCTGCTGGCCTCCGTCTTCGCGTACGGCGGCCTGGAGACGGTCACCATCGCCGCGGCGGAGTCCGAGAACCCGGTGCAGGGTGTCGCGAAGGCCGTGCGGACGGCGATGTGGCGGATCGCGCTGTTCTACGTCGGCTCGATGGCGGTCATCGTCACGCTGGTCCCGTGGGACGACGCGAAGGTCGTGGAGGTGGGGCCGTTCTACGCGGCGCTGGACCACCTGGGCATCAGCGGTGCGGCGGAGATCATGAACGTGGTCATCCTGGTGGCGCTGCTCTCGGCCATGAACGCGAACATCTACGGCGCCTCGCGCATGGCCTGCTCGCTGGTCGCCCGCGGCCAGGGCCCGAAGCGGCTCGGCAAGGTCACCTCCGGCGTCCCGCGCACGGCGGTCCTGGTCTCGTCCGTGTTCGGCTTCCTGTGCGTGCTGCTGAGCTACTGGCGCCCGGACGACGTGTTCCCGTGGCTGCTCAACATGATCGGCGCCGTGATCCTGGTCGTCTGGATCTTCATCGCCGCCTCCCAGCTGATCCTGCGGGCCCGGCTGGAGCGCGAGGCGCCCGAGAAGCTGGTCGTGCGGATGTGGCTCTTCCCGGGCCTGACGGTGGTGGCGCTCCTCGCCATGGCCGGCATCTTCGTCCTGATGCTCCGCCAGCCCGACACACGTGACCAGCTGCTGGCGACGGGTGCGCTGACGGCGGTCCTGATCGTGATCGGGGTCGTACGGCAGCGGCGCTCCGCCGCCACGACGGACAGGTAACCCGGATACGCCGGAACGCCGGGCGGGCCCGATCACTCGGGCCCGCCCGGCGTTCTGGCGTGCACCCGCGGTCGTGGTCCTACGCCGAAGGACTGATGACCCCTCACCTGCTCCTGCTGTTAGCCTGCTCTTGCATATAGGTTGCAACAACAACAGTTCAGCAGCTGGAGGGTTCGATCATGGCCACGTACACGCTCCCGGAACTCCCGTACGACTACGCGGCGCTCGAACCGGTCATCAATCCGCAGATCATCGAGCTCCATCACGACAAGCACCACGCCGCCTACGTGAAGGGCGCCAACGACACCCTGGAGCAGCTGGCGGAGGCGCGGGACAAGGAGGCCTGGGGCGCGGTCAACGGGCTCCAGAAGAACCTCGCGTTCCATCTCTCCGGCCACATCCTCCATTCGGTCTACTGGCACAACATGAGCGGCGACGGCGGCGGCGAGCCCCTGGCCGCGGACGGGGTCGGCGACCTCGCGGACGCGATCACCGACTCGTTCGGCTCCTTCGCGGGCTTCAAGTCCCAGCTGACGAAGGCCGCGGCCACCACGCAGGGCTCCGGCTGGGGCGTCCTCGCGTACGAGCCGCTCAGCGGCAACCTGATCGTCGAGCAGGTCTACGACCACCAGGGCAACGTGGGCCAGGGCTCGGTCCCGGTCCTGGTCTTCGACGCCTGGGAGCACGCCTTCTACCTCCAGTACAAGAACCAGAAGGTCGACTTCATCGAGGCGATGTGGCGCGTCGTCAACTGGCAGGACGTCGCCAAGCGCTACGCGGCCGCCAAGGAGCGCGCGGACGTGCTGCTGCTCGCGCCCTGAACGACGCCGCACCGAGAACGTCCTGCCTCGTGATCGTCTTCTCAACTGTCGCCGGGCAGGCGGATGAAGGAAGGCCCCCGCGAGGACGTGACTCGCGGGGGCCTTCCGTGCGCGGTCCGGGTCGGCCGGGCGGCCGGGCGACGGCATCCTCACCTCGATGTCAGACCCCTGCCGCATGCTTCGTCCCATGGACACCAAGGACTTCTGGAAGCTGATCGACGACGCGCGCGCCCTGGTCGTCGACCCCGCCGACGCCGAGGCCGTGGCCGGGCGGGTGACGGCGCTGCTCGCCGAACGGCCGGCCGAGGACATCCTCGCCGCGCAGCAGCTGCTGTGGGACCTGATGGCGGCTTCCTACCGGGCCCCGCTCTGGGCCGCGGCGTACACGATCAACGGCGGCTGCTCGGACGACGGTTTCGACTACTTCCGGGGCTGGCTGATAGCGCAGGGCCGGGAGGTGTTCGAGCGGGTGGTCGCCGACCCGGACGCGCTGGCCGGACTGCCGGCGGTCAGGGCCGCGGCGGCCGAGGGCGCCGATCTGGAGGGTGAGGACGTGCTCGGGGTGGCGTGGGACGCGTACCGGGAGGCGACGGGCGAGGAGCTGCCGCAGGACGCGTTCACCATCGACTACCCCGACCTGGACCCGGAGTGGAACTTCAGCTTCGACGACACGGAGCGGGTGGCGCTGCGGCTGCCGGGGCTGGACGCGCTGTACGGATGAGCGGCGCGGGCCGCGGGGCCGGCCGGTGACCGGCCCCGCGGCTCACACGATCAGTCGAAGACCGGGCCCTGCGTGCGGGTCCGCTTGATCTCGTAGAAGCCGGGGATCGACGCGACCAGCAGCGTGCCGTCCCACAGCTTCGCCGCGTCCTCGCCCTTCGGGGCGGGGGTGACGACCGGGCCGAAGAAGGCGACCTGCTCGCCGTCCGCGCCGGGCACCGCGATGACCGGGGTGCCGACGTCCTGGCCGACCTTGTCGATGCCCTCCTGGTGGGAGGCGCGCAGTTCGGTGTCGTACGCGTCGGAGTCGGCGTACTCCGCGAGCTCGGCCGGCAGGCCGACATCCTTCAGCGCGCCCTCGATCGCCTCACGGGTGGGGCCCTCGCCCTGGTTGTGGAAACGGGTGCCGAGCGCGGTGTACAGCGGGCCGACGATGTCGTCGCCGTGCTTCTGCTGGGCGGCGATCACCACGCGGACCGGGCCCCAGGCCTTGGTCTCCAGCATGTCGCGGTACTCGTCGGGCAGCTCGTCCAGCCGGTTCTCGTTGAGCACGGCCAGGCTCATCACGTGCCAGCGGACCTCGACGTCGCGGACCTTCTCCACCTCCAGCATCCAGCGGGAGGTCATCCAGGCCCAGGGGCAGAGCGGGTCGAACCAGAAATCGGCGGGGGTCTTGCCGGTCACCGTGCTGTTGTCAGACATCTCTCTCCTCATGAGGACCTATCGCATCCTGTGGCCGAGAACACCGCCGGACGCTTCCGCCATTCCCGAATGCCGGGCCGGAAGACGGCATGGGAGGATCAAAGTATTCGAACGTGACACAAAGGAGTGTGCTCGTGCCCGGTGTGAACCTGTCCCGCGACGAGGCCCATGAGCGGGCCGAGCTGCTGACCGTCGACGGTTACGACGTCGTGCTCGACGTCCGTTCCGCGGTCGGTGGACCCGACGGGGAGGGCGAGCAGACGTCCGGTCCGCGGACCTTCCGTTCGGTGACGACGATCCGGTTCCGCTCGGCGCGTGCCGGTGCGACGACGTTCGCCGATCTGATCGCCCCGTCCGTGACCGCGGTGACCCTGGACGGCACGGCGCTCGACCCGGCCGTCGTCTTCGACGGGGTCCGCGTGACGCTGGCGGACCTGTCGGAGGGCGAGCACGTCCTGGTGGTCGACGCGCAGTGCGCGTACAGCAGGACCGGCGAGGGCATGCACCGCTTCGTCGACCCGGAGGACGGCGAGGTCTACCTCTACACCCAGTACGAGCCGGCGGACGCACGGCGCGTCTTCGCCAACTTCGAGCAGCCCGACCTCAAGGCCCCCTTCCGCTTCCGGGTGACGGCCCCCGAGGAGTGGACGGTCTGGAGCAACGGGGCCGAGGAGTCCCGCGAGGGCGGGGTGTGGCGGTTCGCCGAGACGAAGCCGATCTCGACGTACATCACGGCGGTCGTCGCCGGTCCGTACCACTACGTGACCGACTCCTACAGCCGTACGCTCGACGACGGCACGACGCTGGACATCCCGCTGGGCGCGATGTGCCGCAAGGGGCTCGCCCGGCACTTCGACGCGGACGACGTCTTCCTGATCACCAAGCAGGGCCTGGACTTCTTCCACGACAACTTCGACTACCCGTACCCGTTCGGCAAGTACGACCAGGCCTTCGTGCCCGAGTACAACCTCGGCGCGATGGAGAACCCGGGCTGTGTCACGTTCCGCGAGGAGTACATCTTCCGCGGCAAGGTGACGCGGGCGGCGTACGAGAGCCGGGCCAACGTCATCCTGCACGAGATGGCGCACATGTGGTTCGGCGACCTCGTCACCATGCAGTGGTGGGACGACCTGTGGCTGAAGGAGTCGTTCGCCGACTTCATGGGCGTCTTCGCGATGGTGGAGTCCACCCGGTTCGAGGACGGCTGGATCACCTTCGCCAACAACCGCAAGTCCTGGGCCTACCGCGCCGACCAGCTGCCGTCCACCCACCCGATCACGGCGGACATCCGTGACCTGGAGGACGCCAAGCTGAACTTCGACGGCATCACGTACGCCAAGGGCGCCTCGGTTCTCAAGCAGCTGGTGGCCTACGTGGGACGGGACGCGTTCCTGGAAGGCGCGCGGCGCTACTTCAAGAAGCACGCGTACGGCAACACGCAGCTGGGCGACCTGCTGTCCGTGCTGGCCGAGACGTCCGGCCGGGACATGACCTCGTGGTCGCGCTCCTGGCTGCAGACCGCGGGCGTCAACTCGCTGACCCCGGCGGCGACCTACGACGCCGCGGGCCGGATCACCGAGCTGGCCGTCCTCCAGGAGGCGGCCGAGTCCCACCCCGAGCTGCGGCCGCACCGGGTCGCGGTCGGCCTGTACCGGCGTACGGCCACCGGTGAACTGGTGCGCTACGCCCGGGCCGAGGCGGATGTGGCGGGACCGCGCACCGTGATCGCGGAGCTGGCCGGGGCCGAGCGGCCCGAGCTGATCCTCGTCAACGACGACGACCTGACGTACTGCAAGGTCCGCTTCGACGAGGCGTCGCTGGCCACGCTCCGGGAGCACCTCGGCGACATCACGGACCCGCTCGCGCGCGCCCTGTGCTGGTCCGCGCTGTGGAGCCTCACCCGGGACGGGCTGATGCCGGCCCGCGACTTCGTCGGGCTGGTCCTGGCCTTCTCCGGCCGGGAGACCGACATCGGCGTGCTCCAGATGCTGCACACCTGGACCCGGACGGCCCTGACGCACTACGCCGCCCCGTCGTGGCGCGAGGAGGGCGGCCGGGCCCTGGCCGAAGGCGCGCTGCGCGAGCTGCGGCGCGCGGCGCCGGGCAGTGAGCCCCAGCTGGCCTGGGCCCGCTTCTTCGCCGCGGTCGCCGCCTCGGACACGGACTTCCAGCTGCTGTCCGGGCTGCTCGACGGCACGGCCCGGATCGACGGGCTCGACGTGGACCAGGAGCTCCGGTGGGCGTTCCTGTCCCCGCTGGTCTCGCACGGCGTGGCCGACGAGGCGGCCGTCGATGCCGAACTGGCCCGCGACGACACGGCGTCCGGCAAGCGGCACCACGTCCGCTGCCTGGCCTCGCGGCCGTCGGCCGCGGTGAAGGCCCAGGCATGGGCGGGCGTCGTGGAGTCGGACGCGCTGTCCAACGCACTGGTGGAGGCCACGATCCTGGGCTTCTCGCAGTCCTCGCAGCGGGAGTTGCTGGCGCCCTACGCGGCCCGGTACTTCGAGGTGATCGAGCGGGTGTGGGCCGAGCGGTCCATCCAGATCGGGATGGCCGTGGTGAAGGGCCTGTTCCCGGACCTCCAGGACGACCCCGCCACCCTGGCGGCCACCGACGCGTGGCTGGCGGAGCACGCGGACGCGGCACCGGCGCTGCGGCGGCTGGTCCTGGAGGCCGGGGACGACCTGGGCCGGGCGCTGCGGGCCCAGGCGTGCGACTCTGCCGCGGTCTGAGACGTGCCGCCCTCGCCGGGGTGCCGTTCACCTCGGCGAGGGGTCCGTCCTCTCGCGCCGGACGGGCCGGATGACGCCGGGCGGGCCGGGACCGGAGTCCCGAAGGCGTACGCGCCGGGCGCCCGGCGCCCGCGGTGCGCCCCCCGTGACCGGCTCATAAACCCCGGCGGGTCCACCCTTTTCGGCAGTCGAACATCCGTACTTCAGGACGGCGTTGTCCTGGATTGTCGACGGGCCTGTAACAGGGGTTAAGGTCCCGGCCCCGGGCGGGATACACCGGAGCATGAACCCGAACACCCCGCTCCCTGCCTGTCACCTCCGCATCGCCTCCTCCGCCCGTCAACGCGTGTTGTCCACCGCCCAGTTAAAGGCCCACGGAGTGTCCCCCGCACAGGTCGCCGAGCAGTGCCGGACCGGCGGTCCGTGGCAGCAGGCACTGCCCGGCGTCTTCGTCCTGCACCCGGGTCCGCTCAGCGGTCACGAGCGGCTGCGGTCGGCCCTGCTGTACGCGGGACGGCCCCCGGCCACCGGGCGGCGGACCGTACCGGCGCAGGCCCCGGGCGCGGACCCCGGCTACGGCGAGGCGATGATCACCGGCCTCGCCGCGCTCTCGCTGTACGGCTTCGCCGCCGCGCCGCCCGCCGTCGCCACGGACCGCATCGACGTCCTGGTGCCCCGCGGCCGGCGGCTGCGCTCGGCCCGGTACGTCCGCCTGGTGCGCTGCTCCGACCTGCCGCGGCCGGAGCAGCTGGACGGCCTGCCGGTGGCGCCGGTGGCCCGCGCGCTCGCGGACGCCGTGGTCGGGCTCGGGGACGCGCATGCCGTACGCCGGCTGCTCACCGAGGCGGTTCGCGGCGGGCATTGCGAACCTGCGGTCCTGGTGGGCGAGCTGAACCGCGCCAAGGTGCTCGACCGGCCCCAGGTGGTGAACGCCGTGGACTCGTTGCTCGCCGAGGGCCGGGCGCTGGCGGAGGAGCGGCTGTACGACATGGTGCGGACGCACGGTCTGCCGGAACCCCTGTGGAACGTGGATCTCCGGCTGCCCGGCGGCCCGCATCTGGGCGCGGTCGACGCCTACTGGCCCGAGGAGGCGGTGGCCGTGGAACTGGACACCAGGGCCCCGCGCCACAGCCGGATCGACGACGACCACCGCCGGCGGGAGCACGAGGCCGAGTGGTCCGCGTACGCCGCGCGGCGCGAGCACCTGGAGCGGCTGGGCGTCACCGTCGTCCACCTCACGCCGGGAAAACTGCGGGACGCCCGGGAGCAGCAGGCGACCGTGGTCCGGACCGCGTTGATGGCGGCGGCCGACCGCGAGCCCGTGGCGTACGTGATGATCCTGCCCCGGTGAGCCGCGGGACCCCTTCCATCCGTCACGTATGCACCGCTTCATCCCGCATGACGCTTCGGCACCATTGGCGGAAGTCCGCCATGTCCGTAACTCGCCCCTCACAAGTCTCCACAAACCCCTGTCATTTACGAAAGGGTGAGCGATCATCCGGTACCGATTTCCGGACTCTCTCTTTCACATACAGGGATGCTGATGACCTCCGAATCCCCCAGCTCCATACCCGGGGCGAGACGCGTGGCCCGGGTCGCGGCCGCCGCCGGACTGGTGGCCGCCCTGGCCGCCACCGGCGCCGCCCCCGTCTTCGCGGTCGACGCTCCGGCCCCCGCCCCCGTCAAGACCGCCGCGGGCGACAGCACGCCGGACAAGCTCGGCAAGGCCGACGCCGACGTTCTCACCAAGGCCAAGGCCAAGGGCGAGAAGAACATCACGATGATGGTCGCCACCGCTCCCGGTGCGACCGAGCAGGTCGCCGAGCAGCTGGACGCCGTCAAGGGCTCCGTGCTCGGGCAGGCGTACGACAAGCTCGGCTACGTGCGGGCCACCGTGCCCATCGCGGCGGCCGAGGCCACCATCAAGGCGGCCTCGAAGCTGTCCTCGGTGCACGGCATCGATCTCAAGCAGGAGATCGTGCTGGACGACCCGACGCCGTCGGCCGACCGGGCGACCGGCAGCCGGGCCGCGGTGAAGTCGACGGGGACCTACCCGGCGCCCGGGAAGAACACCCCGGCGGAGAACCCGTACAACCCGTCCTTCGAGACGGGCGCGGTCGACTTCGTCAAGCAGCACCCGAAGGCCGACGGCCGCGGCGTGACCATCGGCATCCTCGACTCGGGTGTCGACCTCGGCCACCCGGCGCTGCAGAAGACCACCACCGGTGAGCGCAAGGTCACCGACTGGGTGACGGCCACCGACCCGGTCAGTGACGGCGACGGCACCTGGCTGCGGATGACGGACGCCGTGTCCGGCCCGACGTTCACCTACGGCGGCCGTACGTACTCGGCCCCGGCGGGCTCGTACCGGATCAGCGTGTTCAAGGAGGCCGTCACCAGGGGCGGCGACATGGCGGGCGACCTCAACCGGGACGGTGACACCACCGACTCGTGGGCCGTCCTGTACGACCCGGTCACCGGCACCACCCGAGTGGACCTGAACAACAACGCGGACTTCTCCGACGACGCCGTCCTCCTGCCGTACAAGGAGAAGCACCAGGTCTCCTACTTCGGCACGGACGACCCGCGCACCGACGTCGTCGAGCGCATCCCGTTCGTCGTGGAGAACCGCAAGAACGTCGTGTACAACGCGGCGGGCAACACCGCGGACTACGTCAACATCGGCGTCATCGAGTCCGAGCACGGCACGCACGTCGCGGGCATCACCGCCGCGAACGGCCTGTTCGGCGGCAAGATGAACGGTGCCGCGCCCGGCGCGAAGATCGTCTCCTCGCGCGCCTGCACCTGGTCCGGCGGCTGCACCAACATCGCGCTCACCGAGGGCATGATCGACCTCGTCGTGAACCGCGGCGTCGACGTCGTCAACATGTCGATCGGCGGCCTGCCGCCGCTGAACGACGGCAACAACGCCCGCTCGGAGCTGTACAAGCGCCTCATCGACATCTACGGCGTCCAGCTGGTCATCTCGGCCGGCAACGACGGTCCGGGCGTCAACACCATCGGTGACCCCGGCCTCGCCGACCACGTGATCTCGGTCGGCGCGTCCATCTCCAAGGAGACCTGGGCCGCGAACTACGGCTCGGCCGTCACCAAGAAGTACGACATGCTCCCGTTCTCCTCGCGCGGTCCGCGTGAGGACGGCGGCTTCACGCCGACCCTGACGGCCCCCGGCGCGGCGATCAACTCGACGCAGACCTGGCTGCCCGGCGGCCCGGTCAAGGAGTCGGGCTACTCGCTCCCGGCCGGCTACTCCATGCTCCAGGGCACGTCGATGGCCTCCCCGCAGGCCGCCGGCGCGACCGCGCTGCTGCTGTCCGCCGCGAAGCAGAAGCACATCGAGCTGCCCCCGGCCGACCTGCGCACCGCGCTGACCAGCACCGCCACCCAGATCAAGGGAGTGCCCGCGCACGCCCAGGGTGCCGGTCTGATCAACATCGTCGGCGCCTGGAAGCAGATCGAGAAGCAGGGCGCCCCGGCGCACGAGTACACGGTCAAGGCCCCGGTCGACACCGCGATCGACTTCGCGCTGAAGACCCCGGGCTTCGGCACCGGTCTGTACGACCGCGAGGGCGGCCTCAAGGCCGGCCAGAAGAAGACGTACGACGTCACGGTCACCCGCACCACGGGCCCGGACAAGGACGTCAAGCACAAGCTGTCGTGGAAGTACAACGACGGCACCTTCAAGCTCACCGGCTCGAAGACCGTCTCCCTGCCGCTCGGCAAGCCGGTCACGGTCAAGGTCCAGGCGAAGCCGGGCAGCGCGGGCGTGCACAGCGCGATCCTGCAGGTCGACGACGCGAAGACCTCCGGCGTGGACCAGCAGATCCTCGCCACGGTCGTCGTCTCCAAGGAGCTCGTGAAGCCGGCTTACGCCTACACGGCCTCCGGCTCGGTGCAGCGCAACGGCACCACGTCGTACTTCGTGACCGTGCCGGAGGGCGCCAAGACCCTTGAGGTCGCCATGAGCGCCCTGCGCTCGGGCAGCCAGACCCGCTTCATCTCCATCCACCCGTACGGTGTCGCGGTCGAGGACAGCGGGACGCCGTTCTGCTACCCGAACTACGAGAACCCGGCCAACACCTGCCGCCCCGACGTGCGCTCGTACACCGACCCGCAGGCCGGTGTCTGGGAGATCGAGGTCGAGGCACGGCGTACGTCGCCGCTGCTGGACAACCCGTACAAGCTGGACATCTCGCTGCTGGGCGCGACCTTCGACCCGGCGGTGCAGACCATCGCCGAGGCGAAGATCGGCACCCCGGCAGCGGTGGACTGGACGGTCACCAACAACGCCAGTGACCTCGCGGGCAAGCTCAAGGGCGGTTCGCTGGGCTCGGCCGACGTCGAGCGGCCGTCGATCTCCACGGGCGGCCAGTACGTCAAGGAGGTGACCATCGGTGAGGGCGTCGAGAAGCTGGACGTCGCCATCGGGTCCACCTCGGACGCCAACGCCGACCTCGACCTGTACGTCTACAAGGGCGCGACCGAGGTGGGCTCCTCCACCACGGCCGGCTCCGAGGAGGCCGTCAGCCTGCTGAAGCCCGCCGCGGGCACGTACACGGTCGTCATCGACGGGTACGACGTCCCGGCCGGCACCACCGAGTACGACTACCGCGACGTGTACTACTCGCCGTCGCTCGGCACGATCAAGGTCGACGAGTCGAAGGCGGTCAACCTGGCCCCCGGCGCCTCCGCCGAGGTCAGTGCCGAGGTCGCGGTCGCCGGGGCGGCCCCCGCGGGCCGGCAGTTCTTCGGCGAGGTCCAGCTGGTGAACGCGCGCGGCACCGCCGCGGGCACCGGCAGCGTCGTGATCGAGAAGGTCGCGCCGTAACCGCATCGCGGTGACCATGTGATCCGTACGACAGTGGGGCGGGCGCTCAACGGGCGCCCGCCCCACTGTGCTGCGCGCCACCTGTCCGCAGGCCGGACAATGGATTGGACAAGGAAGCCGTGGACAGACGCATCATGAAGCGGCAAACATGCCCGTTCGTACGTCTGAGGGAGTTCCTGTGAAGGTCGGAATCGTCGGCGCCACCGGTCAGGTCGGCACAGTCATGCGCAGCATCCTGGCCGAGCGGAAGTTCCCGGTCGCCGAACTGCGGCTCTTCGCCTCCGCGCGCTCCGCGGGCTCCACGATCACCTACGAGGGCACCGACATCACCGTCGAGGACGCCTCCACGGCCGACTACACGGGCCTGGACATCGTGCTGTTCTCGGCCGGTGGCTCGACGTCGAAGGCGCTCGCCGAGAAGGTGGCCTCGCAGGGCGCCGTCGTGATCGACAACTCCTCCGCCTGGCGCAAGGACCCCGAGGTCCCGCTGGTCGTCTCCGAGGTCAACGCGCACGCGGTCGCGAACCGTCCCAAGGGCATCATCGCCAACCCGAACTGCACCACCATGGCCGCCATGCCCGTGCTGCGCCCGCTGCACGACGAGGCCGGTCTGCGGACGCTGACCGTCGCCACGTACCAGGCCGTGTCCGGCTCCGGCGTGGCCGGCGTCGCCGAGCTGCACGGCCAGGCGTCCAAGGTCGTCGCCGACGCCGACAAGCTGACCCACGACGGCGGCGCCGTCGACTTCCCCGAGCCGGGTGTCTACAAGCGCCCCATCGCCTTCAACGTGCTGCCGCTGGCCGGATCCATCGTCGACGACGGGTCCTTCGAGACGGACGAGGAGCAGAAGCTCCGCAACGAGTCCCGCAAGATCCTGGAGATCCCGGAGCTGAAGGTGTCCGGCACCTGTGTGCGCGTCCCGGTCTTCTCCGGCCACTCGCTCCAGGTCAACGCCCGGTTCGACCGCCCGATCAGCGTGGAGCGCGCGTACGAGCTGCTGAAGGACGCGCCCGGCGTCGAGCTCTCGGAGATCCCCACCCCGCTCCAGGCGGCCGGGCAGGACGCGTCCTTCGTCGGGCGGATCCGGGTCGACGAGACCGTGGAGCACGGCCTCGCGCTGTTCGTCTCCAACGACAACCTGCGCAAGGGCGCCGCGCTGAACGCGGTGCAGATCGCGGAGCTGGTGGCGGCGGAGCTGAAGGGCTGACGCGCTCAGCCCTTCAGCGGGGGTGGGGGGGGGGGGGGGCCCGCCCCCCCCGCCCCCCCCCCCCCCACCCCGGCCCCCCCCCCCCCCCGGCGCGCGGCCGCAACCGGGCGGCGTGCG
>NZ_JBIVTU010000002.1:450361-880729 GCF_044756845.1 Streptomyces sp. NPDC091416
CCCGGGGTGAGGGTGCCCCCGACGGGCGGCCGCGAGGGGGTCCATAAAGAGGACTTGGCCCCCCGCCCCCCCCCCCGGGGGGGGGGGGCCGGGGGGGGGGGGGGGGGGGGCGGCGGGGGGGGGGGCCCCCCCCGCGGGGGGGGGGGGGGGGCGGGGCCCCCCCCCCCCCACCCCCGCTCCTCAGTCACCGGAGTGGCTTGAGAGGCCGGAAGGGCTGATGAGGCCGGAGGGGATTGAGGCCGGGCGCCGCACCTCGAAGTGCCAGCAGCCGTACTCCACGGCCCGCACGTGCACCAGCGCCACCTCCGGATCGGCGAACGCCTCCGCGATGGCCTCGTCGTACCCCCGCTCCTCGTCCGCCGGGATCTCCATCAGCCGGCCGCCGACGATGTGCCCCTCCGCGTCGTAGCGGCGGACGGTGCGCAGCGCGCCCGCCCGGGAGAACGGGTAGCCGGAGCGGTCCGCCGAGGGCCCCTCGCACTCCTCGGCGTGGATGAAGACC
Source organism: Streptomyces sp. NPDC091416 (assembly GCF_044756845.1). NCBI lineage: Bacteria > Bacillati > Actinomycetota > Actinomycetes > Kitasatosporales > Streptomycetaceae > Streptomyces > Streptomyces sp. NPDC091416. Next base: position 450,864 of record NZ_JBIVTU010000002.1, read on the forward strand.
GGCCCCTGTTCGTCGTACGCCCCGGGACGGGCCCACGTCGCGGCCGCCCAGCGGCGCAGCGGCGCGTACGACACGAGGGCGATCCTCTCCCCCGCCTCGTTGCCCCGAAGGCAGCAGCGCAGCGGGCTGCCCGCGTCCGTGGCGGTGTACGGGACGCAGGCGCGCCCCGCGTCGTCCGTGTCCCGTAGTTCCTTCAGTGCGGCCGGGTCGATCGCGCGTGCCTCGTAACTGGTCATATGACGAGAATGGCCCGCCCCACCAGCACGGTCCGGCGGAAATTGGACATCGCCTTGGGCGCCGGTCACGTGGAAGGATGACCGGAAACATCACATATCAAGGAGATGACCGCGTGCCTGGCACCAATCTGACCCGCGAAGAGGCACAGGAGCGGGCGCGCCTGCTGACCGTGGACGCGTACGAGATCGATCTCGACCTCTCCGGAGCGCAGGAGGGTGGGACCTACCGGTCCGTCACCACCGTGCGCTTCGACTCCGCCGAAGCCGGTGCGGAGACCTTCATCGACCTGATCGCCCCGGCGGTCCACCAGGTCGAGCTGAACGGCAGGGCGCTGGACGTCGCGGCCGTGTTCCGTGACTCCCGGATCGCACTGGCGCATCTGGCGGCGGGTTCCAACGAGCTGAAGGTCGTCGCCGACTGCTCGTACACCAACACGGGCGAGGGCCTGCACCGCTTCGTCGACCCGGTCGACGAGCAGGCCTACCTGTACACCCAGTTCGAGGTTCCGGACGCCCGCCGCGTCTTCGCGAGCTTCGAGCAGCCGGACCTGAAGGCCACCTTCCGGTTCACCGTGAAGGCCCCGTCCGGCTGGACCGTGATCTCCAACTCGCCGACGCCCGAGCCCAAGGACGACGTCTGGTCGTTCGAGCCGACGCCGCGCATCTCCTCGTACATCACCGCCCTGATCGTCGGGCCCTACCACTCGGTGCACAGCAGCTACGAGAAGGACGGCCAGACCGTCCCGCTCGGCATCTACTGCCGGCCCTCGCTCGCCGAGTACCTCGACGCGGACGCGATCTTCGACGTGACGCGGCTGGGCTTCGACTGGTTCCAGGAGAAGTTCGACTACGCGTACCCCTTCGCCAAGTACGACCAGCTCTTCGTCCCGGAGTTCAACGCGGGCGCGATGGAGAACGCGGGCGCGGTCACCATCCGTGACCAGTACGTCTTCCGGTCCAAGGTGACGGACGCGGCGTACGAGACGCGGGCCGAGACGATCCTGCACGAACTGGCCCACATGTGGTTCGGCGACCTCGTGACCATGGAGTGGTGGAACGACCTGTGGCTGAACGAGTCGTTCGCCACGTACACGTCGATCGCCTGCCTGGCGTACGCCGACGGCTCGCAGTGGCCGCACTCCTGGACGACGTTCGCCAACTCCATGAAGACGTGGGCGTACCGCCAGGACCAGCTGCCCTCGACGCACCCGATCATGGCGGACATCCGTGACCTCGACGACGTCCTGGTCAACTTCGACGGCATCACGTACGCCAAGGGCGCCTCGGTCCTGAAGCAGCTGGTGGCGTACGTCGGCATGGACGCGTTCTTCCAGGGCGTCCAGGCGTACTTCAAGGCGCACGCGTTCGGCAACACGCGCCTGTCCGACCTGCTGGGCGCGCTGGAGAAGACCTCCGGGCGCGACCTGAAGACCTGGTCGAAGGCGTGGCTGGAGACGGCCGGCATCAACATCCTGCGCCCGGAGATCGAGACGGACGCCAACGGGCACGTCACCTCGTTCACCGTCCTCCAGGAGGCGCCCGCGCTGCCCGCCGGCGCGAAGGGCGAGCCGACGCTGCGTCCGCACCGGATCGCGATCGGCTGCTACGACCTGGACGCCGCGTCCGGCAAGCTGGTCCGGACGGACCGGATCGAGCTGGACGTCGACGGCGAGCGGACCACCGTGCCGTTCCCGGCCGGTACCGCGCGCCCGGCCGTCATCCTCCTCAACGACGACGACCTCTCGTACGCGAAGGTCCGGCTCGACGAGGAGTCGCTGCGGGTCGTCACGGAGCACCTGGGCGACTTCACCGAGTCGCTGCCGCGCGCCCTGTGCTGGGCGTCGGCCTGGGACATGACGCGCGACGGCGAACTGGCCACGCGCGACTACCTCTCGCTCGTCCTGTCCGGGGTGGGCAAGGAGTCGGACATCGGCGTCGTCCAGTCGCTGCACCGTCAGGTGAAGATGGCGCTGGACATGTACGCGGCGCCGGAGTGGCGCGAGGCGGGTCTGACCCAGTGGACCGAGGCGACGCTCGCGCACCTGCGCGCGGCGGAGCCGGGCAGCGACCACCAGCTGTCGTGGGCCCGCGCGTTCGCGGCCACGGCCCGCAACCCGCAGCAGCTCGACCTGCTTCAGGCGCTGCTCGACGGCACCGAGGCGATCGAGGGCCTGGCCGTCGACACCGAGCTGCGCTGGGCCTTCGTGGAGCGGCTGGCCGCCACCGGGCTGCTGGACGACGAGGAGATCGACGCCGAGTACGCCCGTGACCGGACGGCGGCGGGCGAACGCCACGCGGCGGCCGCCCGCGCGGCGCGGCCCTCCCAGGAGGCGAAGGCGGAGGCCTGGGCCTCGGTCGTCGAGTCCGACAAGCTGCCGAACTCCCTCCAGGAGGCGGTCATCGCCGGGTTCGTCCAGACCGACCAGCGCGAGCTGCTGGCCCCGTACTCCGAGAAGTTCTTCGCCGCGGTGAAGAACGTCTGGGACTCGCGGAGCCACGAGATGGCGCAGCAGGTCGCCATCGGTCTCTACCCGGCGCTCCACGTCTCGCAGGAGACCCTGGACGCCACGGACGCCTGGCTGGCCTCGGCCGAGCCGGGCGCCGCGCTGCGCCGGCTGATGTCGGAGTCGCGGTCGGGCGTGGAGCGGGCGCTGAAGGCCCGGGCCGCGGACGCCGCGGCGGCCACCGCGTAGGTACGGCAGGCAGCGGGGGCGGGTGTCCACGGCACCTGCCCCCGCGCCGGCGGTTCCGCGGGAATCGGCCGAGGGCCCGGACCGGCGTACGTCGCCGGTCCGGGCCCTTTCGCGTGGCCGAGGCCGCCCGGCGAACGGGGCGCGGGGCTCAGCCGTTCGCCGGGCGGCGGTCGCGGGGCCGGCCGGGGCCTTTCGCCCGGATCAGGCCGAGATGGGCCACGCGGGCCCGGCCTGATCCACACGAGAGGCCCTACGCGCCCGACTCCTCGTAGCGGCGGGCCAGGGCGGCCGCGCCGGACTCGGTCAGCGAGCCGTGCAGGCGCATCCTGGCCACTCCGCCGTCGGGGAAGGCGTCGAGGCGGACGTGCGTGACGACGGCCTGGGCGCGGAGCGGGAAGCGGTGCAGGGTGTCGGGCTGGAGCCGGGTGCGCGGGATGATCTCGAACCACTCGCCCGTCTCGCCGTTACGGCCCTGGAGGGCGATCCAGCCGGCCGCGTTGCCCTTGAGGTAGGCCGTGTCGATCTCGACCGCGCGGACCGCGCCCTGGGCGGGCAGCCGGAAGCGTACCCAGTCGTTGGTGTCGCGGACGCGACGGCGGCGGTTCTCCCAGCCGTCGTCCATCTTGCGGGACGTGCCGGGCAGGATGATCTGGGTCGGCGAGGAGTAGAAGCGGTCCGAGGCGTCCTCGTAACTGCCGCCGTTCAGGACCGAGATCAGGTCGAACGTGCCGAGTGCCGCGAGCCAGGACGGGTCGGGGAGCACCTCGCCGTGCACGCGCAGGCGGGCGATGCCGCCGTCGGGGTGCTGGCAGAGGCGCAGGTGGGTGTAGCGGCGGCCGCCGGTGATCTCGAAGCCGTTGGCGGCGTGGCCGCGTACGGGGGTCGGCGGGACGATCTCGTCCCACTTCACGTCGTCGGCGAGGAGTTCGGCGGCGCCGGGCGAGCCCGCGACGGAGGTTGCCTGGACCGAGACGCGCTGCGGGTAGTTGCCGCGGAAGTGCGCGGTGTCGACGACGAGGCCGCGGATGATGCCGGGGGCGCCGAGCCGGATGAGGGCCCAGTCGTGCTCGTCCGGGGCGGGGAACGGGTGTGCGGCGTCCGCGCCGCGTCGGCGGCGGGTCTCCCAGCCGTCCATGATCTTGCCCTTGTGCCCGAAGTGCTCGGGGTCGAAGACGGCACGTCCGCGGACCAGGAGGTTCTCGCGCTGGGCGAAGAACTCGTCGTTGGCGGCGATCACGCCCGCGCCGAGCCGCCGGTCGGCGAGGTCGACGAGCTCGGTGAAGGGGAGGTCGGTGGTGCGGTAGTCGGCGTACGGGTCACCACCGCCGTACGGGGCCGCGTCGTTGGCGTGGGGGTCCTCGTGGTGGTTCTCATTCTGTCCGAAGGTCATGCGTTCACTGTCGTACGACGGAGCCGTTAGGTCCATCGAAAGTTTTCGCATGGATCGTTAAGGACAGTTGAATGGTTGTGCCGCCCGGCGCAGCTCCGCGAGCACCCGGGCCACCGCCGGGCCCTGCTCGGCCCCCTGGCGGACCGCGGCCACCACATGGCGCCGGGGCCGGTCCGCTTCGAGGACCCGCATCACCACACCGTCCCGGCCCTGCCGCTCCGCGGACGCCATGCGGGGGATCAGCGCGATGCCCATGCCCGCCTCGACCATGGCGAGGATCGCGGTCCAGCCGGAGGCGCTGTGCGCCTGCTCCGGGACGAAGCCCGCGGCCTCGCACGCGGCGGTGGTGATCTCGGACCAGGGGCCGGAGCCGCCGAAGATCCATGGCTCGGCGGACAGGTCCGCCAGCCGCAGCCCGGGCGCGTCCGCGAACCGGTGACCGGCCGGCAGCGCCACGTCGAGCGGGTCCGCGAGCAGCGGCAGCACGGCGAAGCGCGGGTCACGGGCGGTCGGGGCGTGGGCGGCCAACGAGAGCGCCAGGTCCGCCTCACCGGCGGCGAGGAGTTCGTAGGCCTGCCCCGCCTCGGCCTCCCGGACCCGTACGTCCGGCCCCGGCCGATCCTCGTCACGCAGCGCCTGCACGGCCGGCACGACCAGGGCGGGCACGGCGGTGGCGAACGCCGCGATCCGCACCTCGCCCGCCTCGCCGTGCAGATACCCGGTCAGTTCGGCGTCGGCGCGCTCCAGTTGGGCGAAGACCGCTTCGGCGTGGCGGAGCACCAGATGGGCGGCGTCGGTCAGGCGCACGCGCCGGCCCTGCGCCTCCAGCAGGGGGGCGCCGAGCTGCCTGGAGAGGTTGGAGAGCTGCTGGGAGACGGCGGACGGGGTCATGCGGAGCGCCTCGGCGGCCGCGGTGACGGTGCCCCGGTCCCGCAGGGTGCGCAGGATGCGGAGCTTCTTGACGTCCCACTCGGTCATGGCCGCAACCTACCGGGCGTGCCGTGCTCCGCCCCGGGCCCGGCCCCCGTTCCCGCTCCGGACATGCGAATGCGCCGCTCGGTACGTGGGTACCGAGCGGCGCACCCGGGATGTCCTGGGTGTGTCCGGTGGGAGGACTAGGCCTGCTTCTTGGACTTGTCGAGGACCATGACCAGGCCCGCGATGACCGCGAACAGGGCCAGGGGGGCCACGACGAACAGACCGATCGTGTCGATCACGCTCAGGCCCGGTCCCGGGTCGTCGCCGTCGTCGCGGGTGAGCGCGAGCGCGGGGGACGACATCAGCAGCATCATCAGCGTCGTACCGGCAGCGACCGCGCCGGCGCGCATAGCGTTCTTCTTGTCCACGGTGCAAACGTAGCGAACGCCTACGTGGGCCGCGCGCCCGGGGGTGCCGTACGGGTCCTCGGAGGCTCCTGACGGGGCCGGAGGACTTCCATCAGCCGGTGCAGCCGGGGTGAGGCGGCGAGTTCCTCCAGGGTGACGGGCCGGCCCTCGGCGTCGGCGATGGGCAGCCGCCAGTTGGGGTACTGGTCCCAGGTGCCCGGCAGGTTCTGCGGGCGGCGGTCGCCGATGGTGTCCGGGAGCCAGACCCCGGCCATGCGGGCGGGAGTCCGCAGCAGGAAGCGGTGGACGGCGCGGACGGCCGCCTCCTCGTCGTCGCCGCCTTCGGGGAGCAGGCCGAGGCGGGAGAGGAGGCCGAGCCACTCCGCGGTGTCGGTGCCGTCCTCGGTGCGCTCCTCCTCCAGCGGTCGGGCGAGCAGGCCGAGGCGGTGGCGCAGCGTCACGTGGTCGCCGGTCAGCCGGGCGGCGGTGGACGGCAGGTCGTGGGTGGTGGCGGTGGCCAGGCAGTCCTCGCGCCATTCCTCCGGGGCGAGCGGGCGGCCGGTGCCCGACCAGTCGCGCTCGAACCAGAGCACGGAGGTGCCGAGGACGCCTCGGCGGGCGAGCGCCTCGCGGACGCCCGGTTCCACGGTGCCGAGGTCCTCCCCTATGACGACGGTGCCTGCGCGGTGGGCCTCCAGGACGAGGACGGCGAGCATCGCCTCCGCGTCGTGGCTGACGTAGGTGCCCTCGGTGGGCGGACGCCCCTCGGGCACCCACCAGAGGCGGAAGAGGCCCATGACGTGGTCGATGCGCAGGGCCCCGGCGTGCGCGAGGAGCCCGCGCAGCAGTCCCCGGTACGGGGCGTAGCCGGATGCGGCGAGGGCGTCGGGTCTCCAGGGCGGCAGCCCCCAGTCCTGGCCGCGGGCGTTGAAGGCGTCCGGGGGTGCGCCGACGGACATGCCGTGCGCGAAGGCGTCCTGCTGGGCCCAGGTGTCGGCGCCGCCGGGGTGCACGCCCACGGCGAGGTCGTGGACGATCCCGACGGCCATGCCCGCGTCCTTCGCGGCGCGCTGGGCGGCGGCGAGCTGAGCGTCGGTCAGCCAGGCGAGCCGGCAGTGGAAGTCGACCCGGTCCAGCAGTTCGGCACGGGCGCGGGCGGTCTCCCTGGAGCGCGGGTCGCGCAGGCCGGCCGGCCAGGTGTGCCAGTCGGAGCCGTGCATCTCGGCGAGGGCGCACCACAGGGCGTGGTCCTCCAGGGCCTGCCCCTGCGCGGCGAGGAAGTCGCAGTAGGCGGCGCGGCGGCCGGGTGTGAGGGGGACGCCGACGAGGATGCCGAGGGCCTGCCGTTTGAGCTCCCAGACGGCGTCCCGGTCGATCAGGGCGCCCTTGTTCAGCACGGCCTCGCTGAGTTCGGCGGCCCGGCGGCGCAGGTCGTCGAGGACGGCGGGCTCGGGCGCGTGCCCGTACTCCGGGACGGACTCGATGTGCAGGTGCACGGGGTCGGGGAACCGCCGTGAGGACGGGCGGTAGGGCGAGGGGTCGGTGGGGTTGCCCAGTACCGCGGCGTGCAGCGGGTTGACCTGGACGAAGCCGGCTCCGAGGCAGCGCCCGGACCAGGAGGCGAGGTCGGCGAGGTCGCCGAGGTCGCCCATGCCCCAGGAGCGGGCGGAGAGCAGGGAGTAGAGCTGGACGAGGAAGCCGTGGCTGCGCCCGGGCGGCTGCGGTACCCGGGCCGGGGCGACCACGAGCGTGCAGGTCTCCGTCACCGGCCCGCCCGGGCCGCTCCTGCGGTCCGGCGCGCCCGGGGCCCGGACGGTCAGCCGGTACACCCCCGGCGGCGGTTCGGCCCACCATCCGGGCGCGGCGGAGACCTTGTGCGTGGCCGGCGCCGCGGCGGCCTCGGCGGCCCGGGCGTCATCCGGGCGGGATTCGGCCGGAACCGTACCCCCGGCGGGGACGCGCATCGGGGCCGGCGGGGCCGCGTCGGGCTCCTCCGGGCGGACCGTCAGCTCCGTGCCGGGCGGCAGTGCGGTCAGGGCCGGGGGCAGCGGCTCGCCGGCCCAGACCACCACGGTGGCCGGGAGCAGCCGGGAGCCGGCCGCGGACTCGGCGGCGGCGAGCGCCTCCCGTACGGCTTCCGGCGTGGCGGCGTCGACGCCGAGCGCGGCGAGCACCGCGACGACCGTGCCCTCGGGGACGGGCACCGTGACATCGGCGGACGGGGAGAAGGAGGTGGCGACGCCGTGCAGTGCGGCGAGCCGGGACAAGCCCATTCAGACTCCTGGGGACTCCATGCCCCAAGCGCTGCCGGAAGAAGCCGGCTCGCTGGTCAGCGGGGCGAGGACGGCGAGCGGGGGTTCACTGGTCAGTGGTGTGGCGTCGGCGAGCGGGGGCTCGCTGGTCAGGGGTATGGCATCGGCCAGCGGCGCCTCGCTCGTGAGCGGGCCGGGCGTGCTGGGCGTGGCCGGGAGCGCGCTGATGTACGGGGCAGGACCCGGTACCTGTTTGGACAGGGCGGAGAGCAGAAGCTGCGCAGCTGCGGGCATGGTGGCCTCCTGGCCGTGGAGAACAGGACACAGCAGACCTACCCAGCGGACGCGGCCGCAGACGTAGGCATGATGACAACGAGTTGAACGTGCTCCGGGTCACATTCCGTTCCCCGAGGGCGGGTTCTCCGTAAGACGTCCGCTCGTTTCGGCCATTCGGCGTGGTCTTTCGCGTGTGTCACCGGGCACGGCGAACCCCTCACCACGACTGTCATATCGGGCATTTACACCACGGTGACCCCGCACATTGACACTCTCGCGCGCGGGTGGTGGGCTCGGAGCCCATCGGTGGGCGCGTAGGGAGACAGGCATGCAGCTCAGGCGCAGGAAGCACGCGGCGGCCGTCGCCGTGGCCGTGCTCGGCGGGCTGCTCTCCGCGGGGGCCCCCGCGGCCGTCGCCGCCCCCTCGCCGCCCGGCACCCACCCCGTGACCTCGCCGGACCGCACCGACGACGCCGCGCCGCCCGCCGTGTGGCCGCGCCCGCAGAGCATCAAGGTGGCCGGGTCCCCCGTCCCGCTCTCCGGCGACGTGACGCTCGTCGCCGGTGCCGGGGCCGATCCGTACGCGGTCGAGGCGCTCCGCCAGGTGCTGCGCGACGCGGGCGTGCGGTCCGTCCACGAGACGCTGCCCGGCGGCGGGCCCGTCATCCGGTTCGGCGGGGACGGCGCCGCGGACGCGCTGCGTACGCTGCGGGCGCCCGACCGCGCCGATCTGCCGTCCGGCGGCTACCGGATCGCGGTCGGCCGGGTCGCGGGCCGGGACACCGTCGCCGTGGACGGCGTCGGCGACGACGGCCTGTTCCACGCCGTGCAGACGCTGCGTCAGCTGGCCGGGGGCGGCCGGATCGCCGGCGTCACCGTCCGGGACTGGCCGGCCGGTGCCGTACGCGGGATGACCGAGGGCTTCTACGGCCGGCCCTGGTCGCAGGAGGAACGGCTCGCCCAGCTCGGCTTCATGGGGCGCACCAAGCAGAACCGCTACCTCTACGCGGCCGGTGACGACCCGTACCGGCAGGCCCGCTGGCGCGACCCGTACCCCGCCGAGCGGCGCGCCGAGTTCCGCGCGCTGGCCGAGCGGGCCGCCGCCGAGCATGTGACGCTCGGCTGGGCGGTGGCTCCGGGTCAGTCCATGTGTCTGTCGTCGGACCGCGACGTGAAGGCGCTGACGAAGAAGATCGACGCGATGTGGGCCCTGGGGGTGCGGGTCTTCCAGGTGCAGTTCCAGGACGTCAGCTACAGCGAGTGGCACTGCTCGGCCGACGCCGACACCTTCGGCAGCGGCCCGGAGGCGGCGGCCAGGGCGCAGGCCCGGGTCGTGAGCGCGGTGGCGCGGCATCTCGCGGAGCGGCATCCGGGCTCCGAGCCGCTGTCCATGATGCCGACGGAGTTCTACCAGGACGGGGCGACGGACTACCGGACCGCGCTCGCCGGGGAGCTCGACGAGCGGGTCCAGGTCGCCTGGACCGGCGTCGGGGTCGTGCCGAGGACCATCACCGGCGGCGAACTGGCCGGTGCCCGCACCACGTTCCGCCATCCGCTGGTCACGATGGACAACTACCCGGTCAACGACTACGCGCAGGACCGGATCTTCCTGGGCCCGTACACCGGCCGGGACCCGGCCGTCGCCATCGGCTCGGCGGCGCTGCTGGCCAACGCGATGGAGCAGCCGTCCGCGTCCCGGATCCCGCTGTTCACCGCCGCCGACTTCGCCTGGAACCCGAAGGGGTACCAGCCGCAGGAGTCCTGGCAGGCGGCCCTGGACGATCTCGCGGGCGGCGACGCCCGCAGCCGGGACGCGCTGCGCGCACTGGCGGGCAACAGCGCGGGATCCGTGCTGGGCGGTGACGAATCGGCGTATCTGCGGCCGCTGCTCGCCGCGTTCTGGAAGTCCCGTACGGCCGACGGCGCCCCGGCCCGCGAAGAGGCGGCGCGCCGGCTGCGGGCCGCGTTCACCGTGATGCGCGAGACCCCGCAGCGGCTGACCGGACTGGCCGGCGGACACCTCGATGACGAAGTGCGCCCGTGGAGCGAGCAGCTGGCCCGCTACGGCCGGGCGGGCGAGCTGGCCGTCGATCTGCTCCAGGCGCAGGCGCGCGACGACGGGGCGGCCGCCTGGGAGGCCGCGCTGGGCCTGGAGCCGGCGGTCAAGGCCGTGAAGAAGGGCGGCGCGACGGTCGGCAAGGGGGTGCTCGGCCCGTTCCTCGACCGGGTACGCAAGGAGGCCGACGCCTGGACGGGATCGGACCGCGACAACGGCACGGTGACCGAGGCTCCGGGCAGCTACACCCTGCACCTCGACCGGGCGCGCCCGCTGGAGGCCGTCACCGCGATGACGGTGCCCGGCGACGCCTCGACGGCGTCGGGCGCGACGGTCCAGGCGCACGTGCCGGGCGAGGGCTGGCAGAGCCTCGGCGCTCTGTCGGCGCGGGGCTGGACCCAGTCGCCGGGCCAGGGCCTGCGGGTGGACGCCGTCCGGATCAGCTGGCCGACCGCCACCCCGGTGCTCGCCGGCACACCGTCCCTGATCATCCCGCCGCTCGCGGGTACGGCCCCGTCCGCAGGAACGGCCCCCCGGGTGCGCTCCCTGGTGCCGTGGTTCGGCGACGAACCCGCCGCCCGGCTCGATCTCGCACGCGGGGAGACGGACGCCGAGATCGGCGGCAAGCCGCTGCGGGTCGAGGCCCGGCTCTCGGCGCGCCGCCCGGCCGAGGTCCGGGGCGCGCTCACCGCGAAGGCGCCCAAGGGCATCAAGGTGCGGGTGCCGAAGCAGACGACCGTGCCGCGCGGCTCCCGTACCGAGGTGCCCGTGGAGATCACCGTCCCCGCGGACACGCCCGCGGGCGAGTACGCGGTGCCGTTCTCCTTCGGCACCGAGGAGACCACGCTGACCGTCCGGGCCTTCCCGCGCACGGCGGGCCCCGATCTGCTGCGTACGGCCACCGCCTCCTCGTCCGGCGACGAGACCGCGGACTTCCCGGCGGCCGCCGCGTCGGACGGCGACCTGAAGACCCGCTGGTCCTCACCGCCCGAGGACGGCGCCTGGTGGCAGGCCGAACTGCCGGCCCCGGCCCGGGTCGGCCAGGTGGTCCTGGACTGGCAGGACGCGTACGCCTCCCGCTACCGCATACAGGTCTCCGCGGACGGGCGCACCTGGCGCACGGCGGCCACCGTCCGCAACGGCCGGGGCGGCCACGAGTCCGTCCGGATGGACGCGAAGGACACCCGTTTCATCCGGGTCCAGGGCGACGGGCGGGCGACCGAGTACGGCTACTCGCTCTGGTCGGTCCAGGCCTACGCCGTGGCGGAGTAGGCCCGGCCGACGCGCTGTCGCGCGGCACCCGGTCCGCCGCTCCCCGGCGCCTTGTGGGCATCGCTCACGCCCAAGTATTCACTCAGTACATATACTGAGTATATAGTCGCCCCTCATGAGCACCCGTCACATCCTCCTGGGCCTGCTTGCCGGAAGTCCCAGCCACGGCTACGACCTCAAACGGCGATACGACGAACTCTTCCCCCAGGCCCGCCCGCTGGCCTACGGACAGGTCTACACGACCCTGCAACGCCTCGTACGGGACGACCTCGCCGCCGTGGAAGGCACCGACTCCGACGGCGGCCCCGAACGCACCCTGTACCGCGCCACGGACCAGGGAGCGGACGAGCTCGCCACGTGGGCCCGAGGGGTCACGCCGCCCGCCCCCTTCGTCACGAACGAGATCTTCGCCAAGGTCGTCATCTCGCTCCTGGTCGCCGGGGCCGAGGGCAGCGACCGGACGGCGGAGGCGGCCACGTACCTCATGGCCCAGCGTGCCGCCCACATGGTGCGCATGCACGAGCTGACCGGTCTCAAGACCACACCGGGCACCGATCTGACCACCGTCCTCTCGGCCGACTACGCCCTGGCCCATCTGGACGCCGACGTGCGATGGATGGCCACGACGGCCACCCGTCTCACCACCCTGACCTCGGAGGTCGACGCAGTATGAACACACCGGCCGAGAAGCCCTCGGGGGCCGCGGAACCCATGATCAGAGCCAACGCCCTGACGAAGCAGTACGGAAGGTCACAGGCACTGCGCGGCGCCTCGGTCGCCCTCCGGGCCGGCGAGATCCTCGCCGTCACCGGAGCCAGCGGCAGCGGGAAGTCGACGCTGCTGCACTGCCTGGCGGGCATCGTCCGCCCCGACGAGGGCGAGGTGTCGTACGGCAGGGAGCGGCTGGACCGGGCGTCGGAGAACCGGCTCAGCGAGCTGCGCCGCACCGATTTCGGCGTGGTCTTCCAGTTCGGACAGCTGATCCCCGAACTCACCGTGCGCGACAACGTGATGCTCCCGCTGCTCCTCGCCGGAACCGCCCGCGCCGCGGCGCAGGACCGGGCGGACGAGTGGCTGGAGCGCTTCGGGGTGCGCGGACAGGCCGCGCTGCGGCCCGGGGAGCTGAGTGGTGGCCAGGGCCAGCGGGTGGCGCTGGCACGGGCATGGGTGACGGGGCCGAAGGCCGTCTTCGCGGACGAGCCGACCGGGTCCCTGGACTCGCTCGCCGGGGAACAGGTGATGACCGCGCTGGTGCACGCCGCCCGCGAGTCCGGCGCCTCGGTGCTGCTCATCACGCACGACGCCCAGATCGCGGCGTACGCGGACCGGGAGGTGTGGCTGCGGGACGGGGCCGTCCACTCCGGCGCCCTGTCCTTCGCCGTCCAGGAGAACGCCCAGGAGGCCGCCCACCATGAGGGCTGACGCACGCATCGCCTGGACGCTGGCCCGCGGCTCGGACCGCCGTGAGTGGTGGCGGATCGCGCTCACCGCGGTGGGCGCCCTGCTCGCCACCGGGTTCGCGCTCGCCGCGATCACGGTCGCCGCGGTCCGGGGGCAGGTGTCGATCCCGTTCGCACACGGCTTGCTGAACCAGCCCGGCGAGCGCGCCGGAGTGGTCGCCGCTCTGCTCCTCCTGCTCGTTCCCGTGTTCGGCCTCCTCGGTCAGTGCGCCCGGATCGGAGCCGTGCACCGCGACCGGCGGATGGCCGGGCTGCGGCTCGCCGGAGCGTCGCCCGCGCAGGTGCGCCGTATCAGCGCGCTGGAGTCCGCGCCGGTCTGCCTGGCGGGGTCGTCCGGCGGGCTCGCCGTCGTCGCCGTGGCTCTCGCCGTGCAAGGACACACACCGCCCGCGTCGGCCTGGGTGGCCTTCGTGGTGGTCGTCCTCGGCGTGCCGGTGGCCGGTGCGCTGGTGAGCGTGCTGGCCCTGCGCCGGGTGGTCGCGTCACCGCTCGGCGAGGTGCGCCGGGTGCGTCCGGAGCGCGGGCCCCGGACGCTGCTGATCCTGTTCGCCGCCGCGCTGCCGATCGCCTTCGGGGCGTACGCCCTCGTGGTGCGGGGCAGCAGCCCGGCCGCGGCGTCGTTGCCGATGCTGGTGTTCGGCCTGGTGCTCCTCACCGGCGCGGGTGCGGTCTGGACGGCCGGTGCGTCGGCCGCCCGCATCGGCCGGCGGCTGGCGGAGAGCGCGAGGAGCCCGGCGGTCATGATCGCCGCGGGCCGTCTCAGGGACGACCCGTGGGCCGCCGCGCGGACCCATGCCGCGCTGCTTCTCGTGACCGTCGTCGGGATCGCCTTCGTGGGGGTACGGGAGGTGGTGCTCGCCGAGCTGCGGGGAAGAGGCATCCGCACGCCGGAGGGCCTCGCCTTCTACACGAACGGCATCGACCTCACGGGGGCCGCGATCCTGGTGGCCCTCGCCATCAGCCTCTTCGGCCTCGCCGTGGGCACGGCGGAGTCCCTCGCCACCCGGCGCAGGGGTCTCGCCGCACAGACCGCGGCCGGGGTGCCGCGCACGGTGCTGGCCCGGGCCACGCTCCTGGAGACCGCGCTCCCCCTGGCCCCCGCGGTCCTGCTCGCGACCATCGGGGGCATGGCGGTCCACCTCGCGTACACCGCCGTGGCCGCGCCCGGAACGGCGCCGTCCATGCTGCCGCTGCTCGTCCCCGTGACGGTGTACGCCGCGTGTCTGCTGGCCGCCGCGACGTCGCTGCCGCTGCTGCGCCGCATGGCTCACCCGGCGGAGCTGCGATTCGCCTGACACCCGCCCGGCCCGCCCGTGGAGGCATGACCCGCAGACACGGAAGCCCGGATCGTCAGGCTGAGATGCCGTCGATCCGGGCCATCGCGTCGTCCGCGCCGAACGGCTGCAAGTAGGGCAGCCAGCGCGGGTCGCGGTGCCCCGTACCGATGATCCGCCAGGCCAGTCCGGTCGGGGGTGCGGGCTGCTGGTGCAGCCGCCAGCCGAGCTCGGGCAGATGGCGGTCGGCCTTGACGTGGTTGCAGCGGCGGCAGGCGGCCACCACGTTGTCCCAGGCGTGCTGTCCGCCGCGGCTGCGCGGAATGACGTGGTCGACGCTGGTCGCGGCGGCGCCGCAGTACATGCAGCGCCCGCCGTCCCTGGCGAAGAGCGCCCGCCGGGTCAGCGGGACGGGCCCCCGGTAGGGGACGCGCACGAACCGCTTCAGCCGGACGACGCTCGGGGCCGGAACAGCACGGGTGGCACTGTGGATGAAGGCGCCGGACTCCTCGAGGCAGATGGCCTTGTTCTCGAGGACGAGGACGAGCGCGCGGCGGAGCGGTACGACGCCGAGTGGCTCGTACGACGCGTTGAGAACCAGGACATGCGGCACGTGGACGCCTCCTTGTACGCCGGCGGCGCGTGGCTCGCGCCGGGACGATCCGGTCTCAGTCTCCCCTCCTGCCTGGTCGAAGCGCCACCACGTGCGGGTAACGGGCCGGAAGGATTTTCTTCCGGGGCCCTGCCGCCCGTACGACGGGACGCGCCGGATCAGGCGCTTCGGGGGCCTGCCCGCCGCGAGCGCTCCCGGTGTGCGATCGGCCACAGGCCGCTCGCACACACCGCCTCGCGGAACACGTCCCTTCCCTCTCCCCTATCCCCGGGTGAGACGCGTCTCTCCCCTTCCTCACGGCAACGGAGCATTCCGGATGCCCCGTTAGTGTGGTTGTTCAGCGTTCGCCCAACTGGAGGTTTCGCCGTGCCCCTGTCCGCCCTGTTGGCCGCAGCCCCGTCGCCCGAGCCCGGCGGCTCGCTGGACGAAGCCGCGAAGCAGGCCGGCAACGCCGCGAGCTGGGTGGAGGAGAACTGGTCCACCTGGCTGAACACCGGTCTGCGGATCGTGCTCATCGCCGCGATCGCGATCGCGTTGCGCATCGCCGTCCGCCGCACGCTGACCAAGCTCATCGAGCGCATGAACCGCAGCGCCCAGGCGGTGGAGGGCACCGCGCTCGGCGGCCTGCTGGTCAACGCGGAACGGCGCCGGCAGCGCTCGGAGGCGATCGGCTCCGTACTCCGCTCGGTGGCCTCGTTCCTGATCCTCGGCACGGCCGCCCTGATGATCCTGGGCGCGTTCGAAATCAACCTGGCCCCGCTGCTGGCCTCCGCGGGCGTCGCCGGGGTGGCGCTCGGCTTCGGAGCCCGCAACCTGGTCACCGACTTCCTGTCCGGCGTCTTCATGATCCTTGAGGACCAGTACGGCGTCGGCGACACGATCGACGCGGGCGTGGCCTCCGGCGAGGTCATCGAGGTCGGCCTGCGGGTCACCAAGCTGCGCGGTGACAACGGCGAGATCTGGTACGTCCGCAACGGCGAGGTGAAGCGGATAGGCAACCTGAGCCAGGGCTGGTCCACCGCCGGGGTCGACGTGCAGGTGCGCCCCACGGAGGATCTGGAGCAGATCCGTACCGTGATCACCGAGGCCGCCCAGCTGATGGCCAAGGACGACCCGTGGACCGAGCGGCTGTGGGGGCCGGTGGAGATCCTGGGCCTGGACAGCGTGCTGCTGGACTCGATGACGGTCCGGGTCACCGCGAAGACGATGCCGGGCAAGGCGCTGGGCGTGGAGCGCGAGCTGCGCTGGCGCATCAAGCGCGCCCTCGACGAGGCGGGCATCCGCATGGTCGGCGGCATCCCGGCCCAGCCGGACGAGCCCTCGGCCGCCGACCCCACGGCCGCGATGGCCGCCCCGTCGGCCTACGCCTCGGCCACCTCACCGCAGTCCCTGGCGACGACACCGATCCCGCCGGCGACGCCGAACATCACGAAGTAGCGCGCGGCCGTACGCCGCATGCAGGAGGGGCGCCCCGCGAGGTCTGCGGGGTGCCCCTCCCGCATGCTCCCGGGGCAACTCGATTGCCCGTGTGCGCCGTTGGGTATCCACGCCTCCGTGACGCCGCACCGGCCCGGGCCGCGCCGCCCCCGGCTCAGGTAACGCTTTGGCCGCCACCGCGGTGCAGGCCATTGACGCCCAGGTGATGCGCGCCCTACGGTCCTCCCACCGAACAGGAAAGTTTCCTAACAGAGGGCAGGTGCAGTGACCATGGCCGGAACCACCCCGGGTACCCCCCGCGTTCTGCGCGCCATGAACGACCGCGCCGCCCTCGATCTGCTGCTGGAGCACGGCCCCCTGTCGCGGACCCGGATCGGGAAGCTGACCGGATTGTCCAAGCCCACCGCCTCCCAGCTGCTGGCCCGCCTGGAGGCGGCCGGACTGGTCGTCGCGACCGGGACCGCGGCCGGGCGGCCCGGACCCAACGCCCAGCTGTACGCCGTCAACGCGTCGGCCGCGCATGTCGCCGGGCTCGATGTGAACGCCCAGCGGATCGTCGCCGCCGTCGCCGATGTGACGGGTGAGACCGTCGGGGAGTTCGAGCTGCGGACCCCCGGGCGCCGCGCCGACAGCGTGGTCCGGCAGGTCACGGACGCGCTGGACGGGGCCGTCAAGGAGGCCGGGCTGACCCGGTCCGACGTGCACCGGGTCGTCATCGGCACGCCGGGCGCGTTCGACCCGGGCACGGGCCGGCTGCGGTACGCCTCGCACCTGCCCGGCTGGCACTCCCCCACCCTGCTGGACGAGCTGGCGGCCTTCCTGCCGATGCCGGTGGAGTACGAGAACGACGTGAACCTGGTCGCGGTGGCCGAGCAGCGGCTGGGCGCGGCGCGGGGGCACGAGGACTTCGTGCTCCTGTGGAACGAGGAGGGCCTCGGCGCCGCCCTCGTCATCAACGGGCGGCTGCATCGCGGCTTCACCGGCGGCGCCGGCGAGGTCGGCTTCCTTCCGGTGCCGGGCGCGCCGCTGGTCCGCCAGGTCACCAAGGCGAACGCGGGCGGCTTCCAGGAACTGGCCGGCGCCCAGGTACTCGCCAGGCTGGCCCGTGAGCTCGGTATCGACGACGCGGCGGTGCGCGGTCCGGGCACCCATCACGAGATCGCCGCCGAGCTGGTCGGCCGGGCGGCCGCGGCGGTGGAGCGGGACGAGGGCGGGCCGTACGGCCGGCTCCTCGATCTGTTCGCCACCGGTCTGGCCACCGGCCTCGCCTCGATGGTCGCCGTGCTGGACCCCGAGGTCGTCGTGCTGTCCGGTGAGCTGATCGAGCGCGGCGGGGAACCGCTGCGCGGCCGGGTGGCCGCCGAACTCGCCGAGCTGGCCGCGTCGCGGCCCAGGCTGATCGCCGGCCAGGTGACCCACCGCCCCGTACTGCGCGGCGCGCTGGAGAGCGCGCTCGCCACCACCCGCGACGAAGTGTTCGACACCTCGCGCTGAACCCAGCACCTCCCCGTACGCCTTCCTTCCGCTTGTCCCAAACCAACCCTTCACCGGGAGACCTCACCATGTCCGGAAACCGCCGGAAGGCGGCCGTCGCGCTCGCCGCGACCGCCGCGATAGCCCTGTTCGCCTCCGCCTGTACCGGGCAGAGCAGTTCCGGTGCCAGCGATGACGCGTCCAAGGAGACGACCATCAACTTCTGGCACGGCTGGAGTGCCCCGATCGAGGTCAAGGGCATCCAGGCCACCATCGACGCCTTCGAGAAGGCACATCCCAACATCCATGTGAAGGTCGTCGGCAACATGACCGACGACAAGATCAATCAGGCGCTCCGGGCGGGCGGTTCCAAGGCTCCGGACGTCGTGTCCTCGTTCACCACGAACAATGTGGGCAAGTTCTGTTCGTCGAAGGCCTTCGTCGACCTCAACCCGTTCCTGAAGAAGGACGGGATCGACGCGGACGCGACCTTCCCGAAGGCGATGAACGAGTACACGCAGTTCGACGGCGTGCGCTGCACCGTGCCGCTGCTGGGCGACGCGTACGGCCTCTACTACAACAAGGACGCGTTCGAGGACGCCGGGATCACGAGCCCGCCGAAGACCTGGTCCGAGTTCGCCGCCGACGCCAAGAAGCTGACGAAGACCAAGGGAGACTCGTACGAGCAGCTCGGCTTCATGCCGAACTACCACGGCTACGAGTCGACGACCGAGCACTACCTCGGTGGCTGGAACCCCACGTACTTCGACGCCGACGGCAAGTCGAACATCGCCGAGGACCCGGCCTTCGCCGACATGCTCACCACCCAGAAGAAACTGGTGGATTCCCTCGGCGGCTACCGGAAGCTGGAGAAGTTCCGTACCGGCTTCGGTGACGAGTGGGGCGCGAAGCACCCGTTCCACACCGGCCAGGTGGCCATGCAGCTGGACGGCGAGTGGCGGCTCGGCATGGCCGAGGACACCAAGCCGAAGTTCGAGATCGGTGTGGCCCCGATGCCCGTCGCCGACGGCGAGGCCGACACGTACGGCAAGGGCTATCTGACCGGCACCATCGCGGGGATCGCCGCCACCTCCGAGAAGCAGAACGCCGCCTGGGAGCTGGTGAAGTTCATGACGACCGACACCGACGCGGTGGTGAACTTCGCCAACGCCATCCACAACGTCCCCTCGACGCTGGCGGCGCTCAAGTCGCCGAAGCTGACGTACGACCCGCGCTTCAAGACCTTCCTGGACATCGCGGCCAACCCGAAGTCCACCACCACCCCGCCCTCGGTGAACGGCGGCGCGTACCTGGTCTCCCTGCAGAACCTCGCCTTCGAGGTCGAGAAGGGCACCCAGAAGGACATCAAGGCGGGTCTGGAGAAGACGGCCAAGGAGATCGACGCGGCGATCGCCCAGGCGAAGTAGGGCCGACGCGATGAGCACGTACACACTCCGCTCGAAGCGCCGTCGCTCGGCGCTTCGGACGGCGGCCTTCATGTCGCCGTGGCTGATCGGGTTCTGCGTCTTCTTCGCCTACCCGCTGATCTCCACGCTCTACTTCTCCTTCACCAGCTACGACGGTTTCGCGGCCCCGGAGTTCAGCGGGCTGCAGAACTGGTCGTTCGTCTTCACCGACTACCCGTTGTTCTGGCCCGCCCTGCGCAACACGCTCTGGCTGGTCCTGGTCATGGTCACCTGCCGGGTGGTGTTCGGACTCGGTGTCGGGCTGCTGATCACCAAGATCAAGACGGGGACCGGGGTCTTCCGGACGCTGTTCTACCTGCCCTACCTGGCCCCGCCGGTCGCCGCGACGCTCGGGTTCGTCTTCCTGCTCAACCCGGGCACGGGCCCCGTCAACTCGATCCTGGGCGATCTCGGGATGGGCACCCCCGGCTGGTTCACCGACGCCACCTGGTCCAAGCCGGCCCTGACCGCCCTCGCGGTGTGGGGCGTGGGCGACCTGATGGTGATCTTCATGGCCGCGCTCCTCGACGTACCGAAGGAGCAGTACGAGGCCGCGGAGCTGGACGGGGCGTCCGC
This sequence comes from Streptomyces sp. NPDC091416, assembly GCF_044756845.1. Classification (NCBI taxonomy): domain Bacteria; kingdom Bacillati; phylum Actinomycetota; class Actinomycetes; order Kitasatosporales; family Streptomycetaceae; genus Streptomyces; species Streptomyces sp. NPDC091416. Next base: position 470,663 of record NZ_JBIVTU010000002.1, read on the forward strand.
GTACCAGCGGTTCCGGTTCGTGACGCTGCCGAACATCTCGCCGATCATCATGTTCGCCGTGGTCACCGGCATCATCCAGACGATGCAGTACTACACCCAGCCGCTCGTGGCCGGGAAGGTCGCCTCCGGCGTCATGGGCGGCTCCGGGCAGCAGTTCGAGCCGGGCTATCCCGACAAGTCGACACTGACGCTTCCGCAGCTGGTCTACAACCTCGGTTTCCAGCGCTTCGACTACGGCTCCGCCTGTGTGGTGGCGCTCGTTCTCTTCGTCCTCGCCATGGCGTTCACCGCACTGCTGATGCGGCGCCGCAGCGGACTGATCCAGGCAGGTGAGTGACGTGGCGCAGGTTCTCGACACCCCGAAGGCCGCCGGCCCGGCGAGTGACCCCGTCACCCCGGCCGAGCGCGTGGCACGCCGCAAGTCGCTGCTGCACTGGATCGCCGTGCACGCGCTCGGCGTCGCCGCCGCGCTCTTCTTCGTGCTGCCGTTCGTCTTCCTCCTCCTCACCTCCCTGATGAGCGACCAGCAGGCACTGACCCGTGACCTGTGGCCGCATCCCTTCGAGTGGAGCAACTACAAGGAGGTGTTCGACACTCCGGGCTTTCTGACCTGGTGGAAGAACACCCTGCTGTACGCGGGTCTGGGCACCGTCCTCACGGTCGTGTCCTCGCTGCCGGTGGCGTACGCGCTCGCCAAGTTCCGCTTCCGCGGACGGCATCTGTCGCTGATGCTCGTCATCTCGATGATGATGCTGCCGCCGCAGGTCGTCGTCATCCCGATGTACCTGTTCTGGGCCAAGCAGCTGGACATGTCCGGCACGCTCTGGCCGCTGATCATCCCGATGGCGTTCGGCGACGCGTTCTCCATCTTCCTGCTGCGGCAGTTCCTGCTGACCATCCCCAACGAGTACCTGGACGCGGCGAAGGTCGACGGCTGCGGCGAGTTCCGCACCCTGCTGCGCGTCGTGATCCCGATGGCCAGGCCGGGCATCGCCGCCGTCGCCCTCTTCCAGTTCTTCTACGCCTGGAACGACTACTTCGGCCCCCAGATCTACGCCTCCGAGAACCCGGGTGCCTGGACGCTGAGTTACGGACTGGAGTCCTTCAAGGGCGCACACCACACCGACTGGAACCTGACCATGGCCGCGACCGTTCTGGTCATGGCCCCTGTGATCGTCGTCTTCTTCTTCGCGCAGAAGGCATTTGTCGAGGGCGTCACACTGACCGGAGTAAAGGGCTGATTCATGAAGCTCGCAGTAGTGGGTGGCGGGTCCACCTACACCCCTGAACTGATCGACGGATTCGCCCGGCTGCGGGACACCCTGCCGGTCGAGGAGCTCGTGCTCGTCGACCCGGACGCCCACCGGCTCGAACTCATCGGCGGCCTCGCCCGGCGGATCTTCGCCAGGCAGGGCCACCCGGGGAGGATCATCACCACCTCGGACACCGACGCGGGCGTCGCCGACGCCGACGCGGTCCTGCTCCAGCTGCGCGTGGGCGGCCAGGCCGCCCGCAACCAGGACGAGACATGGCCGCTGGAGTGCGGCTGCGTCGGCCAGGAGACCACCGGGGCCGGCGGCCTCGCCAAGGCCCTGCGCACCGTCCCCGTCGTGCTGGACATCGCCGAACGGGTCCGGCGCACCAACCCGGACGCGTGGATCATCGACTTCACCAACCCGGTCGGCATCGTCACCCGGGCGCTGCTCCAGGCGGGTCACAAGGCCGTCGGCCTGTGCAACGTGGCGATCGGCTTCCAGCGGAAGTTCGCCCGGCTGCTCGACGTGAGCCCCGGTGAGGTACACCTCGACCACGTCGGGCTCAACCACCTGAGCTGGGAGCTCGGGGTGCGTCTCGGCGGCCCCGGGGGCGAGGACGTGCTGCCCCGGCTGATCGCCGAGCACGGCGGCGCGATCGCGGACGACCTGCGCATGCCGCGCGCGGTCGTGGACCGGCTCGGCGTCGTCCCCTCGTACTACCTGCGCTACTTCTACGCGCACGACGAGGTCGTGCGGGAGCTCGGCACCAAGCCCTCGCGCGCCGCCGAGGTCGCCGCGATGGAGAAGGAACTGCTCGCCATGTACGGCGACCCGGCGCTGGACGAGAAGCCCGCGCTGCTCGCCAAGCGCGGCGGCGCCTTCTACTCGGAGGCGGCCGTGGACCTGGCGGCCTCGCTGCTGGGCGGCGGCGGCTCCGCGGTGCAGGTGGTGAACACGTACAACAACGGGACGCTGCCGTTCCTGCCGGACGACGCGGTCATCGAGGTGCAGGCCGGGGTCGACGGCACGGGGGCCACGCCGCTCGCCGTGCCGGAGCTGGACCCGCTGTACGCCGGCCTGATCGCCCAGGTGACGGCATACGAGGATCTGGCGCTCGGGGCCGCGCTGCGCGGTGGCCGCGACCGGGTGTTCAAGGCGCTGCTCGCACACCCCCTGATCGGCCAGTTCGAGTACGCCGAGGCGCTCACCGACAAGCTGATCGCGCACAACCGGGAGCACCTCGCGTGGGCGTGAACGGTTCGGTCCTCGCGATCGACGCGGGGAACAGCAAGACCGACGTGGCACTCATAGGTGCGGACGGCACCGTGCTGTCCACGGCCCGCGGCGGTGGATTCCAGCCGCCGGTGGTCGGTGTCGGCACGGCCGTGGATGTACTCGGCTCGGCGGTGGAGCGGGCGCTGGCCTCCGCCGGCGTGGACGCCGGGTCCGTCGCCCATGTGTCCGCCTGCCTCGCCAACGCCGATCTGCCGGTCGAGGAGGAGCAGTTGACCGAGGCCCTGCGCGCCCGTGGCTGGGGCCGCACGGTGGTGGTGCGCAACGACACCTTCGCGATCCTGCGGGCCGGGGCCGACGAGCCGCGCGGAGTGGCCGTCGTCTGCGGTGCGGGGATCAACTGTGTCGGCATGGTGCCGGACGGCCGGACCGCCCGCTTCCCCGCGATCGGCCGGATATCCGGTGACTGGGGCGGCGGTTCGGGGCTCTCCGAGGAGGCGATGTGGTTCGCCTCGCGCGGCGAGGACGGCCGCGGCGAGCCGACCGAGCTGGCCAGGGCGCTGCCCGCGCACTTCGGGCTCGGCTCGATGTACGCGCTGATCGAGGCGCTGCACCTGGGCCGGATCGCGCAGGAGCGGCGGCATGAGCTGTCACCGGTGCTGTTCACGACCGCGGCGGCCGGCGACACGGTGGCGCGCGCGCTGGTGGACCGGCTGGCCGAGGAGGTCGTGGCACTGGCCTCGGTGGCCCTGTCCCGCCTGGGGCTGCTCGACGAGGTGGTGCCGGTCGTCCTGGGTGGCAGCGTGCTGGCCGCCCGCCACCCGCAGTTGGACACACGGATCGGCGAACTCCTCGCCGTGCGCGCGCCCAAGGCGGTCGTGCGGGTGGTGAAGGAGTCCCCCGTGCTGGGCGCGGGGCTGCTGGGCCTGGACCACTTGGGCGCGGCACCGGACGTGCACGCCAGGCTCCGGGCGCAGTACGTCTGACGGGACGGTCGCGCCGGGATGTCGGAGGCGTCCCGTAGCCTTCGGGTTACGGGGCGTCTTCTTCGTACGGGAACCGATCAGTTGCCCCGGACGTGTTCATGAGTGGGGGATCGATGCGCTCGGGGGATCGCTTCGGGATCGCCCAGGGCATCGCTTCAGGAATGCTGCGGGGATTGCTCCGCCGATCGTCTTGATCGGCGGCGTCGACCTTGATCGAATGCTGTGTGACCGCGGCTGATCACAGTCGGCTGCTTCGTGGACCGGTGCAGGATCCGTGCGTTCGCCTGTGGACGCCGGTCCCTGCGGCCATACTTCTGGCCGGGTACCAGTCCCCCGATCGGCCGGGGGGCGGGCCACCGTCAGTGACCGAGGGGGAGGTCAAGTGACATACCCGCCGAATGTACGCCCGGCGCCGCACCACGCGCCGGAGCGGCACCCTGCGCCGGCGGCCGTGCCCGCGCCGCCGCCGCACAGTGTCCGGGCGGTCGTGACGGAGCGGCTGCGTGCCGCGGCGACCACCGAGCCCGGCCGGCTCCAGATCATCGGGGCCGTGCTGGCGCTGCTCGTCGTGGCGTTCGGGGCGGTGACGGCGTTCGAGATCAGCGACCGCGCGGCCGCGGCGAACGACGTGGTGGAACGCAGTCAGCCGCTCAGCGCGGACGCGGCGGGCATCTACCGTTCGCTGGCCGATGCGGACGCGGCGGCCGCGAGCGGGTTCCTGGCCGGAGCGCAGGAGCCGCGCGCGGTGCACGACCGGTACGTGAAGGACATCGACGACGCCTCCCGGCTGCTGGTGAAGGCCGCGGCCAACACGGACGCGTCGACGAGGTCCGGCCACGAGATCACCACGCTCAACCAGGAACTGCCGCGCTACACCGGGCTCATCGAGCGCGCCCGTGCCAGCAACCGGCAGGGTCTGCCCCTGGGCGGCGCCTACCTCCGCTACGCCAACCAGAAGATGGCGAACGAGCTGCTGCCGGCCGCCGAGCGGCTGTACACGGCGGAGACGGACCGGCTCGACCAGGACTACCACTCCGCACGGACGTGGCCGTTCTTCTCCCTGGGCATCGGCGTCATCGCGCTGGCCGTGCTGTTCTGGGCCCAGCGGCGCAACTACCGCAGGACGAACCGGGTCTTCAACCACGGCCTGCTCGCGGCGACCGCGGCGGCGACCGTGGTCCTGCTGTGGCTGGCGGTGGGGCACTCGGTGGCCCGGTCCGATCTGGCCGAGGCCAACACACACGGCCAGCAGTCCCTGGACGTGCTCAACCGGGCGCGCATCGACTCGCTGAAGGCGCGCTCCAGCGAGAACCTCACCGTCGTCGCCCGTGGTGCGGTACTCACCGCGGACGGCAAGAGCGACAAGTACGAGACCGACTACGGCACGGCCATGAAGGCACTCGGACAAGAGCTGGGCAGGGCAGCGCATTTCGCCGAGGACACCGACGACACCGAGGGCGGCAAGGCCGTGGCCGACGCCACCGCGGCGGTCACCGAGTGGCAGAGCCGCCACCGGACCGCCCGCAAGACCGATGACAGCGGCGACTACGACACCGCGCTGGAGCAGATCATCGGGGCGAAGAACTCGACGGGTGAGTCCTTCAGCCGGGTGGACGAAGCGCTGCGGAAGGCGCTCGCCCACGAGCAGAGCGAATTCACCCGGGCCGCCGAGGACGGGCGCGGGGCCCTGGGCGGGCTGCCGATCGGCGCCGCGGCCCTTGCCGTGCTGGGCGCGGTGGCGGCGATCGTCGGCGTCAACCGCAGGCTCTCGGAGTTCCGGTGACAGGGGGAGCGATGACAGCGAAGGACCCGAGGACGGGCCCGGGAACGGCCCGCGGGGGCCGGCTGCACCGGCTGCGCGGCTGGGGCGGTGTGACCGCCATGGCCGCGGCCTGCGCGGTGACGGCATCGCTGACCCTGCTGCCGCTCTCCCGCAGCGGCAACGACGCCTTCGACGAGCAGGGCACGGGACCGGGGACGGCCCACGCCACCCAGACCCGGGCCGACGACTGCACGGACCCGGAGGCCAGCCTGCTGCCCGGCCGGGCGGAGGGCGACGCGATCAAGCGGATCAAGGACCGCGGCAAGCTGATCGCCGGCGTCGACCAGAACAGCTTCCAGTGGGGCTTTCGCAACCCGGAGTCCGGGAATCTCGAAGGCTTCGACATCGACCTGGTGCGGGCCATCGCCAAGGACATCCTGGGCAGCCCGGACAAGGTGATCTTCCGGGCGATCCCCACCAACCAGCGCATCGCCGCGCTGGAGAACGACAAGGTCGACGTCGTCGTCCGGACGATGACGATCAACTGCGCCCGCCTGAAGCAGGTGTCGTTCTCCACGGCCTACTTCCAGGCCGGTCAGCAGGTCCTCGCGCCGAAGGCCACGGACCCGGCGAAGGCGGACGAGGAGATCACCGGCTTCAACTCCTCGCTGGCCGGAAAGCGGGTCTGCACCGCCGAGGGCTCCACCGCGTACGAGGCGCTGGAGAAGGAGTCGTTCGGCTCCGTGTTCAAGGACGAGCACGACGGCAGCGCGGCGGACGAGGACAAGCTCACGGTCCCCAACCAGCTGGACTGCCTGGTGCGGCTCCAGATGGGCGAGGTCGACGCGGTCGTCACGGACAACGCCCTCGCGGCCGGCCAGGCGGCCCAGGACCCGGCCGTCGAGCTCAAGGGCGCGCCGTTCACCACCGAGTACTACGGCGTGGCCACGAAGAAGGGCGCCGACGACCTGGTGTCCCGGGTCAACAAGGTGCTCGTCGACTACCGCGCCGGTGGTGCGCAGAGCCTGTGGATGCAGTCGTACCGGAACTGGCTGAAGGACGGCCTGCCCGGGATAACGGCGCCGCCGGCGCCCAAGTACAGGGACTAGGGCGGTTCCCGGCCGGTGAGCGACTGAGGACCGGCCGGCGGTCGACAGCACTGATCCTGCCGGGCCCCCGCCCGGCAGAAAGAGCGGAGAGGTGATCGATGGGCGTCGCGGGCCCCTTCCCCAGCTACGCGGCCCGGCCTCCCGGCCCGGTCATGGACCGGGACGAGGCCGACCGAGCGCTGGCCCGGCTCGGTGCGGAGCACGAGGCGATCGAGACCTCGCTCCTCGCCCTGCAGGACCACGCCGGCCGCCGGCTGCTGGAGGGCGCCGACCTCACCGGTGTCACCAAGGAGCGCTGGAGCTCCACCGAGCAGTCGATCACCCTGCTGTGGACCTATTTCGACGCGTACGCGGGCGCCCTGAACCGGGCGCGCGAGGTGCGCGCCCGGCGCCGGCAGCCCAACCGCGAGGACCTGGTGGCGCTCACCGAGCTGCTGCGCGGCCCGGGCGTCACGGTGGCACACGCCGCCGCCGGCCACGATCCCTCGATCACCGGTCCGGCCCGGCTCTCGGAGCGCTTCACGCTGGAGGACCTGGTCCGCCGGATGAACGACCTGTACGCGCGCTCGCTCGACATGGTCGTCGCCTCCGACTCCGTGTGGTCGGCGATGCCCGCCCGGATAGACCTGCTCGCCGCCGAGCTGCGCCGCACCCACTCGCTGGCGCACTCGGTCGGCGTGCGGCCCGGGGAACACCCGGCGGGCGACGACCTGGAGTCGATCGTCCAGGAGCTGGCCACGCTGCGGGTGCAGGTCATCTCGGACCCGCTGGCGTTCTGGCTGCCGGGCCCCGGCAGTTCGGCACCGGGCGGCGGACGCCCGGACACGACGCGCTACGACCGGGCGGCACGGGCGCTGGACGAGGTGCGGCGGGAGATCGAGGCCGTGCTCGCGGTCCGTCAGGACGCCGAGCAGCGCCTGGTCCAGCTGCGCGATGTCCTGTCCCGGGCCGACCGCACCCTGGCCGAGGCGAGGGCGGCGCGCGGTGAGGTCCTGGCGAAGATCGCCGCCTCCGAGGTGCCCGTGGTCAACGGCCCGCCGACGGCGCTCCAGGAGCGGCTGGCCGCCGCGTCGGAGTACCGCAGGCACGCCCAGTGGCACCGGCTCTCACCCCTGCTGGAGGCCCTGGAACAGCAGGCCGGCGAGGAGTTGCTGCGGGCCCGGGAGCAGCTGACGGCGGTCACGGCGCCGCTGGCCGTGCGGGCGGAGCTGCGGGGCCGGCTCGACGCCTACAAGGCGAAGGTGGCCCGGCACGGACTGGCCGAGGACCCGGTTCTCATCGAGCGGTACGACGCGGCGCGCCGGATGCTGTGGAGCGCCCCGTGCGATCTGCGGGTCGCCGCGCTGGCGGTCCAGCGCTATCAGGACGCGGCGCTGGACATGCTGGCCGGGCGCGGGCCTTCGGGCCCCGAGGACCGGCGGGGGCACCCATGACAGGCGCGGGGAATTCGGCGCACGGGGTGTGCGGGACGGATAGTGACGGAGCGTCGGGGCCGCCGCGGCGGCGGGGCGAACAGGGGGAATGACCATGAGTACGCAGTGCCAGCGCCCCGCGTGCGAGGGCAGCTACGAGGACATGGGCGGCGGTGAGCTGTACTGCGACACCTGCGGTCTGGCGCCGGTCGTGTCACCGAACGGGATGGTGAGCTCTCCGCCCACCGGCATCGCGGGCGGCGGCCGGGGCAGCCGGGGCAGCAACAGCTCGTCGGCCCGCAGCAGTTCGCAGGCCTCCTCGTCGAGGGCGTCCTCGCGGTCCTCCTCGCGCTCGTCGACGTCGCGGCGTTCGGTGTCGGGGCGGCTCTCGCGCGCGCTGTCCGGGAGCGCCGCCTCGCGTTCGGTCTCGGTGCGTTCGTCGGCCAGGTCGACCGGGTCCTCGGGCCGCAACCGGCTGGGGGCCGGGCTGGTGCTCGTCCCGGACGTGCCGCGCCCCGATCCGCGTACCGCCGTGATGGAGAACCCGGAGGTGCCGGAGCGCAAGCGGTTCTGCTCGCGTTCCGACTGCGGGGCGCCGGTGGGCCGGGCCCGGGGCGAGCGGCCTGGGCGTACGGAGGGGTTCTGCACCAAGTGCGGCCATCCGTACTCCTTCGTGCCCAAGCTCCAGGGGGGCGACATCGTCCACGGCCAGTACGAGGTCGCGGGCTGTCTCGCGCACGGCGGGCTCGGCTGGGTCTACCTCGCCGTGGACCGCGCGGTCTCGGACCGCTGGGTCGTGCTCAAGGGCCTGCTCGACACCGGTGACCAGGACGCCATGGCGGCGGCCATCTCCGAGCGCCGGTTCCTCGCCGAGATCGAGCACTCCAACATCGTCCGGATCTACAACTTCGTCGAGCACCTCGACCAGCGGACCGGATCGCTCGACGGCTACATCGTCATGGAGTACGTCGGCGGCAAGGCCCTCAAGGAGATCGCCAACGAGCGCCGCACCCCGGCCGGGAAGCGGGATCCGCTGCCGGTCGAGCAGGCGTGCGCGTTCGGCATCGAGGCGCTGGAGGCGCTGGGTCATCTGCACAGCCGCAACCTGCTCTACTGCGATTTCAAGGTCGACAACGCGATCCAGACCGAGGACCAGCTGAAGCTGATCGACATGGGCGCGGTGCGCCGGATGGACGACGAGGAGTCGGCCATCTACGGCACGGTGGGGTATCAGGCGCCGGAGGTGGCGGAGGCGGGCCCTTCGGTGGCCTCCGACCTGTACACGGTCGCGCGGACGCTGGCGGTCCTCACCTTCGACTTCCAGGGATACACGAACGTCTTCGTGGACTCGCTGCCGGACCCGGACAACATCGAGGTCTTCCGGACCTACGAGTCGTTCTACCGGCTGCTGGTGCGGGCCACCGATCCCGATCCGGCGAGGCGGTTCGCCTCCGCCTCGGAGATGGCGGAGCAGCTGACGGGTGTACTGCGCGAGGTGGTGTCGCTGCAGACGGGACGTCCGCGTCCGGCGCTGTCCACACTGTTCGGCGCGGAGCTGCGGGTCACCGACACGGAGCTCTTCGCGGTCCTGACCGGTGATGTCTCGCGTCTGGGGGCCAGGGCGCCGGAGCCCGGCCGGGCGGGACTCTTCGGGCGGCGGAAGGGCGGCGGAGCGCCGCCGGCACCGCCCGTGTCCCCGCCGGCGGCGGTGGCGCCGCCCGGCGGAGTCCCGGGCGCCCTGCCCGCCGGACCGCCTGCCGGGTTCGCCGCGGGCGCCGGTCCGGTGCCGTCCACCACCACGCATGTCCGAGGCGGCGCCCCGGGCGGTGCGGGAGGCGGCGCGCCGCTCCCGTACGCGCCGGACCAGGCGGTCATCCCGGCTCCCCGGGTCCCGCTCGCGGACCCGGGTGCCGTTGCGGGTCCGTACGCCGCGAGCGGCCCCGGGCTGGCCGGTCTCGATGTGCGCGGGACCTCGCTCGCCCTGCCGGTGCCCCGGGTCGACGCGAGCGATCCCAACGCGGGCTTCCTCGCCGGGGTGATGGCCTCGGCACCCGCCGAACTGATCGCCGCACTCCAGTCCGTGCCGGCCGCCTCGCTGGAGACCCGGCTGCGCGAGCTGCGGGCCGCCCTGGAGATGAACGACCTCGCCGGCGCGACGAAGACCCTGACCGCGCTGGAGGCCAAGCACCCGGACGACTGGCGGGTGGTCTGGTACCGCGGGCTCACCTCCCTGGTCTCCGGCGACAAGGAGAACGCGGCCCTGTCCTTCGACGCGGTCTACGACGCGTTCCCCGGGGAGCCGGCGCCGAAGCTGGCGCTCGGCATCTGCGCGGAGGTCCTGGGCCAGCTGGACAACGCCGCCGAGTACTACCGGCTGGTGTGGCTGACCGACCCGAGCTTCGTGAGCGCGGCGTTCGGCCTGGCCCGTGTGCAGATGGCGGCCGGGGACCGGGGCGGGGCCGTCCGGACCCTGGAGTCGGTGCCCGAGGCGTCGATCCACTTCACGGCGGCCCGGGTCGCCGCGGTGCGGGCCCGGCTGCGCGAACGGGCCCCGGACGACCCGCTGATCGATGATCTGATGGCCGCGTCGGCGCAGGTCTCGGGGCTGGCCGGGCTCGGTCTGGACGCGGTGCGCCGCGAGCGGTTGTCGACCGAGGTGCTGGGGACGGCGCTCGACTGGGTACTCTCCGGTAGTCCCACGGCGCGGTCCTCGGACCCGCAGTCGGCCCCGTACGCCGGGGCGCAGGGGCCGAGGACGCTGCTCGGCAGTGACGTGGACGAGCGCGGCCTGCGGTTCGGGCTGGAGCGGTCGTACCGGATGCTCGCCCGGCTGGCCGAGCCCGGTGACGAGAGGATCGAACTGGTGGAGCGGGCCAACCGTTTCCGCCCCCGAACGTGGGTGTGAACATGTCGCAGAAGCCACAGGAGACGGCCTTGTCGAGGTGTCCCGGCTGCGAGGAGCCGCTGGAGCCGGGGGACCTGTTCTGCGGTGCGTGCGGGTACGACCTGTCGGCCGTGCCCGAGCCGCCGCAGGACCGCCCGACCATCGCCATCGCCACCCCGGCCGCCGGGAAGCCTGCGCCGGTCGCCGGTTCCGGGCCTGCCCCGGAGCCGGTGGAGCCCGCGCCGTGGCAGGCGCCGGGTTCCGCGCCGGGTCCGGAGCGTTCGGTGCCACCGGCTGCCCGTGCCGACGGGCCGGGCGCGTCGGGCGACTTCGAGCTGGCCGCGCCCGCGGCCCCGGGGGCGGCGGCGGATCCCCGTACCTCCCCCGACCCGGCTCCGAGCCCTGCGGCCGGCACCAAGGTGTGTGTGGCCTGCCGGGCCGGACGGGTCGACAACGACGGCTACTGCGAGAACTGCGGCCACGCCCAGCCGCGCGAGCGCGACCACATGGAGCAGGAGCTCGGATCGGTCGCCGCGGTCAGCGACCGCGGGCTGCGCCATCACCGCAACGAGGACGCGTTCGCCGTGTCCACCACCGCGCTGCCGGACGGCTCGCCGGCCGTCGTCGCGATCGTCTGCGACGGGGTGTCGTCGGCCAGCCGGCCCGACGAGGCCTCGGCCGCCGCCGCGCACGCCGCCAACGAGGCGCTGCTGGAGTCGCTGCCGCGCGGCACGCATCCGCAGCAGGCGATGCACGAGGCGATCGTCGCCGCCGCCGAGTCGGTCAACCGGCTGGCGCAGGACCCCGGTCAGGCGCAGGAGCACGATCCGCACCGCCATCAGAACGCCCCGGCCTGCACCCTGGTCGGCGCGATCATGGCGAGCGGTCTGCTGGTCGTCGGCTGGGTCGGCGACAGCCGTGTGTACTGGGTGCCCGCGGACCGCAGCGCCGCACCGGCCCGGCTCACCGAGGACGATTCCTGGGCCGCGCAGATGGTCGCGGCCGGCCTGATGAACGAGGCGGAGGCGTACGCCGACGAGCGCGCCCACGCCATCACGGGCTGGCTCGGTGCGGACGCCTACGAACTGGAGCCGCACACCGCGTCGTTCAAACCGGACCGGCCGGGACTCGTGGTGGTCTGCACCGACGGTTTGTGGAACTACGCGGAGTCCGCGGCCGAAATGGCCGCCGCGGTCCCCGAGGACGCGTACGAACGGCCGCTGCACGGCGCCCAGGTGCTGGTGGGCCATGCGCTCGACGGCGGGGGCCACGACAACGTAACAGTGGCCCTGGTGCCGTTCGCCGTACCGCCGCAAGGGGCAGGATCCGCCTGAACCAGCGGGTGAGTCCCGTTCCGTCCGCCCCCGCACCGCCGATGCCTTTGTCCGCACATCTGTCTTCATCTGACATGTGGAGCCTCAAGGAGCCGATCAGATGGCCAACTTCTCCAAGTCGAACGTGCCGCAGTTCTCCGTCGAGGTGTACCAGAACGAATATCTGCCCGAGGGCGGCCGTGAGGTCAACGGCATCATCACGGTCACCTCTACGGGGGGCGGCACCACCGGTGGCGTTCCGCTGACGGGTGCGACGGCCACGCGCCTGCCCGGCGGGGCCGCCGACGCCGCGGTGGTGATCATGGTGGACTGCTCGGGCTCGATGGACTACCCGCCGACGAAGATGCGCAACGCCCGCGACGCGACGGCGGCGGCCCTCGACACCCTGCGCGACGGCACGTCCTTCGCCGTGGTGGCCGGGACCCACGTCGCCAAGGACGTCTACCCGGGCAACGGACGGCTCGCGGTCGCGGACGCGCAGACGAAGGCCCAGGCGAAGGAGGCCCTGCGCCGGCTCAGCGCGGGCGGCGGTACGGCGATCGGGACGTGGCTGCGACTGGCCGACCGGCTGCTCGGAGCCGCCGACGTGGAGATCCGGCACGGGATCCTGCTGACGGACGGGCGCAACGAGCACGAGGCGCCGGAGGACCTGCGGGCAGCGCTCGACGCGTGCGCCGGCCGGTTCACGTGTGATGCCCGCGGCGTCGGGACCGACTGGGAAGTGAAAGAGGTCACAGCGATCGCCTCGGCGCTGCTCGGCACGGCCGACATCGTCGCCGACCCGTCCGGGCTGGCCGCCGACTTCACGCAGATGATGGAGAACGCGATGGGCAAGGAGGTCGCGGACGTGGCGCTGCGGCTCTGGACCCCGGTCGGCGTACAGATCAAGTTCGTGAAGCAGGTCGCGCCGACGGTGGCCGAACTGACCGACCGCAGGACCGAGGCCGGTCCGCGCGCGGGCGACTACCCCACCGGTTCCTGGGGCGACGAGTCCCGCGACTACCACGTGTGTGTACAGGTACCGGAGGCCGGAATCGGACAGGAGATGCTGGCGGCGCGCGTCTCGCTGATCCTTCCCGACCCGGCCGGAGGCGCGCCCCGGACGCTCTCGCAGGGGCTCGTACGGGCGGTGTGGACGGACGACATGGTGGCGTCGACCTCGATCAATCCGCAGGTCGCGCACTACACGGGTCAGGCGGAACTGGCACAAGTCATCCAGCAGGGGCTCGATGCACGCAAGTCGGGAGACTTCGACGGCGCGACGGCCAAACTCGGCCGTGCGGTGCAGTTGGCATCTGCGTCCGGGAACGAGGACACTGCGAAACTGCTTTCGAAGGTGGTAGACGTCGTCGACGCGGCGACCGGTACTGTGCGACTGAAGGCGAAGGTCGCGGAAGCGGACGAGATGACACTCGAAACGCGCTCCACGAAGACAGTTCGCGTCAAGAAATAGTCACATATCCGCACTGGTGAGCCGCCCGACCGGTCAGGTCCGCCGGGCGGCGACGCAAGAAGAATGACGGCCCACGGGCCGGACGAGGAGAGGGGGAAGCGCCGACATGCCGACCTGCCCGAACGGACACCAGTCGGGTTCCGAGGACTGGTGCGAGGTCTGCGGCCACCGCATGGCCGGGGCGGGCGCGCCCGCGGGCGCCGTTCCCCCGCCGCCGCCCCCGCCACCCGCGCCCGGCTACGGATATCCGCAGGGTGGCCCCGATGCGACCCAGCATGCCGAGCTCTGCCCCCAGTGCCGCACCCCGCGCGAGGCCATGGCCCCGTTCTGCGAGGAGTGCCGCTGGAACTTCCTCACGAACACCGCCACGTCGTACACGCCGCTGGCTCCGCAGCACGGCGCTCCGGCCGGTCCGGTCCCCGGACTGAACCTGCCGCCCGGCTTCCAGGCCCAGCAGCCGCCCGGTCCGCCGCAGCCGCGTGAGCCCCGCGATCCGTTCGAGTACCAGAGCTCGCGGCCTTCGCAGATCAACCGGTCGGCCGAGCCGCTCTCCGCGGGCCCCGGCCAGTCCGGCCCTCCGGGACCGGGCCAGCAGCCCCCTCACCCGTTCCAGCAGCAAGGACAGCAGCAGGGCCCGCCGCCTCCGCCGCCGTTCCAGCAGCACGGACAGCAGGGCGGCCCGCAGGGGTTCCCCCAGGGGCAGCAGCACGCCCAGCAGCAGAACTCGCCGCAGGGCTCACCGCCGCCGCCGTTCCAGCAGCAGAACTCACCGCAGGGTTCGCCTCCGCCGCCGTTCCAGCAGCAGAGCGCGCCGCCGGCCTTCCAGCAGACGGCTCCCCCGGTCTTCGAGCAGCCCGGACCGCCGGCCCCGCCGCAGCCCCAGGCACCGCAGACCGGCGGTGACGACTGGCTGCTGTCCCCGCCCTCGCAGGCCCAGGGCCCGCAGTCGCCGATGCAGCAGCCGCCGTACCCGGGCCAGAACCAGGGACCGGGCCAGGGCCAGGGCCAGAGCCCCGGCCAGGGACCGGGCCAGGGCCAGGGCCAGGCTCCGCTGTCCATGAACTGGACCGCGGTCATCGCGCCCGACCGCGAGTACTTCCTGGCGATGATGCAGCGCAGCGGCCCCGAGGCCACCGGGCTCAACCTTCCGGCGTACTCCCCGGAGCAGCAGCTGCCGCTCACCGGCAACCAGATCACCATCGGCCGCCGCCGGCACAGCACGGGCGAGTCCCCGGACATCGACCTGTCCGTGCCTCCGGAGGACCCGGGCGTCTCGCACCAGCACGCGGTGCTGGTGCAGCAGCCGGACAGCAGTTGGGCCGTCGTCGACCAGAACTCGACGAACGGTACGACGCTCAACGGCGCCGAGGACCCGATCCAGCCCTACGTCCCCGTACCGCTCCAGGACGGCGACCAGGTGCACGTCGGGGCGTGGACGACGATCACGATCCGCCGGGACTGACCCGCGCGGACGCGTACGACGGCCGGTGAGGGGGTGACCACCCCGTCGCCGGCCGTTTCGCTGCCCGCACCGGCCGTCCTGCTGCGGGCGGCGCACATAGTTCGCACGACGAATGTCAGCACTCCCGGCGACGTCCCGCCACCTCGTCCTGTCGTATTCTGAGGAAATGCGAAAGGCCGGGCACGGACAGATGGGGATCGTCACCGCATTGGTGCGCTCCTCGTTCCTGGTGAATGCCGTGTACGCCGATTCCGGCCGCGAACACGGAATCACGGCACAGCAG
Source organism: Streptomyces sp. NPDC091416 (assembly GCF_044756845.1). Taxonomy (NCBI): domain Bacteria; kingdom Bacillati; phylum Actinomycetota; class Actinomycetes; order Kitasatosporales; family Streptomycetaceae; genus Streptomyces; species Streptomyces sp. NPDC091416. The sequence continues at coordinate 485,837 of NZ_JBIVTU010000002.1, forward strand.
GGACAGTTGCTGTGCGTACTGATGGTGCAGCCGTACGGAATGAGCGAGCTCGGCGCGATGCTGGGGCTCGCGAAGTCCAGCCTCACCGGCCTGGTGGACCGCAGCGTCCAGCGCGGCCTGGTGCGCCGCGAACCCGACCCCGAGGACGGCCGCGCGGTCCGGGTCGCCCTCACCGCGAAGGGCGACGCACTGGCCGACGCGTTCTACGCCGGGACCTGCCGACGGGTGGACGCCCTGTCGGCGGGCCTCGACGGGGCCGACCGCGATCAACTCGCGAAGCTGCTCGAACGGCTGGTGCTGAGCAACAAGGTGCCCGTGGTCTTCATGGAACCGGACGAGAGCGCCCCGCCCGCTCCCTGAGCGCACGAAAGGCCGCTGGGCGTGCGCCGAAAGCAGCGCCGCCCGCCGGGCGGGACCTTCAGGTCATCGGCCGCGCGCCACACCGAACAGCGCGGCGAACCGCCCGATGAACAGATCCGCACCCTTGTACTCGCTGACCGCGGCCGCTGGCAGGATGACCGGCCCCTCGGGTGACGGCACCTGCCCCACCCCGCCGCCGGGGCCGAGCGGAAGCAGCGCCGAGGGCACGGGGGACGGCCGGTAGGTGGCCGTGGGCCGCTCACCGCGCACCTGGGCGAGGACGTTCTCCGCGACCACGTCGGCGTGCTTCATCGCATGGCCGGCCATCTTGGCCTCGGCCACGTCCGTGATGTCCCCGAGTGCATAGATGTGGTCGTGGCCCTCGACGTTGAGCGCCTCGGTGACCCGGACCCGGCCCAGCGGGGTGCGTACGGCGACCCGGCCGTCGGCGAGGTAGTCGCCGTTGGCGCGCCCGCCGTAGCAGCGGAACCAGATGTCCGCGGAGATCTCGCCGCCGTCGGCCGTGGCCACGGTGAACGGCTTGGCCCGGCCCGGCTCGGCCGGCGGCTGCCCGGCCAGGGCGGTACCCAGCCGCAGCTCCACACCGAGCGCGTCCAGCTGGCGGTGCAGCTCCTCACGGAACTCCGGCAGGAAGCCCGGCACCAGCTGGTCGGCGGGGTCGGTGACGGTCACGTGCTTGTCCGGCCAGACCGCCTTGATCTCACCGGACAGCTCCAGCCCGACCGGGCCGGCCCCGGCGATCAGGACCCGCTCGGCTGCGGCGAGTTCGGCGTGCGCCTCATGGATGCGCCGCAGCGCCTCGCCGGACAGGTCGGTCTCCGTCTTGGCCGGGAACGGGTAGTCGGAGCCGGTGGCGAGCACCATGTACGCGGCCTCTATCCGCTCCCCGGAGGCCAGGGTGACCCCGCCGGGATCCACGGCGGCGGCACGCTCGCGACGGACGGTGCCGCGCCGCAGGAGGGTGTCGTAGGGGAAGAAGATGTTGTCCGCCCAGTCCGGCCGGACCAGCGCGCGAAGTGAACCCGCCGCGTGCACGAACGCGTCCTTGGGCTCGACGAGGATGACGTCGGCCTCCTCGTCGAGCGCCTTCGCGACCGCCGCACCGCCGTATCCCCCGCCGATGACCACCACCGTACGATTCACGTTCCCGGCCCGCACATTTCCGCTCATCAGTTCCCTCGCTCCCGACGACCGCATTAATCATTCGTGACACGAACCATAGTAGTTCGCATCACGAACTTCAACGAAGTGACCGGGCAGCCACCACCCCGGGCTCACGGCGGGGGCCGGCCGACGCGATCCATGCCCCCTGGGGCCACCTGCCCGGCCGACGCGTCTGCGACCATGGACGGGTGACTGAGAATCCGCGCGACACGCTGCAGGAGCTGACCTTCTACGAGGCGGTCGGCGGCGAGGACACCTTCCGGCGCCTGGTCCACCGCTTCTACGAGGGCGTGGCCGAGGACCCGCTGCTGCGGCCGATGTACCCGGAGGAGGACCTGGGCCCGGCCGAGGAGCGGTTCACGCTCTTCCTGATGCAGTACTGGGGTGGTCCCCGTACCTACAGCGAGGAGCGCGGCCACCCCCGGCTGCGGATGCGGCATGTGCCGTTCCGGGTGGACCGCGCCGCGCACGACGCCTGGCTGAGCCACATGCGGGTGGCGCTGGACGAGCTCGGGCTGGCCCCGGAGCACGAGCGCCAGCTGTGGGACTACCTCACGTACGCGGCCGCGTCGATGGTGAACACCGAGGGCTGACCCGCGGCCGAGGCGTACGGAATCCGGTACTCCACCTCACGCCGGCCGGGCCGGCCGGGCCCCTTATAGGATCCGCGCATGACGACGTCCGAACGCGAGATCACCGAGCCGGTCGACCTCTGCCTGCCCGACGGCAGCCTGAACCCGGCTGCGGTCGGCTGGTCCCGGGCGCCTCTTCATCGCGCGAACCTGCGCGGCTGGGGCCGGACGAAGCGGTGGGAGTACTGGTGCGTGACGACGCCCACCCATCTGGTGGCGCTGACCGTCAGCGATCTCGACTTCCTCGCCCTGAACACGGTCTACCTGCTCGAATACGCACCGGGCGGGCTGGAGTCGGAGCGCACGGCGATCATCCCCGGCGGTTTCGGCGTCGAGCTCCCCGACACCGTCGCGGGCGCCCCGGGCTCCCGGGACGTGGTGGTGGGCCCGGAGCGGCCGTCCAGCGGCAAGGTACGGGTCGAGATCCGCGACGAGAACGCCGGCACCCGGCTCAGGGCCCGCTGCCTGACCGAGGACCTGCTGCCGCTGGAGGTCGACCTCCTGGTCGCCCGGCCTCCGGACCACGAGTCGCTCTCCGTCGTCGTGCCGTGGAGCGAACGGCGTTTCCAGTACACCTCCAAGCACACCGCCCTCCCCGCGTCGGGCCGGGTCCGGATCGGCACCGAGTACCTGGAGTTCGACGGCGACGACACCTGGGCCGTCCTGGACCACGGCCGCGGCCGCTGGCCGCGCACGGTCGACTGGAACTGGGGAGCCGCGTCCGGACGCACCGGCGGCCACACGGTGGGCCTCCAGTTCGGCGGACGCTGGACGGCGGGCACGGGCTCCACCGAGAACGGGCTCTGCGTGGACGGCCGGCTCACCAAGATCGGTGAGGAGCTGGACTGGCAGTGGTCGCCGGCCGACCACCTCGCACCCTGGACCATCCGTACGCCGTCGTCCGGCCAGGTGGACCTGACGTTCACCCCGTTCCACAACCGGTCGACGCGCACGGAGACCGGTCTGATCGACAACCGCACCGACCAGTGCTTCGGCCACTACGACGGGCGCGTCCGTACCGACGACGGCACCGAGATTCCCGTCGAACGCCTGCTGGGCTGGGCCGAGGACGTCCACATGCGCTGGTGACGCGCCTTCTCGCCAGTCCTGTCCGCCCACGGAGGGCGGGTGCTGTCCGCCCACGGAGGGCGGGTGCTACCCGCCCACGGAGGGCGGGTGCTACCCGCCCACGGAGGGCGGGTGCTACCCGCCCACGGACACGGCAAGCGTCCCCAGGCCTCCCGCCGCGCCCGACCGCCGCAGGGCGATGGACCCGTAAGGGGTACGCAGCCGCAGCCAGGCGCCGGACGCCAGCAGGGCCACGGGAAAGTCCGGGGCGGCACGCAGGAACCCGAGGGCCTGCGCCGCGTGCACGGCGCGCAGCGGAAGCTCCGTACCGCCGACGGTCCGCGACCAGATGTCCCGTCCGATGAGGTCCCGCTCCGCCCGTGTGCGCCGGTCCTCGGGCAGCGCCCCGTCCCGCGTACGGAACTCGGCGACGGCCTCGCCCACCGCCGCACCCAGAGCGGTGGGACCCGGCAGTCCCGGCTGCTCCTGCCAGCCGCCGCGCGGAGGCAGCACACCGGTCCAGGGCGGCCCCGTCACCGGTGCGGGCAGGGCGCCGGAGCGGGTCGACTCCTCCAGCGACTCGAGGAGCTCTCCGGCGGACACGGTCACGTCGAACTGATGCGTGTCCGCCAGCCGCGCCGCCCTGATCGCCAGAACCTCGAACGACGGCGGCCGGCCGAACACGGCCAGCGCGCCGCCGCCCGCCTGCAGCCGTACGGCCGCGGCACGGTCGTAGTGGAGCAGCCGGCCGAGGAAGGCCGCGAGATCCGCGGCCTCCCTCGTGTCGGCGAACTGCAACGACTGCACGGACACCGTCATGCCGCCGCGGGCTCCTCGGCCAGGTACTCCTGGAGGAAGAGCTTCTCCTCCGCGGTGATCCGCCGGGGCCGCTCCTCGGCCAGGTTGTACGGCACGACGATGGTCGACGCCCGTACGTACACCTGCTCCGGGTCCTTGATCTCGTACGCGATCGTGAGCGAGGCGGCACCTATCTTCGTGACCCACGACTCGACGGTCACCGGCGCGTGCCGGTGGACCAGCGGGCGCACGTAGTCGATCTCGTGCCGGGCCACGACGGACCCGCCGGCGAACGACGGCGAACCGTCGCCCGGCGCCAGCCGGAACATGAAGTCGATGCGCGCCTCCTCCAGGTAGCGGAGGAAGACCACGTTGTTGACGTGCCCGAAGGCATCCATGTCCGACCAGCGCAGCGGGCAGCTGTAGATGTGTCGAGCCAAGACGATCAGCCTCGCGTGAGCTTCTTGTACGTGGCACGGTGCGGGCGGGCCGCGTCCGCGCCGAGACGCTCGACCTTGTTCTTCTCGTACGACTCGAAGTTGCCCTCGAACCAGTACCACTTGGACTCGCCCTCGTACGCCAGGATGTGCGTGGCGACGCGGTCCAGGAACCAGCGGTCGTGGGAGATGACCACGGCCGCACCGGGGAACTCCAGCAGCGCGTTCTCGAGCGAGGACAGGGTCTCGACGTCGAGGTCGTTGGTGGGCTCGTCGAGGAGCAGCAGGTTGCCGCCCTCCTTGAGCGTCAGCGCCAGGTTGAGGCGGTTGCGCTCACCACCGGAGAGCACACCGGCCGGCTTCTGCTGGTCCGGACCCTTGAAGCCGAAGGCGGAGACATACGCCCTCGACGGCATCTCGACCTGACCGACGTTGATGTAGTCCAGCTCGTCCGAGACGACCGCCCACAGCGTCTTCTTCGGGTCGATGTTGGCGCGGCTCTGGTCGACGTAACTGATCTTGACCGTGTCGCCGACCTTGATGGAGCCGCTGTCCGGCGTCTCCAGGCCCTGGATCATCTTGAACAGCGTGGTCTTGCCCGCGCCGTTCGGACCGATGATGCCGACGATGCCGTTACGCGGCAGCGTGAACGACAGGTCGTCGATGAGGACCTTGTCGCCGAAGGCCTTGGAGAGGTTCTCGACCTCGACGACGATGGAACCGAGCCGCGGGCCCGGCGGAATCTGGATCTCCTCGAAGTCCAGCTTCCGCATCTTGTCCGCCTCGGCCGCCATCTCCTCGTACCGGGCGAGACGCGCCTTGGACTTGGTCTGGCGCCCCTTGGCGTTCGACCGCACCCACTCCAGCTCTTCCTTGAGCCGCTTCTGCCGCTTCTCGTCCTTGCGGCCCTCGACCTTGAGGCGGGTGGCCTTCTTCTCCAGGTACGTGGAGTAGTTGCCCTCGTACGGGATGGCGCGGCCGCGGTCGAGCTCGAGGATCCACTCGGCGACGTTGTTCAGGAAGTACCGGTCGTGGGTGACGGCGACCACGGCTCCGGAGTACTTCGAGAGGTGCTGCTCCAGCCAGTTCACCGACTCGGCGTCGAGGTGGTTGGTGGGCTCGTCGAGCAGCAGCAGGTCGGGCGCCTCGATGAGGAGCTTGCAGAGCGCGACGCGGCGCTTCTCACCACCGGACAGATTCGTGACGGGCCAGTCGCCGGGCGGGCAGCCCAGCGCGTCCATGGCCTGCTCCAGCTGAGCATCCAGGTCCCACGCGTTGGCGTGGTCCAGGTCCTCCTGGAGCTTGCCCATCTCGTCCATGAGCGCGTCGGAGTAGTCGGTCGCCATGAGCTCGGCGACCTCGTTGAACCGCTTCAGCTTGCCCATGATCTCGGCGGCGCCGTCCTGGACGTTCTCCAGCACGGTCTTCGACTCGTCGAGGTGGGGCTCCTGCATGAGGATGCCGACACTGAACCCGGGCGACAGGAAGGCATCACCGTTGGACGGCTGCTCCAGGCCCGCCATGATCTTCAGCACCGTGGACTTACCGGCACCGTTGGGACCCACCACACCGATCTTCGCGCCGGGCAGGAAGCTCAGCGTCACGTCATCAAGGATGACCTTGTCGCCGTGCGCCTTGCGTGTCTTGCGCATCGTGTAGATGTACTCAGCCAAGAGAAACCGTCCGGCAATCGATGAGTGGGCAGATACACCCCATCTTGCCTGACGGCTACCTCTTGACGGAAACCCGTATCGGTGGGTGGGCCTGACCTGGGGATTCCGGCCGATCCCCGGTAGCTGGACTGTCACTGTCGGTCGCTGGTTGTCGGCCTCGGGCGGCGTCGCACGGCCCACAGACGGCCCAGAGCTACCGGAGACGCCACGGCACAATCACGCGCGAGTCGCCTTACGAGGGCTCGTTCCATACGTGCACGACCGCGACGCCTTCCAGCGGGAGACGGTCGCGGTAGTACTCCGATTCGAGCCACTCCTCGATCACGAAGAGCGGCCGCGACAAGAGCACATCGCCGACCCGCTGAGCCCGCAGAAGCAACCCGAGATCAGCCAAGGCAGGGGAGTCATCGGGCGTGTAGAGCAAGCAGTTTCCGTGCTCAGAGGCGTGATCCAGGAGGAATTGGTGCGCCTGCTCGGGATCACGGCCGGCCAGCGCCACACCTGCGAGGAAGGCCTGAGGGCCCACACACGCATCCAAGGACACGCACGCCAGCCCGCCCCCGTCGTCGTCGTAGAAGACCTTCACCCCGTCGGCGAAGTTCTCCTGTGAGTACGGTCCGCCAACCCGTTCCTGCGGGGCGAGGACCTGGAGCGCGACGGAGACATCGGCCGGACTCATCCCGAACCGCAAGGGCCCCACGCCGACCGCCGGCACCCACTCCCAGCGCTCCCGCTCACTGTTTGCCGTCACGGTCCCACCCTCCCTCGGACAGCTCGCACCCGTCCGTGCGTTCCACTCGGCCCTTGAAGCCCGCTCGGCGTTCGACGCCAACTGAGGCACACAGCCAAGTTGGCGCCCATCCGGAACCTAGTGACGACTGACCGGGATATCTCGTAAACGATCTCGCATAGGCGGCGGGCACGACAATGTCAGCCGTCTCTACCGGCCGCCCCTGGTCGCTGTAGTACGTCCGCCTGATGTGGGTGACAAGAGCGGCCTTCTGAATGCCGAGGAGAGACGCCTCCTCCGAAGTCGCCTGCCGCGGCTCCGGCTGCTCGACGGCATGGCTGACCGTGACCCCGATCGCAGCCATACGGTTCACGACGCCTGCCCCGGCGTGCGGCCCTCCCTCGGGAAGGACGACGAGCGTGCCGGCAGTGAGGTCGCACGGCTCCCAGCTCGTCGACAACTGCACCGGCTTGCCATCGGCCAGGAACTCGTAAACGGTCCGGACGCACAGATCGCCTTCGGCGACACCGAGCCGCGCCGCGATCTCCGCCGGCGCCGGGACCTTGGCCTCGGTCCGACTCTCCCCGTCCCCATGCCTGCCCACAGCCTGCATGTCGACACGGAACGGGGAATCGTCACGCTGCTCGCGGGCCGAGGAACGCACCACCCGGACGCGCGGCCGGGGCTCGGCTCGGCTCGGCTACATAGGTACCGGAACCCGCACGGCCTTCCAGAACTCCCTGGTTCGCCGGGCGCGGCCCGGGTGGCGGGCCCGGCACCGGCTGTCGCCGTCGAATGCCCCGATTCCCCGTACGGGCCGGGGTGCCGCCGCGTCGCGGTCAGTGGTTGCGCAGGGCTGTGAGGGTGTCGTCGAGGCCGGCACGGCCGGCGCGGTTCCAGGGGAGCTTGCCGAGCAGGGTGGCCATGGCGCAGCTGTTGGAGAGGGCGGAGTAGACGAGGCCGGCGGCGACGCCGGCGGAGAGCAGCTGGAAGGCGGGGTGGATCACCTGGCCGAGGAGCAGCCCGAGCAGGACGAGGGAGCCCGCGGTGAGCCGGACCTGGCGGTCCATGGCCCAGGTGGTCGCTGTCGTGGTGGCCGGGCGGTGCAGTTCGCCGCCTGTCGAGGCCCAGGCGGCGGTTCCGCCTTCGAGGCTGGCAGCGGGTATGCCGTTGCGGGACAGCGTGGCGCCCGCGTTCTGTGAGCGGGTTCCGGAGGCGCAGACCATGAGGAGGTCGCCTCGGCCGGACGCCTCGCGGAGGGTGGGCAGCGCGTGTTCGAGGTCGTCGAGAGGGATGTTGTGGGCTCCGGGCAGATGTCCGCCGGCGTATTCACCGGGCGTGCGTACGTCGATGACGACGAGGGTGTGGAGGCGTTCACGGACGTCGGTGGTGGTGAGAGTCGGGGTCATGGTTCGTTCTGTCCTTCGGTTCGGGTGGGATGGTTCAGACGAGGGTGTCGAGGAGCATGAGGGCGGCCACTGCGAGCAGTACGTAGGCGAAGACGTGCTGCAGGCGGTTGCCGGAGATCTTCGCGGCGAGGCGTTTGCCGTCCCAGGCGCCGAGGATCGCGGCTCCGGTGAAGGGAGCGATGACGGCCCAGTCGAGCCCCTCGGCGGTGCCGGTGCGGGTGGCCAGCGCGGCGACTGAGTTGATGACGATGACCAGGAGGCTGGTGCCAACGGCTGCCTTCATGCGCAGGCCGAGGACACCGACGAGGGCCGGTACGGCGAGGAAGCCTCCACCGACGCCGAGTACGCCGGTGACGGCGCCGAGGCCCGCTCCGGCCCCTGCTGCCCGGGCCGGCCGTGGTGGATGGTCCGGTGCGGGGCTGCTCGGGCGGAGCATGCGCCAGGCGGCGAGTGCGGCGATCACCGAGAACGCGGCGGTCAGTACCGGGGCGGGCAGGTGGCCGGCGACGAGGCCGCCGAGCATGGCGGGGCCGATGCCTGCGGCGGCGAACAGCAGACCGGAACGCCAGCGGACGTTGCCGTCCCGGGCGTGGGCGACCAGGGAACTGATGGATGTCGCGGCGACGATGATCAGACTGGCGGTGGTGGCGGCCACGGGACTGAAGCCGAGCAGGTAGATCAGCGCGGGAACCGCCAGGACGCTGCCGCCACCGCCCAGTCCGCCCAGGGCCAGGCCGACCACCGCTCCCGCCACCAGGGCAAGGAGGAGCACGCTCATATGACTGTTCCCGGCGCCCCGGCAGTGTCCTGGACCGGCAGTCCCTGACGCACCCATTCCTTCATGCCGCCCGTGACGTCGACCGCGTCCGAGCCCCGTTCACACAGCAGGCGGGCGGCGTCCTGCGAACGCTTCCCGGAGCGGCAGATCAGTACGAGGCGCGCCTTTTCCGCCGTGCCCGGCAGTTTCGCTCCGGCCGTCAGCCGGGACAGCGGCAGGTGCAGCGCACCGGGGACGTGCCCGGCCCGCCACTCCTCGGCCTCCCGCACATCCAGGAGGACGGCGGTGGCTTCGCGGAACATGCGGTGGGCCTCCCCGACATCGAGCCGGCCGGGACCGGTGGGAAGGACGGGCATGGCGGGGCTCCTCTCGGTCGGATGCGGGTTCAAGCTGCGGTGCGGATGGTCAGCCCGGCCGCTGCGGCCCGGTCGAAGCCGTCGTCGACGGCGACCACGTCGCGCCCGGCCGCGTCCAGCAGCGAGGCCGCGATCGCGGCCCGCATGCCGCCGGCACAGTGCACCCACACTTCTCCGGCGGGCACCTCGCCGATCCGCTGGTGCAGTGCGTGCACGGGAATGTGGACCGAGCCCTCGATGTACCCGCCCGCCCGCTCGGAATCGCGGCGCACGTCCAGGATCACGGGCGCGTGCGCCGCCCCGGAGAACTCGGCTGCCAGGCCGGCGAAGTCCGCGCGGCGGAACGAGGCCGGAGCGTCGCCCGGGCGCAGCCAGTCGGACGGGGCCCCGGTCGCGGCGGCTGCGGGACGGTCGATCCCGACCCGGACCAGTTCGCGCTGGGCTTCGGCGAGCTGCTCGGCCGTCTCGGCGAGCAGGGTGACGGGCTTGCCCCAGGGGATCATCCACGCCAGGTAGGTGGCGATCTTCCCGTCGGCCTCGAAGTTGAACGAGCCGGCCACGTGGCCCTGGGCGAACGCGACACGGTTGCGCAGATCCACCACCCACTCGCCGGCCGCGAGGCGGTCGGCGATCTCCTTCGCGTCCGCACGGCGGGGCGAGGTCAGGTCGACAGGGGCGGGGCCGGCCGAGTTGGCAGGGCCCATGTGCGCGTAGTAGGCGGGGACGTCCTCCAGGCCCGCCAGCAGGTCGGCGACGAAGGAGTCGACGTCCTGGGACAAGGCGGCGTTCACGGTCTTCTCGCGGCCGATGGTGCTCGCGTCGCCCTCTGCCTGTCCGGAGGAGCAGAAGCTGCCGAACCCGTGGGTGGGCAGGACCGCGGTGGCGTCGGGCAGCTCCGCGGCCAGCCGGTGCGCGGAGGCGTGCTGGGCACGGGCGAGGCGTTCGGTGAGGCGGGGCTCGACCAGGTCGGGGCGGCCCACGGTGCCGATGAGCAGGGAACCGCCGGTGAACGCGGCGACCGGTGTCCCGCCGTCCTCCAGGACGTAGGCGGTGTGGTGCGGGGTGTGACCGGGAGTGGCCACGGCTCGTACGGACAGTTCCTCGTCGACCTCGATCACGTCGCCGTCGCTGACGGGGAGGCGGGCGAAGGAGACCTGGGCGGCGGCCGGCACCAGATAGGCGGCGCCGGTCAGCCGGGCCAGCTCCGGTCCGCCGGTCACGTAGTCGTTGTGAATGTGTGTCTCCACGACGTGCGTGATGCGCACCCCGCGCTGCGCGGCAGCCGCGATCACCTGGTCGATGTCACGCGGCGGATCGACCGCGACCGCGGCCTGGGCGCCCCCGGCCAGATAGTGCCGGTTGCCCAAACCCTCGATCTCGATGGTTTCCACGAAGAACATGCGTTGCTCACTCTCTGAACTCGATACCCCCCAGGGTATTAAAACCACCGTAACAGATTACCCCCGGGGGTATAGTCGGAGTGAAATCGACCCATTTCTCCGCTCTCAGGAAGGAAGATCATGGGATACGACAGGACTGTGCGCGTCCGTGCCGACTTCGCCCGTACCGTGGCCGCCGCTCGTGAGGCCCTTGCCGATCAGGGCTTCGGAGTGCTCACCGAGATCGACGTGACCGCGACCCTCAAGGCCAAGCTCGGCCGGGACATGGAGGACTACCTGATCCTGGGCGCCTGCAACCCGCAGCTGGCGGAGCGAGCCCTCGACGCCGACCGCGACATCGGACTCCTGCTGCCCTGCAACGTGGTGATTCGCACCGAGGGCTCCAGGACGGTGGTGCAGGCACTGGACCCCGCCACCATGGTCACGATGACCGGTCTCGACACCATCGCCCCGGTCGCGGACGAGGCCACGCGCAGACTGGACGACGCGCTCGCCCGGCTCGTCGCGGAACTCGACCGATGAACCCCGCCCAGGACAGCGGCGGGACCGCTGCCTCGACCGCCCGGGAAGCGACCGCCCGGGAAGCGACCGTCGCGGACGCGACCGCCACGGATGCCACCACTACGGACGCGACCGTCGCGGACGCGACCCTCGGGAACGCGGCTTCGGCCCGCGCGGTGCTCAACCGTCTGCGCCGCGCCCAGGGACAGTTGGCGGGGGTCGTCGCCATGGTCGAGGAGGGCCGCGACTGCCGGGACGTGGTGACCCAGCTCGCCGCTGTCAGCCGTGCACTGGACCGCGCCGGCTTCAAGATCATCGCCGGCAGCATGCGCGAGTGCCTGACCGCCCCCGAGGACGGCGGCACCCCCGCCATGAACGAGGCGGAACTGGAGAAGCTCTTCCTCACCCTGGCCTGATCACGGGCGGACCGGCCCCGGCGCAAGGCGGGGGCAGCTCGACCGGGACGGCACGACAGAAAGCAGCTCAGCCGGGAACAGCACGGCAGGAAGCTGCGCGGCCAGGAAGCAGCGCGACAGGAAGCAGCTCAGCCGGGAACGGCACGGCCTGCGGGTACGCGAAGGCCCCGGTACGCCGCAGCGTTACCGGGGCCGTGGTCAGCGCGTCGTGACTGTGCGCCTGGGGTACGTGCTCGTCACTCGCCCGCGGACTGGCCGTTGCGCCGGCGGAGGAAGAAGACAGCGCCGCCGCCGATGACGACCAGGCCGATCGCGATGCCCGCGATCATCGGGGTGGCGTTGGAGCTGCCGGTCTCGGCCAGGTTGCCTTCGGCGCCCGCCGTGCCGCCGCCTGCCGTGGCGGTGGTCGTGGTGGGCTGTTCGGCGGTCTGGGTGGTGAGGCCGTCCGTGCCGTTGCCGGTGGTCTTGCAGTCCAGGACGCCCTTGAACGTGCGGCTGAACCCGCCCGGTCCGGTGACCGTGACGTCGTACGCCTGGTCCTCGGCGACCGGGACGGTGACCGTCTCGGTCTTGCCGGGCTCCACGGTGTGCTCCGCGCCGCCCAGTTCGTACGTGAAGGCTTCGTCGCCCGTGTTGCTGGTGGTGACGTCCACGCCGCCCTTGGCGCAGTTCTTCTTCGCGGTGACGGCCGGGATCGCACCCTTGCCGGCCCAGGTCGCGGTGGCGCTCGCGGAGACCGTGGACTCGCTGGAGCCGGCCAGGATCTGCGTCTGGCTCTTGGTGGCACCGGCGAAGGCCCGGCCCACGGGGACCGAGGTGGTGGCCTGGACCGTCAGGGACGCGGAGCCGTCGGCGGCGCCCGCCGGGATGTCGAAGTAGATCTGGGAGCCGTTGGAGGCCGTGGTGACGGCCTTGCCGTTCTTGTCCGTGATCCTGACGCCGCTGGCGGCGTCCGCGGGCGGCGTCACCGACACCTGTCCGGCGTTGGTGCGGACGGTGACGGGGCCGACGCGCTTGCCGGAGTTGCCGGACACCGCGACCGGGTCCAGGGCGAGAGACGCCTTGGGCTCGGCGGTGTCGGTGGCCGACTTCTGCAACCAGTCGGCGAGCTTCTCCGCCTGGCCGTCGGACGCGGTCACGTCGGCGTTGTCCGAGTAGCGCCAGATGGCGACCTGGGTGCCGGCCGCCGCGGTCCGCTCGGTGAGCTGGCCCGTGCCGGCCGCCCTGGCGAGCGCCTGGAGGTCGTCGATCTTCGGGTAGGAGTGCTCCAGGATCCAGCGGATCTTGCCGGCGTTCCTGTTCGTGCCGAGCGAGGTCTGGTTCCAGGGAGTCTCCAGGTACTTCGCCTGGTCCTGAGTGGGGTTGTGGATGTCGATGCAGTACGTCTTGAACTTGCCGCCGCCGTCGACCGTCATCTCGAAGAGCCCTGCGGGCAGCTTCTGGTTCTTGCCGTCGGCGCGCAGGACCGCGCTGTCGAACGTCTTCAGCCCGTCCAGGGTGGCGGTCGCACCGCCCTGGTGCGGGGGCGCCTCGTCGGCGACCGCGCCGCCCGCGCCGGTGAGGGCGCCGGCCACGACCAGGCCGGATGCCACCACCGAAGCGGCCAGCCGGGCTATGCCCCGGGTCCGTCGGGGTTCGGCCGTCGTCGCGGATGACGAGGCGGTCGCTGAAGAAGCAGAAAACACAGAATTCCCCTCCGGGCGAGACCCTCGCGTCCGTTACGCGTGTGGGGAATGTCCCGCCAGCCAACTCAAGTGCCCTGTGAGTACTGAGGAATCCTAAAGACCGAGCGAAGCACAGTCCCCCGTCATACCGTCTGACAACCATTCCGAATCGGAATCGTTATCCCGGGTAACGTCCGCCCCGGAGAGAGGACCGGGAGAGGAAGGGGAGAGGACCGAGGAGGGGACGAAGGGGTGGGGGCGGGCCGGAATGCGGTCCTCGGTGGCCGCGCCGGATGAGGCGTCAGGGCGCCGACACCAGTTCCGGATCGGCCTTCTGACGTACCGTCCGACGCCTGCCGGCAGGGCGTTCCGCCCGGACAGCGCCTGCCGGCTCATGCTCCGCATCCCTCTTCTCCGCCCGGTCCGCGGGCTGTTCGCGCACCGCCGGACGGTCCCGCACGGCCCACTGGTCCGGCTCGTCGGCCCTCCGCGTGCCGTTCCGCGCCGTCAGCCCCGGCTCGCCCTTGACCACGCGCCGGAAGGCCGACGTCCCCCGGGTCAGATCGTGTCCCACCGCCACCGCCTCGATGTCCACGAAGGTCCGGCGCTGCCCCTCGCGTTCCTCCTCGCGCACCTTCAGCCTGCCGTGCACCACCAAGGGCTCCCCCACGGCCACGGAACCCGTCAGATTCGTTGCCAGAGTGCGCCAGGCCCACACCGTGTAGAAGCTGGTGTGCCCGTCCGTCCAGAGCTCCTTCTCCCGGTCCCATCGCCGCGGCGTCACCGCGAACCGGAATCGCGCCATTCCTCCGCTCGCCGTTTCCCGGAACTCCACACCGGTCGCCGCGTTCCCCACCAGCGTCACCAAGGTCTCGTTCATGACTCCGCCTCCCCTTCGGTCCGGATATCGGTGACCGCACTCCTGCGTCCGGTCACTGATCCCATGCTGAAGGGAAGGCGGAATTCCTGCTGAAGCCTGTGGACTAACGGCCCGTTGTGGAAAACTCCGTCACCGCCACGAAGCGCTCGCGCACCTCCCGATAGCGCACCAGTTCCGCCGATACGGGGTCGAGCACCCGCGCGCGCCCACACGCCGCCGCCGCCTCGCGCAGCCTGCGTTCGGCCTCCTGGCCGTACCGGCGCGCCGGCCCCCGAGCAGCCGCCGCACACGACCATTCCACCAACGGGCCGCCGATGATGCCCGCCAGCATCACCAGAGCGGGCGTCAGCAGCCCCGGCTGCAGGACACCGATGATCTGACCGGCCAGCCACAGACCGCCGAAGATCTGCAGCAGCGTCATCGCCACCTGTGCCAGCACGGCCGCCGGCCACCAGGCCGGCCGCGGGGGCTTCGTACCGCGCCCCGCCTGGACCTGGGGCGCTCCCCCTCGACGACCTGTCGCCGCCGCACCGGCCTTACCGCTGTCGTCCGGATCCCGGCCCACCGGCTCCCCGGCCCGCTCCGCCAGTTCGTCCAGTGCCTCCGGCAGCCCCTGCGCCCCGTGCACGGCGGCCTCGCGCACCGCCTGCGCCCAGGGCCCGGGCAGTCCGTCGGCCGCGTCGTCGGCCACCGTGCGCACGGCCTGCTCGACGCGCTGGCGTGCGGTGAGCTGTTCCTCGGGCGGGGCGCCCAGAGCGCCCCGGTCCGGGCCGCCGGGCTGACGGGTCGACTCGTACCAGCGCCACAGCCTCAGCCACGGCGTCCCGCACGCCCGTCCGGCGTTGCGGCGCCATTCGCGTTCGGCGGCCTGTCCCGCGGCGGCGGCGCCGACGGCCTCCGCGAGGCGGTCGGCGAACTCCTCCCGGGCCCGCTCACCCAGTCCCGGCCGGCCCTCGGCGACGTACACCGGACGGAGCCGGTCCGCGGCGGCGTCCACATCCGCGGAGAGCCGGCGCGTGGCCGCCGTACGGTCCTGGACGAACCGGCCCAGGAGTTCGCGCAGTTCGCCGACTCCGTCGCCGGTGAGCGCGGACAGGGACAGGACGGTGGCGCCGGGTTCGCCGTGTTCGCCCAGCGCCATGCCGTCCTCGTCGAGGAGCCGGCGCAGGTCGTCCAGGACCTGGTCGGCGGCCTCGCCGGGCAGCCGGTCGATCTGGTTGAGGACGACGAAGGTGACCTCCGCGTGTCCGGCGAGCGGGCGCAGGTAGCGCTCGTGGAGAGCGGCATCCGCGTACTTCTCCGGGTCCACCACCCAGATCACCGCGTCGACGAGCGCCAGCACCCGGTCCACCTGGTCGCGGTGTCCCCGCGCCGCCGAGTCGTGGTCGGGCAGGTCGACCAGGACGAGGCCCTGGAGCGCCTCGTCCG
The DNA here is from genome assembly GCF_044756845.1 of Streptomyces sp. NPDC091416. Lineage (NCBI taxonomy): Bacteria > Bacillati > Actinomycetota > Actinomycetes > Kitasatosporales > Streptomycetaceae > Streptomyces > Streptomyces sp. NPDC091416. The sequence goes on from NZ_JBIVTU010000002.1 coordinate 501,552, forward strand.
CCGCCGCGCTGCCCGGCTGCGGCCTGCGCCTGAGCCGCCCGGGGATCGCGAGCCGGTCCAGCAGCCCCGCGGCACCGTCCGTCCAGGAGCAGGCGAGGGGCGAGGATGTGGTGGGCCTGCGGAGCCCGGTCTCGGAGATCTGAGCGCCCGCGAGGGAGTTGAAGAGCGTCGACTTGCCGCTGCCGCTCGCTCCGGCGATGGCGACGACGGTGTGGCGGGAGGAGAGCCGTCGGCGGGCCGCCGCCTCGTCGAGCACCCGCCCCGCTTCGGCGAGGTCGGCCCGCTCCAGCCGGGCCCTGGAGAGGCCGACGAGTTCGCGCAGCGCGTCCAGGCGCGAGCTGAGCGGGCTGTCGGAGGGCACGTACGCCTCGACCTGGGGCCGTACGTCTTCCTCCGGGACTGCTGCGGGGGCCTCGTCGGACGCGGTCTCCTCGGTGGCGGCCGCTGCCCGGCGGGCGATGAGCCCGTCGTCCCAGCCGCCGGGCGGCCTGCCGTCGTCGTACCCGGGGCGCTCGCCGCTCCCGGATCCGCCCGGACCTGAACCGGCCGGGCCGGAACGACCCGGGTCGGAACCGACCGAGCCGGAACCGACCTGACCGGAAGCGTCCGGGCCACGCCCGGGTGCCGGTCCTCGGCCCTGTCCCGGACCTTCGTCAGTGACGGCAGTCATCGCTGCCACCTCTCCTTCTGCAGTACGGACAACGCGGCGATCAGTTCGGCCTGCGGCTCGGGGGCCACGTCGAGCGCGTCCAGCGGGGCGAGCCGGCGGTCGCGTTCGCCGCCGAGCACCTGGTCGAGGTAGGTGGTGAGCAGCGCGCCGCCCTTGTCGCGCAGCCGCAGGGCGCCCTGGACGCCGATGCGTTCGGCCAGTTCCTCTCCGGCGGTGCGGGCCCGGCGTCCGCCGAGGACGGCGGCGGCGAGGAGTGCGGCAACGGTCTCGGTGTCGGGTGCGGTGTTGCGTTCCATGAGCCGCACCTCCTCCTCGGCCAGTTCCTCCAGGACCCGGCGCCACCTCCGTACAGTCATGGCGATCCGGCCGCGGATGTCCTCGGGCGGCCCCCAGCCGCCCGCTTCCCGGCCTGCGGACTCGAAGCCGAGGACGGCCGCCGCGGGTTCCCGCCGCCAGGTCGTACGGATCGTTTCGTCGGCGGCGGCCACCGCGCACTCCAGGAGCGCGGCGAGCGATTCCACGAGCGCGTCGAGCACTTCCTCCGAGGTGCTGTAGAGCGGGTAGCCGCGCCACCGGGTCCGGGCGTCACCGGCGAGTGCCCCGCCGCTCTGGAGCCGCTTGCGGACGCGGGCGCCCTCCTTGCGGTACGCCTCCTCCACCACGCCCGTGAGCCGTACGGCGGCCGCGTACTGCGCCGCGACGGCTCCGGCGAGGGCCGGCATCCGGACGTCGAGGGAGTCGATGACCCCGGCCGCCGTCCGCCCGACCGCCTGCTGACGGGCCGCCGGGTCCTGCGCGCGGTGGGTGAGCCAGGCCCGCAGCGGGGCGACGGCGGTGGTGGGGAGCAGTCCGCTGCCGCCGCCGGCGGACTCGGGCAGTTCGGGGATGGTGAAGCGCGGCACCTCGCCGAGTCCGGCCTTGGTGAGCAGTGCGCCGTACTGCCGGGAGACCTCCGCGATGACCTGGTGCGGTACCCGGTCGAGGACGGTGACGAGCGAGGCGTCGTACTCCTTGGCCGTACGCAGCAGATGCCAGGGCACGGCGTCGGCGTAGCGGGAGGCGGTGGTCACCATGACCCAGACGTCCGCCGCGCAGATGAGTTCGGCGGCCAGGACCCGGTTGCGTACGACGAGCGAGTCGATGTCGGGAGCGTCCAGCAGGGCGAGGCCGCGCGGCAGTCCGGCGGCGGTCTCCACGCGCAGTGCGGTCCCTTCCTCGGCCGCGCTCCCGTCGAGTCCGTCGAGGTCGTCGCACTGGCCGGGGTCGGCGGACTCCTCGGGCGGCAGCCATACGCGGGTGAGCTGGGGCAGCACCCGGATGTCGGCGAACCAGTGATGATCATCCGGATGGCAGACGAGCACCGGCGTCCGCGTGGTGGGCCGCAGCACCCCGGCTTCGCTGACACGCCGCCCGACGAGCGAGTTGACGAGCGTCGACTTGCCCGCGCCGGTGGATCCGCCGATGACTGCGAGGAGGGGGGCCTCGGGGTCCTTGAGCCGGGGCAGCAGGTAGTCGTCGAGCTGGGCGAGCAGCTCGATCCTGGTCTGCCGGGCGCGTGGAGCTCCTGGGAGCGGGAGTGGAAGACGCACGGCAGCGACACGGTCGCGCAGGGCGGAAAGTGCGTCGATGAGCTGAGGCCGTACGTCCAAGGTCACCACATGCGAAGAATGCCCAATTTTGGCGCCTTTTTGAAGCGTATAGACACCTCTGCGCGCCGGTTCCTCCGTCCGGACAGAGGGGACGAGTGGGGCGCAGGCATAACGAGTGCACAACACCCGGGGCGTCAGGCGTCAAAAGCGATGCATGAATCGCACCCACCTGCGATTATCGTCTCGCTTCACCGAACCTCCACATCGTGCCACGCAGGTGAAGCAACCGGGCCGAGACAATCGGAGCCCTATCCTTGTCCCGGCAAGGTCACGGACCGCCCGGGTCCAGGGCTTCAGGCCACCACCCGGCCCCCGTAGCTCAGTGGATAGAGCAGGCGCCTTCTAAGCGCTTGGCCGCAGGTTCGAGTCCTGCCGGGGGCGCATCAGCCCAGCCCATATCAGGCCCTCCTTCGGGAGGGCCTTTTCAGCAGGTCACAGCACGGTAGCGAGGGCGACGTAGCGAACGCGTAAGCACCGCACCACAGCCCCGACCCGGCGGACGAGCGGCCCGGGGGCGCGCGATCCGGCGGACTGGGGCCCCGAGGGGCGAGCGGCCCGGCGGGCGGCCCGGGGGCAGGCGACCCGGGGGGCGGCGGTCGTAAACCGATGGCGGGCCGCATCGCCCCGGGAGGACGCTGGCCCCATGACGACAACTTTGATCACCGGGGCCAACAAGGGCCTCGGCCACGAGACCGCCCGCCGCCTCACTGCCGCGGGCCACACCGTCTACGTGGGAGCGCGCGACATCGAGCGGGGCTCGGCGGCCGCGGCCGCGCTCGGCGCACGGTTCGTGCAACTCGACGTCACCGACGACGCGTCGGTCGCCGCCGCAGCGGCCGCCATCGAGGCCGACGGCGGCCTGGACGTGCTGATCAACAACGCCGGAATCGAGGTGCGATCACCGGAAGGCGGCATCATCGGAGCCGCGGAGCTGACCGCCGACGTGATGCGGGAGGTCTTCGAGACCAACGTCTTCGGACTGGTCCGGGTGACCCACGCCTTCCTGCCCCTGCTGGAACGTTCCGCCGCCCCGGTCGTGGTCAACGTCAGCAGCAGCCTCGCCTCACTGGCCCAGGCCGGCAAGGGCTACCCGGGTGTCGCCTACCCGGCCTCCAAGACGACGGTCAACATGCTCACGGTGCAGTTCGCCAAGGCGTTCCCGCAGATGCGGATCAACGCCGTGGAGCCCGGCTACACCGCGACGGATCTGAACCGGCACGAGGGCGCGCAGACCGTCGAGCAGGGCGCCGAGATCATCGTGCGGATGGCCCGGACGGGGCCGGACGGGCCGACCGGCGGCTACTTCGACGCGGCGGGCCCTCTGCCCTGGTAGGCGCCGGGGACCGCGGGCCGTCGATCGCACCTGCGGGGCGGCCGGGCCGTCTGCGCCATTGACCCGGCGCCCGTCGCCCGTCTAACTTTCGACGAGCTCGATTGAAACCTTTCAGTACGGGCGCCCTGCGGCCCCGCACCGGCGCCCCTCGCCCGGGAGTCCCGATCATGCAGCGTGTCTGCTTCCTGCTGAACGTACGCAAGGACCGCATCGCCGAATACCGCGAGCGCCACTCCGCCGTCTGGCCGGACATGCTCGCCGCGCTCTCCGAGGCGGGCTGGCACAACTACTCGCTGTTCCTGCGGGAGGACGGGCTGCTCGTCGGATATCTGGAGACGGAGGACTTCGACGCGGCCCGTGAGGCGATGGCCGGGACCGAGGTCAACGAGCGGTGGCAGCGTGACATGGCGGGCTTCTTCGAGCAGCCGGAGGCGGCGGACGAGGCCATGGTGCCGCTCACCGAGGTCTTCCACCTGGCCTGACCGCGACGCCCGCGCCCCGTCTGGCCTGACCGCGACCGCCCGCACCTCGTCATGCGTCCGCCGAGGCGGGTGCCCGCACCCCGTCACGCGCCCCCGAGGCGGGTGCCCGCGCCCCGTCGGACAACCGCCGGGACGGTCCCCGCACCCGTCAGACGTCAGCGGCCGCCAGCAGGACGAAGGCGGCCAGCGAGAGCGCCGTGCGGACACGGTGGAGGGCGTTCCAGCGGGTCTCGAACGCGGTACGGGCCGCACTGTCGTCGCCGCCCTCGGAGCCGGCCAGCGCCTGGTTCAGCGGGATGTTGCCCGCGATCGTCACCAGGTGGGAGACAACGGCGCACCCCAGCGCCGCGGCGACCAGCGGCCACCCGTCCTCTCCGTACCCGGTGAAGGCCGCAACCGCCGGGAAGGCGATGACGCCGAGGAAGAGAACGAGGAAGGCGGGCCCGGGAACCTTCTCGTTGAAGCGGCGCATCGCCTCGGTGAAGCCTGCGTCGGGCAGCGCGGCGAGCCCGGGCATGATCGCGACGAGGAAGGTCAGCATGAAGCCGGCGTAGAGGCCGGTCGTGATCACGGCGAGCGTCAGGAACAGGGAGGCCATGGGCCCATCATGGCCTGCGGGACCGGCCGTACAGGCTGAATCCGCAAGCCTGCACGGCCGGTCCCCCGCCGCGGCGTGATGCGCCGGTCAGTCCATCTCGCCTTCGCCCGCACCCGGTCCGGTGTCGGTGCGGGCGCCCTTGAGGCGGTCCGCCTCGGCGATGGCGGTGGCCAGCTTCGTCACCGAGGCGTCCTCTGTCGTCCGTGCCAGTTCCTCGGCCCTGGTTGCCAGTTCACCCAGTCCGGGTGCGCCCGGGAGACCGCCGCCGCGCAGGTGGTCGGCGAAGTAGGCGGCGACTGCCGTCACTTGGAGCCGGGCACTGCTTCCGCCCCAGAGCCTGCCGTCGATCGCGCCGGTCTCGACGGAGCCGGTCTCCTCGTGCGCCGCCCGGGACTCGGGGTCCAGCCAGCGCACGGTCGCGGTGGCGACGTGACCGGAGGCTCCGTCCCGCAGGCGTACGGCGTAGAGCGCCGTCACCGTGTGACCGGGGCCGATCTCGCCGCCGTCCACGCTGTCGTCACGGAAGTCGTCGTCGGCGACCTTGCGGTTCTCGTAGCCGATCAGCTTGAACTTCTCCACGGTCTTCGGGTCGAAGGCGACCTGCGCCTTCGCGTCGCGCGCCGTCAGTTCGATGTGCGCGGGCAGCTGGTCGACGAAGACCTTGCGGGCCTGCTCCTCGTCGGCGATGTACGTGGTGTGACCGTCGCCCTTGTTGGTGAGGCGTTCCATCAGGGCGTCGCCGTAGTCGCTGCCGACGCCGACCCCGAAGAGGGTGATGCCGTGGTCCCGGCGGGCCGAGTCGATGCGTTCCAGGATCGCATCGGCGTCGGTGTCGCCGGTGTTGGCGAGTGCGTCGGAGAGCAGGACGACACGGTTGTTGGCACCCTCGCGGTGGCCGTCGACGGCCTCCTCGTAGCCGCGCCGGACGCCGGCGCCCACGTTGGTGGAGTCGGCGGGCTCCATGGAGTCGACGGCGTCGTGGATCCTGCCGCGGTGGTCCCTCAGCCGGGTCATCGGCAGGACGGTCTTCGCCTCGTCGCTGAAGGTGACCAGGGAGACCGAGTCGTCGTCGCGCAGCTCGTCGGTGAGGATGCCGAGCGAGGTCTTCACCAGGCCGAGGCGGTCGGACGAGGCCATCGATCCGGAGATGTCGACGACGAACGTGAGGGCGGCGGGCGGCCGCTCGGCGCTGCTCGGCGCGGCCCTGGTGGCGAGGCCGACCCGTACCAGCGACCAGTCTCCGTCCTCGGCGCCGGCCCGCGCACCGTCGACGGAGACCGTGAAGCCGTTGCCGTCCGGGCGGCGGTAGCCCTGGCGGAAGCTGTTGACGAACTCCTCCGGGCGTACCGTCTCCGGGCCCGGCAGCCTGCCGTCGGCGAGCGTGCGGCGCGCGTAGCCGTACGAGGCGGTGTCCACGTCCAGCGCGAAGGTGGACAGGTAGTCGGGCGCGGCCGACTCCCTCAGCCGGTCCGTCTTCTCCGAGCCGTCGGCCGGCTTCGCCACGTCTCCGGCCGCCCCGCCCGCGGAGGGCGCCCCGCCGGTGGCGGCCGGTGCGGGACCGGCCGCCCGTTTGCCGCTCTCGGCGGCGCTCCTGTCGCTCGTGCCGTCGGCCGAGCAGCCGGTGAGCAGTACGCCCCCCGCGAGAAGCAGCCCTGCCGCTCCCCGGTACATCCGTGTCCCGCGTCCCATCGTCCGGCCCCCAGTGTCGTCGTGTCACCACTTGTGAATGTGACGTGCGAGCGGGGGAGCGGGAGCCGTCGAAGATGTTGCGGAAGGATCTCGATGCGGCAACGACGGACCGCGATCCGGCGGAATGTCAAGGTCAGGACACGATGTCCTTACGGCTGAACCCCCGGAAGGCGAAGGCGAACAGGATCAGGGCGTACGTCACCGAGATCGCCGCTCCCTTCGCCATGCCGGCCCACTCCAGATCGGGCTGGAGCGCGTCGGCCCACGCGAACTGCCAGTGGGCGGGCAGGAAGTCGCGCCAGGAGCCGAGCGCGGTGACCGCGTCGAGCACATTGCCGACGATGGTCAGTCCGACCGCTCCGCCGACCGCGCCGAGCGGGGCGTCCGTCTTGGTCGACAGCCAGAACGCCAGCCCTGCGGTGACGAGTTGGGAGACGAAGATGAACGCGACGACGAGCGCGATCCTGGGCACGGTGTCCCCGGTCGCGAGCGCGCCGCCGGTGGGCAGTTCGAGCGGCCCCCAGCCGTACGCGGCGGCTCCCGCGGCCAGCGCGACGAGCGGCAGCAGCACCATCGCGGCGAGACTGAAGCCGAGCGCCACGACGAGCTTGCTCCACAGCAGCCGGGCCCGGGGCACGGGCGCCGCCAGCAGGTAGCGCAGCGAGGACCAACTGGCCTCGGAGGCGACGGTGTCGCCGCAGAACAGTGCGACGGGGACCACGAGCAGGAAGCCGGCCGAGACGAACAGGCACGTCGCCGCGAAGTTCGCCGCGGACGCGGTCGCGGTGTCCATCAGAGTGACCCGGTCACCGCCCCCGGGTCCGCCGTCAGGGGTCCCGCCGATGGCGAACGCGATGATCAGGATGAACGGCAGCGCGCCCAGCACCCCGCCCATCAGCAGGGTCCGCCGCCTGCGCAGCTGGCGTACGGCCTCCACGCGCAGCGGAAGGGTGCGCCGGGCACGGTATCCGGGCGCCTCGGGGGCCTCGGCCGCCTCTGCTGATTCTGCTGTTTCTGCCGTGGCGATCATGCGGAGCCTCCGGAGATCAGGGTGAGGAACGCGTCCTCCAGGCGGCGGTGCGGCCCGACACCGGTCAACGGCACGTCCAGGCGCACCAGTTCGGTGACGAGCTGCGGCGAGGTGGCGCCGTCGAGCCGGACGAGCAGCCCGTGCGCGTCGTCGGTACGGACGGCGGAGCCGATGCCCGCGAGTGCGGCGATCTTCTCGACGAGCGGTTCGGTGAACTCCTCGGCGGAGGTGACCAGGACCATGTCGCCGGAACCGGTGATCTCGGCGACGGGGCCGGCCTGGACGAGCCGCCCGCGGTCCATGACCACCAGATGGGTGCAGGACTGCTCGACCTCGGACAGGAGGTGGCTGGAGACGATGACGGTACGGCCGCCGGCCGCGTACCGGATCATCACGTCCCGCATCTCGCGGATCTGGGGCGGGTCGAGCCCGTTGGTCGGCTCGTCGAGGATGAGGAGGTCCGGCATCCCGAGCATGGCCTGGGCGATGGCGAGGCGTTGCCGCATGCCCTGGGAGTACGTACGGACGGCTCGGGCCAGCGCGTCGCCGAGCCCGGCGATCTCCAGGGCCTCCTCCATGTGCGAGTCCCCGGCGGGCCGTCCGGTGGCCTGCCAGTACAGCTCCAGGTTGGCGCGGCCCGACAGGTGCGGCAGGAAGCCTGCTCCTTCGACGAAGGACCCGACGCGGGACAGTACGGGCGCGCCGGGCCGGATGGCCCGTCCGAAGACACGGATCTCGCCGTCGTCGGGCGTGATGAGGCCCATCAGCATGCGGAGCGTGGTGGTCTTCCCGGCGCCGTTCGGCCCCAGCAGCCCGAGCACCTGCCCCTTCTCGACGCGGAACGACAGCTCCTTGACCGCGTACCGGTCGGCGGACTTGGCGTACTTCTTCGACAGGCCGGTGATCTGCAGCGGTACGTCGGTGAGTGCGGGGTCCGGGGCGGGTGTGGCGGTACGGCGCCGGATGCTGAGCAGCAGGACCGCCGCGATCACGACGGCGGCGGCCGGGAGCCCCCAGGTCCACCAGGGCAGCGCGGCCCCCGCCGTCTTGAGACCGGGCGCGGTGGGGATGGTCAGCGGGCCGTCCACAGAGACGGTGTACGTGGTCGGCGCGGCCGGGGACGCGTAGCCGAGGTCCGTGGCGGCGAGCACGAGGCGGAGCCGGTGCCCGGAGTCGAGTTCGTGGTCGACGGCGGGCAGCGTGAGCTCGATCGCCCTGCCCTGCTGCTCGGGGGTGATCCGGTAGGGGGCGACGAGCTGGGAGGGCAGCACCTGCTGCTTCCCGTCCGGCGACACGTCGTACACCTTGCCGAACAGCACCGCGTCGCCCGCTCCCGCCTTCACGTTCACGCGGACGGTCGGTGAGCCGGTGATGCGACGGGAGGCGGTCAGCGGGGCGGAGTCGAAGCGGGCGTACTGCCCGGGGAAGTCGATGGAGAGCCCGACGCCGAGCGTGGAGAGCTGGGCGAGGCCGCCGCCGACGCCCGGGACGGCGGAGATGGCGGGCGGGTTGGCTCCGGCGGGGTTGCTGAACTTCTGCGTGCCGCCCCGCAGCTCGACGCTCTCCGGTCCGCTGCGCAGCCCGGGGTAGGTGTCGCCGCTCGCTCCGCGGGTGAGGGCGGCCCCGTCGGTGGAGTCGATGCCGCCGGTACGGGTCACGCGGAAGGCGGGGCCGGTGGCGGCGCCCTCGTCCTCCTTCAGGTAGCGGTCGAACCAGTCCCCGACGCGCTTCTGCACCCGGCCGGTCTCCATGTCGCCGCCGTCGTGCCCGCCTGCGATCCAGTCGACGGAGACGGGTGCGCCGTTGGCCTTGATGGCCCGGGCCATGGCGTCGGCCTGGCCGAGCGGGAAGAGGGAGTCGGTCTGCCCCTGCACGATGAGCGCGGGCACCTTGATGCGGTCGGCGACGGCGCTCGGGGACCGTTCGGTGAGCAGGGCACGCGCGGCGGCGTCCGGCTTGCCGCTGACGGCGACCCGTTCGTACATGTCGCAGAGCTGCTTCTCGAAGTTCCCGCAGCCGCCGCCGGTGGTGACGAAGATGCCGGCCCAGAGCTTCTTGAACACCCCGTCGGGGAAGAGCGCGTCGGCGAGGTTCCAGTACGTGATCTCCGGGGCGATGGCGTCGACGCGCTCGTCGTAACCGGCGGCCAGGAGCGAGACGGCGCCGCCGTAGGAGGCGCCGGTGACACCGACGCGCGGATCGCCCTTGCCGTCGAGCTGGACCTCGGGGCGGGCGGCGAGCCAGTCGATCAGCCGGGAGACGTCCTTGACCTCGCGGTCGGGCGCGTTGAGCGAGATCCTGCCGCCGGACTTCCCGAAGCCGCGCGCGGACCAGGTCAGGACGGCGTAACCGTCGGCGGCGAGCTGCTCGGCCTGCGCCCGTGTCTCGGCCTTGCTGCCGCCGAATCCGTGGCCGATGAGGACGGCGGGCCGGCGCCGGGTGCCGCCGTTGGTGAAGTACGAGGTGTCGACGGACACCCCGTCGACGCGCATCATCCGGTCCTGCCGGTGCACGGCCGGCGCGCTGTCGTCGGCCACGGCGGTCCAGGTGCCGGCCCCGGCCAGCACGACGAGCGCGGCGACACCCGCCGCCCACCGTCCTCGGGAGCGGGGCAGCAACCGCCGCCACCTGGGCGTACGCGCAATAGGGGTCTCCATGGTGTCGAGCCTAGGCGGACCGCCGCCCCGCCTACGCTGCCGTCAGGCGGAACTGCCCGGCCTCCTCAAGGCGTACGGCGCTCGCCCGGCGTACTCCGCTCGCGGTATGCCCGCCGCGCGGCCCGGCCCGATCCCGAAAGGCGTTCCATGGACAATCCGGTGGAAATCCGGCACGCCACGACCGTCGCCGAACTCGAGGCGGCCCAGCACCTCTACGACGGCCCGGCACGCCCGGAGTGGGCGGCCCGCTTCCTCGCCGCGGACGGCCATCTGATGGTGATCGCGTACGTGGCCGGCGTTCCGGCGGGCTTCGTGTCCGGCATCGAGATGCTGCACCCGGACAAGGGCGCGGAGATGTGCCTGTACGAACTCGCGGTCGACGCGCCCTACCGCCGACGCGGCATCGGCAGCGCGCTGACACGGGCGCTGGCGGCGGCGGCCGAGGCGCGGGGCTGCTACGACATGTGGGTCGGCGTGGACCTCGACAACGAGGCCGCGCAGGCGACGTACCGCTCGGCGGGCGCGGTGGACGACGGGCGTTTCGCGATGCTGACGTGGGGGTTCGGGGCTGCGGAGTGAGCGGGGCTTCAGCTCTTGAGGTCGGTCATGAGGTCGCGCATGTCGCTGATCAAGGCGGCCTTGTGCGGGGCCAGGTCCGGCAGTTCCACCGCGCCGTCGGGCGGCCGCCCGTCGCCTTCGAACGCGGTGTAGGACATCAGGCGCAGCGAGAGCACCGCCCCGCCTTCCAGCACCCGAAGCTCCAGCTCCCCGCTCTCCGGGGAGAGCAGGTACGCCTTGTCGCCGAGCTCCGGAACCGCCTCCACCTCGGTGCCCGGCTCGACGCCGAGATCGGTCACGTTCCGCTCGGCTTCGAACTCGACAGCCGGGTCGGTCTTCTTGTGCAGGGCGATCTCGACCCTGACGGTGTATCCGACGGACCAGGCCGACTTGTCCGCCCGTCGCTGTCCGCTCTCGGACCGCAGCGGGATGGAGCACTGAGCCCGGTCAAGGGCGGCATGCCGCAGCATCTCCGCTTCGAACCGGTCCGCCGGCTCTCGCGGCGAGATCGCCGCCCCGATCGACCTCAGCCGCACCACCGCGCAGGGGTCCTGCCCCAGCCGGTACCCGTGCATATCAGGCCCCCCGTCCCGCGATCCGTCCGTGAACAGCACCGCACCCCACACGGCCGACGCCACCACGGCCCCGCCGAGCGCCCACAGCCACCTGGGCCCGGGCCCGGGAGCTCGCGGCGGGCGCTCTCCCACGGACTGTGGACCGGAGTGGTCCAGCACGTCGCGTGCGTAGGGTGCGTCGAACTCCCCCGCCATCTCCGGCTCGGAAATCATCCCGCTCCCCCTCGGCCGCCCGTCGTACCCGCTCCCTCAACACCATGGTTCCCTAAGGCCCGCCCAGCCGGGGACCGTTCCCGAACAGCCGACGGTGGCGGGCCGATTTCCTGACCTGACGCTCTATCATGGGCGCCATGTCAGCCCTCGATCTGATCCGCATCGTCTCCCGCGACTCCCCCATGGCACTCGCCCAGGTCGAACGGGTCCGTGCCGAACTGGCCACGCTCCATCCGGACATCCGTACCGAGGTCGTGCCCGTCAAGACGACCGGCGACAAGTGGATGGGCGACCTCAGCGCGGTCGAGGGCAAGGGCGCGTTCACCAAGGAGGTCGACCAGGCGCTGCTCGCCGGTGACGCCGACCTCGCCGTGCACTGCGTCAAGGACATCCCCGCCGACCGGCCCCTGCCCGCCGGGACCACCTTCGCCGCGTTCCTCCAGCGCGACGACATCCGGGACGCCCTGGTCCACCCGGCCGGCGTACGCCTCGACCAGCTCCCGCCCGGCACCCGGATCGGCACCTCCTCCGTGCGGCGGTCCGCCCAGCTCGCCGCGTCGCACCCGCACCTGGACTGCGTACCGATGCGCGGCAACGCGAACCGCCGCATGGAGAAGCTCGCCGCCGGGGAGGCCGACGCGCTGCTCCTGGCGGTCTCCGGCCTGGAGCGCATCGGCCGTACCGACGTGATCACGGAGGTGCTGTCGCCGGAGGTCATGTGCCCGCCGATCGGCGCGGGCGTCCTGGCTCTCCAGTGCCGCGAGGGCGACGCCGGACTCATCGACCTGGTGAGCGCGCTCGGCGACCCCGCCACCCACCGCGAGACCACCGCCGAGCGGATGTTCCTCCACGTACTGCAGGGCCACTGCAACTCGCCGATCGCCGGGTACGCGCAGGTGGAGGGCAACGGCGAACTCTCGCTCCGGGCCAAGGTCTTCACTCCCGACGGCAAGACGGTTCTCAACGCCCACGAGTGGGCCGGCCGCCTCGACCCCGCCACCCTCGGCACCGCCGTCGCCGTGGCCCTTCTGCGCCAGGGGGCGCGCGAACTGATCGACGGCATCGCTCACTGAGCGGGCGGAGCCGGACCTCCACGTCCGGACGGGCCGTGGGCGAGGAACGGATTGACGTCATCCACCGGTCAGCTGCCGGACGGCCTTGAGCACCTGGCCCGCCCCGTCCTCGGCCACCAGTTGCCGCGCCGCTCCTGCGGCTGCTCGGCCGTGTGCCTGCTCCTTCACCACTCGGTGAAGCGAGTCGGCAAGCCGTTCGGCGGTGAGGGACCGGAAGGGGATCGGGTCGGTGGCGGCGCCGATGGCGGCAAGCCGCGCCGCCCAGAACGGCTGGTCCGCGGTCACCGGTACGGTGACCGCCGGCACTCCGGCGCGCAACGCGGCGGCCGCGGTGCCGGCCCCGCCGTGGTGGACCACCGCGGCCAGCCGGGGAAACAGCGGGGCGTGCGGTACGTCCCCGATCGTGAGCACGTCGTTCCCGTCGGCGGAGAGCCCGGCACTCCCGGCTTGCAGGATCCCGCGCAGCCCTGCGCGGTGCAGGGCTTGCACAGCGATCTCGCTCAGCCGCTCCCCGTCACCGGACGCCATGCTCCCGAAGCCGATGAGGACGGGTGGGGGTCCGGCCCGCAGGAAGTCCTCCAGATCAGCGGGCAGCCGTTGGGCCTCCTCGTGAGGGGGCCACCAGTTGCCCACGACCTCCAGGCCGGGGCGCCAGTCGGTGGGGCGGGGCACCAGGGCCGTGCTGAAGCCGTGCAGGACGGGCCACTTCGCCCGTGTCTGTCGCCGACGCATCCCGGAAGGCGAGGCCGGGGGCAGCTGGAGGCGCCGGCGCAGCTTTGCGACGGCCTGCTCATAGACACGGTCGGCCATGCGCAGTGCGAAGCGTCCGGCGGCTCGGTTGGCGAGACGGCCCAGTGAGCGGGAGCCGGTGACGACGGGCGGGAAGTCGCCGGTCGGTTCGGTGGGTTGGAGGTACACCCCGAGGCTCGGTGTGCCCGTGGCCTCGGCGAGGTGCCAGCCGAGCGGAGCCGTGGTGGTCGACAGCAGGAGCAGGTCCGTGCCGGCATCCATCACGTCGGCGAAGCCCTGACCCAGTTCACTGATGAACGCGGCAGCCGTGCGCATGAGTTCGCGATGGCCCGTGACGCCGCCAGGCGTCCGTGCATCGGCGGGGAGGCTGCGGAATCTCAGCCCTGCGTCGCGTACGAGGGGCGCGAAGGTGTCCGTGGTGGCGAGGGTGACGTCGTACCCGGCCCGGCGCAGTTCGGTACCCAGACCCGTGTAGGGCGCGACGTCGCCGCGTGACCCGGCTGCGGCGATCAGGATCCTCACTGGTCCTCCTCGGAAACGGTACGGACCTCTGCGTGGCGGGCCGCGTTGGCGTGAACCGCCTTGCGCGTATAGGCGGCCAGGCCCGGGCGCTGCTGCGACGGCGGGATGACCAGGGCGAATGCGCGCGGGTCGGCGACGAAGTCGTCCGCGATGCGCCGGTGCATGTCGGGCGGGCAGGAGGTGAACCATCGCGAGATGTGCAAGCGGTGCTCCTCGGCGAGGTCCATGGCCCGCTCGCCGTCGCACGGCTCGCCCTCGTCGAAGGCCGCGATCAGCTCGGCGCGCCAGACTGCGGCCTCACCCATGAGCTGACGCCAGTCCTCCTTGGTGTGAGCGGCCGCACGCGCCATCGCCCCGCGCTGTCCGTCCGAGTGCGCCCACTTCAGTTCTGCCTCGGTGGCGTAGCTCAGGTCGAAGGTGATCTCGCCGAAGACCTCGAAGCGTTCCTGAGGAGTCAGGGAGACCCCGGTCCGCTGGACCTCGATCGCCCGTTCCGCCACCTCGGCGAGCCGCTGCAGCCTGGCGATCTCCCCAGTCAGTTCCCGCTGCCGCGCCCGGAGCCGCTCCAGGGGGTTGACCTGAGGATCCTTGAAGATCGCGGCGATCTCGTCGAGTGCGAAGCCGAGCTCCCGGTAGAAGAGGATCTGCTGGAGGCGGACCAGGTCGGCCTCGCTGTAGAGCCGGTATCCGGCGTGGCTGCGGTCACTGGGCGAGAGCAGCCCCGCCTTGTCGTAGTGATGCAGTGTCCTCACCGTCACACCGGCGAAGGCCGAGACCTGGCCCACGGAGTAGCTCATCCACCCGCCCTTTCGTCGGTCCACAGCCTCAAGCCTGACGTAGGGGGAGGGTCAACTCCCGCTCACCGGGTGCCGGAGCGGGCGTGGACCGGTGCCCGGCAGTCCGCGTTCATCGCATGGTGATTGCCCACGCGACGAGGCCTGCACGGTCCAACCGGACGGTCCCGACGAGGCGCCACCGCGACAGACCTGTGCCGGTGAACGACGGCAGCGCGGCGTTCGGGGGCACGGGCTTGGAGGGGGACGCCCCAGGCCCCTTCCGCGCCCGCACCGCGGCGGAGCCGCTCAGGGCCGGGCCAGTCCCGGAGCCGGGTGTGAGCCTGTGGCAGGATCGCGGGATGCTGCGACTCACCGATTTCATCATCGACTGCCCGGACACGATGAAGCTCGCCGCTTTCTACTCCGAGGTGACCGGCCGTCCGGTCAAGGCGGACAGCTCCGAGGACTGGGCCGGTATCAAGTTCGGCGAGATCGAGCTGGCATTCATCCGGGTGGACGACTACCGCGCTCCGCAGTGGCCCGACAGCGAGCACCCCAAGCAGTTCCACCTCGACTTCGAAGTGGACGAGATCGAGTCCGAGCAGCGCCGCGTGCTCGAACTCGGCGCGACGCTGAGGCAGGACTTCATCGGCCCCGAGGGCTACGGCTGGCAGGTCTACACCGACCCGGTCGGCCACCCGTTCTGCCTGTGCCGCAACAAGGGCGTCGTCTGGACGGACCAGGGTCCGACCTGGCCCGGGCGCGACCAGGGCATCTAGGGCACCCTCACGCCGGTCCCGGGGGTCGCCTCCGGCGCCGGGTAGTCCCGTTCGTCCGGCAGCAGCCGGGCCGCCGCATCGTCCCGGCCCGCCCGCACCAGTTCATGGATCTCCCGGGCGAGCGGGGTGACATCGCGTATCGCCACCGTCCACTCGTCCGCGTACCGCCGAGACGCCTCCCCCGCCAGGCCCAACTGGAGCGAGCGGTAAGGAAGCCGGTTCAGACGCAGGTCCCGCTCCGGGTCCCACTGGACGCGGGCCGGGGCGTGGCGGAGGTTGCGCTTCCAGGTGGCGAGGTCGGGGTGCAGGCCCCGCTCGTAGTGCGAGAGCTCGGCGTTGGCCAGCGCCCAGTCGAAGCCCTCGCGGGTGATCTCGACCGCCAGGACCGTCTCCTGACCCTCCTTCGCCGCCCAGCCGCAGCGATACATCATCCACAGAAAGCTCGGCTTGATCCACGTCATGCGATCACGCTTCCAGGCGGGCGGGAAGCGGCCGTCGCGGGCTGCGGGGAGGCCCAGGGACGGGGAGTACGCCTGATAGACCGTGACGGTCGTATCGGTATGGAGCGCGCGGATCTCGTGCTGCGGGGGCTGCGGTGCGGTCATGGGGACATCCCAGCAGCGGCGGGTCGTGGCGGTCGAGCGGGTTTTGTGGCCGTCGGCGGGAAGTCGGAAGCGAAGGCGCGCTCGGGAGGGGTCCCGGGCGGGTTCGGATGCGTGGTTGAACGCCTGCGTGGCTCCCCACTCCCGTTCTGGCCGGGCCGTGTCATCCGTCGACGCTGACATTCGTCATACGGAGATCGGTACACCCGGCTCTGCCGGGGACCGGGGTCCGGCGGCCAGTCTGTACGTATCGAGAGCGGGAGCCGCGAGGGCGCCGCCGATACGGGAGGAACCCGTCATGAGCAGCCCGGTCGCCACCGTCACCGCACCTGTTGCCGGCGTTCCGTCCGGTGCCGTTGCGTTCTCGCCCCGCAGGGCCCTGCTGGAGAGCATGACGCCGCTGCTCGTGGATGTGGCGGTGCCGCTCGCCTCGTACTACCTGCTGAAGGCGGCGGGGATGGGCACGTTCGGCGCGCTGGCCTGGAGCAGCGTGGTGCCCGGGGTGCGGACCGTGTGGGGTGTGGTGCGCGACCGGCGGTTCAACGGGCTCGCGGCGCTCATGGTGAGTGTCAACGCCGTGGGGCTGCTGCTGAGCCTGGTGGCCGGTGACCCGCGGCTGATGCTCCTCAAGGACAGCGGGGTCAGCAGCACGATCGGTCTGGTGGTCCTGGTGACCGCGCTGCGTGGACGGCCGATGATGTCGGCGGCGCTGCGGCCGTGGCTGACGCGGGGCGAGGCGGACAAGTCCGCTGCGTACCAGCGGCTTTCGGCGGAGTCCGCGGAGTTCCGGCGGGCGGAGGTCCGGTTCTCGACGGTGTGGGGTGCGGCGCTGCTGGGCGAGTGCGTGGTGCGGGCCGTGGGGGCGTACACCGTGCCGGTCGAGACGATGGTGTGGGCCGGGACCGTGGTCCTGGTGGCCGCGATGGTGCTGGCGTTCGTCGTCTCGGGGCGGGTCGGGGTCGTACCGATGGAGCGGATGATCGAGGAGGCGGCCGGCGCGGAGCGCGAAGCCGGTCGCTGACCTCGTCAGGAACCGCTGAAGGGCCACTCCGGGGGAGTGGCCCTTCAGCTCTGTGCGTGTCAGGGGCGGGCGGTGCGTCAGTGGTTGCTGGGGAAGCCCAGGTCGACGCCGGCGGGGGCGTCGGCCGGGTCGGGCCAGCGGGTGGTGGTGACCTTGCCGCGGGTGTAGAAGTGCACGCCGTCGTTGCCGTAGATGTGGTGGTCGCCGAAGAGCGAGTCCTTCCAGCCACCGAAGGAGTGGTAGCCCACCGGCACCGGGATCGGGACGTTGATGCCGACCATGCCGGCCTCGATCTCCAGCTGGAAGCGGCGGGCGGCGCCGCCGTCGCGGGTGAAGATCGCGGTGCCGTTGCCGTACGGCGAGGCGTTCATCAGCGCCACGCCCTCCTCGTACGTGTCGACGCGCAGCACGCACAGGACCGGGCCGAAGATCTCGTCCTTGTACGCGTCCGAGTCGGTGGAGACGCGGTCCAGGAGGGAGAGGCCGATCCAGTGGCCGTCCTCGAAGCCCTCGACCGTGTGGCCGGTGCCGTCGAGGACGACGTCGGCGCCCTGGGCGGCAGCCCCGGTCACGTAGGAGGCGACCTTGTCGCGGTGGGCGGCGGTGATCAGCGGGCCCATCTCGGAGGTGGGGTCGTTGCCGGGGCCGATCTTGATCTTCTCGGCGCGGTCCTTGATCCGGGCCACCAGGTCGTCGGCGACGGAGCCGACCGCGACGACGGCGGAGATCGCCATGCAGCGCTCACCGGCGGAGCCGTAGGCGGCGGAGACGGCGGCGTCGGCGGCGGCGTCGAGGTCCGCGTCCGGGAGGACCAGCATGTGGTTCTTCGCACCGCCGAGCGCCTGGACGCGCTTGCCGTTGGCGGACGCGGTGGCGTGGATGTACCGGGCGATCGGGGTCGAGCCGACGAAGGAGACGACGGCGACGTCCGGGTGGTTCAGCAGGCCGTCGACGGCGACCTTGTCACCGTGCAGGACGTTCAGCACGCCGTCGGGCAGACCGGCCTCGGAGGCCAGCTCGGCCAGGAGGTTCGCGGCCGACGGGTCCTTCTCGCTCGGCTTGAGGACGAAGGTGTTCCCGCAGGCGACGGCCAGCGGGAACATCCACATCGGGACCATGGCCGGGAAGTTGAACGGCGTGATGCCGGCGACGACCCCGATCGACTGGCGGATCGAGGAGACGTCGACCCGGCTGGAGACCTGGGTGGACAGTTCGCCCTTGAGCTGGGTGGTGATCCCGCACGCCAGCTCGACGATCTCCAGGCCGCGGGCGACCTCGCCGAGCGCGTCCGAGTGCACCTTGCCGTGCTCGGCCGTGATCAGCGCGGCGATCTCGTCGCGGTGGGCGTCCAGCAGCGCGCGGTAGCGGAACAGGATCGCGGTGCGGGCGGACAGCGACGAGGCGCCCCACGTCGCGTACGCGTCCTTCGCGGCGGCCACCGCGGCGTCGACCTCGTCCGGGGAGGCGAGCGCGACCCGGGTGGTGACGGCTCCGGTGGCCGGGTCGGTGACCGGGCCGTAGTTGCCCGACCCGCCCTCGACGGTCTTGCCACCGATCCAGTGGTTGACGGTCTTCATGCGGTGTCTCCTTCAGAGTGGGTGGCGGCGTCGGCCGGTGTGGCATCGTCGTTCGTACTCTTCCCGTGCGGGGACCGACGACGGGCAGAGTGGGCCTTTTCGGCTACGTCAACATCCCACCACGCCCGTGCCGCAGGGGGGCCCGACACTGTGTATGCCGTTTCGGTACCCGCGTAGACAGAAGGAGCACGGCCCGGGGAGCCGCACAGGCCGGCCCGCGCGGTCCGACGGGATACCTCCGGCGCGGGGCCGTAGCGAGCGGGGAGCTTCGCTCGCACTTCGCTCCTGCCAGGGCGAAGCGGCCGCCTGCGCCGGAGGCGATCTGTGCATGGGCGTCACGCGGTACGTACGCGAAGGCGGGCCCCCCGCTGAACACGCTCTTCCGGCCCAGCAGTTCAAAGATCTCATCTGAGGTGTGCACCGTACAGCCACCGGTCAACGACAGTACGGTCCACTCGCTCTCCCCGGTGACAAGTGCGTGAACTCCTTCCGGCTCCCGGCCCCGGCCGCCGTCCCGGGAGTGACGTGACGGCGGTACGCGGTGTTGTCCCCGGAGAGAGGACGGAGCCCGCCGCCCCGGCGCCCGGCCACCGTCACCGCATCGTTCGAGGAGTACCCCACCGTGATCCGTACGACTCCGTCGTTCCGCCGCTCGGCCCAGGGTTCGGCCCTGGCCGCGCTCGCCCTGGCCGCCGCTCTCGCCGCGGCGCCCGGCGCCGCCGCCGACGCGGCCAACGTGCCCCCGCCCGGCTCCAGCCCCGTCTGCGCGTTCTACGACGGGGACGGGACGACCGCCTTCGGCGAACAGGGCGAGCGCGTCTCCCAGGTGCAGTGCATGCTCGCCAACCGGCGCTACCTGCCGTGGGAGGCGGTCGACGGCGTGTTCGGAGCCCGGACCCTCGTCGCCGTCCAGCGCTTCCAGGCCGACCACCCGCCGCTCGTCCCGGACGGACTCGTGGGCCCGCGCACCTGGTCGGCGCTCTGGCACGCCTGACGACCGGGGTGCGTCCGGGGCCCCTCGGGCACCCCGGGCGCACCCGCCGCCTGCCATCGGCCCTCGCACCGGCCTTCCGGCGGCACGCGGGGCCGTCCAGGCATTCCGGGCCACGGCACTCGCACCGTGCGCCCTGCACGCCACTCGCGCCCTGCGTGTTCCTTGTGTCCCTTCCGTCTCAGTGGTGACTCCCCCGTCACGCATGTCTCCGTTACGCGGGTTTTCCGTCACAGGCGATCGACAGGCCCGCCCGACCTCCCGTCGCCCTCGTTCACCCGCCAGGGGCTGAGTGATCGACAGCCTCCGTGCCGCAGCTCCCCCGACGGCCCCCCGGCCACCGCTGCGGCGCAGCGCAGAGAGGTGGCACGCATGACGGACACAAGGCTCTGGTCCTACAAGGACATCGCCGCACACATCCGGGTGCAGCCGGACACCGTCCGCTCCTACCGCAAGCACGGTCTCCTGCCGGCTCCGGATCACGTGGAGAGCGGAAAGCCCTACTGGTACGCGGACACCGTCCGCGCCTGGGTCGCCGCCCGGCCCGGCAACCGGGGACGGCGGGAGTGACCGTCCGCTCACCCGGTCGGCCCACAGTCCCGGGGACCACTCGCGTTTATACCCCCTAGGGGTATAGAGTCATCAGAGTGGAAGCGCACCGGCCTTCCCGGAGTCCCCTGGGGCCCCTGCCGCCACATCCATTTGTGCTCGTCGAAGAGGAGAACACGATGACCGCCGAGACCCAGCTCCCCCAGGCGACCGGCTCCTGCTGCTCGCCCAGCGGCTCCTGCCACGACAGCGCGGACCCGGGCGCCGGGCAGGGCGGCGTGACCACCGTCTACCAGGTGACCGGCATGACCTGCGGGCACTGCGAGGGCGCGGTCTCCGAGGAGATCTCCGCCATCGAGGGTGTCACCTCGGTGAAGGCCGTGGCGTCCACCGGACAGGTGACGGTGGCCTCCCGGGCCCCGCTGGACGACGAGGCCGTACGCGCCGCGGTCGACGAGGCGGGTTACGAGCTCGCCGGCCGGGCCTGACCGCATCGGGATCCACGGCACCCGCATCACCCCTTCGCCGCCGGGCCGGGCCGACCAGCAGATACTGGTGGGGCACGGCCCGGTCGGCGTTTCAGGAGTTCGGACATGCACAGCGCAACAGATGTCGAGGCCGCGACGGCGGAGAGCTCGCAGGCCGAGTTCACGATCGGCGGGATGACCTGCGCGTCCTGCGCGGCCCGCGTCGAGAAGAAGCTGAACCGGATGGACGGGGTCAGCGCCACCGTCAATTACGCGACGGAGAAGGCCCGGGTCTCCTTCGGCCCCGGGACCGGCCTCGCGGACCTGATCGCCACGGTCG
This sequence comes from Streptomyces sp. NPDC091416, assembly GCF_044756845.1. NCBI lineage: Bacteria > Bacillati > Actinomycetota > Actinomycetes > Kitasatosporales > Streptomycetaceae > Streptomyces > Streptomyces sp. NPDC091416. The sequence goes on from NZ_JBIVTU010000002.1 coordinate 522,453, forward strand.
AGAAGACCGGCTACACGGCGAAACCGGTACCCCGCCCGCCCGCTCCGCCCGCTCCGCCCGCCCCGGCCGCCCCGGCCGCCCCGAAGCAGCCTCCCGCACCGGCGACCGCAGCGACCGCCCTGCCGGCTGCCGGCGAACACACAGCGACCGCCGACGGCCCCGCACCGGCCCCGGAGACCGGTGACGGGACCGAGAACACCGCCGACACCGCCGAGACCACCGCCGACACCGCCACCGGTACCCGCGCGGGCACCGACGACGGCCCCGCCGCCGCTCTCGCCGCCCTGCGGCAACGGCTCGTCGTCTCGGCCATCCTCGCCGCCCCCGTCGTGCTGCTCGCGATGATCCCGGCCCTCCAGTTCGACAACTGGCAGTGGCTCTCCCTCACGCTCGCCGCCCCCGTGGTCATCTGGGGCGGGCTGCCCTTCCACCGCGCCGCCTGGACCAATCTGCGGCACGGCGCGGCCACCATGGACACCCTCGTCTCGGTCGGGACCCTCGCCGCCTTCGGCTGGTCGCTCTGGGCCCTGTTCCTCGGCGACGCCGGAATGCCGGGCATGCGGCACGGCTTCGACTTCACGGTCTCCCGCGCCGACGGTGCCTCCACCATCTATCTGGAGGTCGCGGCCGGGGTCGTCACGTTCATCCTGCTGGGCCGCTACCTGGAGGCGAAGTCCAAGCGGAAGGCCGGTTCCGCGCTCCGGGCGCTGATGCATCTGGGCGCCAAGGACGTCGCGGTCCTGAGGAACGGCACGGAGGTACGCGTCCCCGTGGGCCGGCTCGCCGTCGGTGACCGCTTCGTCGTCCGCCCGGGCGAGAAGGTCGCCACCGACGGCAGCGTCGTCGAGGGCGCGTCGGCGGTGGACGCGTCCATGCTCACCGGCGAGTCCGTCCCCGTCGACGTGCGCCCCGGGGACCCCGTCACCGGCGCCACCGTGAACGTCTCCGGCCGGCTCGTCGTCGAGGCGACCCGGGTCGGCGCCGACACCCAGCTGGCCCGGATGGCCCGGCTCGTCGAGGACGCCCAGAACGGCAAGGCCGAGGTGCAACGGCTGGCCGACCGGATCTCCGCGGTGTTCGTCCCCGTGGTCCTGGTGATCGCCCTGGCGACCCTGGTCGCCTGGCTGCTGGTGACGGACGACGTGACGGCCGCGTTCACGGCCGCCGTCGCCGTACTGATCATCGCCTGCCCGTGCGCCCTGGGCCTCGCCACCCCGACCGCCCTCATGGTCGGCACCGGACGCGGCGCCCAGCTCGGCATCCTCATCAAGGGACCCGAAGTCCTGGAGACCACCCGCCGCGTCGACACCATCGTCCTCGACAAGACCGGCACCGTCACCACCGGCAGGATGACCCTCCAGACCGTCCACACCACCGACGGCACCGACGAGACCGACGTCCTCCGCCTCGCCGGAGCCCTCGAACACGCCTCCGAACACCCCATCGCCCAAGCCGTCGCCACCGGAGCCACCGACCGCACCGGCACCCCACTGCCCACCCCCGACGACTTCACCAACATCCCCGGACTCGGCGTCCAGGGCACCGTCGAGGGCCACGCCGTCCTCGTCGGCCGACCCCGACTGCTCGCCGACGCCGGAATCGGCATCCCCGACACGCTTGCCGCCGCGATGACGGAGGCGACCGCTCAGGGCCGTACCGCTGTCGCGGTCGCCTGGGACGGCGAGGCACGCGGTGCCTTCGACGTCGCCGACGCGGTCAAGGAGACCAGTGCGTCGGCCGTCGCCGACCTGCGCGCACTCGGCCTGACCCCGATCCTGCTGACCGGCGACAACCGGGCGGTCGCGGAATCCGTGGCCCGCGCCGTGGGGATCGACGAGGTCCGCGCCGAGGTGCTCCCCGAGGAGAAAGCGCACGTCATCGAGCGCCTCCAGGCCGAAGGGCGTTCGGTCGCCATGGTCGGCGACGGGGTCAACGACGCCGCGGCACTGGCCACCGCGGACCTCGGTCTGGCGATGGGCACGGGCACGGACGCCGCGATCGAGGCGAGCGATCTGACGCTCGTTCGTGGAGATCTCAAGGTGGCAGCCGATGCCATCCGGCTCTCCCGACGCACCCTGGCCACCATCAGGGGCAACCTTTTCTGGGCATTCGGCTACAACGTTGCCGCCCTACCCCTTGCGGCATTTGGCCTGCTCAACCCTATGATTGCTGGAGCGGCGATGGCCTTCTCCTCGGTCTTCGTCGTGACGAACAGCCTGCGCCTGCGCTCCTTCACGTAATTTCCACAAAGAGACTTAGATCACACCGATTCAGGGGTAACCATTCGGTGGGTTCGCGAGTCTAAGAGTGCGATGCCAAAAGGATGTCTTGGGGGACGTCCGACGGAGGGTCTTGGGGGACGCTCCGGGCACGCGTTGGCCGGGGCACGTGCACCGGGGAGCTTTGAGCGGCCCTCCCGTCCGTACGTACCCCGGCAGACCGCAGGCGGCACGCGCAGGCGGTACGAGGAAAAGCGCAGCACCAGCACGACCCAGCAGTACCGAGGAACCCAGGAGCTTCGGCTCCCACTGAACGCCCGGCCGGATCCCGTGGGGGGAATCCGCTCCGGGACATGGGAAGCGCCTCGTTGTCGGCCCGTGGGGGGATCGACGGCGGGGCGCTTCTCGCTTTCCGGCGGGAGCGCTCCCGCCGCTTGCGCAGGCGCGGGCGCGCCGGGAAGGCTCCACGCAGCGGCGCCCGGGCAGGCTCCACGCAGCGGCACCCGGGCAAGCAAATCGCCCCGGACACCGCGCTCTGTGCGAAAGCGCGGCAGTCGGGGCGAAGGCAGCCGGCCCGCGGGGCCGGGGTGGTGCGGGGTGGTCCGGAGGTCAGCGACCCTCGACCGGGACGAAGTCGCGCAGGACCTCGCCGGTGTAGATCTGGCGCGGGCGGCCGATGCGGGAACCCGGCTCCTTGATCATCTCGTGCCACTGGGCGATCCAGCCCGGCAGGCGGCCGATCGCGAAGAGCACGGTGAACATCTCGCTCGGGAAGCCCATGGCCCGGTAGATCAGACCGGTGTAGAAGTCCACGTTGGGGTAGAGGTTGCGCGAGACGAAGTACTCGTCGTTGAGCGCGTGCTCCTCCAGCTTGAGCGCGATGTCGAGCAGCTCGTCGGACTTGCCGAGCGAGGACAGCACGTCGTGCGCCGCAGCCTTGATGATCTTGGCGCGCGGGTCGAAGGACTTGTACACCCGGTGGCCGAAGCCCATCAGGCGGACGCCGTCCTCCTTGTTCTTCACCTTCTGAATGAAGCTGTCGACGTCGCCGCCGTTGGCCTGGATGCCCTCGAGCATCTCCAGCACCGACTGGTTGGCGCCGCCGTGCAGGGGGCCCCACAGCGCGGAGATGCCGGCGGAGATCGAGGCGAACATGTTCGCCTGCGAGGAGCCGACCAGACGCACGGTGGAGGTCGAACAGTTCTGCTCGTGGTCCGCGTGGAGGATGAGCAGCTTCTCCAGCGCGGAGACGACGACCGGGTCCGGCACGTACTCCTGGGCGGGGACGGAGAAGGTCATGCGCAGGAAGTTCTCGACGTAGCCGAGGTCGTTGCGCGGGTAGACGAACGGGTGACCGATCGACTTCTTGTAGGCGTACGCCGCGATGGTCGGCAGCTTGGCCAGCAGGCGGATCGTCGAGAGGTGGCGCTGCTCCTCGTCGAACGGGTTGTGGCTGTCCTGGTAGAACGTGGACAGCGCGCTGACGACCGAGGACAGCATGGCCATCGGGTGGGCGTCGCGCGGGAAGCCGTCGAAGAACCGCTTGACGTCCTCGTGCAGCAGGGTGTGCTGGGTGATCTCGTCCTTGAAGCCCGACAGTTCGTCGGCCTTCGGGAGCTCACCGTTGATGAGCGTGTACGCGACCTCGAGGAACGTCGACTGCTCGGCGAGCTGCTCGATCGGGTAGCCGCGGTACCGCAGGATGCCCTGCTCGCCGTCGAGGTAGGTGATGGCCGATTTATAGGCAGCGGTGTTGCCGTATCCGCTGTCCAGCGTCACCAGACCGGTGTTCGCCCGGAGCTTCCCGATGTCGAAGCCCTTGTCGCCGACGGTGCTGTCGATCACCGGGTAGGTGTACTCGTCATCGCCGTACCGCAGTACTACAGCGTTGCTGGTGTGCTCGCTCACGTCATCCCTCACCGACGTAGTGCCTCTTCTTCGAGGTTCCCTGACTGTCTCCACCCTCCCCCATTTGGCTCAGGAGAGTGCACTCGGGGTCGTCCATTGGACCTACTCGCGGCACTGAGTGCCGCGAACTTATTCATCCTGCCCCCTTGACTGCGGTTGCGGAAGACCTCCGTGATGTTTCCCACCGATTTGATCGATCATTTTTTCCGAGGATCCTCCTTCCGTACCTCCGCGCAGCCGGTGATCCAGCGCCGTACAGCGCCTGCCTGCGGAAACCGTGCGGACCGCCTGACCGATCGCCTGCCGGGAGCCGACCAGCACGACGAGCTTCTTGGCCCTCGTCACGGCGGTGTACAGCAGGTTCCGCTGGAGCATCATCCAGGCGCTCTTGGTCACGGGGATGACGACGGCCGGGTACTCACTGCCCTGGGAGCGATGGATCGTCATGGCGTACGCGTGGGACAGCTCGTCGAGCTCGTCGAAGTCGTAGCTGATCTCCTCGTCCTCGTCCGTGAGCACGCTCAGCTTCTGTTCGTCCAGGTCAAGAGCGGTGACGACGCCGACGGTCCCGTTGAAGACACCGTTCTCCCCCTTGTCGTAGTTGTTACGGATCTGGGTGACCTTGTCGCCGACGCGGAACACCCGGCCGCCGAACCGCTTCTCGGGCAGCCCGGGGCGGCCCGGGGTGATGGCCTGCTGGAGCAGCCCGTTGAGATGACCGGCCCCGGCGGGACCGCGGTGCATCGGGGCCAGCACCTGCACGTCCCGGCGCGGATTCAGCCCGAACTTGGCCGGAATCCGGCGGGCCGCGACGTCCACCGCGAGCACCCCGGCGTCCTCCGTCTCGTCCTCCACGAAGAGGAAGAAGTCGCTGAGCCCCTGGGTGAGGGGCGGTACGCCCGAATTGATCCGGTGGGCGTTGGTGACCACGCCGGACTGCTGGGCCTGACGGAAGATGGTGGTCAGCCGGACCGCCGGGACGGGGCTGCCGTCGGCGAGCAGGTCCCGCAGCACCTCCCCCGCGCCGACCGAGGGCAGCTGGTCCACATCGCCGACCAGCAGCAGATGGGCGCCGGGCGCCACGGCCTTGATGAGCTTGTTGGCGAGCAGCAGGTCGAGCATGGACGCCTCGTCGACGACGACGAGGTCGGCGTCGAGCGGACGTTCCCGGTCGTACGCCGCGTCGCCACCCGGCTTGAGCTCCAGCAGCCGGTGCACGGTGGAGGCCTCGGCGCCCGTCAGCTCGGAGAGCCGCTTGGCCGCCCGCCCGGTGGGCGCCGCCAGCACCACCTTCGCCTTCTTCGCGCGGGCCAGCTCCACGATCGAGCGGACGGTGAACGACTTGCCGCAGCCCGGCCCTCCGGTCAGCACGGCCACCTTCCGGCTGAGGGCGAGCCGCACGGCGGCCTCCTGCTCGGGCGCGAGCGTCGCCCCGGTACGCCCCGCGAGCCACTTCAGCGCCGCGTCCCAGTCCACGTCCCCGAAGGCCGGCATCCGCTCCTCGGGCGTCCGCAGCAGCCGACGCACCTGGGCGGCCAGGGCGATCTCGGCGCGGTGGAACGGCACCAGGTACACGGCCGTGACCGGCTCTCCGCCCTCGGGCGACGGCACCTTCTCCCGTACGACGCCCTCCGGCTCCGCGGCGAGCTCGGCCAGGCACTCGATGACGAGCCCGGTGTCGACCTGGAGGAGCTTGACCGCGTCCGCGATCAGCCGCTCCTCCGGCAGGAAGCAGTGCCCCTGGTCGCTGGACTGCGACAGCGCGTACTGCAGCCCGGCCTTCACGCGCTCGGGACTGTCGTGCGGGATGCCCACGGCCTGGGCGATCCGGTCAGCGGTCAGGAAGCCGATGCCCCAGACGTCGGCGGCCAGCCGGTAGGGCTGGTTCTTCACGACCGAGATCGAGGCGTCCTCGTACTTCTTGTAGATGCGGACGGCGATGGAGGTCGAGACGCCGACGCTCTGGAGGAAGACCATGACCTCCTTGATCGCCTTCTGCTCCTCCCACGCGGCGGCGATCATCTTCGTCCGCTTGGGCCCGAGCCCGGGGACCTCGACCAGGCGCTTCGGCTGCTGCTCGATGATGTCCAGGGTGTCCACGCCGAAGTGGGTGGTGATCCGGTCGGCCATCACGGGCCCGATGCCCTTGATCAGCCCGGAGCCGAGGTAGCGGCGGATGCCCTGGATCGTGGCGGGAAGGATCGTCGTGTAGTTCTCGACGGTGAACTGCTTGCCGTACTGGGAGTGCGAACTCCATCTCCCCTCCATCCGCAGCGACTCACCGGGCTGGGCGCCGAGCAGCGAGCCGACGACGGTGAGCAGGTCGCCCGCCCCGCGCCCGGTGTCGACGCGCGCGACCGTGTAGCCGTTCTCCTCGTTGGCGTACGTGATGCGCTCGAGTACGCCTTCCAGGACGGCCATGTTCGGCGTGGAGGGGGCCGTGGACGACGTGGTGGACATGGTGGTGACGGTACTTGGCCGCGCTGACAGCGGTGACCCGCGCCGGAAACTGACGCACGCCGAACCCTCGGCGCTCCCTGATCCGGTCGCGGACCCCGGCCGACATGCTGATCGAAGAGCGCTCCGTTGCCCTGCATGCGGCGGCCGCCGGACTCGGCGTCTCCACGTGTCTGACGATCGGCGGCATGATCGGTGCTGCCGCGCTGCCGCGCTGCCGACCGAGAAGCGCCCCGACCCGGTGGATGCGCCGGCCGTCTTCATCGCTGCCGCACATGCGGAGGCGTCGTGCTGACCTCCGACGCCGGCGACGTCGAGGCGTACGCCGCCACGCTGCCGGGGGCCGACGTGTCGGCCGTGGCTGTGTGACCCCCGGGGCGCCGGCGCAGTTCGTATCGGGCTTGTCAGAGGCGGTGGTTACGCTGCGGAAATGAACAACAAGACCTGGGAAGCCCTGGCGGCGACCCCCCTCCCGGAAGTACGGCGCCGCGCGACGGTCATGGACGGGCTCGCCGGCGTCGAACCGGTGGCGGTGCCCGGCGCGCACCGCCTGGCCTGGAACGACCGCGGCGGCCAGTCCGCGGTCTGGTACTTCGCGGAGGACGGCCGCGTACTGCTGCTGACGTTCGACCACGAGTCGGATCTCAACCTGTACGCCGAGGACGACTTCGCCCTCCAGGAGTCCTTCTACGAAGGCGTCCCCGAAACCCTCGTCGCCCTGGTCCGCGACCGTCCCGAGAACTACGAGTCGCTGAACCTCACGGACCCCGCGACGGGCCGGACGATTCACTACGCGGGCGGTGTCTTCTGGTACGACGGCACGGCCTGGCACGTGTCCGAGGGCCTGGCGGAGTACTGCCGCCGCGAGGACGCGGACCTCTTCGGCGAGTCAGGCTTCGACTACTGCCTGCGCGGCTACCTCTTCGGCGCCGACTTCGCCGCCCCGGAGGCCTCGTAGGAGTCCGGAGCACACGAGGACGGCCCCGGACAGACACCAGGGCCGCTTCTTCAGCCCGCCACCGCGGTGAGCGAGCGATGGTGCTTCGGGGACTCGATCTCGTCGATCAGCGCGACCGCCAGGTCCGCGTAGGAGAAGGACGGGGCACCGTCGGCCATCACCTGCTCCGCGCCCGTCCGGTACCGGCCGGTGCGCGGTGCCTGGTCGTCCAGCATCACGGGCGGCGGGGCGATGACCAGCCAGTCGATGTCCGTCTCGGCGGCGCGGAGCGCGTCGAGTTCCGCGGTGTGCCCGAGCGAGAAGGCCCGTGCCTCCTCCGGGAAGCCTGGGGCGTCGTGGACCGCGACGCCCGGAGCGGTCTCCAGCGTGCTCCCGATCCCGATCAGGACCAGCCGGCCCACCCCCGCACGGGCCAGGCCGTCCAGCAGTGCGTGGGCGGCGCTCACGTAGAACTCGTCCGAGGGCATGTCCAGCCGGCCCGCGGCGCTGATCGCCGCGTCGTGCTCCGCCGCGACCTCGGCGACGCTGTCCGCCCGGGTGACGTCACCGGCGACCACGCTCACGCCGGCGCCCAGGTCCCCGTGCTTCTCCGGATCCCGGACGACCGCGGTCACCTTGTGCCCACGCGCCACAGCCTCCGCGACCGCACGCCTGCCGGCCCGTCCGCCCGCTCCGAAAACGACGATTCTGCTGCTCATGGGGTTCCCCTCACCAAGGCCCGCGGACCGCCGGCCGATGCAGCGGACGCTAGCCCCGCACCCCATGGTTTCCGCAACGATAGTTACGTACGCTCGTCAGGGTGAGCCAACCACTTGATCCCGAAATGTTCACGGCCTGTTCCCCTGCCACCTCGCCGCTCCGACTCGGCGGCAAGTGGACCGCGAAGATCATCAGGTGCCTGGAGGACGGCCCCCGCCGCTTCTCCGAACTGGAGGTACCGCTGCGCGGCATCACGCCGAAGGTGCTGACCGAGACCCTGCGGTCGATGGAGCGCGACGGACTCGTCACCCGTACCGTCGGCGGCGGGGTTCCCCCACGGGTGGACTACGAACTGAGCCCGCTCGGGCGGACGCTGCTCGCACCGATGGCGGCCTGCTGCGCGTGGGCGGCGGCGCATCTGCCCGAACTGGAGGGTGCGCGGGAGGCGTACGGACATCCGGCACGCAGTTCCGCTTCGTGAGGGACTCTTCCTCCGGAGGGTGCCGGGCGGGTCAGGGCATCGGCCTGTCGCCACCGCTCGGCGCGTGACTCAGGTCCACGACGCAGAAGATGTTGTCGTCCGGATCGGCGAGCACGACGAAGTCGGGGTCGGGCGGGTAGTGGTCCCAGTCGACGGTCCGCGCGCCGAGACCGACCAGTCGCCGGACCTCCGCCTGTTGTTCCCCGGCCGTGTCCGCGAAGAGGTCGAGGTGGAGACGGGGGTACGGCTCCGCCGGGGAGTCGCTGCGCAGCAGGCCGAGGGCCCGGCCGGAGCCGTCGGGGCGAACGAGCGTCCGCCAGGTCTCGCTCTGCCGGTCCTCGGCGGCGACCAGGTTCAACGCCGCTGTCCAGAAGGCCACTGCGCGGGGAAGGTCCGTGACACCGATGACGGGGATTCCTAGTCTCAGCATGAGCGCGAGCCTAAGGGCTGTCCGGTACCGATCCTTGATACGGAAGTCTCCGGCCGTGAGCGGCGCCGGGCCTCGTCAGGCCCGCTTCAGATCGGCGTGCACCAGATCGTGGTCCGAGTACGGGGTGAGATGCACGCCCTGTCCGAGCGGGGTGAATCCGCGCAGGAAGATGTAGTCGAACTTGCTCCGCCAGTCGGTGGTCGGCTCGCAGGTACCGGCGGCCGAGGGACCGCACCCGGGGTCCGCGTCACTGAACAGACGCCACATCTCCGCGAGTTCGGCGGACTCCGGTACCGCGTTGAAGTCACCGAGCACGATCGTGCGGTCGTGCCGGGCGACCGCCTTCGCCAGGACCCCGGTCTGCTTGGCGCGGACCGATTCCTGACGCCGCTGGGCCAGGTGCGTGTTGAAGACCCGGACGGGCCGGCCGTCCACGAGCGTGGTGACGGCCAGGTACCCGCGGTCCTCGGAACCGCCGTCCGGGTACTCCACGTTCACGGGGTCGGTCATCGGAGCGGCCGAGAGAATCGCCTGGCCGAATCCTCCCGGGCTCCAGGGCACTCCCCCGCAGCGGCTCCAGTTCTGCAGGACCGATCCGTATGTGACGTGGTAGACCAGCCCGTACAGGTACCGCAGGTGGTCCCGGATCCTCTCGACATCGCCCACGCACGCCTCTTGCAGCCCGATGACCTGGGGCGCGTACGTGGCGATCTCCGCCGCCCGGCCGGCGTTCTGCCCGCTCCCCTTGCAGGGATTGCAGATGTTCCACGTCATGACGCGGTTCGGCACGACCTTTTCCGGCGCACCGGCCGGCAACGGCAGGGCGACATGGGCATCGTTCGGTGCGCTGGGTCCGACGAGCAGCACGCACGCCACGAGCAGCACACCCACGAGCCCCCGCACGCCGGTTCCGGTCACCTTCGCCTCCTCGGAGCAGGGATACACACCGTCATGTGAGGTCTGTCCGGACGAGGTTATGCGACGGGTCGCGAACGGCACATGAGCTGCTCTGGCTTCGTCGCGGCATGGCATCGGACGATTGCGGGCGCCGGCCCCGACAGGGCGCGCCGCTCGCAGGATCCCCCACTCGTCCCGTCCCGCCACGCGAGACGGGGCCCGGTCTCCCGACCGGACCCCACTCGCTGTCCCCCCTCGGTCGGGGCTTCCCCCAATCCCCCCGGATCCCCTCCCCGGAAGCGTCCGACGAAAGACAAGACCCGGCAGGATGCCCAAGGGTTGTACGCCTCGGCGACTTTTCACCCCGGAGGCCGGAACGGCCGGATCCGCGGGTTCAGCAGGCGTGCTCCACGTACCGTGCCGCGACCTCCGCCAGGACCTCCGCGCCGTCGCGTGCCCACAGCGCCTCGTTGAAGATCTCCACCTCGATCGGGCCGTCGAAGCCGGTGGCCTCCACCGCCGTGCGGAAGGCGCGGAAGTCCACGCTGCCGTCGCCGATCTGGCCGCGGCCCAGCAGCACGCCCGCCGGGAGCGGGGTGATCCAGTCGGCGAGCTGGAAGGAGTGGATGCGGCCCCCCGCGCCCGCGCGGGCGATCTGGGCGGGGGCCTGGTCGTCCCACCAGAGGTGGTAGGTGTCGACGACCACGCCGACCTGGTCGGCCGGGAAGCGTTCCGCGATATCCAGGGCCTGGGACAGGGTGGAGACCACACAGCGGTCCGAGGCGAACATCGGGTGCAGCGGTTCGATGGCCAGGCGCACGCCCCGTTCCGCCGCGTAGGGGGCCAGTTCGGCCAGTGCGTCCGCGATGCGTTCGCGGGCACCGTACAGGTCCTTGCTGCCTGCCGGGAGGCCGCCCGAGACCAGCACCAGGGTGTCCGTGGACAGGCCCGCCGCCTCGTCGAGCGCCGCGCGGTTGTCGTCCAGGGCGCGGGCCCGCTCGGCCGGGTCGAGCGCGGTGAAGAAGCCGCCCCGGCAGAGGCTCGTGACGGTGAGCCCGTGGTCGGCGAGGAGGGCGGCGGTGCGCTCGACGCCGTACTCCTGGACCGGGGCCCGCCACAGTCCGACCTTGTCGACGCCCGCCTTGGCGCAGCCTTCGGCCAGCTCGGGCAGCGACCACTGCTTGATGGTCTCCTGGTTGATGGAGAGCCTGCCGTCGCTCATCGGGTGCCTCCGTTGACCGTGAGAAGCGCGCGCATCCGGGACTCGGCCAGTTCCGGGTCGGGGAACAGGCCCAGGCGGTCGGCGAGTTCGTACGCCTTCGCCAGGTGCGGCAGCGAGCGGGCCGACTGGAGTCCGCCCACCATCGTGAAGTGGTCCTGGTGGCCGGCCAGCCAGGCCAGGAACACCACGCCCGTCTTGTAGTAGCGGGTCGGCGTCCGGAAGAGGTGGCGTGACAACTCGACCGTGGGGTCGAGGAGTTCACGGAACCCCTTGGTGTCCCCGGTGTCCAGGACCCGCACCGCGTGGGCGGCCAGCGGGCCGAGCGGGTCGAAGATGCCGAGCAGGGCGTGGCTGAAGCCCCGGTCGTCGCCGGCGATCAGCTCGGGGTAGTTGAAGTCGTCCCCGGTGTAGCACCGCACCCCGCTCGGGAGGCGGCGGCGGACGTCGATCTCGCGCTCCGCGTCGAGGAGGGAGATCTTGATGCCGTCGACCTTGTCGGGATGTTCGGCGATGACCTGGAGGAAGGTGTCGGTGGCCGCGTCCAGGTCGCCGGAGCCCCAGTAGCCCTCCAGCGCCGGGTCGAACATCGGGCCGAGCCAGTGCAGGACGACCGGTTCGGTGGCCTGGCGCAGGAGATGCGCGTACGTGTCCAGGTAGTCCTGCGGGCCCTTCGCCGCGGCGGCGAGGGCGCGCGAGGCCATCAGGATGGCCTGGGCGCCGCTCTCCTCGACGAGGGCAAGCTGCTCCTCGTACGCGGAACGCACCTCGGCGAGCGTGGCCGGACCCGCGGGGAGCTGGTCGGTGCCGACGCCGCAGGCGATGGCCCCGCCGACGGACCTGGCCTCGGCGGCCGAGCGGCGGATCAGCTCGGCCGCACCGGCCCAGTCCAGGCCCATGCCGCGCTGGGCGGTGTCCATGGCCTCGGCGACACCGAGACCGTGCGACCAGAGGTGGCGGCGGAAGGCGAGCGTGGCGTCCCAGTCGACGGCGGCCGGTGAGTCCGGGCTGATGTCGGCGTACGGGTCCGCCACGACATGGGCCGCGGAGAAGACCGTACGGGAGGCGAGGGCCGAGCCGCCCGGAGCGAGAGCCAGCGGGGTGGCGCGGGGCTCGTACGGGCCCTGCGGGAGGTGGATCGTCATGAGGTCAACTCCGGTGCGACGGGGATGCGGCGCTGCGTCACAGGTTCAGCTCCGGCACGTCGAAGCGGCGGCCCTCGGCGGACGACTTGAGGCCGAGCTCGGCGAGCTGGACACCGCGCGCGCCGGCCATGAGGTCCCAGGTGTACGGCTCGTCGAGCACGATGTGGCGGAGGAACAGCTCCCACTGGGCCTTGAAGCCGTTGTCGAAGACCGCGTTGTCGGGGACTTCCTGCCACTGGTCGCGGAACGACTCGGTGACCGGGAGGTCGGGGTTCCAGACCGGCTTCGGGGTGGCCGAGCGGTGCTGGACGCGGCAGTTGCGCAGACCCGCGACGGCGGAGCCGTGGGTGCCGTCGACCTGGAACTCGACGAGCTCGTCGCGGTTGACCCGGACCGTCCAGGAGGAGTTGATCTGGGCGACCGCGCCGCCCTCCAGCTGGAAGATGCCGTACGCGGCGTCGTCCGCGGTCGCGGCGTACGGCTTGCCGTGCTCGTCCCAGCGCTCGGGAACGTGCGTCTGGACGTGCGCCTGGACGGTGGTGACCCGGCCGAACAGCTCGTGGAGCACGTACTCCCAGTGCGGGAACATGTCGACGACGATGCCGCCGCCGTCCTCCGCGCGGTAGTTCCAGGAGGGACGCTGGGCCTCCTGCCAGTCGCCCTCGAAGACCCAGTAGCCGAACTCGCCGCGTACGGAGAGGATCTCGCCGAAGAAGCCGCCGTCGATGAGGCGCTTCAGCTTGAGCAGGCCCGGCAGGAAGATCTTGTCCTGGACGACACCGTGCTTGATGCCGGCGTCCCGGGCGAGGCGGGCGAGATCCAGGGCGCCCTCGACGTCGGTGGCGGTGGGCTTCTCGGTGTAGATGTGCTTGCCCGCCGCGATGGCCTTCTTGATCGCCTCGACGCGGGCCGAGGTGACCTGGGCGTCGAAGTAGATGTCGATGGTGTCGTCGGCGAGGACCGCGTCCAGGTCGGTCGACCACTCGGTCAGACCGTGCTGCTCGGCGAGTGCCTCCAGCGCGTGGGCGCGGCGACCGACGAGGACCGGCTCGGGCCACAGCACGTCGCCGTTGCCGATGTCGAGGCCGCCCTGCTCGCGGATCGCGAGGACCGAGCGCACCAGGTGCTGCCGGTATCCCATGCGACCCGTGACGCCGTTCATGGCGATGCGCACTGTCCTGCGTGTCACGAAAGTTCCTCCATACAGCCGTAGCAAGCGCTTTCTATGCGGTATGACGCTAGCCTGCCGACAGCGGCCTGGACAAGAGGGGGCGCGCTGATTGGTTTGGTCCACTTCCGGATTGCTCCCATCCCCCTCGTCACTTCTCGGAGGAATGCGATGACAGTCACCCTGGCGGACGTGGCGGCTCGCGCCCGGGTGTCCCCGGCCACCGTCTCCCGCGTGCTCAACGGCAACTATCCGGTGGCCACGTCCACCCGGGAGCGGGTCCTGCGTGCGGTGGACGACCTGGACTACGTGCTCAACGGGCCCGCGAGTTCACTCGCGGCGGCGACGTCCGACCTGATCGGGATCCTGGTCAACGACATCGCCGACCCGTTCTTCGGGATCATGGCGGGCGCGGCCCAGACCGAGATCGGCGGTCCGGGCGACGGTTCGGGCCGGGCGGGCGGCGAGAAGCTCGCGATCGTCTGCAACACCGGCGGCACCCCCGAGCGCGAGCTCACCTATCTGACCCTGCTCCAGCGCCAGCGCGCCGCCGCTGTCGTCCTCACCGGCGGCGCGGTCGAGGACCCGGCCCACCAGGCCGCGGTCTCCGCGAAGCTGGCGAAGCTCGCCGACGCGGGGACGCGGGTGGTCCTGTGCGGACGCCCCCCGCTGGCCGACAACACCTCCGTGGTGGCCGCGCTGGCCTTCGACAACCGCGGCGGCGGCCGGCGGCTCACCGAGCACCTGCTCTCGCTGGGCCACCGCGACATCGGATACGTCGCGGGCCCGGTGGAGCGGACCACGACCCGCCACCGGCTGGAGGGCCACCGCGACGCGATGAAGGCCGTGGGGATCGTGGGCGACGAGGAGCGGCTCACCGTGCACGGCTCCTACGACCGGCGCTCCGGCTACGACGCCACGGTCGAACTCCTGCGCCGCGAACCGGGGATCACCGCCGTGGTCGCGGCGAACGACACGGTCGCCCTGGGCGCCACCGCGGCGATCCGCGACCGCGGGCTGCGCATCCCCGAGGACATCTCGGTGGCGGGCTTCGACGACCTGCCGTTCTCCGTGGACGTGGTCCCGGCCCTGACGACCGTACGGCTTCCGCTCTTCGAGGCGGGGGCCCGGGCGGGCCGGCTGGCGACCGGCAAGGAGGCCCCGCCGCCCGGCGGCATCGCGACGATCGCCGCGGAGCTGATGGTGCGCGGGTCGACGGCCCCGCCCCGGGGATGAGAGCCGGGCCGCGGGAAGCGGGAGTTCACCGCGTCGCCGCGCCCGGCGTGAGTCGCACCGCACCGACCGGGGTACGCGCGGGACGCGCCCCGGTCCGTACCGTGCAGGGGCACGTATCGACGGAAGGAACACGCACGTGAAACTCGCCTTCTCCACCCTCGGGGTTCCGGGCCTGCCGATGGCCGAGGTCATCCGGCTGGCAGCCGAGCACGGCTACCGGGGAGTGGAGCTGCGCGCCCACCCCGAGGAGCCGGTACACCCCGGCCTCACGAAGGCCGAACGAGCCTCCGTCGCCGATGAGTTCAAGCGGGGCGGGGTCGAGATCCTGACCGTCGCCGGCTACGTGCGGGCGGCCGCCGCGGGCGACGACCAGCCGGTGCTGGACGAGCTCGCCGGACTGGTCGAGCTGGCCCGGGACCTGGGCGCGTCGAACGTCCGGGTCTTCCCGGGCGGCGGCGACCAGGACCCCGACGCCGCCGACGCCACGGCAGCCCGCCGGCTGGCCGCCGCCGCGCCGTACGCCGCCGGCCTGGGCGTACGCATCCTGCTGGAGACCCACGACTCGCACCGCGCGGGCGTAGACGTGGCCCGGGTGGTCGGCACGGTCGGGCACGGGAGCATCGGGGCGTTGTGGGACGTCATGCACACCTGGATGGCGGGTGAGGAACCGGTGGCGAGCCACGCGGTGCTGGCCCCGCACCTGGGATACGTACAGGTGAAGGACATCGCCTCGGCCGAGGACACCACGCCGGTGGCCCTGGGTGCGGGGGTGCTGCCGCTGCGGGCGTGCCTGGACACGCTCGACGCGGACGGCTGGGTCTGCTGGGAGTACGAGAAGCGCTGGTACCCGGGGGCGGCGGAGCTGCCGGGGATGCTCGCCGCGGGACGCGAGCACCTGTTGCGGCTGGGGGCCCCGAAGGACTAGTGCCACGGCGGGGCAACGCTTGCCCCGGGCAGACGTTGCCCCGCCGCGGCGCTAGAGCGGGACCGGCGCCGGCACCGGGACGGGCTCGCGGGGGCGCCGTGCCCCCGCGAGCGAGGTCAGCGCCACCCCGCCGACCAGCAGCGCCGCCGCGCACCACCGCAGCGGGCTCACCGATTCGCCGAGCAGCAGCGCGGCCGACGACATCCCGAACACCGGCACGAGCAGTGTGAACGGGGCCACGGACGAGGCCTGGTAGCGGCTGAGCAGGAAGCCCCAGGCCCCGAAGCCGAAGATCGTGACGACCCAGGCGACGTAGACGATGATTCCGGCGCCGCTCCAGTCCAGCGCGGCGAGCGCGTCCCGGTCGCGGTCCCAGCCCTCGAACAGCAGGGACAGGCCGAGCAGCGGGAGGACGGGCACGGTCGAGACCCACACCATGAAGTTGAGGGAGTCGGGCGGGGCGGCCCTGCGGGTCAGGACGTTCGACACACCCCAGCAGGCCGCCGCGGCGATCACCAGCACGAAGGCGAGCACGGGCCCGCTCGCCCCCTCGTCGACGGCGGCCACCCCGATGCCGGAGAGCGCCACCGCCATGCCCGACAGCTTGGCCTTTCCCGGCCGTTCACCCAGCACGAGCGCCGCGAAGAGGGCCGTGAACACCGCCTGCACCTGAAGGACCAGGGAGGAGAGCCCGGCGCCCATCCCCCGGTCCATGCCGATGAAGAGCAGGCCGAACTTGGCCACGCCCAGGGCCAGCCCCACCCCCACGATCCACTTCCACGCGACCTTCGGCCTGCCGACGAAGAACACCGCGGGCAGGGCCGCGACGAGGAAGCGCAGGGCCGAGAAGAGCAGCGGCGGGAAGTGGTCGAGCCCGAGCTCGATGACGACGAAGTTGACGCCCCAGAGGGCGGCCACCAGGACGGCCAGGGCGATGTGGAGGGGACGCATGCACCGAGGATCGCGTGTGCGGACCATGTAGCACCAGCACGGATTTCTTCATGGTGAAATTGAGTGTTGCTAATGAATCGTTGCTCATGAGCCGTTGCCCGTGAATGGCCGCCCGTGAATCGCTGCTCATGAATCGATGGAACCCCCTGGGACCCCGGAGGCCACCGTGCTCGACCTCGCCCGGCTGCGCGCCCTGCACGCCATCTCCGTCCACGGCTCCGTCGCGCGTGCGGCGGCCGCACTCGGCTACACCCCGTCGGCGGTCTCCCAGCAGATCACCAAGCTGGAGCGGGAGACCCGCACGACGTTGCTGGAGCGGCGCGGCCGCGGGGTCGCGCTGACCGAGGAGGCCGTCCGTCTGGCCGCGACCGCCCAGGAGTTGCTGGCGATCGTGGAGCGCGCCGAGACCTCGCTGGAGGAGCGCCGGGGACTGCCGACGGGCCGGCTGTCGATCGGCGCCTTCGCCTCGGCGGCGCGCGGGCTGCTGCCCGGGGTACTGGCGGAGCTGGACCGCGAGCACCCCGAGCTCGACGTGCGGCTGACGGAGGTCGACCCGCACCTCTCGGTGGACCTGGTGGCCAAGGGCGTGATCGACCTGGCCGTCGCGCACGACTGGGACATCGCCCCGCTGCCCGCCCCGGAAGGCGTGGCGCAGGCGGATATCGGGGACGACCGGTGCGACCTGCTGGTGCCCGCGGGCCACCGGCTGGCGGGCCGGGACGGGGTGCGGCGCGAGGAACTGGCGAAGGAGCGGTGGATCTGCCAGCCGCCGGGGACGGTCTGCCACGACTGGCTCGTACGGACGCTGCGCGCGGCGGGCTACGAGCCGGACATCCGCCACCAGGCCGAGGAGAACCACACCCAACTCGCCCTGCTCGCCGCCGGACTCGGGGTGGCGATGATCCCCCGGCTGGGGCGCGGGCCGCTGCCGGACGGGGTGGTGGCGGTGCGGATCGATCCCGTACCGGTGCGGCGGCTGTACGCGTTGTGGCGTACGGAGGCGGCGCGCCGTCCGGCGATCACCGCGGCCGTCTCGGCGCTTCAGGCGCACGGCGCGGGCGTGGGGCTGCGGTGACGGCCGGCCCTCCTCGCCTCAGATCGCTCCCGCCTTCCTGAGCCGCTCCAGCGCGGCCGCGCCGCGCGGGTCGGTATCCGTGGTGCCGAAGAGGAAGCGCCCGGCGTCCTCGGCGGCGAATGTACGGAGTACGTACTGCTCCGCGAGGTCCACGGCCCATGGAGCGGCTCCGGCCGGCTCCCGCCTCGCCGCGCGGAGCCAGGAGAACATCTCGCCGGCGAGCCACGCGCCGATGCGCGTCGTCCACCGCTCGTCGAAGTCGCCGTCGGTCTCCAGGCCCATGCGCGCAGCCTCACGGCGCAGTTCGGCCATGCGCTCGCGGGTGACGGCCCGCGGGTGCGGCATGAGTTCCCGCAGCAGGATCCTCACATCGACCCAGTCGGGCCTCTCCTCCGGTTCCCCGTCCCCGACGGTCACCCGTTCGGGCGGGGGCTCGGGCGCGGCCGGACGCCGGGCCGGGAGGAGCGCCTCCAGGGCTGCGCGGACGGCGGCGGCGTTCTCCCGGTTCATCGCGGCCCGGGGCGACCGGCCGTCCATTCCCCAGGCATCGGCCAGACCGCGCACCGCCGGTGGCAGCAGGGGCGCCTCGCCCTCCTGGGGCCGCCGGCCCAACTCCCGGTTGCGCGGCCTGCGCAGCATGATGAGCCATGCGCGGACAACCTGCCGGTCGGCACCGTCCACCGTGCCATCGGCCACGAGACGCAGCAGCGCCGCCTCACCGTGCGGCGCGCCCAGCCCGTGCAGCAGGCGCACACCGGCGAACGCGTACAGGTTCATCCGCACCCAGCGCTCGGCCAGCGCGGCGGCCGACGCGGGTTCCCGCAGCCCGGCCGCCTCCAGCCGCCCGTTCAGGGAATCCAGCACATGCTGCGCCTCGGACATCCGGCGTTCGCGCTCACGCTCCCGCGCGAAGAGCTCTTCCCACTCCGGGGTGAGCGGCGCATGCGGGCCGGGGGCCTCCGAGCTCCGGTACCGCTCCCACAGCTCGTCCGTCCAGTGGTCCGGCTTGACGCGCAGCACATGCTCCTCGGCCTCCGCGCGCTCGTACCGCTCCCACAGCTCGTCCGTCCAGCCGGCCGGCGGCGGCTCGTACGCGTCGAGTGCCGCCGCCAGGGCGTCCAGGTCCGAGCGCTCATCCATGATTCCGCCGTCCTTCCTCACGAGACGCCGTCCGGTTCAGGTCACGCCGCCGCAGGATCATCCGCTCGGTGCGGAAAGGCCCCCGCCTCTCCCGCCGCACCACCGGCAACGCGAACCGGTCACGCGTCTCCGGCTTGCGCAGCAGCACCAGCGCCGCGAGGGGAATCGCGGTCCGGGTGAGCCCGCGACAGTCCATGTGCAGCAGCGAAACGAACGACTGCCGCGGCAGCCGGCCCTGCACGGCCACCAGCCAGCGGGCCGCCCACACGCCACCACCCCGTACCACTCACACTCGTACACCAATGCGAATACTGTAGGCCCTGCATGGTCTCCTGGATCCAACGACCTTCAGCTGTGGCCCAGTTCGCGCAGGCGGTCGCCTGCCTCACGCCAACTCCGCCCCGCCCGGCCCTCCGTCTCGTACCGGCCCGGCCCGGCTCCGGGGTCCGGGACGCGCTGAAAACGGTCCGCACCCTTGACCGGAAGTTATTTTCTGTATATCCGTGATCCCTGGCAGTTTCTTTCAACCCCCTCGTCATCGAGTTCGGCCGAAGGAGCTCACGTGCACGACCGCACCTCCAGACGCACCCTCCTCACCGCCACCGCGGCAACCGCCGTCGCGGCGGCTGCGGGCATGGCAGTCGCCCCCGGCGCTCTCGCCGCACAGAAGTCCCCCCGCAGCAGCCACACCTCCGCCGCCACCACACGGCGGCTGAAGCGGCTCATCTCCCGGATGAGCCTGGAGGAGAAGGTCGGCCAGCTCTTCGTCATGCGGGTCTACGGGCACTCCGCGACCGAGCCCGACCAGGCCGACATCGACTCCAACCTCGCCGAGATCGGCGTGCGTACCGCCGCCGAGATGATCGCCAAGTACCACGTGGGCGGCATCATCTACTTCGCGTGGGCGCACAACACCCGCGACCCGCACCAGATCGCCGACCTCTCCAACGGCATCCAGCGGGCCGGGCTGGCGGGGCCCAACTCCGTACCGCTCCTCATCTCCACCGACCAGGAGCACGGCATCGTCTGCCGGGTCGGCGAGCCCGCCACGCTGATGCCGGGCGCGATGGCGCTGGGCGCGGGCGGTTCGCGGTCCGACGCCCGCCGGGCCGGGCAGATCGCGGGCGCCGAGCTGGCCGCGATCGGGATCTGCCAGAACTACGCCCCGGACGCGGACGTCAACGTCAACCCGGCCAACCCGGTGATCGGCGTGCGGTCCTTCGGTTCCGACCCGCAGTCCGTGGCCGGCATGGTCGCGGCGCAGGTGAAGGGGTACCAGAGCGCCGGGATCGCCTCCACGGCCAAGCACTTCCCCGGCCACGGCGACACCAGCACCGACAGCCACACCGGGCTGCCGGTCATCACCCACACCCGCGAGCAGTGGGCCGAGCTGGACGAGCCGCCGTTCAAGGCGGCGATCGCCGCGGGCATCGACTCGATCATGACGGCGCACATCGTGGTGCCCGCGCTCGACCCGTCCGAGGACCCGGCGACGCTGTCCAGGCCGATCCTCACCGGGATCCTGCGCGAGGAGCTCGGCTACGACGGCGTCGTCGTCACCGACTCGCTCGGCATGGAGGGCGTGCGGACGAAGTACGGCGACGAGCGGGTGCCGGTGCTGGCGCTGCAGGCGGGCGTCGACCAGCTGCTCAACCCGCCGAGCCTGGCGGTCTCCTGGAACGCGCTCCTGGCTGCCGTGAAGAACGGTGAGGTCAGCGAGGCCCGGCTCGACGAATCGATCCTGCGCATCCTGCGGCTGAAGACGAAGCTGGGGCTGTTCGACGACCCGTTCGTCAGCCGCCAGGGTGTGGACCGTACCGTCGGCACCCGGTCGCACCTCGCCGCCGCCGACCGGATCGCGGAGCACACCACCACGCTGCTGGCCAACGAGGGCGCGCTGCTGCCGCTGTCGCGCCGCTCGCACCGGAACGTGCTGGTCGTGGGGGCCGATCCGGCCTCTCCGTCCGGTACGACGGGGCCGCCGACCACCACCATGGCCCAGGCGTTCAACGAGCTGGGGTACACCGCCACGGCCCTGCCCACCGGCACCGCGCCGACCAGGGCGGCCATCGACGCGGCGGTGGCCGCCGCGCAGGGCAAGGACGCGGTGGTCGTGGGGACGTACAACGTCTCGGCGACGAGCGCGCAGCGGACCCTGGTGCGCGAGCTGGCCGCGACCGGGGTCCCGGTGATCACGGTCGCGATCCGCAATCCGTACGACATCGCCCAGCTGGCGGGGACCGGCTACGCGGCGAGTCTGGCCTCGTACTCGTGGACCGACGTCGAACTGCGGGCAGCCGTCCGGGTGATCGCGGGCCGGGCGGAGCCGGAGGGCAGGCTCCCGGTGCCGGTGCAGCGCGCGGACGATCCCGCACAGGTGCTGCATCCGGTGGGGTACGGGCTCACCTACTGACCACCGGCGGGCAGGCGAAGCGTCCTGAGGCTTCGGGCAGTGCGGACGGCTCCGTGTCCGCGCTGCCCGAAGCGCTGTGCCGAGGGCGTCGCGCGGCGCTCCGGTGGCGGATTGCGGGGACAGGGCCGATTCTGGTGCGGTAGCCGTGTGTCGCACGCGGACGCCTGTTGCGGGTCCCGTCAGGGGGCGAAGGAGCTGGCTTCATGGCTGATGCCCCTCTGGTCGTCGTGGACAGCAGCGGTGTGGTCACCTGCTGGAGCAGTGGTGCGGAGCAGCGCTTCGGGCTGTCGGCCGCCGACGCGGCGGGACGCCCTGTCGCGGACGTGCTGGCGGGCAAGGCCTGGCGCCGGACCCCTGACGAGGCGGTCCCGGGGCTGTGGGTGGAGCCGCTGGGCGGGACGGACTGGGGTATCTGGGCGTCCGACGGGGACGTGGGGGCGGTCGGGCAGGCGCTGCTGGACATGATGTTCCTCCAGGCGTACATGCCCGTCCGCGTACTCGACACGGAACTGCGTGTGGTGCGCGCGAGCGTGCCGCCCGGCACCGGCAGTGACGAAGCCGACGGGCTGCGGGGGCGGCTGTTCACCGAGCTGAGCGGCTTCGAGGAACCGGAGGCGGTGGACGCCTTCCTGCGGGAGGTCCTGGACACGGGCGTGCCCGGAATCCGTCGGGTGTTCCACGCCCGCCCGGGTGCGGCGCCCGGCGCCCCGCACCCCGGGCAGTGCCCCGTACCGGCCGAACGGCGCTCGCTCTCCGTCACGGCGCTCCGGCTCGAGGAGCGGCGGGGGGAACAGGAGCGGGAAGGCACCGTGCTCGGAATCGCCGCGTCCATGATCGACGTGACCGACGAGACCAGACTCCGGCGCCGGGAGGCCACCCTCACCGCGGTACGCGAGAACGTGGGCACGACCCTCGACATCGAAACCACCTGCCACGAACTCGTCGACGCGCTGGTCCCCGCCTACGCCGACGTCGGCGTGGTCGAGATCGTCGAGTCGCTCCTGCGCGGCGAGGCCCCGCAGCCCGGGCCGATGCTGGGCGACGTACCGCTGCGGCGTGCCGCCTACAAGGGGCTGCCCCCGCCGGCCCGCCGGGTGGGAGACATCCGCACGCTCGTCGACGGAACCCCGTACCAGCAGGCCCTGTCCGACCTGCGGGCGCGTCTGGTCCCGCTGACGGGCGAGCTCTGGGCCGACGTCGACCCGGAACAGGCGCGCGTCATCCGGGCCGCCGGTTCGCACACGCTCCTGCTGGCGCCTCTGACGCTGCACGGTGGGGTCCTCGGCCTGGTCAGCCTCTACCGGAGCGGAGACTCCGAACCCTTCACCGAGGACGACATCCCGGTCGCGGCGGCGGTGGCCTCCCGGGCCGCCCTCGGTATCGACAACGCGCGCCGCTACGTGCACGAGTACACCGTCGTCAGCGCGCTGCGCAGAGCCCTGCTTCCGCAGCGGCAGGCGGAGCAGCCCGCCGTCCAGACCGAGCACCTGGTGCTGCCGGGACGGGACAGCACCAACTGGATCGACACGATCTCGCTGCCGGGGGCCCGGACCGCCCTGATGATCGGGGAGGTGACCGAACACGGTATCCACGCGGCCACCGCCCTGGGGCAGCTGCGCACCGTCGTCCAGGCCCTTGCCGCGCTCGACCTGGAACCCGACGAGCTGATCGCCCGGGTGTACGACTCCGCGGCGATGCTGATGCAGGAACGGAACCAGCTGCCGCCGGAGGACCCGCTGCACCGCAGGCCGCTCGCGGCCTCGTGCCTGTACGCCGTCTACGACCCGTTCAGCGAGACGTGCGTCGTGGCTTCCGCGGGTCATCCGGCCCCGCTCGTCGTCGCCCCGGACGGCACCGCCTCCGTCGCCGATGTCCCGGTGGGACCGCTCCTGGGCGCCGAGGACCGGGAGCCCGTGGCCGCCGCCACGGTGCCGCTGCGCGAGGGCAGCCTTCTCGCCCTGTCCAGCACTGTGCTGCGCGACTACGCCGAGCCGCCCTCGGGTGTGCTGCGCCGGGCGCTGGCCCACCCGGAGCGGCCGCTGTCGCACCTGTGCGAAGCGGCAGCCGCCGCCCTGCCCGACGCGCCGGGGCTCCAGGGCGCCGTCCTGCTCCTGGCCAGGACACGCGCCATGCCGCCGGACCGGTTCGCCGCCTGGGAGCTGCCGCACGACACGTCGGCACCGGCCACGGCGCGCCACCTGGTGGCCGAACGGCTGGCCGCCTGGAACCTCGGCGGGGAGACCGGCGACGCGACCGAACTGATCGTCAGCGAACTGGTGACCAACGCGGTGCGCTACGGGAGTCCGCCGGTGAAGCTGCGTCTGATCCTCGACCGCGGACTGACGTGCGAGATCTGGGACGGCAGCACCACCGCCCCGCACATGAAATACGCGGGGGCGGTGGACGAGAGCGGGCGGGGACTGTTCATCATCTCCCAGCTCGCCACCCTGTGGGGCACCCGTTACGCCCCACAGGGCAAGACCGTCTGGTCCGAGCAGACGCTCTCTCCCGAGGTGTCTTCCGACGTGCCTTCCGACATGTCTCCCGACGAGGAGTGAGCGTCTGCGCCGGGTCCCCTACGGGCGCCTGGTGCCGAGCCGGTGCTCGGTCGTCAGGTCCTTCTTGTCGAGCCGTGCGTCGAACTTCGCGAGCGGCTTCGCCTTCGCCGGGTCCGCCTGGACCGCGGCCGGGGCGACACCCGCCCAGCGCAGGATGGCCGCGGTGGCCGTGGCGTTCTGCTCCGGGGACAGGCCGGCGACGTTCGAGCCGTGGTTGCCGCCGGGCACCGTGAAGACGTAGCTGTCACGGGCACCCCTGCCGAGGCGGAAGCGCTCGGCACCCCACGGGTCGTTCTCCCCGTACACGTACAGCATGTGGTTGGCGTGGTGCTGCACCCACGTGTCGACGTCGCGCATCACCGAGGGCTGGAACTTCATGGGGATGGAGCTCGGCACGAAGTTGCGCGGCGGCTGGTAGCCGTAGCGGCTCAGCTTGCCGAGCCAGGGCTGCTTGATGTCGGGCGAGCCGAGCTGGGTGCCCGCCTGGTAGTAGTACGGCGTGTAGTTCGCCAGGCCCTGGTCCGCGTAGGCGGAGAAGCCGGAGATCGAGTCGACCGAGTCCCAGATCGCCTGGTCGGTCGCGTTCTCGGCGTCGGCCGGGATGGTGTCGCAGTCGGCGAGCAGGCTGTACTGCCAGTACGCCCAGATGTAGTCCATGACGACGGCCTCGTAGGCCTTGTCCAGGGTGCCGACGGTGGTGAAGGTGTAGCCGTTGTCGGCGGCGTACTGCTCGTACTTCTTCTCCAGCGGCTCCCGGCGGACCAGCGCCTCGCGCTGCACACCCTCCAGCCGGTCGCGGCACTCCTTCGTGCCGACGCCGGCGAAGAACCGGTCGTACGCCGAGTCCTCCTTGTTGACCACGTCGTTGGGTGCGACGTAGGCGACGACGCCGTCCATGTCCTTCGGGTAGAAGCGCTCGAAGTACGTGGCGGTCATGCCGCCCTTGGAACCGCCGGTGGTCAGCCAGTTCTTGGAGTAGATGCGCTTCAGCGCGGTGAAGACCCGGTGCTGGTCACTGGCGGCCTGCCAGATGTCGAGCTTGGACCAGTCGGCGGGCGAGGGGCGTGACGGCGTGAAGAACCGGTACTCCAGCGAGACCTGGTTGCCGTCGATGATCCGGGTCGGCTCCGAACGGCTGGGGTTGGTGGAGACGTTGTAGCCGCCGGTGTAGAAGACCGTGGGGCGGGAGGTGTCCTTGTGCAGCACGGTGATGCGCTGCTGGAACGTTCCCTTCGACGGGTGCCGGTGGTCGATCGGCTGGGTGTAGTTGAGAACGAAGTAGCGGTAGCCCGCGTACGGCTTCTCCTGGATGAGACTCATGCCCGGGATGGCCAGGATGCGGTCCTTGATGTCCGTGCTCGTGCCGCTGTCGCCGACCGCGGAACGGAACGCGGCCGGTTCCGCGGCGGTGGCCGCCCCGGCCGAAGCGCCCGTCGCACTCACCGTGCCGATGAGCACCGCGAGCGACAGGAACCCTCTGAGCGCCTTACGCATACACACTCCCCTTGATTCACAACAGACGTCGTGAACCTAGCGGGGCAATACCCGCACCACCAGACCCTGTTGCCGGGGCGTCCGCTCGCGTCGCCCGGTCAGCACAGGGTCCAGCTCGTGGTGCCGGTCTTCCCGGAGATCGTGCCCGAGGCCCGGACGCAGCGGTTCAGCGCGTGCACGGTCACCGGTCCGGCCCGCTGGGTGAAGGAGCCGCTGTCGACGACGGGGCTGCCGCCGCGGGGCTGGATCTGTACGGACATCCGGCGCCGTTGGCCGGGCTTGGTGGCGACCGCGGTGGCGCAGGCGTAGTCGCGGGTCCGGTAGAGGCGCAGCTCTCCCGTCGCGAACCTCACGGTCTTCGCGGGCCGTCCGGCGCACACCGAGGCGGCGTCGGCGCTGCTCGCCTCCACGCCGCCGACGACGAGCCCGAGAGCGGTCGTCAGGGCCAGGGCGAGCAGGCGGGACGCGCCCCGCCGTCCCGTACGCCCGTCGTGTCTTTCGGTCCCTCTGGTCACCGGCAGCCCCATCGCTTCGTCGAACGCACAAGCCCTTACCCCACACCTGTACGCACATACGTGTATCTGGCTACGACGCCGGAGGCCATCCGGAGGTTGCACCCGGCGCGCTCCGCGTTCCGCCCGGCCGGACCGGCACACGATGGGCCCACCGGACAGAGCCGTACGAAAGGCGGGAACCGCAATGACCCGACTCCGCACCTCCCAGCGTCCCCGTGGCCGGCGCGTCATCGGCCGCACGCTGCTCGCCGCCGCTCTCCTGACCGCCGTGGCCGCCGTCCCGGCCGCCGCCGTCGTGCCGCAGGGCGCACCGGCTGCCGCCACGGCTCGGGACGCGGCCCCGGCATATCAGCAGGTCGTCCACTTCTACGGGGCCTACATCGACGCGGTCGCCGCCCAGGAAGGCGGTGAACTGACCTCCTCGTTGCGGGACTTCTACCTCACGCCCGCACTGCGCGCCGAGCTCGGCGACTGGGAGGCGGCCCACGGCGCCGACGGCGTGCTGCACGCCCAGAACGCCCCGGCCGGCTTCCGCGTCAGCGGTGGCGACAGTGGTGCCGGGCACACCTGGTCGACGGTCCGGCTCACCTGGGGGCCTGCGGCCGACCCCACGTACACGTATCTGAAGGTGCGCTCGGACCTGGCGACCGGGAAGATCTCCGGCATCCGGGAGTAGGCCGGGCCGCCCGGTCCCGGACGCCCGCCCTGCTCCCGGATGGTCGGGCCGCCCGGCCTCAGACTCCCGCCGGCTCGTCCTCCCCTATGAAGGTGCGCCACAGCACGGCGTAGTGCCCGTTGCGCGTGAGGAGTTCGTCGTGGGTGCCGTCCTCGACGACGCGGCCGTGGTCCATCACCACGACCCGGTCGGCGCGGGCGGCGGTGGTGAGGCGGTGGGCGACGACGAGGGTGGTGCGCCGGCCGGCGAGGCGGTCGGTCGCCTGGTTGACGAGGGCTTCGCTGGCGAGGTCCAGGGACGCGGTGGCCTCGTCGAGCAGCAGGACGTCCGGGTCGACGAGTTCGGCGCGGGCGAGCGCGATCAGCTGACGCTGGCCGGCCGAGAGGTTGCGGCCCCGTTCGGCGACCTCGTGGAGGTAGCCGCCGTCCAGGGTGGCGATCATGTCGTGCGCGCCGACCGCCCGGGCCGCCGCCTCCACCTCGGCGTCGGTGGCCTCCGGCCGCCCGTACGCGATGGCATCGCGCACCGTGCCGGCGAAGAGGTACGCCTCCTGGGGGACGACCCCGAGCCGGTGCCGGTACGCCGTCATGTCCAGCGCGCGCAGATCGGTGCCGTCCGCCGTGATCCGGCCGCCCGTCGGGTCGTAGAAGCGGGCGACGAGCTTGACCAGGGTGGACTTGCCGGCGCCGGTCTCGCCGACGAACGCGACGGTCTGGCCGGCCGGGATGCGCAGGTCGATACCGGTGAGCGCGGTCTCCTCGCCGCCGTACGCGAAGGACACGTCCTCGAACGCGATGTCGCCGCGCAGCGACTTCACGTCCTGCGGCCGGTCCCGGTCGGCGGTGGACGTCGGCTCCTGGAGGAGTTCCTGGATGCGGCCGAGGGAGACGGTGGCCTGCTGGTAACCGTCGAAGACCTGCGAGAGCTGCTGGACGGGCGCGAAGAACAGGTCGATGTAGAGCAGGTAGGCGACCAGCGCACCCGTGGTGAGCGTGCCGTTGTCGACCCGGCCCGCGCCGACGATCAGTACGGCGGCGGCGGCCACCGACGACAGCAGCTGGACGAACGGGAAGTACACCGAGATCAGCCACTGGCCGCGGACCCGGGCCTCGCGGTAGTGGTCGCTGCGGGCGGCGAACCGGTCGGCGCCGTCCCGCTCGCGGCGGAAGGCCTGCACGATCCGGAGGCCGGAGACGGACTCCTGGAGGTCGGCGTTGACGACGCTGATGCGCTCACGGGCCAGCTCGTACGCCTTGACGCTCTTGCGGCGGAAGAAGAACGTGCCGATGACCAGCACCGGCAGCGTCGCGAAGACGACCAGGGCCAGTTCCACGTCGAGGACCAGCAGCGCGACCATGATGCCGAAGAAGGTGACGACGGAGACGAAGGCGGTGACGAGACCGGTCTGGAGGAACGTGGACAGGGCGTCCACGTCCGTCGTCATCCGGGTCATGATCCGGCCGGTGAGCTCGCGCTCGTAGTAGTCCAGGCCGAGGCGCTGGAGCTGCGCGAAGATCTTCAGCCGCAGCGAGTAGAGCACGCGCTCGCCGGTCCGCCCGGTCATCCGGGTCTCGCCGGTCTGGGCCGCCCACTGCACCAGGACGACGAGGAGGCCGAAGGCGGAGGCCGTCCAGACCGCGCCGAGCGCCAGCTGGGTGACTCCGTCGTCGATGCCGTTCCTGATCAGTACGGGCAGCAGCAGGCCCGCCCCGGCGTCCACGGCGACCAGGGCCAGGCTGACCAGCAGCGGCAGTCCGAAGCCGCGCAGCAGCCGGCGGAGCCCGTAGGACTCCTCGGCGTGCACGGCGCGGGCCTCGTCGACGTCCGGGGTGTCGGTCGCCGGCGGCAGGGCCTCGACCTGGGCGAGGAGCTCGGGGGTGGCGGGTGTGCCGGCCGCGTCGGTCTCGCGCTCCTCCTCCTTACGGACCCACAGCTCGGGCGTGATGCCCCGCTCTGCGTCGAACTCGGCGTCGATCTCCTCCTGGAGCGCGCGGTCGTCGGCGGGGTCCGGGGCGGTCTTGGACAGGTGGCCGGGCGAGGTGCCGCCCAGCTCGTCCGGGTCGGTGAGCAGGCGCCGGTAGAGCGCGCAGCGGAGCTCCAGCTCCTCATGGGTGCCGATGTCGGCGAGCCGGCCGTCCTCCAGGACGGCGATCCGGTCGGCGAGGCCCAGCGTGGAGCGGCGGTGGGCTATCAGCAGCGTGGTGCGGCCGGCCATGACCTGGCGCAGCGCGTCGTGGATCTCGTGCTCGACACGGGCGTCGACGGCGGAGGTGGCGTCGTCGAGGAGGAGCAGCCGGGGGTCGGTGAGGATGGCCCGGGCGAGCGCGACGCGCTGGCGCTGGCCGCCGGAGAGGGTGAGTCCGTGCTCGCCGACCTTGGTGTCGTAGCCGTCGGGCAGCTCGGCGATGAACCGGTCGGCCCGGGCGGAGCGGGCGGCCTGTTCGATCTGTTCGTCGGTGGCGTCGGGGAACCCGTAGGCGATGTTGGCGCGGATGGTGTCGGAGAACAGGAAGCTGTCCTCCGGGACGAGGCCGATGGCGGCCCGCAGCGAGTCGAGGGTCAGTTCGCGTACGTCGCGTCCGCCGACGAGGACGGCGCCGTGGGTGACGTCGTAGAAGCGCGGCAGCAGCAGGGAGACGGTGGACTTGCCGCTGCCGGACGCGCCGACGACGGCGACGGTCTCGCCGGGTTCGATGGTCAGCGAGAAGCCGTCGAGTACGGGGCGGTCCTCGGTGTAGCCGAACCGCACGTCGTCGAACTCGACGCCGGCGGGGATGCCGGCCGGCAGTTCCTTGGTGCCGTCCTGGAGGGACGGTTCGGTGTCGATGAGTTCCAGTACGCGCTCCACACCGGCGCGGGCCTGCTGGCCGACGGTGAGGACCATGGCGAGCATCCGGACCGGGCCGACGAGCTGGGCGAGGTAGGTGGAAAAGGCGACGAACGTACCGAGGGTGATCTCGCCGCGGGTGGCGAGCCAGCCTCCGAGGGCCAGCATCGCGACCTGGCCGAGGGCGGGGACGGCCTGGAGCGCGGGGGTGTAGCGGGAGTTCAGCCGGATGGTGCGCAGCCGGCCGGCGAAGAGCCTGCGCCCGGCCTCGCGCAGCTTGCCGGTCTCCTGGTCCTCCTGCCCGAAGCCCTTGACGACGCGGACGCCGGAGACGGCTCCGTCGACGACCCCGGCGACGGCGGCGGCCTGCGACTGGGCGTACCAGGTGGCGGGGAACAGGCGGGTGCGGGAGCGGCGGGCGATGTACCAGAGGGCGGGGGCGACGGCGACGGCGATGAGAGTCAGCAGCGGCGAGAGCCACGCCATGATCACCAGGGAGATGAGGAAGAGCAGGACGTTCCCGATGGTCATCGGGAGCATGAAGAGCAGGCTCTGGATCAGCTGGAGGTCGCTGGTGGCGCGGCCGACGACCTGTCCGGTGGAGAGCTCGTCCTGGCGTCTGCCGTCGAGGCGGGTGATCGTCCGGTACATCTCGGTCCGCAGGTCGTGCTGGACGTCGAGGGCGAGCCGGCCGCCGTAGTAGCGGCGGATGTACGTGGAGACGTACACGAGCACGGCCGCGACGATCAGCAGGCCGGTCCAGACGGCCAGGGACCGGGTGTGGCCGACGACCACGTCGTCGATGATCACCTTGGTGACGAGGGGGACGAGGGCCATCACCGCCATGCCGGCGAGCGACGAGCCGAGCGCCAGCAGCACGTTGCGGCGGTAGCGCCAGGCGTAACCGCTCAGCCTCCGTGCCCATCCGCGCGGCTGTCCGCCGCTTCCTTGCTCGCCTGCGTCCGACACGCGGTGCCTCCCGTTCGACCTGCTCTACCGGAAGGCACCAACGCGGTGTGCTGCGGATTTCATCCCGCCGCAACAAATACGGGACCTTCGGCGTAGGTCCTCGGAGGGGTCCGTGTCAGCGCGGGGTCACGGTGAGCATCCGGCCGGCCGGTGCCTCGGGCACCGGCGGGATCGCCTCCTGGAGGAGGGGCGTCACCGTGGGGGCGTCCGCCCGGTGCAGGGTGCGGGCGGACAGGCTGTGCATGACGCGCGGTTTCGCGGGCGGCAGGTCGAGGTCCTTGTGCACGGCCTTGGCGACGGCCTCGATGGTGTTGACGCCGTCCGTCATCGTCTTGTTGTCCTGGGTGAGCACCGTGAGGACGTAGTCGTGGCCCTTCCCCGTGAAGGCACCGATGCTGTGGACCCGCCAGCCGTGGGTGGCGCGCGGCAGCCAGCCGTTCTTGACCTGGACGGTGACCGTGGCCGGGGCGCCGGCGGGCGTGCCCCAGCGCTGTCCGGAGACGACCTTGCGCATCAGGCCGAGTTCGTAGGAGCGGGCGCTGTCGGTGAGCACGGAGTTCTTCGCGGTGAGGAGGAGCAGCAGCCGTTGCTGGTCCTGGGCGGTGATCTGGGTCAGCCCCCAGTAGCCGCCGGACCCGGGAACCGTGTGGGTCATCCCGGCCGCCTTGAGGAACGCGTTGACCTTGGTGACGCCGAGCTGCTTCCACAGGGCGGTGGTCGCGTCGTTGTCGGACTTGGTGATCATCGCGGTGGAGAGGCCGGTCTCGCGCTGCGTGAGGTGGCGGCCCTGCTTGGCGGTGTCCCAGAGCAGCGTGGCCAGCACGGTCGCCTTCACGACGCTGGCGGAGTCGTACTTCGACGTGGCCCGGAGCGTGCACGTGGTCTTCGTGGTCCGGTCGTAGAGGGCCACCGCGGTGGTCGACGCGCGCCCCTTGAGCGCGGCGGTGATGTCCTTGGACAGCTTGGCGGCGAGCCCGGTCCTCGCCGAGGTGCAGCTCGCCGTCGGTGTGGCGGCCGCGGCGGGTGCCGCGGTGACCGCCGCGGGTGCGAGCACTCCGACGGCGAGCGCGGCACGGAGTACGCCGCGGGCACGTCGGGATATGCGGGGTGTCGTCATGTGTGTGGCTTCCCGTCCCCTGAGGTTCGCGGGCGCGCCCCCCGGCGTGCCCACTGGGTTGACTCGTGGACGGACGGAAAGTTGTACGGCGAAGGTGGTTCGTGCCGGATTTCGTACCCGGCCTCGTGTTTGACTCCATGCCCGGCTTCGTGACCGGCCTCGTATTCGGCTCCGGGCCCGGCTTCGCGCACGGCGCGTCGCGGCGTTCCGCCGCGGGCCGGGGCGGGTAGTGATGTCGTCGGCCGGCGGAAAGCCGGTGGAACGGAGGAGCGGTCATGGCGGAGGGTCGGCCCACGGATGCCTATCGTTGCGGTCAGTTGTACGCGGCTCTGGAGAGCCTCCAGACGCTCGCCGATATCGGCTCCCGTGCGCTGAGCCGCGCGGACATGCGGGAGAACGCGGCGAAGAAGCCCCGCACCCACATGACCGAGCCGCTGATCATGGTGGGCCGGTCCCTGCATTCCGCGCGGCTGCGCGGCCGGGCGGCCGCGGCAGGTGCGGTGTTCCGGATGATCCCGGATCTGCTGCCGGCGGCGCGGGACCTGCCGGGCAGCCAGGACAGCGCGCAGTGCGAGGAGTTCACCCGGGGCAGGCGGGATCAGCTGGAGGTCATCGGCAAGGAGACCGCCTCGCTCTGAGCCGGCGTGCCCGTGCCCGGGACGGCTTCGGTCCCGGGCACGGGTACGGGGGCGTCAGAGGTGTGTCGGCGCGAACATCCGCAGCAGCGCCGGGAGCACGACGACCGAGGGGCCGGGCTGTGCGAGGGCCTTGGCCAGGTCGTCGGTGAGCGCCTCCGGGCTCGTACGGACCGCGGGGACGCCGAAGGACTCGGCGAGGGCCACGAAGTCCGGGCGGGACAGTTCCGTCGCGCTGGTCTCGCCGAAGGCGTCGGTCATGTACTCGCGCAGGATGCCGTAGCCGCCGTCGTCGACGATCAGCCAGGTGACGGGGAGGTCGTACTGACGGGCGGTGGCGAGCTCCGCGATCGAGTACATCGCGCCACCGTCGCCGGACACCGCGAGGACCGGTTTCGTACGGTCGGCGGCGGCTGCGCCGATGGCCGCCGGGAAGGCGTAGCCGAGGCCGCCGGAGCCCTGGGCGGAGTGCATGGTGTTGGGGCGGCGGGCGTCGAAGGCGGCCCAGGCCCAGTAGCCGAGGATCGTCATGTCCCAGAAGCTGGGTGACGCGTCGGGCAGGGCGGTCCTGATCCCGGCGACGAGGCTTTGTTCCAGGTCGAGTTCCTGGCCGTCGATCCGGTCCCGTACCCGGGCGAGGACGGACGCGACGCGCTCGGCGGCGGCCGGGTCCCGGCGCGGGGTGACCGCTTCGAGGAGGTCGGCCAGCGCGTCGCGGGCGTCGGCGTGGATGCCCAGGGCCGGGTGGTTGGACTCCAGCTTCCCGGCGTCGGCCTCGATCTGCACGACACGGCCGCGAGGTGCGAACGTGTGGTAGTTCGAGGAGAGTTCACCGAGACCGGAGCCGACGACGAGCAGGACGTCGGCGTCCTCCAGGAAGTCCGTCGTGTGCCGGTCCTCGATCCAGGACCGGAGGGAGAGCGGGTGGTCCCACGGAAAGGCGCCCTTGCCGCCGTACGTGGTGACGACCGCGGCGCCGGCCTTCTCCGCGAGGGCGCGCAGCTTGCCGGACGCGTCGGAGCGTACGACTCCGCCGCCCGCGATGATCGCCGGACGCTCCGCGTGCGACAGCAGGTGCGCCGCGACGGCGATGAGCTCGGGGCGGGCGTGCACCTCGCGCGGGGTGGCGTCCATCGCCGTGACGACGGGCAGGGTCGTCACGGCGGTGAGCACGTCCTGCGGAATCTCGATCCAGACCGGGCCGTGCGGGGCCGTGAGCGCGGACTCCCAGGCGGCGGCGATCGCGGACGGGATCTGCGAGGCGGTGCGGACGGTGTGCACGGACTTCACGATGTCGCGGAACGACGCCTTCTGGTCGCGGAGCTCGTGCAGATAGCCGTGGCGTCCGCCGCCGAGTCCCGCGGTCGGGATCTGGCTGGAGATCGCCAGTACGGGGGCGGAGGCGGCCGCCGCCTCCTGGAGCGCGGCGAGCGAGGTCAGTGCGCCGGGTCCGGTGGACAGCAGGAGCGGGGCGGCCTCGCCGGTGATGCGCCCGTAGGCGTCGGCGGCGAAGCCCGCGTTGTTCTCGACGCGCAGGCCGACGTAGCCCAGGGACGAGCGGCGCAGCGCGTCGAAGATGCCGAGCGCGTGCTGCCCGGGCAGGCCGAAGACGGTGGTGGCGCCGAGGCCCTGGAGGGTCTCGACGACGAGGTCGCCGCCGGTGCGTCCGGGCGGCGGGTTCAGCGCGGCGGCGATCTGGGCGGGGGTGAGTTCGGGGCGTTCGTCGTGGTGGTCGTGGCTCACTGCTCCCCCGCCTCCCCGGCCGGCTTCCGGGCCGCCGCGATCCGGCGGGTCATGATCGTCGTGAGTTCGTACGCGGCGTGCGAGGCGGCCACCGAGGTGATCTCGGCGTGGTCGTACGCGGGGGCGACCTCGACCAGGTCGGCGGAGACCAGGTTGCAGGAGGACAGCCCGCGCACGATCTCCAGCAGCTCCCGGGAGGTCAGGCCGCCGGCCTCGGGAGTGCCGGTGCCCGGGGCGTGGGCCGGGTCCAGGACGTCGATGTCGATGGAGATGTAGAGCGGACGGTCGCCGATGCGCTGACGCAGCTGGTCGGCGATCTCGTCGACGCCGCGGCGCATGACGTCGGCGGAGGTGACGATGCCGAAGCCCATCTTGGCGTCGTCGGTGAGGTCCTGCTTGCCGTACAGCGGGCCGCGGGTGCCGACGTGGGAGAGCGCGGACGTGTCGAGGATGCCTTCCTCGACGGCCCGGCGGAACGGGGTGCCGTGGGTGTACGCGGCGCCGAAGTAGGTGTCCCAGGTGTCGAGGTGCGCGTCGAAGTGGAGCAGCGCGACGGGGCCGTGCTTCTTGGCGACGGAGCGCAGCAGCGGCAGCGCGATCGTGTGGTCGCCGCCGAGTGTCATCAGCCGGGCGCCGGTACCGAGCAGGTCGTCGGCGGCGGCCTCGATCGTCTCGACGGCCTCGTTGATGTGGAAGGGGTTCGCGGCGATGTCCCCGGCGTCGGCGACCTGAGCCAGGGCGAACGGCGAGGCGTCCTGTGCCGGGTTGTACGGACGCAGGAGCCGCGAGGCCTCCCGGATCGCGTTGCCGCCGAAGCGGGCGCCGGGCCGGTAGGAGACGCCCGAGTCGAAGGGCACCCCGACCACGGCGACCTCCGCGGTGCCGACCTCGTCGAGGCGGGGCAGCCGCGCGAACGTCGCGGGTCCGGCGTACCGCGGGACGCGGGACGAGTCGACGGGGCCGCGCGGCGCTTCGTTGCTGCTCATGGGGCGGATGGCCTTTCCTTCGGTTCGATCACTGGCGCGCTGCTTCGAGTGTGCCGGATCCTCCGGATCGGCACGGAACGGCACGGAGGCGCGCGTGCGGGTCCGGGACGACGCTAGGCTCCGGCGCGGCAGCCTTGAAGTGTATGTTTCATCCATTCCAGACTCATTGAACGGATGAATCATCCATGCCCGACCTCCCCGCCGGACCGCCCACCCCGCCCGTCCCGCTGGCCGGGCTGCTGGCCCTGGAGGAGCTCGACCTCCGTCTGATCGCGGGACCGGCCGACGCCGAGCTGCTGTGGGTGCACACCTCGGAGATGGCGGATCCGTACCCGTATCTGCTCGGCGGCGAGCTGCTGCTGAGCGCCGGGGTGCTGCTCACGGACCCGGACGCGTACGTGGCCCGGCTGGTGGAGGCGGGGGCGGCGGCGCTCGGATTCGGGGTGCGGCCGGTGCACGAGGCGGTGCCGCGGGCCCTGGTCGCGGCGTGCGACCGGTACGGGCTGCCGCTGGTGGAGGTGGGACCGGGGACGCCGTTCACCGCGATCGCACGGGCGGTGTGGGGGCTGATGGCCGCGGCGCGCCACCGTGAGCTGCGCCGCGTGACCCGGGCCCAGCAGGCCCTGGCCTCGGCGGCGGCCCGGCCGGACCCGATCCCCGCCGTCCTGCACCAGCTGGCGGTCCGGCTGCCGGGGCGCGCGGCCCTGCTGGCGGCCGACGGCGAGGAGCTGCACGCGGCGGGCCGGCCTCCGGCCCCGGAGGCGCGGGCGGCCCTGGCCCGGCTCGCCCGGGTGGTCGCCCCGGGAGTCCGCCCCGCGCCCGCCTCGGCCACCGACACCGTGGGCGGCGTCCATCTGTCGGCGTACCCGCTGGGCGGCGGCCAGGGGCTCGCCCTGACCCTGGCCACGGACCACCGCGAGGCGGGCGACCACACCGTCGCCGGGATCGCGGTCGTCCTGCTCTCCCTGCTGACCGCCCCGCACCAGGGCGCAGACGCGGCGGCTCGCTCGGCGGCGCTCGTCCGGCTGCTGCTCGGCGCGGACCCGGCGGAGGTCGCGCCACTGCTGGACCGCGACGGGCGGTGGACGGTGGTGCACGCGCGCCGCAGCGGCGGCGGTGCGGCGGACCCGCTCGCCGCGGGCGCGCTCGGTGCGGCCCTGGGCTCGGCGCTCGTGGACACGGACCGGGCCGGCGATGCCGTACGGGTCCTGGTCCCGGGCGGCGGCCGGATCGCCCCGCAGCCGGGCTGGACGCTCGGCGCCTCGGCCCCCGCCCCGGCCGACGCCCTGGAGGCCGCCGGCACCCGGGCCGCGCGCGCCCTCGGCCGGGCGGAGGCGACCCGCGCCCCGCTGGTGGTGGACGCGCCGGTCGGCGGCCTCGCCGCCCTGCTCCCGCCCGGCCCGGCGGCCGACCGCGCCCGCGAACTCCTCGCCCCGCTCACCGCGCCGCTCGCCGAGACCCTGCGCTGCTGGCTCTCCCTGCACGGAAGTTGGGACCGCACGGCGGTGGCCCTGTCCGTTCACCGCAATACCGTGCGCCAACGCATCGCGCGGTGCGGTGTGTTGCTGGGCGCGGACCTGGACGACATGGATGTGCGCACGGAGTTGTGGCTCGCCCTGCGGCAGGAGTGATCCCGTGCGGCGCCCGCCCCGCGGATATCCGTTGCCCGCCCTCGGGCCCCGTGAGAGCATCGGATCCTCGCCGGTCCGGCTCCGTTCCTCTGCGCTTCGCCACGTGGGGGAAGAGTGCGGACCATTGCCGTGTCCGCGAAGGTCCGAGTGCTCCGCCGCCGGACGAGAAGGCGAATGACAGGTACGGGTTGATGGACACCACAGCACCGACGGAAGCCCGCCTCCACCCCGCGGGCAACACCTTGGTCGCGCCTTCGGAGCTGCATGACCATGACGGGATCAGGGACTTCTTCGGTGACGTCCTCACGCCGGAGGACCTGGCTTCCGGCGCGCCCGGCCTCGCGCAGGCGACCGTCTACCTGTGTGGCGACATATCCGGGTTCAGCCGAAGCCAACTGCGTTCGGCCGACCGGGTCTTCGTCATCCGCGAGCTGTCACACGGCTACGACGGGAGCGCCGGCGAACCCTGGACGCCCGTCGGCCTCGGCCGGGTCCCGCTGCGCGTGCACGGCGCCGGCGTGTACTACCGCCGCTTCTTCGGACTCGATGACGATCACTTCGGGCGGATCCGTGCGGAGCACGCGTTCCAGTCCCTGACGGAGTCCACCAAGCCGGGAACGGCCCATCGCAGCGGGATCTATCTGACGCCCGTCACGCGCCACGGTGACGCACTGCATTTCCGTCTGCTGCGGTGCTCCACGAACCTTTCGGGCCCGACGGAGGGTTTCGGCCCGACCGACACACGCGTCGTCGAGGCTCTGAACGACGAGGCAGCCGCAGTCTTCCGGAATCAGGCTCCGCTGAATCATGTCCTCGCGCAGATCTACCACAACACCGCCGCCACAGCCGTGCGCAAACAGTCGAAGGCCAGGATCTCGGCCCATGCCGACAAGACCAAGGACATGCCTGCCCACGGCATCATGGCCTTCTGCACCTTCTATGACGGACTCGACGAGCTGAGGCCCCTGGCCGAGGACGCCTTCGACTACGGCGTGAAGGGTGCCAGTGGACTGACCCGGCTTCGCTTCCGCCTCAAGGAGCCGGCCGAGGACCGCGACGCCCGCGACGCCCGCGACAGGGTGGCGCTCCCCTCGCAGTTCACCGTGACGCTCCACCCCGGATCCGTCTTCTTCATGCCACTGTCCACCAACCGTCTGTACACGCACGAGATCCGGCCCTCGGGCCTGGACGCCGGACTGCTCCCGACCCGCCTGGGATACGTGGTGCGCTGTTCGAGCGCCGAGGCCGTTCACAGGGACGGCCGCACGTTCCTCAAGACGGCCGGAGACCTGGTGGAACTGGGCCCGCCCACACCGGCCGGGATGGACGAACTGCGCCGCCTGTACTCCGAGGAGAACAGGACCTCGTCCTTCATCGACTACGGCGACCGGTTCGATTTCAGCATGAACACGGGAGATTACCTTGCCCCCGAATTCCGGGATGCCGGATGAGATCCTCTCGTTCGCTCTGCCGAGCGAGGAGAATCTCTTCGCGGAACTGGCCGCGTCAGCCCGTTGGGAGGACGCGGGAAAAGGCCGCCTGGGCGCGACGCTGACCAGAATCGACGATGCGGGCGGGGTGCCTCTCGTCCGCACGACCACGCGGTACAGCAATCCGCCCCAGCGATTCCGTTCGGTGCACGAAGGGCTGGCGCGACGGATTCAGGAACACGCGGCGCTTCCGGTCGGCTTCAACAACGCCCTCATCGAGACGTACACGCACGCTTGCACCACCATGGGAAGCCATTCCGACCAGGCTCTCGACCTGGCCGACGATTCGTTCATCGCCGTCTTCTCCTGCTATCAGCACGCCGATGCGGGACCGCCGAGGAAGCTGGTCTTCGAATCGAAGGGGCCTGATGGCGAGAAGTTCACTGTCCCTCTCACCCACCACGGCGTCGTCGCGTTCTCCGTCGACTCGAATCGGCGGCTCAGGCACAAGATCGTGCTGGACGCGCCCGACCGTACGAGGGACGACCAGTGGCTGGGCCTGACCTTCCGGACGTCGAAGACCCTTGTCCGTTTTCGCGACGGCCGGGCGTACCTCCCGCAGGGTGCGCCTCTCGTGCCGGCCGACGAGGACCAGAGTCGCGAGTTCTACCGGCTGCGGCGCCGGGAGAACGAGGAGACCGACTTCGTCTATCCCCCGCTGACGTACACCGTCAGCGAGAGCGATCTGATGCCGCCCGCCCGTCCTTGACCGATCGAACCGCTTCGGCGGAACCGAACCGCGCAGAGCCGCGCGTACGCGAAGGGAGCAGAAGCGCGGATACGAGTACGGGTACGGATGACGAGTCCACCCCCGCCTCCACACTTCACACCCCCGACCCGAGCCGGCCGGACGAGCCGCTGTCGCTGCGTGAGGCGGTCGCATCCGGGTCGCCCTCACTGGTGGAGGCGCTTCTGGAGCCGCCGCTCCGGAGCAGATACTCGGAGGCCGAGCTCCTGGAGGCCCGGTACGTGGCACTCCACTGGTACGAGACGGGGGCCGAGGCCGAGCTCCGGCGCCGTGCGGGATCCGAGGGGTCCCTCGCCCGCACGCGTGTCCAGGACGGGTCCGACGTCATCGGCGAACTCTCCCTCGCAGGAATGTCCGTGCGGGACGGGCACGCCGCCATCCTCACGTTCCTGGAGGAACTGCTCGAGATCCGCGTCGCGTTCGGGGAACTGATGGCACGCGCACTGCCCTTCGACCGGGACCACTCCGCATGGGGCAGCGCCGTCATCCTGCTGGCGCACCGCCGCGACCAGGAGACCTGGGCGGCCGCCGCGGCGTTGCGGACACATCCCGAGCCTTCTCACCGGCAGTTCGGCGCCGAGGTGCTGAGGCTGACCCATCTCCTCGACGACGACGAGGCGGATGCGTTCGCCGGTCCCGCCCTGGACATCTTCACCGCGTGGTCGACAGGGGAACCGGACCACCTCGTCCTCGCCGAGGTTCTCGGAGCGCTGGGAGAGCACGCCGATGCGCGCGCCAACGCCGCCCTTCTGCCCTATGCCGGCCATCCCGACGGCAATGTACGACGTGCGGTGGCATCCGGCCTGGGCACATGGTTCGAGCCGCCCGCCTTCTCCGACGACGTGCGCGAGGCCCTGCTCGTGCTGATGACGGACGCGGACCCGGCGGTACGGCAGGACGCCTGCTACACGGTCGGCAACAGCAGAGACCGTGCTCGCTCCCTGGCCGACGCGATGTTCGCGTTGCTGGAGGACGCGGACCGACGGGTCCGGGTCAACGCGGTGGAAGGGCTCGTCTTCCACGACGACGAGCGGTGCGTGGAAGCGGCCCGCCGTCTTGGCCCACCGCAGCGGCAGCCCGGCTCTCCTACGGTCGAGTGCCACCTCGACGCGCTGTGGCTCTACGAGCAGCGCCGGGACGGCCGGACCTGACCACGTCGGCAGCCCCGGCCCCGGCCGCCCCCAGGGTTCCGGCGTCCCCGCCCCGTCACTCACCCCGCAACGGCACCTCCCGCATCAGCCAGGCCGCCAGGAAGATCACGGCCCCGAGCAGCGCGACGCCCGCCAGTACGCCGTGCAGGCCCTCGGTGACCGCGCTCCGGACCGCGTCCCGGACCGCGTCCGGCATGCCGCGTACCGCCTCGGGGGTCCAGGCCGTACCGCCGTCCGGCATTCCGGCCGCGTGGAGGCGGCTCGTGTAGACGGCGCCGAGCACCGCGATGCCCAGGGAGCTGCCGATCGTGCGGACGAGGGTGGTGGTTCCCGTGGCGGCGCCCATGTCGCGCGGCGTCGCGCTGTTGATGGTGACGAGCAGCGTGCTCTGCATCAACAGGCCCATGCCCACGCCGAGTACGAGCGTCAGCGCCGAGGTCAGCGCCGTGGGCGTTCCGGTGTCCACCGTCAGCAGGACGAGCGCGCCCAGGGCCGTCAGCGCGCCGCCGATGATGGGGTACGGGCGGTAGCGGCCGCCGGCCGCGAGGAGCTTGCCGAGCAGGAGCTGGGCGCCGAACATCCCCGCCATCAGCGGGAGCAGCAGCATGCCGCTGGCCGTCGAGGACGCGTCGCGTACGAACTGCATGTAGAGCGGCAGATAGGCGGACGCACCGAGCATGGCGGCGCCCACCAGGAACGTGAGGACCTGGGCGAGCGTGAAGTTGCGGTCGGCGAACAGGCGGGGCGGGATGATCGGTTCGGCGGCCCGTCGCTCCACCCGGGCGAACCATGCCAGGGCGAGGGCGCCGGTCAGCCCGAGGCCGATGATCTGCGGTGACGTCCAGGCGTACTGCGTACCGCCCCAGCTGCCCACCAGGGTCAGGGCCAGGATCGCGGTGCAGAGCAGGCCGGCGCCCGCGTAGTCGATCCGTGCCGCGACCCGCTCGGTGCGCAGGTGCAGACGCAGCCCGACGACGAGGAGGGCGAGCGCGCCGATCGGGAGGTTGACGTAGAAGACCCAGCGCCAGTTCAGCTGGTCGGTCAGGAAGCCGCCGAGCAGCGGGCCGCCGACCAGCGCGACCGGCATCATGGCCCCGATCATCGCCTGGGAACGGCCCGCCTGGGAGGGCGGCAGCATGACGCCGATGATGGAGATGGCGCCGACCATGAGACCGCCCGCGCCGAGTCCCTGAAGTGCGCGGAAGGCGATGAGCTGCCCCATGTCCTGGGCGAGTCCGGAGAGGACGGAGCCGGCGAGGAACACCGTGACCGACCCGATGAAGCTGCCCTTGCGCCCGTAGAGGTCGCCGAGCTTTCCCCAGATGGGCGTGGAGAGCGAGGCGGTGAGCAGGTAGGAGGTCACCACCCAGGACAGGTGGTCGAGGCCGCCCAGGTCGCCGACGATCGTGGGCAGGGCCGTGCCGACGATCGTGCCGTCGAGCAGGCCGAGGACCAGGCCGAGCAGGAGGCCGAACAGGACGAGTTTCGACGGGCCCGCGCTTTCGCCGGCCGATGGCCCTGCCGCCCCGGGTTCCGGCCGGTCGTGCGCGTCCTTCGTGTACTGGCTCATGGGTTCCCCCGATCGGAGTGAAGGATCGTCAGGCCGCGTACGGGGTCGCGGCCCTGGCGTCCCGCAGCGCGTGCGCCCACCAGGCGAGCTGGTCCAGCAGCGCCTTGGCCGCCGTGTCGACCTGGGGGTCGTCCACCGCGCCGTCCTCGCCGAACAGGCCGTACGCGTTGTGGAAGCTGACCGTGTTGCGGATGGTCGTGGCGTTCAGCTCGGCCATCACGACGCGGAGCTGCTCCACCGCGCGCAGACCGCCGGAGAGGCCGCCGTAGGAGACGAAGGCGACGGGCTTGGCGTGCCACTGCTCGTTGTGCCAGTCGATGGCGTTCTTGAGGGACGCGGGGAAGCTGTGGTTGTACTCCGGCGTGACGAACACGAACGCGTCGGCCGCTGCCAGGCGCGGTGACACGAGGGCGAGCGCCTCTTCCGTGCCCGGCGCCGGCGGCCGGCCGAACGCGGGGAAGACGGTGGGCAGAGGGGTCTCGGCGAGGTCGACGACATCCACGGCCATGTCGTCGCGCTGGGAGAGGTGGCCCTTGAGCCACTGGGTGACGACGGGTGCGAAACGGCCCTCGCGGGTGCTGCCGACGAGGACGGCGACGCGGAGCTGCGGGCGGGTGCTGGACATGGGATCCCCCTGGAACCAGTGGATGTGTACAACGTATCTCTGTGCGTACAACGTATCCATCGATGTGTACGTTGTCCACTGGTCGATACGCTGTACGCTGACTCCCCGTCGAGAGGAGTCCACCCGTGCCCGGCCGGAAAAAAAAGGACAGCAGCGAGGACGGCGACGGCAAGGGGCCCGACCTGTCGCTCTGGCAGCGCCTGGAACAGCCGGCGACCGCCCCCCGCGCCTCGCTGACCCTGGAGCGGATCGGGGCCGTCGCCGTGCGGATCGCCGACGCGGAGGGCTTCGCCGCCGTCACCATGCGCCGGCTCGCCACGGAACTGGGCGTCGCCCCCATGGCCGCCTACCGCCACGTCTCCGGCAAGGACGACCTGTGGGCCCTGATGGCCGAGCGGGTGACCACGGAGATGCGGATCCCCGACGAGGTGACCGGATGGCGCGAGGTGCTGCGCGCCTTCGGCCTGCTGACCCGGGACACGATGCTGCGGCACCCCTGGGTCGGACAGCTGCCCACCCATCTCTTCGTCCTCACGCCCGGGCGGCTGGCCGTCGCCGAACGGCAGCTCGCCTCGCTCGACGGACTCGGCCTCGACGAGGACGCGATGATGGTCGCGTTCCGCACCGTCAGCGCGTTCGCCCACGGCGCGGCGCAGTCGGAGGTGGCCCTGCGGGCGTGGACCGAGGCGGAGGGCTGGTCCTCCGGCGACGAGACCCGGCTGGGCCTGGCCCCGCAGATGATGTACCTGATGGAGACCGGCCGCTATCCCACGTACAAGCGCTACGGGCTGCGCGCGACCCGCAAGGACGACGCGACCTGGGCGTTCGAGACGGGTCTGGACTGCGTGCTGGACGGGATCGCGGCCCGCTTCGGCATCTGAGACACCCCTGGGGACCCCGGGCCCGGCACAGCGGCCGGCGCCCCCGCTCCGGCGTGCTCAGCGTCACCCTGGACAGCTCCGGTGACCGCCGGGTAACTTTTAACCAAGGCTGAGCAAGCGCTTAGCCAAGCCGAGCGAAGCCGACCAGGGAGGCACCCCGTGCGCCGTACGGTATTCAACGAGGACCACGAGGCGTTCCGGGAG
The DNA here is from genome assembly GCF_044756845.1 of Streptomyces sp. NPDC091416. Lineage (NCBI taxonomy): Bacteria > Bacillati > Actinomycetota > Actinomycetes > Kitasatosporales > Streptomycetaceae > Streptomyces > Streptomyces sp. NPDC091416. Next base: position 565,594 of record NZ_JBIVTU010000002.1, read on the forward strand.
ACCATCCGCGCCTTCATCGCGGCCGAGGTCGTGCCCGTGTACGACGAGTGGTTCGCGGCCGGCCAGGCCCCGCGCGACTTCTACCTGAAGCTCGGCGAGCTGGGTGTCTTCGGCATCAACGTGGACGAGGAGTACGACGGCGCGGGCATCGACTCGCACAAGTACGAGGCCCTCATCTACGAGGAGACCGCCCGCGCGGGCGTCTCCTTCGGCGGCTCCGGTGTGCACACGCTGCTCGGCCTGCCCTACATCAAGATGCTCGCCACCGACGAGCAGAAGAAGCGCTGGCTGCCGAAGTTCACCTCCGGCGAGGAGATGTGGGCCCTCGCGATGACCGAGCCGGGCACCGGTTCCGACGTCGCGGGCATGAAGACCACCGCCAAGCTCTCCGAGGACGGCACGCACTACGTCCTCAACGGCTCCAAGACCTTCATCACCGGCGGCGTGCACGCCGACCGCGTGATCGTCTGCGCCCGTACCTCCGCCCCGCGCGAGGACGACCGCCGCTTCGGCATCTCCCTGTTCGCCGTCGACACCAAGTCCGAGGGCTACTCCATCGGCCGCAAGCTCGACAAGCTCGGCCTGCGCGTCTCCGACACCGCCGAGCTGGCGTTCGTCGACGTGAAGGTCCCGGTCGAGGACCTCCTCGGCGAGGAGAACAAGGGCTTCGGCTACCTCGGCACCAACCTGGCCTCCGAGCGCTGGGGCATCGCCTTCGGCGCGTACGCCCAGGCCGCCGCCGCCGTCCGGTTCGCCAAGGAGTACGTGCAGGACCGCACGGTCTTCGGCAAGACCGTCGCCTCGTTCCAGAACACCAAGTTCGAGCTGGCCGCCTGCCAGGCCGAGGTGGACGCGGCCCAGGCCGTCGCCGACCGCGCGCTGGAGGCCCTGGACGCCGGTGAGCTGACCGCCGCCGAGGCCGCCTCCGCGAAGCTGTTCTGCACCGAGGTCGCGCACCGCGTGATCGACCGCTGCCTCCAGCTGCACGGCGGCTACGGCTTCATGAACGAGTACCCGATCGCCCGCCTGTACGCGGACAACCGGGTCAACCGCATCTACGGCGGCACCAGCGAGGTCATGAAGTCGATCATCGCGAAGTCCATGGGTCTGTAGAGCGGCTACGTTCTCTCCATGAGCTCAGCACCAGACGCAGCCCTGCTCGATCTGCTCGATCTCCTCGACCTGGAGCAGATCGAGCAGGACATCTTCCGGGGCACCAGCCGCTCGGCGATCGTGCCGCGCGTCTTCGGTGGACAGGTCGCGGCCCAGGCGCTCGTCGCCGCGGGCCGCACCGTCCCCGCCGACCGGCCCGCCCACTCCCTCCACTCGTACTTCCTGCGGGCGGGGGACCCGGGCGCGCCGATCGTCTACAGCGTCGACCGCATCCGGGACGGCCGGTCCTTCACCACCCGGCGGGTCGTCGCCGTCCAGCACGGCCAGCCGATCTTCCACCTCTCCGCGTCCTTCCAGACGCACGAGGAGGGGCTGGAGCACCAGGCGGACATGCCCGCCGCGCCCGACCCCGGCACACTGCCCACGGCCGCCGAGATGCTGCCGCGGTACGCGGACCGGTTCAGCGACCCCGGCGTCGTGGACCGCCTGATCGAGGCGCGGGCCGCGGTCGACCTGCGGTACGCGGACGCCCCGCCGTTCGGCACCGTCGGGGAGCCGCGCGAGCCCCGCTCGCAGGTGTGGTTCCGTACCAACGGCAAGCTGGTGGACGACCCGCTGCTGCATGTCTGCATGGCCACGTACGTCTCCGACATGACGCTGCTCGACTCGGTACTTCTCGCCCACGGGCGCGGCGGCTGGGCGGTCGGCGACGTGGTGGGAGCGAGCCTGGACCACGCGATGTGGTTCCACCGGCCTTTCCGGGCCGACGAATGGCTGCTGTACGACCAGGAGTCGCCGTCCGCGTCCGGCGGACGAGGACTCGGCCAGGCCCGGATCTACACCCAGGACGGCCGGCTGGCGATCACCGTCATCCAGGAGGGCGTCGTCCGGGTCCCGCGGGAACGCTGAACGGGCCGCACGGCCACGCGTCGGACATGCCCGGCCCCGCTGGGGACATACTCCCCACCATGAGTGACGAGAAGTCTGCTGGTGGGGAGTCCACGTTCGCCGTCATCGTCGCGGCGGTCGCCAACCTCGGCATCGCCGTGGCGAAGGCCGTCGCCGGGCTGATCAGCGGATCGAGCGCGATGCTCTCCGAGGCGGCCCACTCCGTCGCCGACACGGTCACCGAGGTGCTGCTGCTCACCGCCCTCAAACGCAGCGAGAAGCCCGCCGACGAGGACCATCCGCTGGGCTACGGGCCCGAGCGGTACATCTGGGCGATGCTCGCCTCCGTCGCCACGTTCGTCGGCGGCGCGGTCTTCTCGCTGTACGACGGCATCCACACCCTGACGCACGGCGAGGAACTCGGCGATCCGCTCATCTCGTACATCGTGCTGGGCATCGCCTTCCTCCTGGAGGGCTTCTCCCTGCGCACCGGGCTGCGGCAGGTGCGCGGCGAGGCCGCCCGGCTGGGCGCCGCGCCCGGCCGCTACCTGCGCCGCACGCCCGACACCGCGGTCAAGGCCGTGGTGATGGAGGACTCCGCGGCTCTGGTCGGACTGCTGCTGGCCGCGGGAGGACTGCTCGGCGGTCAGCTGTCGGGCTCGGGCGTCTGGGACGGCATCGCGTCAATCCTGATCGGTGTGCTGCTCGTGTACGTGGCCTGGGTGCTCGGACGCTCCAACGCCCAGCTGCTGATCGGCCGCCCGGTGCCCCCGTCGATGCGGACGGGGGTACGGGAGGAACTGCTGACGGTGCCGCACATCATCGACGTCCTGGAACTGACCACGCTCATCCAGGGACCGTCCGAGATCCTGATCGCCGCGAAGGTCGACTTCCGGGACGTGGCCAGTGCCGAACAGGTCGAGTGGGCCTGCGAGGAGGCGGAGCAGCAGCTGCGGGAGCGGTACCCGTCGATCAAGCGGGTGTATCTGGACCCGACGCCGGGTGTGGCGCAGAGGCGCCGGGCCCGGGCCGAGGGGAATCCGGTGGTCGGGCCGGGCGACGGGAACGGCAACGGGGACGGCGGCGGGCTGTTCACCGACCGGCTGGACAACGGCTGAGGGCTGCGCCAGACGCGGTGACGTCCTCCGCCGCCGGCGTCCGGACCGCCCGCCGCCTGCTCAGAGCAGCCCGGCCGCGTCCAGCAGGTACTCGGTCATCGGGTCGTAGAACCGCGGGTCCAGCACGTGGTCGTCGAGCGGGACGGCCACCTGGAGGGTGCCCTCGGCCTCCCCGAGGAACAGGGCCGGGTCGTTGCAGTCCGCGTAGCCGATGGCGTCCAGTCCGCGCTGCGCCGCGCATCCGGCCCAGCCGTGGTCGGCGACGACCAGGTCGGGCATGGGGCGGCCCTCCCGTTCCAGGCCGTCCAGGATCGCGGCCATCGGGGCCGGGGAGTGGGTGTGCCAGAGGGTCGCGCCGCGCTCCTGCACGGCGACGTCGGCGAACTGGAAGACCATGCCCTCGTCCGCCGTGAGCCCGGACGGGATCCGCATGATCTCGCAGCCGGCCGCCCGCAGTGCGGCGGCGGTCTGCCGGTGGACGTCCAGGAGCCCGCCCGGGTGTCCGGTGGCGAAGAGGACCCGCTCCGTGCCGTCGGCCGCCTTGCGCAGCCGGGCCGCGGCCCGGTCCAGGGCGGCGACGGTGAGTTCGGGGTCGATGGTGTCCTGGCCGAACCGGTGCTCCGGGTCGTCGCTGACACCGCATCTCTCGGCCATGACCGCCAGGACGTCCTGCTCGTCGCGCCACCGGTCGCCGAGCTCGAGCCCCAGCCAGAAGTGGCGGTCGCCGTTGGCGAGCTTGCGGTAGTGGGAGAGGTTGTTGTCGCGCGGCGTCGCGACGTCTCCCGCGATGCGCGTACGGACGAGGTGGTCGACGAGGGCGGCGCGGCTGGGTATCGGCATGAACCCATTGTGCCGTGGGATGTGCGCAGCGTGCCGGGCGTATTGCGGGGTGGGCGGCCTGACGGCCCGAAGCCGCCGGGCCGTGAGCGGCCCGCCGCCCCGGTCGCTCAGACGGGTTTGCGCTCTCCCGCCGCGGCGAAGGCGCCCCGCGCCAGCCGGTGCAGCAGCGCCGCCGTGTCGGTGCGGCCCGGGAGCGCGCCGGGGCGGCTCAGGTCCTGTCCGGAGCCGCCCCGCGGCACAGCGGCACCGGACGCCGCGCCTTCTCCCGCGCCGGTACTCCGGACGGGACCCAGGTGCGGGGTGGAGTTGAGCAGGCCGAAGACGGCGTGGACGGTGGCGCGGGCCTCGTGCTCGGGGAGGTCCGGGTAGAGGTCGCGGACGACGGCGACCCAGACCTCGACGTACTCGCGCTGGAGCCGGCGCACCCGCTTGCGGTCGGTGTCCCGCAGGCGGTCCAGCTCGCGGTCGTGCAGGGTGATCAGTGGGCGGTCGTCGAGGGCGAAGTCGATGTGGCCCTCGATGAGCGCGTCCAGGAGCGCCTCGGGAGAGCCGTCACCGGAGGCGTCCTCGGAGACCCTCAGCTGTCCGCCGGCCAGCAGCCGCTCGCTGATGCCGACGAGCAGTTCGGCGAGCATCGCGTCCTTGCCGGGGAAGTGCCGGTAGAGACCGGGGCCGCTGATGCCGACGGCGGCACCTATCTCGTCGACGCCGACCCCGTGGAAGCCGCGCTCGGCAAAGAGGCGGGCGGCCTCCTTGAGGATCTGCTCACGGCGGGTGGGGGCCGCGACGCGGGCGGCGGCATGGGTGCTCATGAACAGTCATTCTAGACAGGTGCGTTAGCGGTCGTTAACCTATGCGATACGTTAACGCTCACTAACAGCCTCGCCCGCCACGGACGGGGGCGAGGTCGTCACACTGCGGTACGGGCAAGGGGGCTCGACAGGATGCAGCAGGCACCGGTGCTGGCGAGCGCGGCCGATCCCGCTTCGGAGGCCTGGCAGGCCAACGAGGCGGCGCATCACGCGCTCACCGACGAGCTGCGCAAGCGGCTCGCCACGGCCAGGCTCGGCGGGGGTGAGAAGGCCCGCGCCCGGCATGTGGCGCGCGGCAAACTGCTGCCCCGGGAGCGGGTGGACACCCTGCTCGACGCGGGCTCGCCCTTCCTGGAGCTGGCCCCGCTGGCGGCCGAGGGGCTGTACGGGGGCGCGGCGCCGGCCGCCGGGGTGATCGCCGGGATCGGCCGGGTCAGCGGCCGGGAGTGCGTGATCGTCGCCAATGACGCGACCGTCAAGGGCGGCACGTACTACCCGATGACCGTGAAGAAGCACCTGCGGGCCCAGGAGGTGGCGCTGGAGAACCGGCTGCCGTGCCTGTACCTGGTGGACTCGGGCGGCGCCTTCCTGCCGATGCAGGACGAGGTGTTCCCGGACCGGGAGCACTTCGGCCGGATCTTCTACAACCAGGCCCGGATGTCCGGGGCCGGCATCCCGCAGATCGCGGCGGTGCTGGGGTCCTGCACCGCCGGTGGCGCGTACGTCCCCGCGATGAGCGACGAGGCCGTGATCGTCCGCAACCAGGGGACGATCTTCCTGGGCGGTCCGCCGCTCGTGAAGGCCGCGACCGGCGAGGTCGTCACCGCCGAGGAGCTGGGCGGCGGCGAGGTCCACTCCCGTACGTCGGGGGTCACCGACCATCTCGCGGAGGACGACGCGCACGCGCTGCGCATCGTGCGGAACATCGTGGCGACGCTGCCGGACCGGGGCGCGCTGCCGTGGTCCGTACAGCCGGCCGACGAGCCGAAGGTGGACCCCGCCGGTCTGTACGGCGCCGTCCCGGTCGACTCGCGCACGCCCTACGACGTACGGGAGGTGATCGCCCGGGTCGTCGACGGATCGCGCTTCGCCGAGTTCAAGGCGGAGTACGGGACGACGCTGATCACCGGATTCGCGCACATCCACGGCCACCCGGTCGGCATCGTCGCGAACAACGGCATCCTGTTCTCCGAGTCCGCCCAGAAGGGCGCGCACTTCATCGAGCTGTGCGACCAGCGCGGCATCCCGCTGGTCTTCCTGCAGAACATCTCGGGCTTCATGGTCGGCCGCGACTACGAGGCCGGCGGCATCGCCAAGCACGGCGCCAAGATGGTGACCGCCGTCGCCTGCACGCGCGTCCCGAAGCTGACCGTGGTGATCGGCGGTTCCTACGGGGCCGGCAACTACTCCATGTGCGGCCGGGCCTACAACCCCCGCTTCCTGTGGATGTGGCCCAACGCGAAGATCTCCGTCATGGGCGGCGAGCAGGCCGCGTCCGTCCTCGCCACGGTCAAGCGCGACCAGCTGGGCGACGACTGGAGCGCCGAGGACGAGGAGTCGTTCAAGGCCCCGATCCGCGAGCAGTACGAGACCCAGGGCAACGCGTACTACGCCACCGCCCGGCTCTGGGACGACGGCGTGATCGACCCGATGGAGACCCGGCAGGTGCTGGGGCTCGCCCTGACCGCGTGCGCCAACGCGCCCTTGGGTGATGCCGGCTTCGGCGTCTTCCGGATGTGAGGAAGAGATGACGATGTTCGACACGGTTCTCGTCGCCAACCGCGGCGAGATCGCGGTCCGGGTCATCCGGACCCTGCGGGAACTGGGCGTGCGCTCCGTCGCCGTCTTCAGCGACGCGGACGCGGACGCCCGGCACGTACGGGAGGCCGACACGGCGGTACGGATCGGCCCCGCACCGGCCGCCGAGAGCTATCTGAGCGTGGACCGGCTCCTGGAGGCGGCCCGCCGCACGGGTGCGCAGGCCGTGCACCCCGGCTACGGCTTCCTCGCCGAGAACGCCGCCTTCGCACGGGCGTGCACCGACGCGGGGCTGGTCTTCATCGGCCCTCCCGCCGCCGCCATCTCGCTGATGGGCGACAAGATCCGGGCCAAGGAAACGGTCGCCGCGGCCGGCGTCCCGGTCGTTCCCGGCTCCTCGGGCAGTGAGCTGACCGACGGTCAACTGGCCGAAGCGGCCCACGAGATCGGCATGCCGGTGCTGCTCAAGCCCTCCGCGGGCGGCGGCGGCAAGGGCATGCGGCTGGTGCGCGACGCGACGCTGCTCGCGGACGAGATCGCCGCCGCCCGCCGCGAGGCACGCGCCTCCTTCGGCGACGACACCCTCCTCGTCGAGCGGTGGATCGACCGGCCGCGCCACATCGAGATCCAGGTGCTGGCGGACAGCCACGGCCATGTGGTGCACCTCGGCGAGCGCGAGTGCTCGCTCCAGCGCCGCCACCAGAAGATCATCGAGGAGGCGCCCTCGGTCCTGCTCGACGAGAAGACGCGCGCGGCGATGGGCGAGGCGGCCGTGCAGGCGGCCCGCTCCTGCGGCTATGTGGGCGCGGGCACGGTGGAGTTCATCGTCCCGGGCAACGACCCGGCCTCGTACTACTTCATGGAGATGAACACCCGCCTCCAGGTCGAGCACCCGGTGACCGAGCTGATCACCGGCCTCGACCTGGTGGAGTGGCAGCTGCGCGTCGCGTCCGGCGAACAACTCCCGTACGCCCAGCGAGACATCACCCTCACCGGTCACGCGGTCGAGGCCCGGGTCTGCGCCGAGGACCCGGCCCGCGGTTTCCTGCCCTCGGGCGGCACCGTGCTGGCGCTGCACGAACCGCGGGGCGGCGGGGTGCGGACGGACTCGGGGCTCGCCGAGGGCGGCGAGGTCGGCAGCCTGTACGACCCGATGCTGTCGAAGGTGATCGCGTACGGCCCCGACCGGGCGACGGCGCTGCGCCGGCTGCGGGCGGCGCTCGCGGACACGGTGGTCCTCGGCGTCCCGACCAACGCGGGCTTCCTGCGCCGGCTGCTCGGCCACCCGGCCGTGGTGGCGGGCGAGCTGGACACGGGCCTGGTGGAGCGCGAGGTGGACGCGCTGGTGCCGGACGGGGTGCCGGAGGAGGTGTACGCGGCTGCGGCGCTGCTGCGGCAGCACTCCCCCGCCGCCCGGACGGCCGGGGTCTGGGCCGACCCGTTCTCGGCCGGTGACGGCTGGCGGCTCGGCGGCACCCCGGCGCGTACCGTGCGGCATTTCCGGATCCCGGGCCACGACCCGGTCCAGGTGGGCCTGCGACCGTGCGGCGCGGGCGCGGAGCTGACCTTCGGCCACGTCGGGGAGGGCGCCCGGCCGCCGCTCCCCGCCTCCGGCACCTGCGGCCCCCTGGGCCCGCTGCCCGGCAGCGCGGAGACGGCCAGGACCCTGTCCGCCGACGGAGGCCGGATCACCCTCGAACTCGGCGGTGTCACGCACTCGTTCGCGTACGCCGTATCCCCGGAGGGCCACTGGCTCGGCCGGGACGGCGACACCTGGCACGTGCGGGACCACGACCCGGTGGAGGCGTCGCTGTCCGGCGCCGCCCGCTCCGGGGCGGACACGCTCGCCGCACCCATGCCCGGGACCGTCACGGTGGTGAAGGTGGCCGTCGGGGACGAGGTCGCGGCCGGACAGAGTCTCCTCGTCGTGGAGGCGATGAAGATGGAGCACGTCATCTCCGCCCCGCACGCCGGCACCGTGACCGAACTCGACGTGACCGCCGGGACCACGGTGGCCATGGACCAGGTACTGGCGGTCGTGGTTCCCGCGGCCGGCACCGGGGAGGACGCATGACGGCCACCGACCGCACCCTGCCGATGGCCGTGGCCGCGCCGGACCTGCCCGCCCGGGTCCGTATCCACGAGGTCGGCGCCCGTGACGGGCTGCAGAACGAGAAGGCGGTCGTGCCGACCGAGGTGAAGGCGGAGTTCATCCGCCGGCTCGCGGTCGCCGGCCTGTCCACGATCGAGGCGACGAGCTTCGTCCATCCCAAGTGGGTTCCCCAACTGGCCGACGCGGAGCAGCTGTTCCCGATGCTCGGCGACATAGGGGACGTGGGGGACGTGGCGCTGCCGGTCCTCGTGCCGAACGAGCGGGGACTGGACCGGGCCCTGGCGCTCGGCGCCCGCCGGATCGCCGTCTTCGGCTCCGCGACGGAGACCTTCGCCGCGCGCAACCTCAACCGCACGATCGACGAGTCGCTCGCCATGTTCGAGCCCGTGGTGGCCCGCGCCAAGGCGGACAAGGTGCATGTGCGCGGCTACCTGTCGATGTGCTTCGGCGATCCGTGGGAGGGCCCCGTCCCGGTCCACCAGGTCGTCCGGGTCGCCAGGGAGCTGATGGACCTCGGCTGCGACGAGCTGTCGCTCGGCGACACGATCGGGGTCGCGACGCCCGGTCACGTACAGACCCTGCTGTCGGCACTGAACGAGTCGGGGGTGCACACCGACACGATCGGGGTGCACTTCCACGACACGTACGGACAGGCCCTGTCCAACACCCTCGCCGCGCTCCAGCACGGCGTGTCCACCGTGGACGCCTCCGCGGGCGGCCTCGGCGGCTGCCCGTACGCGAAGAGCGCGACCGGGAACCTCGCCACGGAGGACCTGGTCTGGATGCTCGAAGGCCTCGGTATCGAAACCGGGGTCGACCTCGACGAGCTCACCGCCACGAGCGTGTGGCTCGCCGGACACCTGGGCCGACCGAGCCCGTCCCGTACCGTCCGCGCGCTCTCGGTCCAACAAACGCAGTCCCACAAGGAGCAGTGATCCCCCGATGTCCCTGGACCACCGGCTGACCGCCGAGCACGAGGAACTCCGCCGCACCGTCGAGGAGTTCGCCCACGACGTGGTCGCGCCGAAGATCGGCGACTTCTACGAGCGCCACGAGTTCCCGTACGAGATCGTGCGCGAGATGGGACGGATGGGCCTGTTCGGGCTGCCGTTCCCGGAGGAGTACGGCGGGATGGGCGGCGACTACCTCGCGCTCGGCATCGCCCTGGAGGAGCTGGCCCGGGTCGACTCCTCGGTGGCGATCACCCTGGAGGCCGGGGTCTCCCTGGGCGCGATGCCGGTGTTCCGCTTCGGCACGGAAGAGCAGAAGCGGCGCTGGCTGCCGAAGCTCTGCGCGGGCGAGGCGCTCGGCGCGTTCGGCCTGACGGAGCCGGACGGCGGCTCGGACGCGGGCGGCACCCGGACGACGGCGGTGCGCGACGAGGCGACGGGCGAGTGGGTGATCAACGGCTCCAAGTGCTTCATCACCAACTCGGGCACGGACATCACCGAGCTGGTCACGGTCACGGCGGTGACCGGCCGCAAGGAGAACGGCGCCCCGCTCATCTCGTCGATCATCGTCCCGTCCGGAACCCCCGGCTTCACGGTCGCAGCCCCCTACTCCAAGGTCGGCTGGAACGCCTCGGACACCCGCGAGCTCTCCTTCTCGGACGTCCGCGTCCCGCTGGAGAACCTGCTGGGCGAGGAGGGCCGCGGCTACGCGCAGTTCCTGCGGATCCTGGACGAGGGCCGGATCGCCATCTCGGCGCTGTCGACGGGCCTGGCGCAGGGCTGCGTGGACGAGTCGGTGAAGTACGCCGCCGAGCGCCACGCCTTCGGGAAGCCGATCGGCTCCAACCAGGCGATCCAGTTCAAGATCGCCGACATGGAGATGCGGGCCCACATGGCCCGGATCGGCTGGCGCGACGCGGCGTCGCGTCTGCTGGCGGGCGAGCCGTTCAAGAAGGAGGCCGCGATCGCCAAGCTGTACTCCTCGACCGTGGCGGTGGACAACGCCCGCGAGGCGACCCAGATCCACGGCGGCTACGGCTTCATGAACGAGTACCCGGTGGCGCGGATGTGGCGCGACTCCAAGATCCTGGAGATCGGCGAGGGCACGAGCGAGGTGCAGCGGATGCTGATCGCCCGGGAGCTGGGCATGTCGGCCTGACGGATTCCGGTGCGGGTGGGGCGGATCCGGTTGCCGGGTCCGCCCCACCCGGTCTCAGGGCTCGTCACCGGGCCCCGCGGGCCGCGGCGGCGGCTTCCGCGTGCTGTACGACGCGGGTTACGAGATCGACCGCATGCGAGAGGAACTCTTCGCGCGCGTCCCGACGCCCGAGGAGTCGAAGCTGCTCATGCTGCCCAGCGGTGAACCGGTCGTCGAACTGCACAGGACCGCCTACACGGCCGACGGAACCGTCATGGAGTTCGCGATAGGCGTGCACGCGGCCTCACGTTTCAGATGGTCGTACGACTTCGAGGTTCCGGACTCGTCCCAAGGTGAGCCGCGTTGATCTCCTCCCAGTCCCGTTCAGACGCCCAACTCGTCTGGGACCACCACCTGATGCACCACGATCCACGCCCCTGCTCGGTCGCGATCGGGCTCGGAAGCCATGACCTCGGGGTCGCGGACGCGGCCGTGGATCTCTACCGGCGGGGCATGACGCCCCTCATCGTCTTCACCGGCGCCACAAGCCGCACCACCCGTGCGCGCATGCCCCGTGGCGAAGCCGTGCACTACCGGGAACGGGCTCTCGAACTCGGCGTCCCCGACCGCGCCGTGCTCACCGAGCCGCGTGCCCGCAACACGGGCGAGAACATCAGCTTCTCCCGTGCGTTGCTCGACGAGGCGGGCGTCACGGTCTCTTCCGCGCTGCTCGTCAGCAAGCCCCACGAGGAACGGCGCGTCCACGCCACCGCGCGCAGGCTGTGGCCGGGAGTCGAGTTCGTGAGTGCGTCGGCCCCTGTCACGTTCGAGGAGTACCTGGCGTCCATCCAGGACGACCGCATGGTCATCGACATGCTGGTCGGCGCATTGCAGCGCCTGATGATCTACCCGGCTCAGGGCTTCATGGCCGCCGACCCCGTTCCGGACGAGGTGGCCGCCGCGTACGAGCGGCTGCACCGAGCGGGCTTCACGAGCCGGCTGGTCGAAGACGGGACCGGTACGCCTTTCTGAGGCATCCGTACGCCTCATCAGGATTCGACGGCTGCGGGCCCGGCACTGCAGAAGCGGGACACCGCGAGGCTCGACGGAACCCGGAATCCGGAACCCGGAATCTCGGCGAACGGCCGCGTCACGGGTCCACCCCTCGCCAGGGCATCGTTCCGGCACCCTACGAGCACGTTCGTTGCCGAAGTCCTGCATGCCGCGAGCCGAAGAACCCGGCATAGCGTGACGGCCGTGTCCGCTCGCGGCACCGGCCGGGCACATGGGCGCCATGAAGGAGGACCGTGATGTTCCCACTCGCTTGGGAGGTGTTCGCAACGGCCTTCGGCTGGATCGTCGCGACCGATTTCCGGGGAGCCGCCCATCGCTTCCACGCGTACTCCCACGCCGCCACGCCATTCAGCGGCGCCGGGGAGCCCCCACTGAGCGTCGGCTTCATCCGTGTACTAGCAGGGGTGTTCGCCCTGATCGGCCCGGTCGCCCTGGTCAGCGGACTACTGGGCGTATGGCGCAGCAGGGCGGGGCCGGGCGATCTGCCACCGGCTCCCGTCTGGTTCGTGGCGGCGGAGGCGGCGGTCGTCGGTGTCGTCCTGCTGAGAACCTGGCGGCGCTCCGGAGTGCTGCGCCGCGAGTGGGATGCCGGCAACGTCCTGGAGCGTGCGGCTCTCGCCGTTCTCACGCCATCGGCGGTCGCCTTCACGGTGACCTTGGGCTTCGGCTGGGACATGTGGATGACGGCCAGTTGGCTGGCCGGTGGCGTGTGCGGGCTGGTTCTTCTGTCGAGCGGCCGGCCAGACACCCCGCCGGAGAGCGGATTCACCTCCGCGGACCAGTCGGATTCCTGAACACGCGACAGGTTGCGTCGGCGCCATGCGCGGATGCCGACGGCGCCGGCGCCACGACGCGGAACTCCGGGCCACTACGGCCGGATCGGCCTCCGCAATCCGTTCGACAGCCATCCGCCGCCCCGGCAGAGTCGACTCATGAAGCCTCACGCCTGGCCCCTGTACGGGCTCCGCATCCGCACCCCCCGTCTGGAACTGCGCCTTCCGGAACTGGAGTTGCTGGACGAGCTGGCGTCCGTGGCCGCCGACGGGGTGCACGAGCCGGACGCCATGCCGTTCACCGTCCCGTGGACCGACTGCCCGCCCGCCGAGCGCGGCCGGGCGGTGTTCCAGCACGTGCTGGGCACGGTCGCCAACTGGTCGCCCCGGCATTGGGTGTTGAGCCTCGCGGTGCTGCACGAGGGCCGGGTCGTGGGTCGGCAGGACGTCATGGCGACGGACTTCGCGGTGACCAGGGAGGCCGGCACCGGCTCCTGGCTCGGGCTCGCGCACCAGGGCCGCGGCATCGGCACCGAGATGCGCGCCGCCGCCCTGCATCTGGCCTTCGCCGGACTCGGCGCCGCCGCGGCCACCTCGGACGCCATGACCGACAACGCGCGGTCGCTGGGCGTCTCGCGGCGGCTCGGCTATCTCCCGGACGGCCTGACGGTCGCGGCGCTGCGGGAGGAACGCGTCACGCTCCAGCGGCTCCGTCTGGAGCGGGCACGGTGGGAGGAGTACCGCTCGGTCGAGGTCACGGTCGAGGGGCTGGACGACTGCCGGGAGATGTTCGAATGACCCTCCTGGTGCACACCTACGTCCGCGGCCGGAGCGGCGAGGACCACTTCCTGGAGGACCCCGAGCACGGGCTCACCCTCGCCGGGTTCGAGAAGAGCCGGACCAAGCTGTGGGGGTCGCAGCTCGCGCGCGACCTCGGGGCCCGGTTCCTCCCGCAGTTGGCCACCGCCAACCTCTGCGTGGATCCGGAGGACGTCCCGGCCTTCCTCGCCGAGTGCGGGCTGCTGCGCGACCACATCGCGGAGCTCGCCGCCCACAGCGGCTATGCGGACGACTACGTGGCGGCGCGGCTGGCGAACATCACGGCCGCCGCCGAGCGCGCCCTGGACGTGGGCGGTGGCGTCATCGTCTGGTGAGCGAGGGGGCACCGGCCAGGGGACCACTCATGAGGTTAGGCTAACCTTCGTTCGAACTTGTCACCGGCCGGTCCCCGGCTCGTACGAAAGCGGACTCCGTCATGCGCACTGCCCGAGTGTCCCGTCCCACCCGCCGCGGCCTGCTGGCCATGGGCGGCGCCGTCGGCCTGGGCGCCGTGCTGGCGGCCTGCGGTGACAGCGACTCGAAGGACTCCGGCTCCACCGGCTCCAAGAGCGCCGACGCCGGGCCGTGGAGCTTCAAGGACGACCGCGGGCAGACCGCCGAGGCCAAGGCCGTCCCGAAGAACATCGTCGCCTTCACGGGTGTCGCCGCCGCGCTCCACGACTACGGCGTCGAGGTCAAGGCCGTCTTCGGCCCCACGAAGGCCGCGGACGGCAAGGCCGACGTGCAGGCCGGCGACCTCGACATCAGCAAGGTCGAGATCCTCGGCAACGTCTGGGGCGAGTTCAACGTCGAGAAGTACGCGGCACTCGGCCCGGACCTGCTGGTCACCGCGATGTGGGAGAAGGACGCCCTCTGGTACGTGCCGGACGCGTCCAAGGACAAGATCCTCAAGCTCGCCCCGAGCGTCGCCCTGTGGGCCGCCCAGACCACGATCCCCAAGGCGATCCAGCGCCACGAGGACCTCGCCGCCTCGCTCGGCGCCGACGTGAAGGCCAAGACGGTCACCGACGCCAAGGCCCGCTTCGAGAAGGCCGCGGCCCGGCTCCGCGCCGCCGCGAAGTCCAAGCCGAACATCAAGGTCATGATCGGCTCGGCCAGCCAGGACCTCTTCTACGTCTCGCTCGCCAAGATGTCCGCCGACACCCTGTACTTCCAGGAACTGGGCGTGAAGTTCGTCGAGCCGAAGGTGGACGCGGCGGGCTTCTTCGAGAGCCTGAGCTGGGAGAACGTCGACAAGTACGGCGCCGACATCATCATGATGGACAACCGCTCCTCGGCCCTGCAGCCCGACGCCCTGACCTCCAAGCCGACCTGGGCGCAGCTGCCCGCGGTCAAGGCCGGTCAGGTCGTCCCGCGCACCACCGAGCCGATCTACAGCTACGACAAGTGCGCGCCGATCCTCGAGGACCTCGCGAAGGCCATCGAGGACGCCAAGAAGACCGCCTGACCGTGACGACCGCCGCCACTGCCGCCACGCCGCCCGCCGAGCCCTTCCGGCTCTTCGGCCTGACCGTCCTGCGCACGGAGCGGCTGAGCCCGTCCATGCTCCGGGTCACGTTCGGCGGGCCGGGGCTCGACGGTTTCGCCTCCGGGGGCCGCGATCAGAGCCTGTCGCTGTTCCTGCCGCACCCCGGACAGGCGGAACCAGTCGTTCCGGTCGATAACGAGGGCAACTGGTTCGCCCCCTGGCGCGCACTTCCGGCCGACGTGCGGGCCGTGCTGCGCTCGTACACGGTCCGCGCGCAGCGTCGTACCGCCGGCGGTTCGGCCACCGAGATCGACATCGATTTCGCGCTCCACGAGGACGGCGGTCCGGCCTGCCGCTGGGCCGCCGCGGCCTCGCCCGGCGACGCGCTGAAGGCGCTCGGTCCGGCCGTCGAGGACAACACGGCCGTCCGGTTCCGCCCGCCCGAGGACACCGACTGGGTCCTGATCTGGGCCGACGAGACGGCACTGCCCGCCGCGACGGCCGCCCTGGAGTGGCTGCCGGACCATCTGCATGCGCGGGTCTGGCTGGAGGTCACGCACACCGGGGACCGCCAGGCGATCGACACGGCGGCCGACGCCCGGATCAGCTGGCTGGTGCGGGACGAGGACGCGCCGGACGCCGTGGAGGCCGTGCGCGAGGCCGAACTGCCCGAGGGAAACCCGTACGTCTGGATCGCGGGCGAGGCATCCTCGGTACGGGCACTGCGGCGCCATCTGGTGCGCGAGCGCGGCATCGACCGCAAGCGGGTGACGTTCGTCGGCTACTGGCGCCGCGGCCTGAGCGAGGAGCAGCTCCGCGAGGAGGCCGCTTCGGGCCCGTCCGGCGATTGAGGACGTCCGTGACAGCCCGTCCGGCGCGTGAGGACGTCCGTGACAGCCCGTCCGGCGCGTGAGGACGTCCGAGACGGCCCGTCCGGCGCGTGAGCGTGAAGGCACCTCCGAGGGCCCGCCGCCGCCTGGGGGCACCTTCCGACAGCCCGTCCGGCGGCCGGGGGCTCGCATCCCCGGCCGCCGGACGGCACCGCTCACTCCGCCGCAGCCGGCTCCGCCGGCCACGGCACCTGGGGCGACCGGTAGTAGTCGATGCCCATCGCCGTGAACCGCGGCCCGAGCGCCGCGAGGCGCAGCTTGTACGTGTCCCAGTCGTGCGTCTCGGCCGGTGACCAGCCCAGTTCCGCCGCCCCGGGCAGCCGCGGGAACGCCATCGCGTCGATGTCGTCGCTGTCGGTCAGCGTCTCGGCCCAGATCGGCGCCTCGACCCCGAGCACCGCGTCCGCCGGGGTGTCGGCGAGGTAGGTCGCCGGGTCCCAGTCGTACGAACGCTGCACCTCCACCAGGCCGGCCCACTTCAGACCCAGCACGGTGTCCTCGTTGTACTTCATGTCGAGGTAGACCCGGTCCGCGGGCGACAGCACGAGCTTGGTGCCGTTCTTCGCCGCGTCCGCCACCTGCTGCCGGTCCGCGGCGCTCGTCTTGTCGTAGCCCCAGTACTGGGCGACCGCGCCCTTCACCGGCGTGGCCCCGGTGAGCTGGTGCCAGCCCATCACGGTCTTGCCGTGCTTGCCGACGGCCGCCTGCGCCCGCTCCATGATCCTGGCGTAGTCCTCGTGGCTGGTGGAGTGCGCCTCGTCACCGCCGATGTGGATGTACCTGCCGGGGGTCAGCGCGGCCACTTCCCCGATCACGTCGTCGATGAACTTGTACGTGACGTCCTTGCCCGCGCACAGCGAGCTGAACCCGACCTTGATCCCGGTGTAGAGCGGCGGCGCGACGCCGTCGCAGTTCAGCTCCGCGTACGAGGCGAGAGCGGCGTTGGTGTGGCCGGGCATGTCGATCTCCGGCACCAGCTCCAGGTAGCGGGAGGCCGCGTACCGCACGATCTCCTTGTACTGGCTCTTGGTGTAGTAGCCGCCGGGCCCGCCGCCGACCTCCGTGGAGCCGCCGTACGCGGCCAGGTTCGGCCAGGAGTCGATGGCGATGCGCCAGCCCTGGTCGTCGGAGAGGTGCAGGTGGAAGGTGTTCACCTTGTACAGCGCGACCTGGTCGATGTAGCGCTTGACCTCGTCGACGGAGAAGAAGTGCCGCGAGACGTCGAGCATCACGCCCCGGTAGGCGTAGCGCGGCGTGTCGGTGATGCTGCCCCCCGCGACCTTCCAGGGGCCCTTCTGGCGGCTGTCGCTCTCGATCTGGGCCGGCAGGAGCTGACGCAGCGTCTGGACGCCGTGGAAGAGCCCTGCGGGCTTCCGGGCGGTGATGGTGACGGAGCCGCGCCCCGCCGTCAGGGTGTAGCCCTCGGTGCCCAGTTCGCTGTCGCCGGAACCGAGGCGGAGCCGGATGCCGTCGTGGCCGGCCCGTTCGGTGACCGGCAGGGCGTATCCGGTGGAGGGCCGCAGCACGCCCGCGAGGTACTCGCCGATCTTGCGGGCCTCGCCGGACGAGCCGTCGACGCGGATCCGCGTGGCGGGAGTGATGGCGTACGGGGATCCCCCCGGCGTCACCGCGGCGGGAGCGGGCACGACCTGGCCCAGCGGACGGGGCGCCGACGCGGCGGAGCCGCCGGCGGCCGCGGACGCCGCGTTGGTCGCGCAGGCGGTGGAGATTCCGGCCGCCGTGACGAGAAGCAGCGAGCCGAGAAGACGGGGTAGAGCACGGGGAAGAGCACTGCGCCGTGTCGTGTGCAGTCTCACAGCCGGGTCCCTTTCTGCTGGTTCACACCTGGATCTCCTGACCATTCGCACCGTCGCCATGCGTACCGCCTGCCTCACGGATGGTCAAGGTGTAGACCACTCCCCCCTGCCGCCCGCACGTGAACGTGGCCGACCGTCCGGGGGGTATGGCCGAATTCATCCCGTCGGCCCCCACGGCCTCTCCGCACCGGCCCGCGCCTGGGTGCGCGCACCCTCCTCGACCGCCCCGGAATCACCCAGAACGGAAAAACGAGCGCCACTCGACCGCATATCTGCCCGATATCGGGCAGGATTGTTGCGCTGGAGCCCCTTCCGCCGCAATATCGACGGGTGCTCGAACGCCGCTCGTCGCATGACGACCTCATTGACCACCTGGTCCGCAGCACCGCGCTCCCACGCGGTGAGGCAGCCCGGGTGATCCTCGACGTACTGGCCTACTTCGACGAGACGACCGACGTCTTCGTCCGCCGCCGCCATCGCGAACTGCAGTCCGGCGGCCTGGTCAACACGGAGATCTTCGAACGGATCTCGGCCGAGCTGCCGCACCGGGCGGTGGCGCCGCCGGAGCTCTCGCTCCGCCAGCTGCGCCGCATCGTCTACGGCTGAGACCGGCGGACCAGCCGGCCCCGCGGCCGGGCACCCACTTGCTTGCTTGTACCTGTACGTCGATGGAGGGCAGAGGCTCTATGTGCGGAATCGTCGGTTACATCGGAAAGCGTGACGTCGCCCCGCTGCTGCTGGAAGGCCTGCAGCGGCTGGAGTACCGGGGTTACGACTCCGCGGGCATCGTCATCACCGGGAAGCCGGCCGCCGGCAAGCCCGCCGCGCTGAAGATGGTCAAGGCCAAGGGCCGGGTCCGCGAGCTGGAGTCCCGCGTACCCAAGCGCTTCACCGGCACCACCGGCATCGCCCACACCCGCTGGGCCACGCACGGCGCCCCGAGCGACGAGAACGCCCACCCGCACATGGACGCCGACAACAAGGTCGCCGTCGTCCACAACGGCATCATCGACAACGCCTCCGAACTCCGCGCGAAGCTCGTCGCCGACGGCATCGTCTTCCTCTCCGAGACCGACACCGAGGTGCTGGTCCACTTGATCGCCCGCTCGCAGGCCGTCACCCTGGAGGAGAAGGTCCGCGAGGCGCTGAAGTCCGTCGAGGGCACGTACGGCGTCGCCGTCATGCACGCCGACTTCAACGACCGCATCGTCGTCGCCCGCAACGGCTCCCCGGTCGTGCTCGGCATCGGCGAGAAGGAGATGTTCGTCGCCTCCGACGTCGCGGCCCTCGTCGCGCACACCCGCCAGATCGTCACCCTGGACGACGGCGAGATGGCGACCCTCAAGGCCGACGACTTCCGTACGTACACGACCGAGGGCTCGACCACGACGGCCACGCCCACCACGGTGGAGTGGGAGGCCGAGTCGTACGACATGGGCGGCCACGACACGTACATGCACAAGGAGATCTCCGAGCAGGCCGAGGCCGTGGACCGTGTGCTGCGCGGCCGCATCGACGACCGCTTCTCCACCGTGCACCTCGGCGGCCTGAACCTGGACGCCCGCGAGGCGCGCGGGGTCCGCCGCATCAAGATCCTGGGCTGCGGCACCTCGTACCACGCGGGCATGATCGGCGCCGGCCTCATCGAGGAGCTGGCCCGCATCCCCGCGGACGCCGAGCCCGCCTCCGAGTTCCGCTACCGCAACCCGGTCGTGGACCCCGACACCCTGTACGTCGCGGTCTCCCAGTCCGGCGAGACGTACGACGTACTGGCCGCGGTCCAGGAGCTCAAGCGCAAGGGCGCCCGGGTCCTCGGCGTCGTGAACGTCGTCGGCTCGGCGATCGCCCGCGAGGCCGACGGCGGCATGTACGTCCACGCGGGCCCCGAGGTCTGCGTCGTCTCCACCAAGTGCTTCACCAACACCGTGGTCGCCTTCGCGCTGCTCGCCCTGCACCTGGGCCGCATCCGCGACCTGTCGGTCGCCGACGGGAAGCGGATCATCGAGGGGCTGCGCAAGCTGCCCGAGCAGATCGGGCGGATCCTCGAGTCGGAGGACGAGATCAAGAAGCTGGCCGAGGAGTACGCGGGCGCGCAGTCGATGATGTTCATCGGCCGGGTCCGGGGCTACCCCGTCGCGCTGGAGGCCTCGCTGAAGCTCAAGGAGATCTCGTACATCCACGCCGAGGCCTACCCCGCCTCGGAGCTGAAGCACGGCCCGCTGGCGCTCATCGAGCCGGCGCTCCCCACGGTCGCGATCGTCCCCGACGACGACCTGCTGGAGAAGAACCGCGCGGCCCTGGAGGAGATCAAGGCCCGCAGCGGCCGCATCCTCGCCGTGGCCCACCGTGAGCAGGAGAAGGCCGACCACACGATCATCGTTCCGAAGAACGAGAACGAGCTGGACCCGATCCTGATGGGCATCCCGCTGCAGCTGCTGGCGTACCACACGGCGCTGGCCATGGGCCGGGACATCGACAAGCCGCGCAACCTGGCGAAGTCCGTCACGGTGGAGTAGGCACGGTGGGGTGATCACACCCCCGCCCACGTACCGAGAGCGGCCCGGCACCCACGCCCCGTGGGTGCCGGGCCGCTCTCGCGTGTGTGCGGGCGATCCCGCAGCCAACCGCCAGAACCCCGGGGCGAGATGGCCGGGCCGGAGGCTCCGGTGTTTGCCGCAGCGACGTCGCGGACCCCGGCAAATCCGCTTCGGACCGGGCGCACGGAGGCGGCCCGGCCGCCCCCACCTGCATGCGATCGCGCTGTCTCCCGTGACGCTTATGCATCCTCCACACATGCGTCATCAGCATCTACGGACCGGTAGCTTCGTTTTTTCCGCTGTTTCCGTAGTCGAGTTGACGCCACGTCGGTCTTCTTCGGACGGAAAAGGACCGGCCGTTGACCGAGGCCGGATCAGGAAAGACGCAGAACGGACGCAAAACAGACCGCCCGTTCCCGGCGGCGCGGGAACGGGCGGACCGGACGGACCGGGCGGAGTTGACGGAGTTGACGGACCCGGCGGAGTTGACGGACCGGACCGACCGGGCGGAGCTGATTCCGGGGGCGGGGCTGCTGCGGACGGCAACCAGCCCTGCGGGACAACCGTGCGGGGCGCGGCCCCACGGGGCAGCCGCACGAGGAGCCCTGCGGGCAGCCGCGCCGTGAAGCCCTACGGGATGACGACGACCGGGCGCTGCGCGCGGCGCGCCAGCCGGCCCGCCACCGATCCGAAGATCCGGCCGACGATCCCGTGCGTGGAACCGACGACGATCGCGTCGGCCGAGTACTCCCGGCCGACCTCCTCCAGCTCGTGGCAGATGTCCCCGCCGCGCTCGACGAGTACCCACGGCACCTCGGAGAGGTAGTCCGCGCAGGCGAGCTCCAGGCCGAGGACCTCGGTGCGGTGATCAGGGACGTCCACGAAGACGGGTGGCTCGCAGCCCGCCCAGACCGTGGTCGGCAGCCGGTTGGCGACATGGACGATGATCAGGCCGGAGCCCGTTCTCCGGGCCATGCCGATGGCATAGGCGAGGGCCCGCTCACTGGAGGTCGAGCCGTCGAAACCGACGACGACACCGTGCCGGAAGGCGGGATCGCAGGAGTGGCGCGCATCTTCGGCCGCTTGCTGGTCCGACCGGGGGTCGGCTACCTGCTTGCGGTCCGCGGGTTCGGGGATTTCGTGACCGGCCATCGGTGTCTCGGCGAAGAGAGTCCTCGTGAGGAGAGCGACGTGGGGAAGCTGCGTCAGTGGGCGGTGTTGCGGTGTCCGGGAATCATCTTCCCAACCCCTTACCCCCAAGGGTACGGCGCCACTCCTCCACAGCCCAGACCCGCGCAAAGCGCGTGCGACGTTGCACGGAGCATGCCCGAGACCTGCCCCGTATGGCAATGCCGGGTGCGCGGTACACCGACGTCGCGAGCCCCGGACGGCCGCAATCGGTGACGGGCCGGTGACCGCACGGGGCCCGCCCCGTTAGCCACGTGTCCATGGCCCGCGGGCCTGCCGCGGGGCCCGCCGGCCGTTCCGTACCGGCCGGAACGCCGACCGAACCCCCCTGGGAGCATCCCGTGCCCGCACCCGTCCCGCCCACGCATCCGGAACCCGCCGCGCAGCCGGCGACCGACGTGGTCCGCTGGGCGGTATTCGGCTGCCTGCTGGTCCCCGCCGTCCTCCTGGCCCTCGGTGACTCCCCCGGCGGCGCCGCGGCCGTCGCACTCGGCCTGGCCGCGATCACCGTGGCCTGCCGGGTCCTGCTCCGCCGGTCCGTCCGCGAAGGCTCCCGTCCGAGTGCCCGACCGACCGAAGGGGCGCACAGGAGTGACCGCGCCCCGCGGGTCGTGCGCCGGTAGAACGACTGATTTCCGCACACGCGACCGTACGTTTTCAGCCAACTTCAGGTCTCAGTCAAATCCTTGTCGAAATGGCCGATCAACCCCCTTGCCAGCAGGCAGGAAGAGACCAAGCGGTACGCTTCCACCCCATGGGGACGGGCCATGAACGCCAGGCGCACTTCCCTGCACGACTCACGAGTGAAACGCTTCGTGATCGAATGCTTCCCGCCAGGTTGCCTTGTCGACATAAAGCCGGTTGGTGAACTTGTCACGACGGCACCACGGGACGCAGTAGATTCGATCTTGGGTGTCGAAGCTGGGGACTCGTGCACGACCGAGGGGACATGTGCAGGTGCGACAGGCCCGTAAGGACCAGAAAGACGCGAACACCGAGGGGGGCTTAGCGTCATGAGCCAGGACTCCGCCACCGCAACGGAGGCTGTACGGAAGCTGAGCGGGCGTCGACGCCGTGAGGTCGTCGCCGTGCTGCTTTTCAGCGGTGGCCCCATCTTCGAGAGCTCCATTCCGCTCTCGGTGTTCGGGATCGACCGCCAGGACGCGGGAGTTCCGCGTTATCGGTTGCTCGTGTGCAGCGGCGAAGAGGGACCGCTGCGCACCACTGGGGGACTCGAACTGACCGCGCCCTACGGGCTGGAGGCGATCAGCAGGGCAGGCACCGTCGTGGTGCCCGCCTGGCGCTCGATCACCTCACCGCCGCCCGTGGAGGCTCTCGACGCACTGCGCCGGGCCCACGAGGAGGGCGCACGGATCGTGGGGCTGTGCACGGGAGCGTTCGTGCTCGCCGCCGCCGGGCTGCTCGACGGCCGCCCGGCCACCACGCACTGGATGTACGCACCGACGCTGGCCAAGCGCTACCCGTCGGTGCACGTCGACCCGCGCGAGCTCTTCGTCGACGACGGCGATGTGCTCACCTCCGCCGGTACGGCGGCCGGGATCGACCTCTGTCTGCACATAGTCCGCTCGGACCACGGCACGGAGGCCGCCGGGGCACTCGCCCGCCGGCTCGTCGTGCCGCCGCGGCGCAGTGGCGGCCAGGAGCGCTACCTCGACAGGTCTTTACCCGAAGAGATCGGCTCCGACCCGCTCGCCGAGGTCGTGGCCTGGGCGCTGGAGCATCTGCACGAGCAGTTCGACGTGGAGACGCTGGCCGCGCGCGCCTATATGAGCAGGCGGACCTTCGACCGGAGGTTCCGTTCGCTCACGGGAAGCGCACCGCTCCAGTGGCTGATCACCCAGCGGGTGCTGCAGGCGCAGCGACTGCTGGAGACGTCCGACTACTCGGTCGACGAGGTCGCGGGCCGCTGCGGCTTCCGCTCGCCGGTCGCGCTGCGCGGACACTTCCGGCGCCAGCTGGGGTCCTCGCCGGCCGCTTACCGGGCCGCGTACCGGGCCCGTCGTCCGCAGGGCGTCGTTCCGGAGCAGGTCGTCACGGCGGCCGAACCGGTGGTGCCCGCACAGAGCGGCCTCGTGAGCCGTCGCGCGCCACTGCCGGCCCAGGCGGGTCCGTCCCCGTCGGGTCCGTCGGCAGCCGTCGCGGAGGCGGGGCGCGGCGAGCCCGGGAAACCGGGCTCCGAGGCGTACGCCTCGGGCCGCCCGGCCCTGCCGGGACAGCGGAGCGCCCCGTAGGGTGGGGCGCATGAACGACCGCATGGTATGGATCGACTGCGAGATGACCGGGCTCTCGTTGACGGATGATGCACTCATCGAGGTGGCCGCACTGGTCACCGACTCGGAGTTGAACGTGCTCGGCGAAGGGGTGGACATCGTGATCCGCCCGCCGGACGCGGCGCTGGAGACCATGCCCGAGGTGGTGCGGCAGATGCACACCGCCTCGGGCCTCCTCGACGAGCTGGCCGCGGGCACGACCCTGGCCGACGCCGAGGAGAAGGTCCTGGCCTACATCCGCGAGCATGTGAAGGAGCCCGGCAAGGCCCCGCTCTGCGGGAACTCCGTCGGTACGGACCGCGGCTTCCTGTCGCGGGACATGCCGGCACTGGAGGGCTACCTCCACTACCGGATCGTCGATGTGTCCTCGGTCAAGGAGCTGGCCCGCCGCTGGTTCCCGAGGGCGTACTTCAACAGTCCGCCCAAGAACGGCAACCACCGGGCGCTCGCCGACATCCGCGACTCGATCACGGAGATGCGGTACTACCGCGAGGCGGTCTTCGTCCCGCAGCCGGGCCCCGACTCGGAGCGCGCGAAGTCGATCGCTGCGCGCCTGTCGCAGCCCTCGGCCTAGGGTCTTCCGAAAGCCGCTGGTCACGGCCCTTTCGGGGGCTGCGACCGGCGGCGGGGAAACGGGGGCGCGAGCACCCTCTCGGACCCTGTACACTTTTTCTCGGCCGGTCGGAAACGCCCGGACATGGTGGGTATAGCTCAGATGGTAGAGCACCTGGTTGTGGTCCAGGATGTCGCGGGTTCGAGTCCCGTTACTCACCCTGAATGATCAAGGGCCGATTCGCGAAAGCGGATCGGCCCTTCTTCATGTGCGGGGCCGGAGCCAGTGGCTCCACTCCTCCGCCCGCCCCTCGCGGCCCCACCCTGCCGGGTCCGCCCGCGCGCGAGGGCTCTGGCATCGTGTGGCGTTCGAGCAGTCGACGAGAGGAACGTTCATGCGCGCCCGGAGTATCGGTACGGCCGCCGCAGCGGCACTGGCGCTGGTGGCGGCCCGCGACCTCGTCCAGAAGAAGCACGCGCTGCTCAGGAACTTCCCCGTGGTCGGCCACGCCCGGTACCTGCTGGAGAGGATCGGGCCGGAGCTGCGGCAGTACGTCGTGACGTCCAACGAGGAGGAGCGCCCGTTCAGCCGCGACCAGCGCACCTGGATCTACGCGTCCGCGAAGGAGGAGAACAACTACTTCGGCTTCGGGACCGACATGGACGTCGAGCACGTGCAGGGGCACGCCTACGTGAAGCAGCGGACGTTCGCCGGCACCTTGCCCGACCTGCACGACCCGCAGAGCCCGCTGCCCTCGGCCAAGGTCCTGGGCGGCCCGCGCGGGCGCGCCGGGGCGTTCCGGCCGGCGAGCGTCGTGAACATATCGGCGATGAGCTTCGGATCGCTGTCCGGGGCGGCCGTCACGGCGCTCAACAAGGGCGCGGCGCTGGCCGGCGCGATGCAGAACACGGGCGAGGGCGGCCTCTCGCCGTACCACCGCAACGGTGGCGACCTCATCCTGCAGATCGGGACGTCGTACTTCGGCTGCCGCGACGACGACGGCGCCTTCAGCCTCGACAGGCTCAAGGACGTGGTGGCGGGCGCCCCGGTCAAGGCGATAGAGATCAAGCTCTCGCAGGGTGCGAAGCCGGGGCTCGGCGGGCTGCTGCCGGGAGCGAAGGTGACCCCCGAGATCGCCGAGATCCGGGGCATCCCGGCCGGCAAGGACTGTGCCTCGCCCTCCCGGCACACCGCGTTCCACGACGTCGACTCGATGCTCGACTTCGTCGAGCTGCTCGCCACCGAGACCGGTCTGCCGGTCGGGATCAAGAGCGCCGTGGGCGAGATGAGCTTCTGGGAGGAGCTGGCCACGCTGATGGCGCGCGGCGACCGCGGGGTCGACTTCGTGACCGTCGACGGGGGCGAGGGCGGGACCGGGGCGGCTCCCCTCATCTTCTCCGACTCGGTCTCGCTGCCTTTCCGCATGGGCTTCTCCCGCGTCTACGCCGCGTTCGCCGAGCGAGGCCTGACCGACGACATCACCTTCATCGGCTCCGGCAAGCTCGGCCTGCCCGAGAACGCCGTCGTCGCGTTCGCCCTCGGTGTCGACATGATCAATGTCGCCCGCGAGGCGATGCTCTCCATCGGCTGCATCCAGGCGCAGAAATGCCACACCGACAAATGCCCCACCGGCATCGCCACCCAGGACCCGTGGCTCGTGCGCGGCGTCGACGCGCCCACGAAGGCCACTCGGGCCGCTCTCTACCTGCGCACGCTGCGCAAGGAGTTGCTGAAGGTCTCTGCCGCCGTCGGCGTCGCCCACCCGGCACTCATCACCACGGACGACATCGAGATCATGAACGGCGACTACGACGCCCGCAGCCTGGCGAGCGTCTACGGCTACAAGGACGGCTGGGGGACACTCGGCCCCGGGCTCGCCCGGGAGATCACCACGCTGCTCACCCCCGAGGAGCCCTCGGCGCACGTCCGTCACTGACGGGCGACGAGCCTGCGGCGCACACCCGGCTCTCAGCACCCGGCCTGCGGGCACCGGTCCAGGACGGCCCGGCCCGGCGGAAGGTGGAGCCGACATCGCCACCCCAGGTCACTCAGGGGCCGGCCGGGTCCGGGCAGGAGCCCGGCGAGCCGGTGACAGAGCTCTTCGGCCTGATCACACGGCGGCTGTCATCACGCAGCCCGGCATGGAGCGGCCCCCACGAGGAGAGCCGGGCCCGCCCGTGTCGGGCGAGGCGTCCGGACCGGCCGCCGGCGCGGCCCTACGGAATCGCACCACGGCCTCGACCGGCGCGGGACAGGACGAGGACCGGTTCCCCGGAGGCGCCCACGGGCGGCCGGCGGTGACAACAGGCAGCATGGCGGCGGCCGGAGTCGCGACGATCCCCCTCGGCCAGCCATCGGCCAGCCATCGGCCCGACGATCCCCTCGGCATGGCCATCGGCCGGGCCCCTGCCGGGCCCGAGGAGGCCGGGGAGGCGTGACCGGACGCCGCCCGGCCCCTCTCCGGCCTCCGGAGGCCGGAGAGGGGCCGGCCGGACGCGCCGCGGGCGGAGCGAGGCGGGCCTGACGCGCCGCGGGCGGGACGGCGTGCTCACGCCCGCTCCCCCGCCTTCACGACGAGTCCCGGACCACCAGTTCCGTCGGCAGCACGATCTGCTGACGCTCGGCGCTCTCGCCCGCGATCTGCTCCAGCAGCACCCGGGTCATCGCCCGGCCCATCTCCTCGATCGGCTGGCGCACACTCGTCAGCGCCGGGTCCATGTGACGGGCCACGGCCGAGTCGTCGAAGCCGATGAGGGCCACGTCGTCCGGGATGCGCCGGCCGGCCTCGCGCAGCACCTGGCGGGCGCCCGCGGCCATCAGGTCGGACGCGGCGAAGACCGCGTCCACGTCCGGGCGGCGGGCGAGCAGTTCGCGCATGGCCCGGACGCCGCCCTCCTCGGAGAAGTCGGCCGGGGCGATCAGCCGCTCGTCGGGTTCGTGGCCCGCGTCGGCGAGGGCTCTGCGGTAGCCGTCGAGGCGCCGCTGGGAGGCGTAGACGTCCAGGCGGCCGGTGATGGTCGCGATGGAGCGGCGGCCCCGGGAGACGAGGTGCTCGACGGCGCCGCGGGCGCCCTCGAAGTTGTCCGAGTCGACCGAGGGCAACGGCTCGGTGGCGGACCTGCGGCCGTTCATCACGGCGGGCATGCCGAGCTGTTCCAGCAGATCGGGCAGCGGGTCGTCGGCGTGCACGGAGACCAGCAGGACGCCGTCCACGCGGTGGGCGGTGAGGTACTGGGCGAGTCTTCGGCGTTCCCGGTCGCTGCCGACCAGGGTGAGCAGCAGCTGCATCTCGGTGTCGGCGAGGGCCGCGCCCACGCCGCGGACGATGTCGGAGAAGTAGGGCTCCGCGAAGAAGCGGCTCTCCGACTCGGGAACGACGAGCGCGATGGCGTCCGTCCGGTTCCCCGCCAGGGCGCGGGCGGCCCGGTTGGGCACGTACCCGAGCTCGGCGACGGCCGCCTCCACCGCCTCGCGCGTGTGCGCGCTGACCCGTGGTGAACCGTTGATGACCCGCGAGGCGGTGCCGCGCCCCACCCCTGCCCGAGCCGCGACCTCTTCGAGCGTGGGCCGGCCCCCGCTCCGTACTCGCGCTGCCGTCATGGCTGCCTCCCGTTCGCGGTCAATTTCTCACAGTCGGATAACCAAACCAAGTCCTGGCGTCGGTTGCCTTGACACTCAACGGGACCGGCCCGCCCTTCCACGGACCGGATCGTGGGAGCGCTCCCACTCTACGCGCGTGGTCATGGGGCCCGTGCAGGTGGCGGGGGTGGACGGAGAAAACGGCCGCGTACACGACGGAGACCCGGCACGGGGCCGGGTCTCAGAAGTGGCGCGTGGATCAGGAGAAGGTCAGGACAGACCCGCCGACGGCAGCGCGTGACGGCGGATCACGTCGGAGTACCAGTGGGCACTCGCCTTGGGGATCCGGCGCTGGGAGGCGTAGTCGACGTACACGGTGCCGAAGCGCTTCGAATAGCCGTACGCCCACTCGAAGTTGTCCATCAGCGACCACAGGAAGTAGCCGCGGACGTCCGCGCCGTCGGCCACCGCCCGCTGCACTGCGTCGAGGTGGCCGTGCAGGTAGTCGATCCGCTCGGGGTCCTCCACCCGGCCCTCGGGCGAGACGTAGTCGTCGAAGGCGGCGCCGTTCTCCGTGACCATCAGCGGAAGGCCGGGGTGGTCGCGGGTGACGTCCATGAGCAGGTTGTAGAGCCCGTTCGGGTCGATCGACCAGTTCATCGCGGTGCGCTTCTTGCCCTCGGCGAGGTGGAAGGCGACGTGCTCGGAACCGGGCCACGGGGAGTACTCGCTGGCGCCGTGGACATCGTTGCCAGAGCCGCTCTCGCCCTTCTCGGGCATGGAGACCAGCGTCGGCGTGTAGTAGTTGACGCCGAGGACGTCGACGGGGCGCGAGATGGCGGCCAGGTCGCCGTCCTGCACCAGCTTCGACCAGTCCACCAGGTGCGCGGTGTCGGCGAGCAGGTCCTCGGGGTACTCGCCGCGCAGCATCGGACCGGTGAAGATCCGGTTGCCGACCGCGTCGATCCGGCGGGCGGCGTCCGCGTCGGCCGCGCTCGCGGTCAGCGGGCGGACCTGGTGGAGGTTGAGGGTGACCGAGGTCTGCGCGCCAGCGGGGAGTTGATCGCGCAGAACCTCGATCGCCCGGCCATGGGCGAGGTTGAGGTGATGGGCCGCCCGCAGGGCGGCGGCGGGCTCGGTGCGGCCGGGGGCGTGCACGCCGGAGCCGTATCCGAGGAAGGCCGAGCACCACGGCTCGTTGAAGGTGGTCCAGGTGGCGACCCGGTCACCGAGCGCGCCCGCCATGATGGCGGCGTAGTCGGTGAACCGGTCGGTGGTGACCCGCTGGGGCCAGCCGCCGGCGTCCTCCAGCTCCTGGGGCAGGTCCCAGTGGTAGAGGGTCGCGACGGGGGCGATGCCCGCTTCGAGCAGCTCGTCGACGAGCTTGCGGTAGAAGTCCAGACCGCGCTCGACCGCGGGACCGCGGCCGGTGGGCTGCACCCGGGACCAGGAGATGGAGAAGCGGTACGCCTTCAGCCCCAGCTGCTTCATCAGCGCCACGTCGTCGCGGAAGCGGTGGTAGTGGTCGGCGGCGATGTCACCGGTGTCGCCGTTGTGGACCTTGCCGGGGGTGTGGCTGAAGGTGTCCCAGATGGAGGGGGTGCGGCCGTCCTCGGCGGCGGCGCCCTCGACCTGGTAGGCGGCGGTGGCCGCTCCCCAGACGAAGCCCGTCGGGAATTGCGTGGCCTCGGGCGCCTGCTTCGGGGCGATGTCGGGTCGTACGGCAGTCATGCGGGAGCGCTCCCAGGGGTGGACGGGGCAGGGGCGGGAAGTGGAACTCCGGAGCCCGTACGGTCCGCGGGGCGGGCGCGGGCCGTGCGGGGCTGCCGGGAAGAGCGGCGGGACGACGCGAGGTCAGCCCTTGACGGCACCGGACATGATGCCGCCGACGATCTGCTTGCCGAAGACGACGAACACCACGAGCAGCGGCAGCGTGCTGATCAGCCCGCCGGCCATCACGATGCTCTCGTCGGGGGTGTAGGAGGCCTTCAGCTGGCCGAGGGCGACCTGAAGGGTGGGGTTCTGCTGGTTCAGCGCGAGGTAGGGCCAGAAGAAGTCGTTCCACGCCTGGACGAAGGTGAGCATGCCCAGCACCATCATCGCGGGGCGGGCCACGGGGAGCACGACGCTGCGCACGATACGGAAGTTGCTCGCGCCGTCGATCTTGGCGGCCTCGATCAGCTCGTACGGCAGGGCCTCGGTCAGGTACTGCCGCATGAAGAACACGCCGAACGCGCTGACCAGGGTCGGGAAGATCACCGACTCCAGGCTCCCGCTCCAGCCGAGGTCCGACATCATCATGAACAGCGGGACGACGCTGAGCTGCGGCGGGATGGTCAGCGTCGCGATGACGCCGGTCATCAGGGCGCCGCGGCCGCGGAAGCGCATCTTGGCGAAGGCGTAGCCGGCCAGGGTGCAGAAGAAGAGCGTCGCCACGGTGATGCAGCTGGAGACGATGAAGCTGTTGAGGATCGCCTTGCCCAGGTGGGCCTGGTTCCAGGCGGCGTCGAGGTTGTGGAACAGCCGGTCGCCGGGCAGGAACGGCGGCGTGGAGGCCAGTACTTCGTCCTGGGTGTGGGACGCGGCCACCAGGGTCCAGTACAGCGGCAGCAGCGAGCCGATGCCGACGACGGTCAGCGCGATGTAGGCGAACGGACCGCCCTTCAGCTGCTGCCCGGCGCCGGGCTTGAAACGGCTCGCGCGCTTCGGCGCACGGTGCGCGGTGCGCGCCGGGAGGACGGAGGCCGGGACTTTGGTGGGGCTGGTGATGGTCATGGATATCGCTCCCGGTCAGACCGCGGATTTGCGTACGAAGCGGCCGATGAGCCAGTTGACCGCGGCGATGATCAGCAGGAGGGCGAGCATCGCCCAGGCCACTGCGGCGGCCGGACCGAGATGCCCCAGGTTCCAGCCGTAGTTGTAGAGGTAGATGCTGAGGGTCTCGTACTGGTTCTCGTTGCCGCCGATGGCGCCGAGGGTGCCGCCCTCCAGCAGCAGGGGCTCGCCGAACAGCTGCATGGAGCCGATCGTCGAGATGACGATCGTGAACAGGATCGTGGGCCGCAGCGAGGGAATCGTCACCTTGAGGAACTGCTGCCAGCGCGAGGCTCCGTCGAGCGAGGCGGCCTCGTACAGGTCGGACGGGACGGCCTGCATCGCGGCGAGGTAGATCAGGGTGTTGTAGCCGGTCCAGCGCCAGATCACGATGACGGAGATCGCGATCTTGGACGTCCAGTGGCCGTTGGCCCAGTTGGTGTCACCCAGGCCGACGAACTCCAGCGCCCAGTTCAGCAGACCGCCGTCGGCCCGGAAGACCAGGGCGAAGACGAGGGCCGCGGAGGCCACCGAGGTGGCGTACGGGGTCAGGATGACCGTCCGCCAGAAGGTGCTGGCACGGAGCTTGTAGTTCAGCAGGTGCGCCAGGCCTAGGGCCACGAGCAGCTGCGGGACCGTCGACATGACACCGATCAGGAAGGTGTTGCTGACGGCGGTCCAGAACTCCGAGTCGTGCAGGATCTTGTCGAAGTTCTCCCAGCCGACCCATTCCATCTGGTCCAGGCCGGTCATCTCCACCCGGTGCAGGGCGATCCAGCCGGTGTAGATCAGCGGGTAGAGCCCGAAGGCCCCGAAGACGAGGAAGAACGGGGCTATGTAGGCGTACGGCGATGCCTTGTCGTCGAACCGCCAGAGGCGGCTGCGCCAGGTCTGCCGGCGGGTGCTCACCGGCTTCCGCTGAGAGCCGGGGGGCGGCGGGGCGTATACATCCCGGGTGGGAGACGAGGTGGCCACGGGCGATATTCCTTCCCTGGATTGCTTGGGTTACCCGGGTGGAGGCTGTTGTCCCACTCCCGACGGACCTGCTCGGGGCAGCCGGTGCGGTCGATCGCAAAGCGCCGGAGTGACCTCATGGCGGAGCCGTGCGGGCAGTTCGGCAACGCGGCGAGCGGCCGCACCGGGGTGCGGGGCCGGGCGGGTGGTCGGACGACAGCGTCTGATGGGGCGGACGGGCCGGGCGTGTGCGGTGGGCTTCCACGGGGCGGCCGGGGAGTGACCCGGCCACCCCGCGGAAGCCCACTGCACACGGGCCGATGCGGCTCCCTGCCCCCGTGAGAGGGCGGGAACACGCAGGTGCGGGCGGCCCTGGGGCCGCCCGCTGCTACGACCGTCAGCCGATCGCCTTGTCGATCGCGTTGGTCGCTGCCTTCCACGCGTCGTCGGGCTTGGTGCCGCGCTGCTCCATGTTGTTGATCTGGGTGGAGATGGTGTCCTTGATGATGCCGTCCTTCGGGCCGAGAACGGTCTCGGGGATGGACTTGGCCTCGTCGGCGTACAGCTCACCGATCGGCGCGTTGTTGAAGTACTCGAGCTTGGCGGTCTTCACGTCGGGCAGGTCGTACGCGCCCTTGTTGGACGGGAAGCTGCCGATCGCCTTGAAGACGGCGGCCTGCTGCTCGGGAGCGGTCAGCCACTTGACGAGCTCACCGGCCTCCTTGACGTGCTTGCCGGCCTTCGGGACTCCGAGGAAGGAGCCACCCCAGTTGGCGGCGGTCGCACCCGGGGCGGTCGTGATGTCCCACTTGCCCTTGTTGGCGTCACCGGCGTTCACCGAGATCTGACCGGCCATCCAGGCGGGGCAGGCGACGGTGGCCATGGTGCTCTTGCGCAGAGCGGCCTTCCACGGGTCGCTGAACTGCGCGAGGCCCTGGGTCAGCTTCTTGTCCGCGGCCTCGGCAGCCAGGTCCCAGCCCTGCTTGACGCTGGGGCTGTCCTTGTAGATCGCCTCGCCGCTCTCGTCGTAGTACTGCTTCGCGTTCGAGCTGACGACGGCGTTGTACATGGCGCTGGCGGAGTCCATGAAGTACGTGCCCTCGGGCGCGTTCTTCTTGTACTCCTCACCGAGCTTGAGGTAGTCCTCCCAGCCCCCGGCGATCTTGGCGGCGACTTCCTTGCGGTCGGTCGGCAGACCGGCCTTCTTGAAGAGCTCGGTGTTGTAGCAGAGCGACATCGGGCCGATGTCGGTGCCCGCGCCGATCACCTTGCCGTCCTTGGTGGTGGCCTGCTTCTCCTTCCAGGACACCCACTCGTTGACGTCGATGACCTTGCTCAGGTCGGCGAACTGGTCCGCCTTCGTGTCGACGAGCTCCTTGATGCGCCCGACCTCGAGGCCCTGGACGTCGGCCAGACCGCTGCCCGAGTTCAGCTGCTGGAGCAGCTTGGGGTAGTAGACCTTCTCATCGGCGGTGGTGTCTTCCTTCACCGTGATGTTCGGGTGCAGCTCGTGGTACTTCTCGAAGAGGCCGGCTTCCTTGTAGCCGAACTGCCCGAAGTCGGCGACGGTCAGCGTGATCTTCCCGTTCGCATCGGCGCCGGCGCTGTCCGAATCGTCCGAGTCGCTGCTGCAGCCGGTCAGCAACAGTGCCGTGGCTGTCAGGCCCGTGGTGGCCAGAACCGCGACTCTGCGGCTGCGACCGGCAACGGTGCGGGTGATACGCATTCCACTACTCCTTGTTCCAGGGTGGGACTGGCTCACTGCGTGGCATACGCGCTGGTGAGTGCGGGTGCCAGATGGTTCAGGGGGGAGGACACGGGCAGTGCCGTTCGCACGAGATTTCCTCATGCGATGTGGGAGCGCTCCCATGCGTCGATGTCGGAAGGTTGCTGCCTGGGAGGGGTGGGTGTCAAGAGTTGAAGACGCTTCCGTTGCGCGAGCGTGTCCTGCAAGTCACGAGACCGTGTCCGGCCGAAGGCTTGCCAAAGCGCGCAACCAGAGGAAGCGGACCGGTCGATTCCTGAATCGCCGCAGGTGACAGCCCTGTTGACAGTCGATCTTGAGGCCGCCTCCAGGAGACGGGCCCGATCGCGCCGGTTTTCCGGCGCACCCCGGAAACACCCCCCGCCACCCCCGATTCCCGCGGCGGTGCCCGCCGGAAGGTGAACGGGACGTCGCGTCCAGGGGCCACCCAGACCCACCTCCGCGTTCTTTCCCCGAAGCCGAGCGCCGGACGGTGGCCGAGAAAGCGGCCGGGCCGATGACCGAACAACACCCCCCGGAGGAGCCGTTACGGCCCCGCGAGACACCGGCGAACCTGACATGCCGGTCATCTCACACTCTGTTAATTTCACCCTTATGTACCTAATGATCACTCCTGTCACCCAGGGTGGGTGACGCCGGATGGGAGTAGTCCGCGACCATCCCGAACTTGCTCTCTTCCTCTGCCTGTCCCTCGGCTACCTCGTGGGAAAGATCCGCGTCGGGCCGATCACGCTCGGCGGTATCTGCGGCACCCTGATCGTGTCGCTGCTGATCGGCACCCGGCACGTGAGCGTGAACGAGGACGTCAAGACGGTCTTCTTCGCGCTGTTCATCTTCTCGCTCGGCTATCTGGCCGGGCCTCAGTTCTTCGCCAACCTCAACCGCAAGAGCCTTCGCTTCTTCGCCCTGTGCCTGATCGAACTGGTCTGTGTGCTCGGCATCGCCTTCGGCCTGGCCAAGGCGTTCGACCTCGATGTGGGAACCGCCTCGGGCATCCTGGCGGGCGCGGCAACCGAGTCCGCCGTGGTCGGTACGGCCACCGAGGCCATCGGCAAGCTCGACGATCTGACCGCCGCCCAGATCACCCAGTACCAGGGGCACGTCGCCACCGCGTACACCGTCTGCTACCTCTTCGGCCTGGTCACCATCGTGCTGTACACCAGCCAGATCATGCCGATGCTGCTGCGCATCAACCTGGCGGACGCCTCGCGCGAACTCTGGGAGAAGATGCGCGGCGGCGTCCGCGGTCTGGAGTCCGACGAGCGCGAGGCACTGCCCAGGACGGTCGGCCGCACCTTCCTCGTGACCACGGCGGACGGCCGCAGCGTCGGTGAGCTGGAGGCCTCCCTCGGCGGCGTCGTCACGGTGGAGGGCGTCAAGCGCGGCAGTGTGCTGCTGGACCCCTCCCCCGATCTGGAGCTGACCCTGAGCGATCTGGTCCAGCTGGTGGGCCGGCGGCGCGGGATCATCGCGGCCGGCCGGGCGATCGGCCCGGAGACCCCGGCCGTGCCCGGCCTCGACACCCCGCTGGCCACCCGTCAGGTCGCGGTGACCGAGAAGGCCACCGCCGGGTCGACCATCGCCGAGCTGGAGCGGGACCACCCCGAGTTCCGGCGGGACGGCGTGTACATCACGGACGTGCTGCGCAACGACCAGCATCTGCCCGCGTCGGCCGAGACGCAGGTGGAGCGCGGCGACGTGCTGACCCTGGTGGGTGCCCGGGCGGGCCTCAACAAGCTCGTCGCGAAGATCGGTGCCGTCGTCAAGAACGACGCGACGGACTTCGTCTACCTGGGCCTCGGCATCGTGGCGGGTTCGCTGATCGGCCAGATCGTCGTGCGGATCGGCGACATCCCGTTGTCGCTCGGCACCGGCGGCGGATGCCTGGTCTCCGGGCTGCTCTTCGGCTGGTTCCGCTCCCGCAGGCAGACCTTCGGGGCCTTTCCCCCACAGGCCGCGAACACGCTGAAGGACCTGGGTCTGGCCATCTTCATCGCGTGCACCGGGCTGACCGCCGGGCCCCAGGCCTGGCCGCTGCTGAAGGAGTACGGCGCGCTGCTGCCGTTCGCCGGGATCGCCATGGTGCTGATCCCCGCGACCATCTCCCTGATCGTCGGTCTGACGCTCCTGAAGATCGAGAAACCCCTGCTCATCGGCGCCATCGCGGGCCAGCAGTGCTCGACCCCGGCGATCACGTCCATCACCCAGGTGGCGCAGAGCTCGGTGCCGCTTCTCGGCTACACGATCACGTACGCGCTCTCCAACTTCCTGCTGCCTCTGACCGGTCCCATCCTCGTCGGCGTCCTGGGGGCCTGAATGATCGATTTCCTCAACCGCAACATCTTCACTCCCCATCCCGAGCTGCTCGTCTTCCTGGTCGTCGCGCTGGGATTCCTGATCGGGAAGCTCCGCTACCGGGCGATCGCGCTCGGCGCCGTGACCGGCTGTCTGGTCGCGGGCCTGGTCCTGGGGGCGCAGTTCAAGATCCAGATCGACGGCACGGTGAAGAACCTCTTCTTCATCATGTTCCTGTTCGCACTCGGCTACCGGGTCGGTCCGCAGTTCTTCCGGGGCCTGAAGAAGGACGGGCTGCCGCAGGTCGTCAACGCGGTCGTGGTCTGTGTGACCGGACTGCTGGTCTCCTGGCTCTTCGCCGTCCTGCTCGGTTACGGACCGGGGCTCGGCGCCGGGCTGATGAGCGGCGCGCTCACCCAGTCGGCGGCGATCGGCGTCGCCCAGGACGCCATCGGCACCCTGCCCGGTCTCTCCTCCGCCGAGGTGAAGTCGGAGCAGAACCTGGTCGCGGTCGGGTACGCCGTCACGTATCCGCTCGGCACCATCCTCTGCGCGATGCTCCTCGCCAACGTGCTGCCGCGGCTCTACCGCCGGGACCTGGCGAAGGAGAGCGCGGAACTGGCCGCGGAGCTGGACGCCCCGGACGAGGACCCGGACGAGGGCGAGGGCTACTACGAGACGGTGCTGCGGGCCTACACCGTCGAGCGCCATGACCTCGTCGGCCGCAGCATCGCCGACTTCGAGGCCCAGCAGCAGTCGCTCGGCCGCCGCGTCTACATCACCCGGGTCCGGCGCGGGGGAACGATCCTGCCGCAGGCCCAGTCCCTCGTGCTGCGGGACGGCGACACCATCGCCGTCAGCGCGCTGCGGCACGACCTGGTGGACTTCGACGCGCGTACGCACGTGGGCCCGGAGGCCGACGACGTGGCGCTGCTCGGGTACCGGACCGAGACCCTGCACGTGGTGGCGTCGGAGAAGGCGCGGCTGGGCCGGACGGTGGAGGAGCTGCGCCGGGAGCCGTTCATGGCCGGTGTCTACATCGAGAAGCTGTACCGGGCCGGCGCAGAGTTCCCCTTCCGGCTCTCCACCCCGGTGGAGCGCGGCGACACGCTGGTGCTGACCGGTCCGGAGCGCCTGGTCGGCCCGGCCGGCAAGGAGCTCGGCAAGCCCGTGCCGACGAGCTTCGCGACGGACATGGTGTGGGTGGGCCTCGGCATCTTCCTCGGCGGCTGCATCGGCATTCCGGCGCTGACCGCGGGCGGCGTGCCGATCTCGCTCTCCACGTCGGGCGGCGGGCTCATCATGGGTCTGGTCTTCGGGTGGATCCGGGGCAAGTACCCGACCTACGGGAACGTACCGCCGGGTGCGCAGTGGTTCATGGACACCCTGGGCCTGTGCATGTTCGTCGCGGTGGTCGGCATCAACGCCGGCCCCAGCTTCACCAGCGGCTTGTCGTCGGCGGGCTGGGGGCTGCTGGTCCTGGGGGCCGTCGCCACCGTCGTGCCGCTGATCGTCGGGTTCCTGGTGGGCCACTACATCCAGAAGATCAGGTTCCCGATCCTGATGGGGGTACTGGCCGGCGGCCAGACCACCACGGCGGCGATCGGCGCCGTCAACGAGACGTCCAAGTCCCAGATCCCCACGCTCGGTTACACGATCCCGTACGCCGTCGGCAATGTGCTGCTGACCGTGTGGGGCGCCGTCATCGTCATCCTCAACCACTGAACCGCGGGAGCGCAGACATGCCCAAGGCCAGCCTCAGCCGTGCAGAGATCCGGTCGTTCGCCCAGCTCAGCCCGTTCGAGCTGAAGGACAAGTTCATCACCATCGCCCAGTCCGAGCAGAGCGACAAGCCGGGCCAGAAGGGCAAGACGATCCGGGCCATGCTGAACGCGGGCCGCGGCAACCCGAACTGGGTCGCCACCGGCCCCCGGGAGGCGTACCACGCCCTCGGCTACTTCGCGATCGCCGAGTCCCGCCGGGTCTGGACGGCCGACAACCTGGGCGGGATGCCCGAGGAGGCCGGCTGCGCGGACCGCTTCGCCCACTTCGTGCGGACGCATCCGGAGCTGCCCGGGATCGAGCTGCTGCAGGCGAGCATCGACCTGGCGGTCAAGCGCTTCGGTTTCGTGCCCGACGCGTTCGTCCACGAGCTGGCGGACGCGTCGATCGGGGACAACTACCCGGTGCCGGGGCGGATCCTGCCGCATGTCGAGCAGATCGTGCGCGGGTACGTGGCGGACGAGATGTTCGACCACCGCCCGCCGGAGGGGCAAGACCTCAGCCTGTTCGCGACCGAGGGCGGCACCGCCGCGATGTGCTACATCTTCGACTCGCTGCTGAAGAACGGGATCCTGCACAAGGGCGACCGCATCGCCCTGATGGTGCCCGTGTTCACCCCGTACCTGGAGATCCCCGAGCTGGACACGTACGGCTTCGACGTCGTGCACGTGGAGGCGAACCTGTTCACCGAGACCGGGGTCCGGCAGTGGCGCTACCCGCCGGAGGAGGTCGCCAAGCTGGCCGATCCGTCCGTCCGGATGGTCTGCTGCGTCAACCCGAGCAATCCGCCGTCCCTGGCGCTCGCACCGAAGGTCGCCGAGCAGATCGTGGGCATCGTCGCCGAGCAGAACCCGAACCTCATCGTCGTGACGGACGACGTCTACGGGACCTTCGTCGAGGGCTTCCGCTCGCTGGCCGCCGACCTGCCCCGCAACGCGCTGCTCGTGTACTCGTACTCCAAGCACTACGGTGCCACCGGCTGGCGGCTCGGTGTCATCGGGCTGCACGACGACAACGTCATCGACGACCTGCTGGCCGCGCAGGGCGCCGAGGAGAAGGCACGCCTGAACAAGCGGTACGGGACGCTGTCCCTGGAGCCGGAGCGGATGCGCTTCATCGACCGGCTGGTCGCGGACTCCCGGCAGGTGGCGCTCAACCACACGGCGGGCCTGTCGCTGCCGCAGCAGGTGATGATGACGCTCTTCTCCCTCTTCGACATGCTGGACGAGGGCCAGGAGTACAAGAAGCGGATCCGCGCCATCGTGCGGCAGCGCCTCGAACTCCTCCTGGAGGGCGCGCACATGAAGATCTCCGAGGACCCCAAGCGTGCCGCGTACTACATCGAGCTGGACCTGCTGGCCGAGGCGGAACGGACCCTGGGCAAGGGGTTCGCCGACTATCTGGAGCAGAACTACGAGCCGGTCGACCCGCTGTTCCGGCTGGCCGAGCAGACGTCCGTGGTGCTGCTGAACGGCGGCGGCTTCGAGGGGCCGGAGTGGTCGGTCCGCGTCTCCCTGGCCAATCTGGACGACCTGGACTATCTGAAGATCGGCCACCAGCTGCGGGCGATCTTCGACGAGTACGCACAGGAGTGGCGGGCCTCGGGGACCGGACCGGCCTAGCACCTTCCGGCCCGGCCCGGGCCTGACCGGGCCAGGCCGGCCCGGTCAGGTCAGGTCAGGTCAGGCGGAGCGCAGGCGCTCCAGGGTGTGCTCCAGCTCCGCCTGGGCGGCCCGGCCCGCGGACTCCGCGTCACCCGCCACCACGGCGGTGACCAGCGCCCGGTGCTGCGCGTCACCGTGGTGCGGGTCGCCGCGGCGCAGCCCGAGCAGATCCACCAGGTCGATGAGGGCCTGCCGCAGCGCGGGGGCGAACTCGGCGAAGAGATCGGTGAGTACGGGGTTGTGGGCGGCCGCCACGACGGTCCGGTGCAGGGCGATGTCCGCGTCCACGAACGCGGCGTCGTCCGGCCCGGCGCCCGCCTCCCGCCTGGCCGCGAGCGCCGCGTCCAGGGCGATCAGGTCCTCGTCGGTGCGGCGCCGGGCGGCGAGGCGGGCGGCCTGGACCTCGATGAGCATGCGGACCTCGTAGACGTCGGTGACCGCGGCCCGCCGCAGCCGGACCGGCCATTCCTCCGCCTCGTGATCGGCGATGACGAAGACGCCGGCGCCCTGGCGGGGCCGGAGCAGCCCGAGCGTGGCGAGCGTACGCACCGCCTCGCGCACGGTGGAGCGGCCCACGCCCAGCGTCTTGGCGAGCGTGGTCTCGCCGGGGATCTTCGTGCCGACCGGCCAGTGCCCCTCGGTGATCTGCGCGCGCAGATGACGTGTGGCCTGGTCGACCAGGGGGCTGGGGTGGAGCGGGCCGAGCGAGGACACGGGATTCACCTGTCAGGTTGTCTGAGGACTTGGTTTCTGGCTATCGTACCGATCATGACGTACCGCGGTCTCCTCCTTCTCGGCTGCCGCGGCGGGGCCTGAAGCGATCGGCACCCCGCCGCGGGGTGCCGTGCTGGGCCGGTCGCATCCGGCGATGCGAAACGAGACCGCGTTCATGTCCGAGCTCACGTCCGAGTCCCTGCCCGATTCCCCGTCCGACGCCATGTCCGGCGTCACGTCCGGCGTCAAGTCCGAGGCCATGTCGCCGATGTACGGCTTCCCCACGATCTGCACGCCCCGCGGGCCCGTACCCGAGGCCGCGCCCCATTGGAACCCGCAACGCTCCAGCTCGATGCCCTCGCACCGCTACCGGCCGGCGTTCGACCGGGTCGACATCCCGCTGACCGGCCGGAGCTGGCCGCAGGCCCGGATCGACCGCGCCCCCCTCTGGGTCCCCGTCGACCTGCGCGACGGCAACCAGGCCCTGGCCGAACCGATGGACACTCCGCGCAAGCGCCGGATGTTCGATCTGCTCGTCGCGATGGGCTACAAGGAGATCGAGATCGGCTATCCGTCCGCGAGCCGCACCGACTTCGGTTTCGTACGGCACCTGGCGGAGAGCGGAGCCGTGCCCGACGACGTGACCGTGGTCGTCTTCACCCCGGCCAAGGCCGAGCTGATCGAGCGGACCTTCGAGTCGGTCGCGGGGATGGACCGGGTGGTCGTCCACCTCTACATCCCGACCGCGCCCGTCTGGCGCGACGTCGTCCTCGGCCGCAGCCGGGCCGAGGTGCACGGCGTGGTGCTGGACGCAGCGCGGCAGATGGACCGGCTGGCACGGGACAGGCCCGGGGCGGACATCCGGTTCGAGTTCTCGCCGGAGGTCTTCGTCCTGACCGAGCCCGACTACATCCTGGAGATCTGCAACAGCCTCACGGAGCTCTGGGACGCCTCTGAGGACCGGCCGGTCATCCACAACCTGCCGGCCACGGTGGAGATCGCGACACCGAACGTGTACGCGGACCAGATCGAGTACATGCACCGCCATCTGGACCGGCGCGGCTCCGTGATCCTCTCCGTCCACCCGCACAACGACCGCGGTACGGGCGTGGCCTGCGCGGAGCTCGCCGTGCTGGCGGGGGCGCAGCGGGTGGAGGGCTGCCTGTTCGGCAACGGGGAGCGCACGGGCAACGTCGATCTGGTCAACCTGGCCCTCAACCTGCACGCCCAGGGGGTCGACCCGATGATCGACTTCTCGGACATCGACGAGATCCGCCGCACGGTCGAGCACTGCAACCGGCTGCCGGTCCCGCCGCGCCATCCGTACGGCGGCGACCTGGTGTACACCGCGTTCTCGGGCACCCATCAGGACGCGATCAGCAAGGGGTTCACGCACCACGCCGAAAGCGCCTCGCCGCTGTGGTCGGTGCCGTACCTGCCGATCGATCCGGCGGACGTGGGGCGCAGTTACGAGGCCGTCATCCGGGTCAACAGCCAGTCCGGCAAGGGCGGCATCGCCCACCTGCTGCGGAGCAACCACGAGGTGGACCTGCCGGCCCGGATGCGGGCGGACTTCTCCCGTACGGTGCAGGACGCGACGGACGACAGCGGTCTGGAGGCCACGCCGAAGGACCTGTGGGACCTGTTCGACGCGACGTACCTGGCCCCCGGCCGGGACGGTTCGGTCGCCCTGGCCGCCTGGTCGGCGGAGGGCGGGGCGGCCGGTGAGCACCGCTTCGTCTGCACGCTGCGGGTGGACGGGCGCGAGACCGACCACGAGGGCACGGGCGGCGGTGCGGTGTCGGCGTTCACGGACGCGCTGGAGGGGGCCGGGGTCAAGGTCGCGGTCCTCGACTTCGCGGAGCACGGGGGCGCCGGGGGGCTGGTCACGGCGTACGCGGAGGTCCGGGTCGGCGAGCGGGTGCGCTGGGGCGCGGGCCGGGACGCCTCGGGCGTGGCCGCGGCGGTGGCGGCGGTGCTGTCGGCGGTGAACCGGGCGGGGTAGAAGCCCGTCCGGCGAGCGAGGACGCCCGGGCGGGCCGCGCGCGCAATGGGGCGCGCGCCCCGGCCGGGTGGGGGGAATGTGGGGGCCGGCCGGGGCGCGCGGGCGGGGGAAATCGGCTGCTGGGTTACTGCTTGTAGGCGCCGAACGCCTTCGTGAAGGCGAGCGGCTCCTGCGCGATCGAACTGCACGAGGCGTCCGCGGACGGCTTCGGCCCGCCCGCGCACTCCTTGTCCCGCGTGCCCGACCACATCGCGAGCCACGCGAGGCCCTTCTCCTTGGCGAAGGTCACCAGCTGGGCGGCGTCCTCCACCGTGAAGACCTCCGTGGCCACGTCGTTCACGCCGATCATCGGTGTGACGGCGACGGTCTTCCACGCGTCCGCGTCGGAGAGGCCCAGCACGCCCTTGATCTGGGCCTGGGTGGCCGTCGCCGCCTGGGTGGCGTACGTGCCCATGTCGCC
Source organism: Streptomyces sp. NPDC091416 (assembly GCF_044756845.1). Lineage (NCBI taxonomy): Bacteria > Bacillati > Actinomycetota > Actinomycetes > Kitasatosporales > Streptomycetaceae > Streptomyces > Streptomyces sp. NPDC091416. The sequence goes on from NZ_JBIVTU010000002.1 coordinate 607,787, forward strand.
GCTGTACGAGGCGCCGTAGTCCATCGCCATGACGTTGACCGCCCCGACGTCCACGCCGTTCTTCTTCGCGTCGGCGATCAGGTCCACGCCGGGCTGGGTCAGTCCCTCGGGCATCACCGGCAGGGTGAAGGAGACGTCCAGGCCCGGGTGGGACTTCTGGAGCTGGGCGATGGCCCGGGAGCGACGGGAGTTGGCTGCCGTGTCGGGCAGCGCCCCGCCCTCGATGTCGAAGTCGACCTTGGTCAGCTCGTACGTGTCGACGACTTTGCCGTACGCGGCCGCCAGGTCGGCGGCCGACGTGCAGTTGAGCGCCAGCTCGGAGCCGGAGGCGCCGCCGAAGGAGACCCGGACGTCCCCGCCGGCCGCGCGCAGGGCTCCGAGCTGGGAGGCGACGTGGTCGTCACCGAGTCCGGTGACCCCGCCCCAGAGCGGGGCGCAGCCGCCGCCGGAGGTGATGAAGGCGAGGGTGAACTGCTTCACGCCCGTCCTGGCGGCGGTGTCGAGCAGGTCGAACGCCGGGTAGAGCGAGGTGTCGACGTACGGGGCGAAGCCCGCGCCGCTCGCCGTGCCGCCGCCGGTGGTCCCGGTCGGCGTCGGCGTGGGTGTCGCGGTCGCGGTGGGGGTGGCCGGGGCCGTGGGGGTGGCCGGGGCGGTCGGGGTGGGGGTCGCGGTCTCTGTGGGGCGGCCGCTGGGTTCCGGGGTCGCGCCGGTGTCGACGGAGCACGCGGTGTCGTCGATGAGGCAGCCGGTGGGGTCGGCGGCCGTGCCGTCGGAGCTGGTGACGAAGCCGATGGTGACGGACTTGCCGGGCGCGAGCTCCTTGTCCCAGCTCGCCGGCTCGACCGTGACGTGGCTGCCGCTGACGGTGTGCTCGCCGTTCCACAGGGAGCTGATCCTCGTGCCCGCCGGCAGGTCGAATTCGAGCGTCCAGCCGGACTTGGCCCGGTCGGTGTCGTTGGTGACGACGTACTGCCCGGTGTATCCGCCGGTCCAGCCGCTGGTCCTCGTGTACGCGGCGCCGACGGCCGATGCCTGGGCCGTGCCGGTGAGGGCGAAGACCGTGCCACCGATCACGGCCGCGGCGACGACCGCGCCGATCGCCTTGGTCCTGGTGCTCGCCTTGCGCCGGTGCGTGCTGGTGCCCATCGCGTGCCTGCCTCGTCGTACGGAAGTGGGGGATGCGGGAGCACGCTAGCCGCACCGAATCCGGCAAACGGCATGATCCGGACGGGGGTTGATGTTCTTAGGGTTGACTTAAGGAGCGCATCGGCCGCGCTAAAGGTTCGGGCCCGCGCCGGAGCGGAACCGGGGCCTTCCGCCACGGCCGGCCACTCCGCGGCGTGGCCGTCCCACCCGGTGGCCGCGCCCGCGCCGCTGCGGCAGCTGCCCGTCGAGCCCGATCCAGATGCGCACCTCGGTGCCGCCGAGCACCGAGCGCCCGATCCGCACGTCGCCGCCGGTGGACTCGGCGACCCGGCGGACGATGTCGAGGCCCAGCCCGGTCGAGCCCACCGATCCCCGCGCTCCGCCGCGCCCGCTGCCGCCGCGTGCCAGTGCGGCCTTCGGGTCCGCTATGCCGCCGCCCGCGTCCGAGACGAGCACGATCACCGCGTCACCGCTGTGGTGGACGTCGACGGCGAAGGCGGTTCCCTCCGCGGTGTGCCGGAAGACGTTGCCGAGCAGCGCGTCGAGTGCGGCGGCCAGTTCGGGCCGGGCCACCGGGATGCGTACCGTACGGTCGACTCCCGCGAGGCGCACCTCGCGGCCCTCGTCCTCCGCGAGCGCGGACCAGAAGTCCATCCGTTCGCGGATCACCTCGGAGGCGTCGCAGCCGGCCCCGGGCCCGCCGCTCTGCCCCTGGGTCTGGGGGCGCTGTTCCCGGGCGGTCCTGATGATCGTGTCGACCTCGCGCTCCAGTTGCTGGACGGCCGCCCTGGTCTGCTCGGCCGCCGGTCCCTCGCCGAGCGAGGCGGCGTTGAGCCGGAGCACGGTGAGCGGGGTGCGCAGGCGGTGCGAGAGGTCGGCGGCCAGTTCGCGTTCGTTGGCGAGGAGCTGGACGACCTGATCGGCCATGGAGTTGAACGCGACGGCGGCGGAACGCAGTTCGGTCGGGCCGTCCTCCGGCACCCGGGTGCCGAGCCGCCCCTCCCCCAGGTCCTGTGCGGCGCCCGCCAGCCGCCGGGCCGGTTCCACCATGCGTACGCCCAGCCGGTCGGCCACCGCGACCGAGCCGACGATCAGCGCGATGCCCACGCCGGCCAGCATCAGCCAGGCCGTGGCGACCCCGTTGGAGACCTCGTCCTCGGGCACGAACACCTCGACGACGGCGATGCCCCCGGACCCGAGCGCGGTCGGCTGGAGCAGCGCGGAGCCGCCCGTCACGTCGGTGATGGAGGCGCGCCCCGACTCCCGTACGGTCTCCAGGTCCTTGCGGGTCGCGCGCCGGCTGCCGATCTCCACCGCCACACCGCCGGCCTCGTCGGACGCCGGGATGTGGACGGCCATCCTGCCCGCGGCCCCGGGTTCGGTGGTGAGCACCGCCCGTTGGAGCTCGGCACGGTCGGTGGTGATGGAGAGGGAGGGGCCGATCGTCGCGGCCTGCCGTTCGGCGTCGGTGAACGCGCGGTCGCGCGCCATCTCCTTGACGACGAGGCCGAGCGGCACGGCGAACGCGACGACGACCATCGCGGTGACGGCCAGGCAGACCTTGACCAGGGCCCATCTCATGCGGGCTGCTCCGGGGGCGCGGCGGGCGGCTGGAGCTTCACGCCGACGCCGCGCAGGGTGTGCAGATAGCGGGGCCTGGCGGCGGTCTCGCCCAGTTTCCGGCGCAGCCAGGAGAGGTGGACGTCGATGGTCTGGTCGTCCCCGTAGGACTGCTGCCAGACCTCCGCGAGGAGTTCCCTGCGCGGGACGACGACGCCCGGCCGGCCGGCCAGGAAGGTCAACAGGTCGAACTCGCGGCGGGTGAGGTCGAGTTCCGTGCCGTCGAGTTCGGCCTGGCGTCGCAGCGGGTCGATGGAGAGCCCGCCGACCTGGATGACGCGCGGCGGCGGGGCCTCGCCGCCGGTCCCCCGCGAGCGGCGCAGTACGGCGGCCATCCGGGCCGCGAGATGCTCCACGGAGAACGGCTTGGTCAGGTAGTCGTCGGCACCGTCGTTGAGCAGCCGGACGATCTCGCTCTCGTCGTCGCGCGCGGTCGCGATGATGACCGGCACGTCGGTGATGCCGCGCAGCATCTTGAGCGCCTCGGCGCCGTCGAGGTCGGGCAGCCCGAGATCGAGGATGACCACGTCGAACCGGAAGTGGGCGACCTCGCGCAGCGCTTCGAGCGCGGTTCCGACGCTCCGCACCGTGTGGGAGGCCTCGGTCAGGTGCCGGATGAGGGCGGAACGTACGAACTGGTCGTCCTCGACCACAAGCACACTTGGCATGGGCGGCACCGTACGCCATGCGGGTCCTGTGCGGGGTTCTCCGTCCTCGGCCGGGGCCGGTGGTGCAGGATGTGCCGGATGCAACGAGGTCTCGTACACGCGCTCGCGTGGTCGCTCGCCACCGGCGCCGCGGTCACGCTGTCGTGGTGGGGTGTGCACACCGTGATGGCCGGTACGGCGTACGACCCGCCGCGCGCGGTGCCGATCGAGGCGGGTGCCGGAGGCGGCCGGGACAGCTCCGAGAACCTGTCGTCCTCCACGCACCGCCCGGAGCCGGCCCCGTCGAGGAGCCCGTCGGCCCCGCCCCGGGCCACGGCCTCCTCGGCCGCCCCCGAGCCGTCCGTGACCGCGTCCCGGTCGCCGTCGCGCACCCCCGCCGGCACTCCGCGGCCGACGGCCACCGCGTCGGGCACGGCGAGGAGTTACCAGACGGACGGCGGGCGGATCGTCTTCGAGCTCGGATCGGACTCGGCGAAACTGGTGTCGGCGACTCCGGAGCAGGGCTGGTCGGTGCAGGTGTGGACGAACACGACGTGGATCCGGGTGAACTTCACCCGGGACGACTCCACGACGGTGTCGGTGTTCTGCACCTGGAACGACCATCCACCGCAGGTCGAGATCGTGAAGTCGTGACGCCGCACCGGTGAACGGCCTCCGTCGTGAGACCCCGCCCGGTCAGTCGAAGGCGGACGGCGGCGGCGCGGGCGAGGGCCGGGCGTCGGCGTCGTGCACGGCGGCCGCGCCGCCGGTGAAGTCGGCGAGCGCACGCCCGTGTTCGACGCGTCCGGGATGCGGATCGGTCGCCACCCTGCGGGTCAGCTCCGCGGCCTTCGGCGCCACGTCCGAGGCGAGCAGCACCGCGTTGCCGAAGCGCCGGCCGCGGAAGACGGTCGGGTCGGCGGCGAGCGCCAGCTCGGGGAAGACGGTCGCGGCGGTGGCGATCTGGCCGCGGAGATGGGCCAGCGGCGGCCCGTCGGCGAGGTTGGCCGCATACGTCCCGCCGGGCTTCAGGACCCGGCGCACCTCGGCGAGGAACTCGGTGCTCGTGAGGTGGGCAGGCGTACGGGCCCCGCTGAAGACGTCGGCGATGACGAGGTCGGCCCAGCCGTCCTGGATCTTCCCGAGCCCGGCGCGGGCGTCGGTGGCGCGGACCCGGATCCTGGCCTGCGGGTCCAGCGGCAGCTCGCGGCGCACCAGCTGGACGAGGGCGGCGTCCACCTCGATGATCTGCTGGGTGGAGCGGGGGCGGGTCTCGGCGACGTAGCGCGCGAGGGTGAAGGCACCGCCGCCGAGGTGCACGACGTGCAGCGGCTGCCCGGGCGGGGCGGCCAGGTCGATGATGTGGCCGATGCGGCGCTGGTACTCGAAGGAGAGGTACGTCGGGTCGTCCAGGTCCACATGGGACTGCGGGGCGCCGTCGATCGTCAGGGTCCAGGCACGCCGGCGTTCCCGGTCGGGGACGAGCTCGGCGAGGCCGCCGTCCACGGGTTCGGTGACGTTGCCCTCGGGGCGCTCGGAGCCGCGCGCCGCCTTGCGGTCGGTCCTGCGGTCCGCGCGCTGCTTGCGGTCGCCCGCGCCGCCGGCCGCTCCTCGACGTGCCACTGCCCCTCGTCCCTGCTCACTGCTCATCACGTCCGGGGCCGGTCGGGACCGGCCGTGACGGGCCGGTCGAAACGCCCGCCGTCCGGCCATTATGAGCTCAGGGGCGGCCGGGGCGCGTCGGACCGCCTCTCAGCGGCAGTTGTCGGCGGCTTCGATCAGCCGGGCCGCCTGATCGAGCGCCGCGCGCAGCACGGCCGGGTCGGTGACCGGCGTGTGGTCGGCGGGCGGCAGCAGCCAGCCGCTGCCCGGGGCCGGCGGCTCGGCGGGGATACGCAGCCCGCGGCCGTCGGTCTGCGTACAGGCGCTGCCCGGTACGTCCCAGGCCTGCGCGGTACCGGGCGGCACCAGGAAGCCGAGCGTGGCGCACGCCCCGTCGTGGATCACCGGCCCGACCGCCTCCTGGTCGGCGCCGCGCCGCAGGATGTCGACGGCCTCCAGACCCTGGCGGGCGGGGACCGTCACGAGATCGCAGGGTTCGGGGGCCGGGGGCGTGCGGGGGACGCCGGGCTCCTCGGCAGGTGCCGTCGTGCCGGTCGTCGCCGTGGTACCGGTCGTCGCCGTGGTGGCCGTCGTCGCGCTCGTCGCGGTCGTTCGCGAGCCGGTCGCCGTACCGAGGTGCAACAAGGGACCTCTCCTCTCATCGCCGGGCGGAGCCGGACTCCGTCTCCTCATGGACCAACGCGCCGACGGCGTCAAGGGCTACGGTGCAGCACCGCGCCAAAGGGTGGCAGTTCATGGCGGATCGTGGGCGAGATGTCCGGTTTGTTGGCAAACGCAGCGTGTGCGTCTCATCACAGCAGGTACGTTCTTGCTCCGCCGGGACACCGGAAACAGGCGCCCGGCTTGCACCAGAGAGGGCCCCGCCATGGTGTCGACACGGGCAGTTCCCAACATCGCCTTCCGGCGGCTGCGCGGACAGCGCTCCGCCGGGGAGTTCGCTGCCGCGGTACGCAGGTCCGCTCGCGAGATCGGTGAGCAGGTCGCGTGCGACGCCCGGTACATCGGACGCGTGGAGTCCGGCGAGATCCGCTGTCCCAACTACGCGTACGAGCGGGTCTTCCTGCACATGTTCCCCGGGGCGGACCTGGCGGACCTGGGCTTCTCACCGCGCGAATCGGTACGCGGCAGGGGGGCCCGGACCGCCTCCGCCGCCCCACGCCCCCCGACTTCCCCGCTGCTCGTGCTCGGCAGCGACACCGATGAGGAGAGCGACGTGCTGCGTCGCGCATTGATGACGAGCGGCACCACCGCGGTGGCGGCCGCCTCCCTGGGCCTGGGTCTCGGCGGCGCGGCCGCCGCCGTGCCCGTACAGCGCCGGGTCGGCGAGGCGGAGGTGGGTGCCGTCGAGAAGGCGGTGCGGCAGATCCGCCTGCTCGACGACCGGCACGGCGGTGACGGCCTCTACCGACGGGCCTCCCAGCCCCTGCGGGCGGCGTACGCGCTGCTCGACTCCGGTACCGCGACCCGCCGCTCCACCGCGGACCGGCTGCACGCGGGCGCCGGTGAGCTGGCCATCTCGGTGGGCTGGCTGGCCCATGACTCGGGCCGGTTCGACGACGCCCGCTCGCACTACGCGGAGGCGCTGGCCACCGCACGGCTGGCCGGGGACCCGGCGCTGGAGGCGCACGCGTTCTGCAACGCGTCGTTCCTGGCGCGCGATACGGGCCGGCCGCGCGAGTCCGTCCGGGCGGCGGAGGCGGGGCAGCGGGCCGCACGGTCGCTCGGCTCGCCGCGACTGCTGGCGCTGCTCGCGCTGCGGGAGGCGGGTGGCCGGGCCGGGCTCGGGGACCGGACCGGCTGCGAACGGGCGCTGGGCCGGGCGCACACCGCGTTCGGGAAGGGGCCGTCGGCGGCGGACCCGGAGTGGATGACCTTCTTCCGCGAGGCGGAGCTGGAGATGCTGGAGGCGCAGTGCTGGTCGGCGCTGGGCGACTGGTCGAGGGCGGCCCGCCATGCCCGGCGGGCGACGCGGCTGCAGGACCCGCACTTCACCCGGAACCTGGCGCTGTACCGCGCCGAGCTGACCACGGATCTGGCGCGGGCGGGCCTCACGGAGGAGGCGGCTGCGACGGGTCACCGGGTGCTGGACCTGCTGGACCAGGTCCAGTCGTCCCGGATCCGGTCGATGCTGGCGGACGCGGTGACGGTCCTGCGCCCCCGGGGCCGGGGCTCGGTGGACGTCAAGGACTTCCTGGACCGCCATGCGATGGCCGCGGGCATGTAGGACGACACACTTCCGGCCCGCCCGCCCCGGGACGGCGCCCACTTCAGCCCGTCCGGCCGCCGGACCACGCAACCCCGCGCCCACTTCAAGCCCGTCCGGCGCTTGAGGACGGAACCGCCGCCCCCTGGTCAGCCGCCCGGCCAGGGGGACGGCGCCCCACACACGCCCGCCCGGCCGCCGGACCACGCAACCCCGCACCCACCTCAAGCCCGTCCGGCGTTTGAGGACGGAACCCTCGCCCCCCCTCGTCGGCCGCCCGGCCAGGGGGACGGCGCCCCACACAAGCCCGCCCGCCCGCCGGACCACGCAACCCCGCGCCCACTTCAAGCCCGTCCGGCGCTTGAGGACGGAACCCTCGCCTCGGTCCCGGGCGCGGGTCGTTGCCCTCAAGCGCCGGGCGGGCTGCATTTCGCACCCCGATCCCGGGCTGAGGGTTCCGCCCTCAAACGCCGGGCGGGCTGGGATTCCCGGCCAGACAGGTCCACCGACAAACGCCGGGCGGGCTGGGATTCCCGGCCAGACGGGCCCATCGACAAACGCCGGGCCGGCTGGGACTCCCGGGCAGACCGGGAACCCCGACAGACGGGTCCACCGACAAACGCCGGGCCGGCTCGGTTTCCCGGGCAGACCGGGAGCCCCAGCCGGACGGGTCCGCCAACAAGCCCCGGACGCACCAGCGCGCGCCCCCGCGCTACCGCTCCAGGTGGCCCGTGTCGTTCCACCGTTCCAGCGCCGGCGCCCCGTACGCCCAGCCCAGGACCGACAGCGACGTCGGGTCCAGCCGGATGCGTGCCGCGAACGACGCGTCCTCGCCCAGCCACCGCGACCCCAGCACCCGCAGGATGTGGCCGTGGCCGAAGACCAGGACGTCCCGGTCGGCCGACCGCGCCCACTCGACGACCTCGTCGGCCCGGGCCGACACCTCGGCCAGGGTCTCGCCCTCCGGGACCCCGTCGCGCCAGATGAACCAGTCCGGGCGGATCGCCTTGATCTCGTCCGGCGTCATCCCCTCGTACGCCCCGTAGTCCCACTCCATCAGCGCGTCCCACGGCTCCGCCCGCTCGCCGAACCCCGCGATCGCGCACGTCTCGGACGCCCGCACGAGCGGGCTGGTGCGGATCTCCAGGCCGGGCAGGTCCGCCCACGGCCCGCGGTGGAGCCGCTCGCCGAGCAGCTTGGCCCCCTCGCGCCCGGAGTCGAGCAGCGGAATGTCCGTCCTGCCGGTGTGATTGCCCTTGACGGACCATTCCGTCCGGCCGTGCCGGGCCAGCAGGATGCGCGGTGCCATGTGCGGCTCTCCCTGTAAAACTGAGACCTTCAGATACGGGATCTGAGATCTTGGATCTTGGACATCGACGGGGGACGAATCCGTCCAGGTGGGAACGGATGGGGCGGGTGCGACGGGCGGAGCGGGGAAACGGATCGTCCGGATTTCCATCATCGCGTACCTTCGCGTGAGGCAACCTGTGGGGCCGCACCGGCGTCCCACTGACCACAGACGAATCCGAGCAGCTGAGGGGCGCCGAAAGAGCACCCCGGGCGAACCGCGGCCGCATGGCACCGTACGGTTGAACGCCCGCCGTCGGCCGCATGAACACGTGATGGAGAAATTCCGGATGCCGCATGCCACCACCGCGCCCGTGCCGCGCCACCGGCCCCGCTGGTGGACCGAGCTCCCGCTCCTGGCCCTGGTGTACGGGGCGTACTCGGGCGGCAGACTCCTGGTCCGCGGCGACGTGTCCACCGCCGTCGATCACGGGCTGCGCATCCTGGATCTCGAGAAGGCGCTCTTCCTGAACGCCGAGCACCCGCTCAACCGGCTGTTCACCGCGCACGCCTCGATAGGCATACCCGCGGACTTCGCCTACGCCTCCCTGCACTACCTGGTCACCCCGGCCGTCCTGATCTGGATGTTCCGCCGCCACTCGGCCGCCTACCGCCGGGCCAGGACCTGGCTGATGACCTCCACGATGCTCGGCCTCATCGGCTTCACGCTGATGCCGACCTGCCCGCCGCGGCTGCTGGCCGCCGGACACGGTTTCGTCGACACGATGGCCCAGTACAGCTCGTACGGCTGGTGGGGCACCGAAGCGAGCGCACCGCGCGGCATGGGCGGTATGACCAACCAGTACGCGGCCATGCCGAGCCTGCACGTCGGCTGGGCCCTGTGGTGCGGCATCCTCCTGTGGCGCCACGGCAGGCACCCGCTCCTGCGGGCCGCCGGTGTCGCCTACCCGCTGATCACCGTCATCGTGGTGATGGGCACGGCCAACCACTACTTCCTGGACGCTGTCGCGGGGGCCGCCGTGATGGGCGCCGGGGCGCTGCTGGCCAGGCCCGTGACGCGCCTCGCCGACCGGGTCAAGGACGCGGTCCAGGCCCGTTTCGCACAGGTGTCCCCGGCCGTGAAGTCCCCGGATGTCAGTGCCGGATGCAAGACTTCCGCGGGTGAGCGAATCCCCGGCCAGCGGACCTCCTCCGCAGATCCCACCGACGCAGCAGCACCGGCCGGCCCACCTGCCCCGGCCGATGTCCCGGCCTCCGCGGGAAGAGCCGCAGGCGGTGACGCTGCGACGGCGGCTCGCTGAGCTGAGGGGCCCGGCCGTCGCGCCCCGTCCGCTGGACGCCCGCGCGCTGGCCGCCCTGGCCGCCAACCCCGGCTGCAAGCGGCGCGCACTGCTCGACGGCGCAGGGGTCGACAAGGGCGCGCTCGCCACCGCGCTCGGTTCACCGGCCGCTTTCGGCCAGTCCCAGTTCGCCTTCATGCGGGGCAACGCCTTCGAGGCCCGCGTCAAGGCCGACGGGGGTACGGAGCTGATGCGCCTGCTGCACCAGGGATTCGGTGAACCCGGCGAACCGCCCGTGGACGTCTCCGTACCCGACCTGACGGCCGCCGGCCCCGAGGGCCGGGCCGCCCGCACCGCGCTCGCGCTGCGCGAGGCGACCGGGTCGGGCGGCTGGGCGCTGCTCGACCATCCGATGCTGGCTCTGGAGGTGGCGGGCTCACCCGCCTACCTGGAGCCGGACGCGGTGGTGGTCCACCCCGACGGCACCTGGACGGTCGTCGAGATCAAGTCCTTCCCCATGATCGACGGCTCCGCCGACGCGGCGAAGGTGGGCGCCGCGGCCCGCCAGTCCGCCGTGTACGTCCTGGCGCTGGAGCGGGTCGCGGCGGCGACGGACGGCGCGGAGGTCGGCCACCGGGTACTGCTGGTCTGCCCCAAGGACTTCTCCAACCTGCCGACCGCGTCCGTCGTCGACGTACGCAAGCAGCGTGCGGTCACCCGGCGCCAGCTGACCCGGCTCACGCGCATCGAGGACATCGCCGCCGCCCTGCCCGAGGGCACCACCTTCGACCCGGAGTGCTCCCGCGAGGAGCTGGACACCGCGGTCGAGTCCGTCACGGCGGCGTACGCGCCGGAGTGCCTGGCCGCCTGCGAGCTCGCGTTCCACTGCCGGGCCAAGGCCCGCGCCGCCGGTGCGGTCGAGGCGCTCGGGCGGAGCGTGCGGGGCGAGCTCGGCGGGCTGACCACGGTCACCGCGGTGCTCGCGGCGGCCGCGGGCAAGGAGGGTGATCCGGCGGACCCGACGGTCGCCGCGCTGCTCCGCGCGGCTGCGCTGCGCGCCGAGGCTCTGGGTCCTGTACGGAGTTCCGGCGCGGGAGAAGGAGTCGCCGTGACACTGCGGGGGAACGCCGTACAGGGCCTGGGGGGCACGGCATGTCGCTGATCGGCACCCTGGCCCGGCTGGAGGCCGTGGAGAGCGGCCGCGCGCAGCCGATGGCCACCGTCCGCCACCGCCGGCTCGGCGACCGGCCCCTCGTGCTCGTGCCGCTCACCACCGCGGGCGAGGCGGGCGCCCCGCTCGGCGCGCTCGTCGGCACGGACCGGGACGCGCCCCGGCTGCTGGCGGTGGCCCAGCCGCGCGACCGGGACCTGCGGTTCGCGTTCCTCGCCGAGCTGGCCGAGGCGGTCCTGCCGTACATCGAGTCGTACGCCGATGTGATCGAGCCCGCCGAGCGCAGCGAGACCGACCCCGGCACGGGCAAGAAGGTCAAGGTCGAGACCGAGCTGTGCACGGACGCGGCGCAGCTGGTCGTGCCGAGCCGGGCGGGGATCGAGTTCGTCCGGCTGCTGGGCCGCTCGATGCGGTTCCGGCGCACCGCCGAGGATGATCCGGACACCCCGTATCCGGCGCCCGCCCGGGTTCCGCTGCTGGGCCGCTGGCTGACGCACTACGGCGAGCGGGCGCGGGTGCCGGGCTCGTCGCTGCTGCTGGCCGGCACCGATCTGCTGAACCGGCACTGGGCGACCGGCCAGTCCTCCCTGGAGGACCAGCACCTGGGCGCCCTGCTCGCCTGGATCGACCCGCCGGCGGGCGAGTCCGGGGCCGAGGCCGCGCTCCGTGCCGAGCTGGCCAGGGACGCCGGGGGCCAGCTGCTGTGCCCGCCGGCCGGACCGGCCACCGACCCGGACTTCGACAACCGGCTGCTGGCCCCCGCGATCGAGAAGTACGACCGGGCGCGCACCTCGCTGGCCGCGGCCGAGGACGGGCCGGCGGCCGATGCCGGGCTCGCCGGGCTGACGGCGGCCGAGCGGGAGATCCGGAAGGTGCTGGCCGGTGTGCTGCTGCCGACCTGGGACGCGGTGTGGCGGGGCCTGGACCTGCTGCGGGAGCTGCCCGAGGGATCCAGGGTGGAGGACCGCTGGACCCGTGACCGCTGGTCGTTCACCGGCCACCGCGACCGGGTGCGGGCCGGTGAGCCCCCGCAGCCGCGGCGGGACGACGCGGTGACGGCGGCCCGCAAGCTGGCCGCGCGCGAGACGGCGCAGGCGCAGCTGGAGGCCCAGGAGGCGCTGGACGATCCGCTGGTGCTGGCGGGGCGGCGGCTGGCGGGCGAGGCGTTCCTCGGCGAGGTGACCGCGGTGGAAATGGCGTACAGCGAGTCCAAGCGCCCCTCCCCGCGCCCGCTGGTCACGGTCCGCACGGCCGAACAGCCGCATCTGGGCGAGCGCGTGAAGGTCTACCGCTCGCTGGACGGCAAGCCGCAGACCGCCGAGTTCGCGGGCTACGGCCCGGCCGGGGACGGCCCGGCTCCCGCGCTGGTGCTGCGGATCACGGACCGGATGGGCCGCGGCAAGGAGCCCGCCCCGGGCTCGGTGCCGGAGCCCGGTGACGTCATCGCCTGGACGCTCTTCGAGCACGACCAGCGCGGCGGCCCCCAGCTTCCGGACGCGGAGGAGACCCCGTGGACCCACGGCGGCCCGCCGGGCGGCACGGCGGCTGCCGAGCGCCCCGACCCCGTGACCACGGAGGACCTGCTGTGACGGCCGTATTCGACCCGGGCGCGGCAGCGGGCCTGGCAACCGCCCGGATCCTGGACGACACGCTGAACGGCTCGGCCCGCGGCATCGTGGTCGACTCCCCGCCGGGTGCGGGGAAGTCGACCCTGGTGGTGCGTGCCGCGCTGGAGCTCGCCGCGGCCGGACGCCCGCTGATGGTGGTCGCGCAGACGAACGCCCAGGTCGACGACCTGGTGGTCCGGCTCGCCGAGAAGGACCCCGGCCTGCCGGTCGGCCGGCTGCACAGCAACGACTCCGATCCGTACGACAAGGTGCTGGACGGCCTGGCGAACGTACGGAAGTCGGCGAAGGCCGCGGACCTGGCCGGCCTCGACGTCGTCATCTCGACGGCGGCGAAGTGGGCCCATGTGAAGAACGTCGAGCCGTGGGGCCACGCCATCGTCGACGAGGCGTACCAGATGCGCTCGGACGCGCTGCTGGCCGTGGCGGGGCTCTTCGAGCGGGCGCTGTTCGTCGGCGATCCGGGCCAGCTGGACCCGTTCTCGATCGTCGGCGCGGACCAGTGGGCCGGGCTGAGTTATGACCCGTCGGCCAGCGCGGTCACCACGCTGCTCGCGCACAACCCGGAGCTGCCGCAGCACCGGCTGCCGGTCTCCTGGCGGCTGCCGGCCTCGGCGGCGCCGCTGGTGTCGGACGCGTTCTACCCGTACACACCGTTCCGCAGCGGTACGGACCACGGCGACCGGCTGCTGTCGTTCGGCGTCGCGTCCGACGGATCGGCGGCGGACCGGGTGCTGGACGAGGCGGCGGAGTCGGGGTGGGGGCTGCTGGAGCTCCCTGCCCGGCACACCCCGCGCACCGACCCGGAGGCCGTACGGGCGGTGGCCCTCGTGGTGCGCCGGCTGCTGGACCGGGGCGGCGCGGCGACCAGCGAGCGCTCCCCGGACCCGGCGCCCGTGACGGCGGACCGGGTCGCGGTCGGTACGGCCCATCGCGACCAGGCGGCAGCGGTACGGGCGGCGCTCGCCGAGCTCGGGGTCACCGGGGTGGCGGTGGACACGGCGAACCGGCTCCAGGGCCGTGAGTTCGACGTCACGGTGGTGCTGCACCCGCTGTCGGGCCGCCCGGACGCCACCGCGTTCCATCTGGAGACGGGCCGGCTGTGCGTGCTGGCCTCCCGCCACCGCCACGCCTGCGTCGTGGTGTGCCGTGAGGGCGTCTCGGACCTGCTGGACGAGCACCCGTCGACGGAGCCGGTCCAGCTGGGCGTGACCGTGAAGTTCCCGGACGGCTGGGAGGCCAACCACGCCGTCCTGGCCCATCTCGCGGAACACCGGGTGCGCTGGGGGCGTTGAGGGCGGGGGCGCTTGGGGGCACGGCGGTCGCGGGAGGACCGGCGCGCACCCCTGAAAGCGCCCTTGCGGCGGGCTGGACAATAGAGGGTGGCCGTCGGGCCGACCGGAGGAGGAAGAACCACATGGCACAACCCGAGCGGAACGAGCAGCAGCGGCTGCGCCCCGCACCCCTGCTCTTCGAGCCGTCGGCGGCGGTCGCCGACCCCGAGCACTTCTTCGACCTGGAGTCGATGGAGGATCCGAAGGAGCTGCTGAGCCGCGCCACCGAGCTGACGCTGGCCTTCCGTGCCGCGACGGACCGGGCGGTCGAGTTCCAGGCGATCGCGGCGGCGCAGCTGGCGGATCCCCGCCGGTTCGACCGGCTGACGACCGCGGACATCGCGCAGCGGGCGGAGTGGACCGAGGACTATGCGGTGAAGATGGTCGAGTTCGGCCGCAGCCTGCTGAACGAGCCGAGGCCCTGACGCCCGGACGGGCCGGGGGGCGTGAGAGCCGTAGCGGGCCGGGGGCGTGAGAGCCGGACGGGCCGGGGCGCGAGAGCCGGACAGGCTCGGGCGCGAGACCTGAGCGGGCTCGGGCAGGAGACCTGAGCGGGCCGGGTCCCGGCCCTCGGGCGGACGGATCCTGACGGCGCCGCGGCCGCGCGGCAGGCTCCATGATCACTCCGGGTAGAACCATTGGCATATGCCAGGTGCGCAAGATACTCCTCACCACCCCACCCTGTCCCGATTTCCGGCAACTCTCGGAATCCGGGTGATCACTCCGGGTAGACCTGGGTGTATGACCGCATGGCTGCCAGACGAAACGACCCTGCATCACGGAACCGGGCCCCGCCACCACACCGGCGAGGAGGCCGACATCTTCGCCGTGCTGCGCGAGCAGGCCGGGAACCAGACCGCCCAGGTGACCGCGGCCGGCGCCGCCTGGCTGGCCGGGGCGGCGGCCTATCCGCGCAGCACCCTGGCCCAGTGGGAGTCGCACCCCTCCGCGCCCGGGGTCCTGCCGTGCGGTTCCGCCTTCGACGTGGTGAACGTACCCACGCTCTTCGGGCGGCGCATGCTGGAGCACTTGTGGGCCGACGGCCCGGGCTCCGGCCCGGTCGCCACGCACCGCGGCCGGATGCTGCTGTTCGCCTCCCCCGGCACGGCCCAGCGACTGCCCTCGCTGCTGGACTGGGAGGAGTGGGGAGCCGGTCCGGGAACGCGGTCCGTCGCGGACCCGGCGGAGCCGCAGGACGGTGGCCCGAGGGTGCCCCCGCTGCTCTGTCACGGCGCCGGCGACGCGGTGACGGTCCCGCCGCTGACCTGCGGCCCGTCCGCTGCCGGGCCTCGCTGGGTGGTCGCTCCCGACACCCGCAACCCATGGCTCCCGGGGCCGGACGTCCTTCTCTGGGCCTGTGTGCGGGTGGCACGGTCGGCACCGTCTCCGGCGCCTCGGATTTCGATTTTTCCTCCCACGGATCAGGGTGCTAATGTCTACGACGTCAGCAGGCGCCGCTAGCTCAGTTGGTTAGAGCAGCTGACTCTTAATCAGCGGGTCCGGGGTTCGAGTCCCTGGCGGCGCACCGACGGAAGAAGCCCCCTCGCGAGAGCGAGGGGGCTTCTTCGTTGTCATCGACCACGCTCACGTCCCCGTGGTGATCCGGACCGTCCACGCGCCCGAAGGCGTCCGGTCGGCGACCTCGACCGTGGTGTGGCCGCCGGGGACGGAGTAGGTCTCGCCGACCCTCAGCGGGGCGTCCGCGAGCGGCGGATAGACGGAGCGGTCCCAGCAGGCGTCGGTGTCGGGGTGGGTGTCGATGACGTCGACCGGGCCGTCGCCCGAGGGCGTCCCGTTGCGGATCCGGTAGAGCAGGACGCCCTCGGTGCAGGTGGCGCTGTCGTTGCCGGTCGCGCTGCGGGCCTCGATGGCCACGGCACTGCCCTCGCCGGTCCTGATCACGGCCAGCCGGGTCCCGATGGACGCGCCGGGCACGGGTACGGCCGCCATCGGCTCCAGGGTGACGACCCGGCTGCTCTGGATGCAGGTCACCTGCCGGTCGTCGAGCCAGCCCAGCTTCCACTTGTGCCAGCCGAAGAGGTCCGGCGCGAGACCGAACTGGCTGCCCATGACGTCCCAGTCGCCGACGTACGTGTCCCAGTCGCCCTTGCCGTCCGAGGGCCGGTGGTAGAGGTCGGCCAGGTCGAAGACGTGTCCGGTCTCGTGAGCGAGGACGTTGTGGTCGGGCGGATGCTGTTCGAAGACGGTGACGACGCGCCTGATGTCCGTGCCGTCGGCATGCAGCGGGCGGTCGAAGTTGACGACCTTGGTGGCATCGGAGTCGACACCCGGGGCGTCGGGGTCGGCGACGAGGTAGACGATGTCGTACTTCGAGAAGTCGACGGTGGGGTCGGCCGCGTCGATCGCGTCGCGCAGATACGCACTGCGCCGGTCGTTGTCCCAGTCGCGCTGTATCCCGTACCAGACCGACGGCTTGGGCATCCGGATCCACTGGCGCTGGGGGTGCGGGCGCAGGGTGAACTTTCCGTACGAGGCGCGCTGGAAGAACCGGGTCGTGGCGGGGAAGTGGTCGGCGGCGAGTTCGGCGGGGGTGGTGGCGGGCCGGGCGTCGGGGAACGAGAGGAAGACCATGACCGCGTCGAGGGTGTGGTCGGGGCGCGGATAGGCACCGTTCCAGCCGTCCACGCCCAGCGAGTGGTGGACGTCCGTCCGGGGCAGCGCGCAGGGGGCCGCCTCTCCGGACGCGGCCACGGCGGGGCCCGCGACAAGAGAGGTGGCGGCGAGCGCGAGGAGGGAGATCAGTCCGGCCGCCACCGCGCGCGGGCTGGGTCTCTCCACCCCTCCGGGCCCTTGCTGACGCGGCACATCCACCTCCGGTGCGGGGAGCGGGCTCCAGGACCCTCCTGACCACCTTGTGGCGTTCCACGAAGTACGTCCTGTTGGGCTGCACCAGTCGGGTCAGCGACCGAATCGCGCACATGTTTCACGGACAGTCACAATCGATCACCGAACCATCGGGACGGACCAGAACCGCGCAGAAACAATCAGTCGAGGGCAAACCGGGTCGCCCCGCGAATGGCTCAAGCACGGCGGACGCGGGGTCCACAACGGTCGGGGCGCTGGAACGGCCGAGGCGCCAGCCTCTATGCTTCACCTCGCTATCCTGCGCGGTTCCCGCCTCTGACGACGGCGCTCCACGCGGCGGGCCAGTCCGACCGGATGCGTCCGGGACAGAACTGCACGGCGGGAGCGAACGGTGAGAGGAACCTCCGAAGGGCCCAGGCCCACGGCAGGCACAGCAGCCTCGTCCCCACCGCCGACCCTCACGGAGCGTGACGAGGTGTGGCCGTCCGGCGGGCCGCCGTCCGCGCTGCACGACTACCGGGCCGCGTTCAGCGTCGCCGCCCTCCCGATGGCCGTCGTCGACCACGAGGGCCTGATCGTCACCGCCAACGAGGCCCTGGCCGCGCTGACCGGTGTAGGAGCGGCGGCGCTGACCGCCCAGTCCGCATCCGATCTGGTCGATCTCGCCGCGGACGGCCGTACCTGGCACGCGTACCGCGAGGTGCTGCACGGCCGGCGCTCCCGCTTCCGCTGCACCCGCAGGCTCAAGCACCCCGACGGGCGCTCGCTGTGGGCCGAGATCACCGTCGTACCGATGACCGCGGCCCCCGAACAGGACACCGGAGCCGCGCCCCGCCAGGTCCTGCTCTCCATCGCCGACGTCAGCGACCGGCGCGAGCTCCGGAAGCGGCTGCGCCACCTCCAGATGCACGACCCGGTGACCCGGCTGCCCAACCGGACGCTGTTCTTCGAGCGGCTCTCGGCGGTTCTGGAGACGGCGCCGTACCAGGACGACAGCAGACCCGGGCGGGGCCGGGTCGGACTCGTCTACCTCGACCTGGACGGCTTCAAGGCCGTCAACGACACCCTGGGCCACCGGGTCGGCGACCGGCTGCTGGCCGCCGTCGCCGGCCGGCTCACGGACTGCGCCGAGCAGGAGGGCCCGCATCCCACGGGCGCCCATCTGGTGGCGCGCATGGGCGGGGACGAGTTCGCGATCCTGGTCGAGGAGTCCACCGGTACGCAGCAGCTGACCGACCTCGCCCGCACGGTGCTCGCCGCGCTGCAACAGCCGTTCGACCTGGTCGGCCAGCGGCTCTCGGTGTCGGCCTCGATCGGCGTGGTGGAGCGGCCCGTCGCGGGCACTTCGGCCACGGGTCTGATGCAGGCGGCGGACACGACGCTGTACTGGGCGAAGGCGGACGGCAAGGCCCGCTGGACCCTCTTCGACCCCGAACGCAACGCCCACCGGATGACCCGGCAGGCCCTGTCGTCCAACCTCCGCCCGGCGGTCGAGCGCGGCGAGTTCACCATCGAGTACCAGCCGCTGGTCTGCATGGCCGACGGGGTCGTACGGGGGGTGGAGGCGCTGGTGCGCTGGAACCACCCGCAGTTCGGCATGCTCTCGCCGAATCGGTTCGTCGCGATCGCCGAGGAGGACGGCTCGATCGTGCAGCTCGGCCGCTGGGTACTGCGGGCGGCCTGCCGGCAGGCCAGACGGTGGCAGCTGGACCACCCGGACGAGCCGCCGCTGTTCATCAGCGTCAATGTCGCCGTACGGCAGGTCTGGGACTCCGACCTGGTCACGGATGTCGCGGAGATCCTCGCGGAGACCGGCCTGGACCCGGCGCTGCTGCAACTGGAGCTGACGGAGTCCGCGGTGATGGGGTCGGCGGGCCGGCCGCTCCAGGCCCTTCAGGCGCTCAGCGACATGGGCGTCCGGATCGCCATCGACGACTTCGGGACCGGCTACTCCAACCTCGCCTACCTGAGCCGCCTGCCGGTCTCCGTCCTGAAGCTGGACGGCGCCTTCGTACACGGTTTCCGGTACGAGGACGGTACGCATCCCAGCCCCGCCGACGAGACGATCGTCGAGGCCATGGTCCAGCTGGCCCACCGCCTGGGCCTGACCGTCACCGCGGAGTGCGTGGAGACGGCCGGCCAGGCGGAGCGGCTGCGCCGGATCGGCTGCGACACCGGACAGGGCTGGCTCTACTCCCGGGCGGTCGCCCCGGAACGCATCGCGGAACTGCTCGGCGCCCGGGCCCTGAAGGCCTGAGCCGCCCGCCCCTGCGGGCGCCGGAAGCCGGAGCGGTGCCCGCCTCCGTGGGCGTCGGAGGCCCGCCGCTCAGTCGGCGCCCTCGCCCGGCCGCACCTCCACACAGCTGCGTACGAAGTCCCGCACCGCGTCCGGTACGACGCGAGTACGCGGCCACGCCACTCCCACCCGGGACGGGCTGACCCCGCTGACCGGGCGGTAGACCACGTCCGGGCGCTGGTAGAAGCGGGCCGTGGCCTCCGGGGTGAGGCTGACGCCGTAACCGTTGGCGATCGCGTTCAGCCATTCGTCCGGGTTGTGGGCGACGGCTCCCACCGTCACCGGGTGCCCGTCCCGTTCGTCCGAGGCCAGCCAGTACGCGCGCCACCAGCCCGACTCCTCCGGGGTGGCCACGAACGGTTCGTCGAAGAGCTCGGCGAACGCGATCACCTCCCGGCCGGCGAGACGGTGGGCCGCGGGCAGTGCCACCCATCGGTCCTCGGTGATCAGCACTTCGACGTTCAGCGACTCCTCTCCCGGGAACGGCAGCCTCAGCAGCGCGGCGTCGGAGTCACCGGCCGCCAGTCCGGCCGTCGGGTCGTCCCAGGCGGTCTGGTGCAGCTGGACCCGCCAGCCCGGCCTTCGCCGGGCAAAGGCGGCGATGATCTGCTGCGTCAGCTCGTTGGCCCCGCTCGCGACGAAGCCGACGCGCAGCACCCGGTCGGCGCGGGCGGCGGCGCCCTTGGTCGTCCGCAGGGCGGTGTCCCAGGAATCGAGGACCGCCGGGACCGACCGGGCGAGCGCGGTGCCCGCTTCGGTGAGGGTCATCCCGGCCCGGGACCGGGTGAACAGCGTGACGCCGAGCAGCGCTTCGAGCTGCTTGATCTGTTTGGTCAGCGCGGGCTGCGAGATGAAGAGCCGCTCGGCAGCGCGGGTCAGATGGCCTTCCTCGGCCACGGCGGCGAAGTAGCGCAGCAGTCTGGTGTCGACATCCATGCCCTCAGGTTATGGAAGCAGGTATTGGACCGGGCATACGGTGCGGGCCGAAGCTCTTCCACGTAACCACCGCGAGGCACCTGGGAGTTGACGTGGAAGAGCCGAACCGCTCGCTGATCAGCACCTTCTGGGCGAGCTACGCGACCGGGAACCTGTCCGCGCTGCGGGACGACGTCCTGGCGGCCGACGCCGTCTGGCACATGCCCGGACGCCATCCGCTCTCGGGGACCTACCGGGGCGTCGACGCGATCTGCGGCTTCCTGAGGGAGCTGGGCACCCACGACTTCCGTGTCGAGGTGCTGTTCGCGGGTGCCGACGACAGCCACGTCGTCGAGCTGCACCACTGCGCCTCCGGAGACGGAGCCCTCGCCATGACCTGGGTGCTGGTCTTCCGGATCGAGGCCGGACGGATCGCCGGGATCCGCCACTACCCCGCCGACGCCCACGCGGCCGACACGTACTTCCGGAACCGCTGACGTTCCGGAACGGCCGGGATTCCAGAACCACTGAACTCCAGAACCGCCGAGATTCCAGAACCGCTGAGAGGCTCTGATGACCACCGTCACGTCACCACCGTCCCGGACCGGAACCACCGGACCCGGGTCCTCCGCACTCGGGCTGCGCGGCCTGCTGATCCTGATCACCCTCTGCGGGGCCACGTTCATGACCGGCCTCGACTACTCGATCATCACCGTCGCCCTGCCCGAGATCGGCCGGGACCTCGGGTTCGCCTCCACAGGCGATCTGCAGTGGGTGGCCACGGCCTGCCTGCTCCCGACCGCCGGGCTGCTGCCGCTCTTCGGCAGGCTCTCCGACCTGGTCGGCCGGCGCAGGCTCTTCGTCCTGGGCGCCGCCCTGTTCACCGCGCTCTCCCTGGTCGCCGCAGCGGCCACCGGTCCGGCGATGCTGATCGCGGCACGGGCCGGGCAGGGCATCGCCGCGGCGATGATCGGACCGACCGCGCTCGCCCTGATGACCGCCTCGTTCCCCGAGGGACCGCAGCGCACCAGGGCGCTGGGCATCAACGGCGCACTCCTCTCGCTCGGCTTCGTGACCGGCACCATCGGCGGCGGTCTCATCACCAGTGGGCTCAACTGGCGCTGGACGATGCTGCTGCTGGTCGTGATCGGTTCGGTCGTCCTCGCGGGCGCGCTCACCCTGCTGCCCAGGTCGGCCGACGAGCGCCGCGCCAGCCGTCTCGACGTACCGGGCGCGGTGCTGTCCGGTGCCGGGCTCTTCGCCCTGGTGTACGGGATCTCGACCGGTGCGGACGCCGGCTGGACGAGTGCGCCGACGCTGACCTCGCTGGTCGGTGCGGCGGCACTGCTCGCCGCCTTCCTCGTCGCGGAGTCCAGGCACACCGCACCGCTCGTCCCGCTCGGGCTGCTGGGCCGCCGCACGGTCAAGTGGAGCGCGCTGGTCGGCCTGATCACCTTCTCCATGTGCGGCGGCGCGACGCTGCTGCTCAGCCTCTACATGCAGGACGTGCTCGGCTGGTCGCCGCTGGCCACCGGGTTCGGCTTCCTCGCCGAGGGGGCGGCCGCGCTGGCCGCCGGAGCGCTGGCTTCCCGGGTGATCGCGGCCCGCGGGACGACGGCCGCGATGGTGACCGGTCTGCTGGTCCAGGCGGCGGGCACGGGTGCGATGGTCCTGTTGCCGGGTGACGGGAACCTTCCTCTGCTGCTGGTCACTTCCGGGCTGATGGGCTTCGGCCACGTGCTCGCCGTGGTCGCCTTCATCTCGACACTGACCTCCGGGCTGAGGGACGACGAGCAGGGCGTGGCGGGCAGCCTGGCCCAGATGCCGCAGTTCGTCGGCGCCATCGGCGTCGCGGGGCTGGCGGCCGTCGCCTCGACGGGCGGCTCGCTCCTGGCCGGTCTGCACACGGCCCTCCTGGTGGCCGGGGTCACCGTACTGGCCGGGGTCCTGGTCGCGATGGTCTTCCTGCGCCGGGCGCCACAGCACTGACCGCCGCGTACACGGAAGCCGGCCCGGCTCCCTCGCGAGGGAGCCGGGCCGGCTTCAGGGACGTGACGGCCGGGATCAGGCCCCCGGCAGACCGTACGCGTCCGCGATGAGGCCGTAGCTGCGCAGCCGGGCCTCGCCGCCGTGGGCGTTGGCGGTGATCATCAGTTCGTCGGCGCCGGTGCGCTTGGCCAGGTCGTCGAGGCCGGTGCGGACCTCGTCCGCGGTGCCGTGGACGATGTTGACGAGCCAGCTGTCGACGAACTCCCGCTCCATCGGAGTGAAGGCGTACGCCTCCGCCTCCTCGGGGGTCGGGACCAGGCCGGGGCGGCCGGAGCGCAGGCGGAGCATCGACAGCGCGCCGGTCAGGACCTGGCGGCGGGCCTCCCGCTCGTCGTCGGCGGCCAGCGCGGCGACGCCGATCAGGGCGTACGGGGCGTCCAGCACCGCGGACGGCTTGAAGGACTCGCGGTACAGCTCCAGGGCCGGAATGGTGTTCTGGGCCGAGAAGTGGTGGGCGAACGCGAAGGGCAGGCCGAGCATGCCGGCCAGCCGGGCGCTGAATCCGGAGGAGCCGAGCAGCCACAGCGGCGGGCGGCCCGGGGACTGGACGCCGCCCTCGGAGGTGGCCTGGACGGGGCCGGGGACCGCGTGGATGCGGGCGTAGGGGTGCCCGTCGGGGAAGTCGTCGTCCAGGAAGCGCGTCAGCTCCATGAGCTGCTGCGGGAAGTCGTCCGCACCCTCGTTCAGCCGCTCGGAGCGGCGCAGGGCGGCGGCGGTGGCGCCGTCGGTGCCGGGGGCGCGTCCGAGGCCGAGGTCGATGCGGCCGGGAGCCATGGCCTCCAGGGTGCCGAACTGCTCGGCGATGACGAGCGGGGCGTGGTTGGGCAGCATGACGCCGCCGGAGCCGAGCCGGATGCGTTCGGTGCGGGCGGCGGTGTGGGCCAGGATCACGGCCGGCGAGGAGGAGGCCACGCCGGGCATGGAGTGGTGCTCGGCGACCCAGTAGCGGTGGAAGCCGCGGCGTTCGGCGAGCTGGGCGATCTCGACACCGGTGCGCAGGGCCTGGGTCGCGGTGCGCCCCTGGCCCACGGTGACGAGGTCAAGCACCGAGAGGGGCACGGGTGCCGTCCCCTCCGCCTTGCCACGGATCTCGTCGCCTCGAATCTCGTCCACGTCCTGGCCTCTCCGGTGGTGCGTCTGGTCCGGAGCAGTGCAACAGGAGGTGGGCTCCGCTTATTCCCCCGCCGCCCGGTGGAGCCCGGTTCAGGACCGCTTGCCGTGCGCGTAGGACCGTCCGCTCCCCCACTCCACCGGGGCGGGCGGCGCCTCGCGGGATTCGAAGAGGGTGCCGAGCCGGGGTGACCAGGCGGGGCGGTCGGCCAGTCGCAGGGCCTCCCGGGCGGCCACCTGGTTCGCGGTGAGGACGGGTTTGCCGAGGAACTCCTCCAGCGCGGGGAGGTGGCCGACCGTGCGCAGGGCCGTGTCCGGCAGCAGGACGGCGTCGGCCTCCGGACGGTCGGCCGCGGCAGCCAGCTCCTTGAGCCTGTCGAGCCCCCACTCCGCGGCCTCGGCGGCGCCGGTCACTCCCGCCGCGTGGGTGGCGACCACCTCCATGCCCGTGGACCGGAGGAAGTCGGTGAACCGCGCGGCGATGGCTTCGGGGTAGGTCGCGGCGACCGCGACCCGGTTGGCGCCCAGCTTCCTCACGGCGTGGACGAAGCCGATGGACGTGCTGGAGGCGGGCACGCCCGCCGCCCGCGCCACGGCCATGATCTGGTCGTGGGCGCCCTGCGGGCCGTAGAGGAAGCTGCCGCCGTCGCACGCCCAGACGACGGACTGGACCCCGGAGCGCTGCAGCTCCTCGACACCGGCGGCGAGCCTGGCGGGGGTGCCGAGCTCGCGCAGGGCGTCCTCGCGATAGGCGTCGTCCGGGACCTCGGTGTGGCGGACGACGAGCCTGATGGTGCTGTCGAGCAGGATCTCCATGCGCGGGTAGTCGTCCTCCGCGAAATGGCCCGGGTAGAGGAATCCGACGGTCGTCATGTCCACCCTTCCTGTTACTGGCGGTGCTGCCGGTACTGCTTGTACTGCGTTTTACCGCTTCTCCTCCCAGTATTCCCCCATCCGCCCCGGCCACCGCTCCGGCCTGTTGACGGGGTGGGGTACGACTGCGAGCGTGGTGCGTCCGCAGCCTCAGCCACTCCCAGCCGACGCGGAGGAACCGCCCCCATGCCGGAGCCCGTCCTGCTCGTCCTGGACGCCGATCCGCCGCCCCGTCTCGGCGCGCTGACCGGGCGGGTACGGGTCCGGCACACCGACGCCGCGGGCCTGGCCGGGGCGCTCCCCCATGCCGACGTCCTGCTGGTCTGGGACTTCACCTCGGACGCGGTCCGGGCCGCCTGGCCGGGCGGCGGACCGCGCCCGGCCTGGGTGCACACCGCGAGCACGGGTGTGGACCGGCTGCTCTGCCCGGAGCTGGCGGAGAGCGACACGGTGGTGACCAACGCGCGGGGCGTCTTCGAACAGCCGATGTCGGAGTACGTGGCGGGCCTCGTACTGGCCTTCGCCAAGGACCTCCCCGGCACGCTGGAGCTCCAGCGGCGCCGCCGCTGGGGCCATCGCGAGACGGCCCGGGTCGCGGGGTCGCGTGCGGTGGTCGTCGGCGCCGGTCCGGTCGGGCGGGAGATCACCCGGCTGCTGATGGCGCTCGGCGTCGAGGTGGCGCTGGTGGGACGCACGGCCCGGCGCACGATCCACGGACCCGGCGATCTGGACCGGCTGACCGCCCGGGCGGACTGGGTGGTCTGCGCGGCACCGCTGACCCCGCAGACGTACGGGATGTTCGACAGCAGGTTCTTCGGGCTGATGCAGCCCTCGGCCCGCTTCATCAACGTGGGGCGTGGCCCGATGGTGGTCGAGGCCGATCTCGTCGACGCCCTGCGCAGGCGGTGGATCGCGGGGGCGGCGCTCGACGTGTTCGAGCGGGAGCCGCTCGGCCCGGACAGCCCGGTGTGGGACGTGCCCGGCCTGATCGTGTCGCCGCACATGAGCGGCGACACGGCCGGGTGGCGGGACCGGCTGGGCGAGCAGTTCGTCGCGATGTACGAACGGTGGGAGGCCGGGGAGCCGTTGCCGAACGTGGTGGACAAGCGGCTCGGCCACATCCCGAGCACGGACACGCAAGGGTGATCCCAACCCGGGTCCCCCGTAACCCGTTTCGCCGTCCCATGACGGACATCTCCGGATAACACACCGTCATTCACCGTACGGCGCAAGGAAATACGCACCGTTCACGATCCGTCGCACTCCGCCCATGTTCGGACACGGGAAGGTCACCCTCCGGCCACCGTTCGGTTACATGCCGCCTCTTCGCGCATAGACATACGAGATCGGGCAGGCGCCAACCCTGTCCGGACTGTTCGACCCTCCAGGAGATTGCGAACCATGGCTGACTTCCCGAACCTGTCCCGCCGGGGCTTTCTCAACCGATCGGCAGCCGTGGGCGGTCTGCTCGTCGTCCCCGGCCTGCTCACCGCGTGCAGCAAGACCGGCGCCGACTCGGCGGACGGCGAAGGCGCGCTCGACAAGCTCCGCAAGCAGGGATTCGTCCGGGTCGCGTACGCCGACGAGGCCCCGTACGGCTACATGGAGGGCAAGGCGCTCAAGGGCGAGGCGCCCACCCTGCACCGCGAGATATTCAAGGCGCTGGGTGTGGACGAGCTGCGCCCCACCCTCTCCGAGTGGGACGGGCTGATCCCGGGCCTCCAAGCCAGCAAGTACGACGTGGTGAGCGCCGGTATGGCGATCACGCCCGAGCGCTGCGCCAACGCCCTCTTCTCGGAGCCGGAGTTCATCTCGCCGACCGCGATGATGGTGAAGAAGGGCAACCCGAAGAAGATCACCGACCTCGCCTCCGCCAAGGCCGCCGGGATCACCGTCGGCGTGATGGCGGGCGCCGTCGAGGGCTCGTACGCCGAAGGTGCCGGGATAGCCAAGGACAGGATCAAGTCCCTGCAGAAGCCGCAGGACGGCGCGGACGCGGTCAAGGGCGGCCGGGTCGACGCCTTCCTGCTGACCGGCATCTCGCTGCGCTGGCTGGCGAAGACCAACCCGGAGACCGAGGTCACCGAGGCCTTCCTGCCGGAGCTCGACGGTGTGAAGCAGTACAGCCCGGGCGGCGCCGTGTTCCGCAAGGGCAACGAGGAGCTGCGGGACGCCTTCAACCGCGAACTCAAGAAGATCGTCTCCGACAAGTCGCGCTATGTGGAGCTGCTGCGGGACTACGGCTTCGGAGCCACCGAGCTCCCGCCGGCCACGCTGAAGACGGCCGATCTGTGCAAGGGCTGACAGGGACGGGACCCACCGCATGAGTGATTTCTTCTCGGCCTTCGCCGACGACCTCCCCCAGCTGCGCTCGGGCCTGTGGGTGACCCTGGAGGCCACCGTCCTGGGCGCGCTGCTGGCGCTGTTGCTGTCGTTCGTCCTCGGCCTGATGTCGATCAGCCGGGAGCTGGTGACACGGGGCGTCTCACGTGTGGTCGTGGAGTTCTTCCGCGGGACCTCGCTGTACGTCCAGCTGTTCTGGCTCTACTACGCGATGCCGCCGCTGACGGGGTACGAGCTGTCCCCGCTGCTCTGCGGCGTCGTCGCCTTCGGCCTCAACTACGGGGCCTACGGCGCCGAGGTGGTGCGCGGCGCCATCAACTCCGTACCGCGGGCGCAGTACGAGGCGGCGGTCGCGCTGAACATGACGCCACTGCACCGGATGCGCAAGGTGATCCTTCCGCAGGCGTGGGTGCAGATGATCCCGTCATTCACCAACCTCTTCATCCAGTTGCTGAAGTGCACGCCGCTGCTGTGGCTGATCTCGGCGGCCGACCTCATGACCGCGATCGAGAAGCTGCGCAGCCGTACGGGTGAGACCCTCACCGCGTATCTGACCCTGCTGGCCTGCTACTTCGTGCTGGCCTACGCGCTGACCCTGCTGATGAACCTGCTGGAGCGCTCCGCCAAGCGGCGGCTCGGTCTGGCGACCGGCGGGGGCAGCCTGCTGAAGTCCCGCAGCGCGGTGACGGCCCCGGCCGCGGGAGGTGCCCGGTGAACGAGGGATTCGACTGGAACGCGGCTGGCGACGCGCTGCCGCTGATCCTTCAGGGGTTCAAGGTCACCCTGCTGGCCACGGTGCTGGGGACGCTCGTCGCCGCGGTGCTCGGGCTGGCGATCGCGGTGGCCGGACGGGCCCCGAGCCGGCTGGTGACCGTACCGGTGAAGGTGGTGATGGAGTTCATCCGCTCCACTCCGCTGCTGGTCCAGCTGGTCGGCGCGGCCGCGCTGTTCACTTCGGTGGAGCCGCTGACCATCGGCATCGTGGTGCTGGGCATCCACTACGCCACGTACACCTCGGAGGTGTACCGCGCCGGGATCGACGGTGTGCCGAAGGGCCAGTGGGAGGCCTGCCGGGCCCTGTCGATGACACCCCGGCGGACCTGGCAGGCCGTGATCCTGCCGCAGGCGGTGCGCAACGTCCTGCCCGCTCTCGGGAACTACGCGATCTCGATGTTCAAGGAGACCCCGTTCCTCGCCGTGATCACGGTGCAGGAGATGGTCTTCGAAGCCCGTAAGTACGGGGGTGACCACTTCGCGTACACCGAGGTGTTCACACTGGCCGGACTGGTCTTCCTGGTCGCGAGCTACCCCACGTCACTCCTGATGAGGAAGCTGGAGAAGCGCCTTGGCCACTGAACCTCTCCCCCTGCAGAAGACCGCGGCCACGGCCCCCGAGGACGTCGTCGCGGTCCCCGCCCCCCGGGACTCCGGGCACCCGCTGGTCCGTTTCGACAACGTCGTCAAGCGGTACGGCGACCATGTCGTCCTCGACCAGCTGGACTTCACGGTCGAGCGCGGCGAGCACGTCACCCTGATCGGGCCCAGCGGCTCGGGCAAGACCACGATCCTGCGGCTGCTGATGACCCTGGAGAAGGTCAGCGACGGCGTGATCCGGATCAACGGCGATCCGCTGACACACATGCGGGCGGCCGACGGCTCGCTCAAGCCGGCGTCCGAGAAGCATCTGCGCGAGGCGCGGAAGAAGATCGGGATGGTCTTCCAGCAGTTCAACCTCTTCCCGAACATGAAGGTCCTGCAGAACATCACCGAGGCTCCCGTCAACGTCCTCGGCATGGACCGCGACAAGGCGGAGACCCGGGCCCGGGAGCTGCTCGACCTCGTCGGGCTGTCCGCCAAGGTCGACGCGCACCCGTCCCAGCTCTCCGGCGGCCAGCAGCAGCGGGTCGCGATCGCCCGGGCGCTGGCGATGGAGCCGGAGATCCTGCTCCTGGACGAGGTCACGTCCGCGCTGGACCCGGAACTGGTGGCGGGTGTGCTGGACCTGCTGTGCGACATCGCCAGGAACACCGACATCACCATGCTCTGCGTGACCCACGAGATGAATTTCGCCCGGGACGTGTCGGAGAAGGTGCTGATGTTCGACGCGGGACGGGTCGTGGAGTCGGGTTCGCCGGAAAAAATCTTCTCCGATCCCGAACACGAACGCACTCGCGAATTCCTCAACGCGGTGCTGTGACCTCGGCATCCGCTGATCGCTATTGACTCTGGCATATGCCATACGGGTGCGCCCCAGCTGAAGCGGCCGGGGCGCACCGGCCAGTAGTCAACAGCCGCCCCTGAACGGCCTCTTGGCGGCTATCGTGGTGGCAGAGCTTGCGGTCACAACCTGGTAGGGGGAAACCGTGGCGTTGAAGCCCGAACCGACCGCACCGTTCCATTCGGTGCAGTACGCCCTGCGTGTTCTCGAAACGGTCTCCAAGCACGGCAACGGTGTGACGGACACCCAGATCGCCCGGGAGACGGGACTGCCCGTCGGGCACCTCGCCTCCCTGCTGCTGACGCTGCGCCGCGAGGGGTACGTCGAGCAGATCACCGACGGCGCGTACGTCACCGGCTCCTCGCTGCTGCTCCTCGGCTCGGGCGCGGCCCGCCGGCAGGCCCTGGAGGCCAAGCTCCAGCAGACGCTGGTCCAGCTGCGGGACTCGGTGGGCGCCGCGGTCTACATCAGCCGTTACGTGGACGGCGAGATCCGGGTCACCCAGTACGCCGACGGCCCACGGACGCCCGCGGTCAACGAGTGGGTGGACTTCCGCTCGGCGGCGCACGCCTCGGCCATCGGCAAGTGCCTGCTGACCCAGCTCGACCAGAACGGGCGCCGCGACCACCTCTCGCGGCACAAGATCGCCCGGCTGACCTCGCGGACGATCACGAGCGAGCGGGTCCTCTTCTCCAAGCTGGACAGCCAGCCGGCGACGGTGCCCGTGCTCGACCTCCAGGAGTACGCGGTCGGCACGGTGTGCGCCGCGGTGCCGCTGACGGCCGGGGCGTCGGCGGGATGCCTGGCCCTGTCCCTGCCGGTCGAGGACGCGCACCGGCTGCGCGAGGCAGCGGACACGCTGAACCGGCGGGCGGCGCCGGTGCTTCTGTCGCTCGCGCTGTAGCCGGACCGGCCCGCCCGGCGTGGTCCTCCATCGCCGGACGGGCTCGAAGTGGCCGGGGCGGCGGCTACCGCTCCAGCCACACCGCCGTGTCGCGCGGCAGTACCCCCGGCTCGTCCAGCTCCGCGCTGGCCAGCAGCACCCTCGCATCCGGCGGAAGCGTCACCGGATCCCCCAGGTTGACCAGGCAGCGGAACGATCCGCCACGGTCGAAGCAGATCGTGTCCGGGCCCGCGTCCACCCAGGTCAGGGCCTCCGGGAGCACGGTCAGCCGCTCGCGGCGCAGGGCCAGCGCGGACCGGTAGAGGGCGAGGCCGGAGCCGGGGTCCTCCTGCTGGGCCGCCACGCTCAGCGCCGCCCAGTCCCCCGGCTGCGGCAGCCACGTCGCGTCGGCGCCCGCCGGGGAGAAGCCGAGCGACGGCCCGCCGGACTGCCACGGCAGCGGGATGCGGCACCCGTCGCGGCCCCGGTCCGCGCCCCCGGACCGGACGAACGTCGGGTCCTGGATCAGCGCGTCCGGCAGGTCCTGCACCTCCGGCAGCCCGAGCTCGTCGCCCTGGTACACGTACACCCCGCCCGGCAGGGACAGCGTCAGCAGCGCCGCCGCCCGTGCCCGGCGCCGGCCGAGCACGGCGTCGCTCGGGTCGAGCAGCCGCTTGTCGCCCATGTCGAACGACGTGTCCTCGCGCCCGTACCGCGTGACGTGGCGGATCGTGTCGTGGTTGGACAGCACCCAGGTCGGGGGCGCGCCGACCGGTGCGTGCCCCGCGAACGTGGAGTCGATGACCCCGCGCAGCGCGGCCGCGTCCCACGGGCAGCACAGGAAGTCGAAGTTGAACGCGGAGTGCAGCTCGTCGGGGCGCAGGTAGCGGGCCGTCTGCTCGGCGGCCGGCAGCCAGACCTCGCCGACGAACGTCCGGTCGCCGTCGTAGGAGTCGAGGATCTTGCGCCAGGAGCGGTAGATGTCGTGGACGGCGTCGCAGTCCTGGTACGGAAGGTCGGTGATGTCGGGGTCGGGGCCGACGTCCGGGAGTCCGGGCTTCTTGGCCAGTCCGTGCGCGACGTCGATCCGGAACCCGTCGACGCCCCGGTCCAGCCAGAACCGCAGGATGTCCTCGAACTCGGCCCGCACCTCAGGGTGTTCCCAGTTCAGATCGGGCTGCTCGGGGGCGAACATGTGCAGGTACCAGGGCCCCGCACTGCCGTCCGCCTCGGTGATCCGGGTCCAGGCGCTGCCGCCGAAGTAGGAGACCCAGTCGTTGGGCGGCAGTTCGCCGCTCCCGCCCCGGCCCTGGACGAACCAGAAGCGTTCGCGTTCCGGCGATCCGGGCCCGGCGCCGAGCGCGTCCCGGAACCATGTGTGCTGGTCGGAGCAGTGGTTGGGGACCAGGTCGACGAGTACCCGCAGTCCGTGACCGTGCGCCTCGGTGATCAGCTGCTCGGCCTCGGCGAGGGTGCCGAAGAGCGGGTCGATGTCGCGGTAGTCGGCCACGTCGTAGCCTCCGTCGGCCATCGGCGAGGCGTACCAGGGGTTGAACCACAGGGCGTCCACGCCGAGTTCCCGCAGATACGGCAGTCGGCTGCGGACCCCGGCGAGGTCGCCGGTGCCGTCCCCGTTGCCGTCCGCGAAGCTGCGTACGTAGATCTGGTAGATCGCGGCGTGCCGCCACCAGTGGGTCACTGAGACTCCTTGCTCGGTAAAGGGGTGGTGCGGGCGGCCGCCGTCGGGGACGGCCGCCCGCACCGGACGGGCTACCAGCCGGTGTTGCCGGTGCCTCGGGTGATCGTGAAGCCGCCTGCCGCAGAGAGCCCGCCGTCGGTGGCGCCGCTGACGGTGACGCCGGAGAAGGTTCCGGCTCCCGCGGAGTCGATCTCGATGCCGTACGAGCCGGCCCGGTCGACCTTCAGCCCGTCGACGGTCAGGGCGCTGACGTTCTTCTGCCAGCTGACGAGGAGGCCGCTGTAGGTGCTGTCGAGGACGTCGTTGTCCTTCAGGAGCACGGGTGCGGTGATGTCGGAGGAGTCGGCGTAGATCCAGAGCGCGCCGAGCCTGCTCTGCCAGTTGGGCTCGTAGCCACCGGTACGGGTCAGGGTGTTGCGCAGCACGGAGGTCGTGCCGCTGAACGGCACGGGGGCGAACCGGCTGCTGATCGCGATGCCGGAGGAGCCGGTGACCGTGTCGGCGAGGAGGTTGTCCTCGACCCGGTTGGCGTGGCCGCCGTAGATGCCGACCGTGTTGGCGAGCAGCGGAAGCTGCACGGTGTTGAAGCGGAACGCGCAGTCGGTGACGGCCAGGCCCTCGGAGAACATCGCGAGTCCGTCGTCGCCGGTGTTGCGGATGCTGGACTGCGAGACCTCGCTTCCCGCGGTGCCCTTGTGGAGGTTGACGCCGTCCGCGAAGGTGTCGCGGATGCGCAGTCCGGTGGCGAGGAGGCCGGTGGTCGGGGCGTCGGTCCAGAGGCCGACCTTGGTGTGTTCGATCCAGATGTTCTGGAGGGTGGAGCCGTTGCCGAAGTCGCCCTCGATCCCGGCGTCGAAGTTGGCGTCGTCCCGGTAGGAGACGTCACCGGCGATCATCAGGTCCTGGACGTTGCTGGTGCCGCCGCGGCCGAAGAGGCCGCCCTTGCCGTTCTTGCCGCGCAGCACGGTGTACCACTGGCCGGCGCCGCGCAGGTCGGCCCCGGTGAGGTCGATGTGCCCGGAGATGTCGTACGTGCCGGAGGGAAGCCAGAGCCCCTTGCCCTGCGACGTGGCGGTGGAGAGCGCCGCGTTGAGGGCGGCGGTGTCGTCCGTGGAGTCGTCCGGGGTGACGCCGAGGGTGGTGGCGGAGACGAATCCGGTGGCGGGCACGGTGAGCGCGGCCGGTGCGGTCTCGGTCTCGACGAGGTCCAGGGTGTAGGAGGCGGCGGTCTCGCCGGAGTCCTTCTGGAACTTGAGCACGGTGCCGGCGGGAAGCTCCTTGCCGAGCAGGGTGCGGGTCTCGTCGAAGAAGTGGTGGCCGGAGCCCTGGGAGGGGTCGTTGGTGTAGGGGTAGCCGCCGTAGACCCAGCTGTACCGGGAGCTGAGCGGAAGGTCCTTGAGCGCGGTGCCGTCGGCGTAGACGCTGAGCGTGGCGTCGGTGCCGGTTCCGGCCGCGTTGTCCGGCAGGGAGTAGCGCAGGGTCAGCGCGTTGGCCGGCTTCGTCAGGGTGAACTGCACGTACTCGCCGGCGCTGTCGAGGACGACGGCCCTGCGGCCCGATGCCTCGGACGGCACGGAGAGGTAGGTGCGGTCGGGGCCGGTGGTGGTGGCGTTGGTGGTGCCGTCCTCGGCCTCGTAGGTGGTGTACGGGAGGGTCGCGCCACGGGTTGCGGAGGGGGTGGAGCCGGTGACGGCGATGCCGTCGAGCTGGTAGTCGCCGTTGTCGCCGGCCGCGGTGCGCAGGGTGAGGGTGTTGAGCGCCGCGCGCAGCGGGACGTCGGTGGCGGCGGTGGCCCAGGCGCCGCCGGTGCCGGGCAGGGTGAGCCGGCGGACGGTGGTGCCGTTGGCCTGCAGGGTGGTGGTGGCCGCGGCCGTGCCCGGGGTGCGGTAGCGGACGGTCAGCGGGTAGGAGGCGGCGCCGGGGGCGTCGACGGAGAAGACCGTGCGGGCTCCGGTGGCGGTGAGGCCGGAGAGGTAGGCGCTGCCCTCGTAGCCGGTGGCGGTGGTGGCCTTCGTGGCTCCGCCGGAGAAGAAGGCGTCCTCGGCCTGGTGGGTCAGGGTGGTGGGCCCCGGGTCGGTCGGGGTGGTGGGGGTGGCCGGGGTGGCGTTGTCGAGGTTGACGTTGCCGCTGTCGGACGTGGTGAACGTCCAGGTGACGGTGTTGTCCCCGGCCCGGTAGCCGACCGCTTCCTCATGGGTGGCCCAGGTGTCCCAGTTGGTGGTGGCGGGGAGGCTCACCTGGCGGATCCGGTCGCCGTTGACGTACAGGCTGAGCGTCATCGTGGCGGTGGTGCCGTTGGCGTACCGGAGGGCGATGGACCCGGCGCCGGCCGCTTCGGAGTGCACGGCGAACGCCACGGACGCGGCGCCCTTGTTGGCGTCGGTGAAGCCGCCGACGAAGCCGCTGCCGGTGTAGCCGGGGTGCTCGGTGGAGACGGCGGCTCCTCCGGACAGCTGCGCGGACTCGGCTTCGAGTACGGAACCGGCGGCCTGCGCGGTCGCCGTGGCCCCGTACAGCAGGGCTCCGAGCATCGACAGGAGCAGCGGCAGTACGGTCCGCAGGGCGTGGGAGCGCTTTCTTGGTGCAGGAGACACGGTGGTGTGTCCTTCCTGTGTGGGGGAATCCCGGGGTGGTGCCGAGGCACCGGGCGGGGCCCGGGGTCAGCCCTTGAGGCTGCCCGCGGTGAGGCCCGCGATGATGTGACGCTGGAAGATCAGGAAGAGGACGAGCAGCGGCGCGGCGGCCATGGCCATGCCGGCCAGCAGCTGGTTGGCGGGCATGAACTCCGACAGCCGGTTGA
This sequence comes from Streptomyces sp. NPDC091416, assembly GCF_044756845.1. Taxonomy (NCBI): domain Bacteria; kingdom Bacillati; phylum Actinomycetota; class Actinomycetes; order Kitasatosporales; family Streptomycetaceae; genus Streptomyces; species Streptomyces sp. NPDC091416. The sequence continues at coordinate 641,756 of NZ_JBIVTU010000002.1, forward strand.
GGGCCACGGTGATCGGCTGCCTGGCCTCGTCGGGGAGGACGAGCATCGGCCAGAGGAAGTCCTTCCAGACGGCGACGACCGCGAAGATCGAGACGACGGCGAGGACCGGGCGTGACAGCGGCAGCACCACGGAGACCAGGACCCTGAGCGTGCCGGCGCCGTCGATCCGGGCGGAGTCGAGGAGTTCGGCGGGAATCTGGTCGAAGAACCGTTTCAGGATGAAGATGTTGAAGGCGTTGGCGGCGGCGGGCAGCCAGATCGCGAACGGCGTGTTGATCAGGTTGACGTGGAAGAGCGGGACGTCGACGACGGTCAGGTACATCGGCACGAGCAGCGCCGACACCGGCAGCATCAGGGACGCCAGCATCATGCCGAGGACCACGTTGCCCAGCACCGGCCGCAGTTTGGACAGCGCGTACGCGGCGGAGACGTCGACCAGCAGCTGGGTGAGCCAGGCGCCGAGGGCCAGGATCAGGGTGTTCAGGAAGTAGTGTCCGAGCCCGACGTTGGTCCAGGCGTCGGAGTAGCTCTCGGGGTGCCAGCTCCGGGGAAGCAGCGTGGGGGTGGAGTCGGCGAGTTCGGCGGACGACTTCATCGCGCCGGTCGCCATCCAGTACAGCGGGAAGACGAAGGCCAGCGTGAAGCCGATCAGTGTCAGGACCAGCACGAAGCGGTAGAGGAACCGGCCGGTGCGGCGGTTCATCTCGGTGGGTGCGATCAGCGTGCGTGCGGGGGTTTCGGCCGGCATGGGGTTCCTCTCAGCCCTTGGTCCGGGTCAGGCGCAGGTAGACGCCCGCGAAGAGTCCGAGCACCACGAACAGGAGCGTGCTCATGGCGCTGGCCAGGCCGAAGTCGTTGTAGACGAAGGCGTAGCGGTAGAGCAGCAGGAGCACGGTGACGGTGGCGTCGTCGGGGCCGCCGCCGGTGAGCACGAAGGGCTCGACGAAGACCTGCATGGTGCCGATGACCTGGAGCAGCAGCGTGATCATCAGGATGAAGCGCATCTGCGGGATGGTGACGTGCCACAGCCGCTGCCGGATGGACGCCCCGTCCAGTTCCGCCGCCTCGTACAGCTCGCCGGGGATACCGCCGAGCGCGGCCAGGTAGATGAGGGTGGTGGTGCCCATGTTGGCCCAGGTGGAGACGAGGACCAGGGACACCATGGCGAGGTTCTCCGACTCCAGCCACTGCTGGGCGGGGAGGTGGAGGACCTCCAGGGCGTTGTTGAACAGCCCGGGACCCGGGTCGTAGAACCAGCGCCACAGCAGCATGGTGACGATGGACGGCAGCATGACGGGCAGATAGACCGTCATCCGCAGGTACGAACGGCCGTGCCGCAGCTCGTTCAGGACGACGGCGGTGGCGAGCGGGGCCGCGAAGCCGAAGACGAGGGCGAGCAGGGTGAAGTAGCCGGTGTTCTTCCAGGCGGTGAGGAAGGCGGGATCGTCGAACAGCCGCTGGAAGTTGTCCAGACCGACCCACTGGGCGGGCTCGGCGAAGGTGACCTGCTGGAAGCCGAGCACGAAGCCGTGGACGATCGGGTACCAGGAGAACAGGGCGAAGCAGAGGATTCCGGCGGCGAGGAAGAGGTACGCGACGAGGTTCTCGCGGACCGCCCGGCGCAGCCGGGAGTTGCCGGGCCGGGGGGCCACGGTGGTACGGGGCGGGGCCGGGGGCCCGGCACCGGCCGGGTCCCCCTGCTCCCGTCCGGTGCTCTTCGCCACGGCGGTGGTGAGCGGCGGCACGGTCATCGTCACTTCACCGTGGCGAGAATGGTGTCGGCCTTCTTCGCCGCGTCCGCCAGGAGCTGGTCGATGTCGGCGTCCTTCTTGGTCAGCACTGACTGCATGACGCCGTCGAGCACGGTGTAGAGCTGCTGGGCGTTGGGCGGCTCGACCTTGGTCTCCACCTGGGCGTTGCGGTCGACGAAGGGCTGGTAGTTCTTCACCGGGGTGTTGGCGTACTGGGCGTGGATCCGGTCGATCTCGGCCTGGGTGTCGCCTGCGAACAGCCGGGGCTGCGGGAGCCCGATCGGCACGCCGTCCGTCTTGGCGCGCTTGCTGTCGACGGCCTCGCGCTCGGGGCTGCGCAGGTACTTCCACTGCACCCAGGTCAGACCGGCCTTGATCTTCTCCGGGGAGGCCTTCGGGTTGAACATGAACCCGTCGCCGCCGCCGAGCGTCGCCGTGCCGGGCATGGCGGCCAGGCCGTAGTCCTCGTAGCTGCGCTCGAACTGCTTGACGATGGTGGGGATGTTGTCCGGTCCAGCCATGTACATCCCGAGCTTTCCGGAGCCCATCATCTTCTGGACGTCGGCTATCTCCAGCAGCTGGCGGGTGCCCATGCTGTTGTCGGTCCATCGCATGTCGTGCAGCGCCTGGAGGGCCTTGTGTCCGGCGTCGCTGTCGAAAGCGGCCTTCCACTTGCCGTTCTGCCGCGTCGCGACGTCGCCGCCCATGGAGTAGATCCATGAGGTGAGGTGCCAGCCGCCCTGGTTGTTCTTGCTGTAGTCGGCGTATCCGACCGTGCCGTCGCCCAGCGCGCTGATCCTCCTGGCGGCGGTGCGGACCTCTTCCCAGGTGGTCGGCGGCTTGTCGGGGTCGAGGCCGGCCTTCTTGAACAGGGCGCGGTTGTAGAGCAGCCCGAGCGAGTAGTTGCCGGTGGGCAGTCCGTACGTCTTGCCGTCGGCGTCCTTGAAGACCTTCAGCAGGGCCGGGTCGATGTCCTTGGAGAACGGCACGTCGGCGACGTACGCGCTGATGTCGGCGCCCTGGCGGCGCTGGATCAGCCCGGCGGGGTCGGTGAAGTAGACGTAGTAGACGTCCTCCAGCTGGCCGCCCGCGAGCTTCGCGGCGAAGGTCTTCGGATCCATCTGGCCCTCGCGGGCGTCGATCCTGATCTTCGGGTGGCTCTTCTCGAAGGCCTTCACGTCCTCCATGAAGTTCTTGCGGTCGACCGGCTGGGTCTTGGCCGGCATGCCGTTGACGCTGATCGTCACCACGCCGTTCTTGTCCACGCCGGAGGACGAGGAGGGTGATCCACCGCAGGCGGTGAGAGCGAGGGACAGGGCGACGGCCGTCGCCGAGCCGAGAAGCTGACGTCTGCTGATGCCGGACGAGCCATCCATGCGAATCGTGCCTTCCTGGGTGCGGGGCTGTCGGACCCCGAGCGCGTTGAGCTGCGCTGAAGGTAGAAGCCGGTTACGCAAGAAGTCAATGCATCAACGCAAGAAAGTAATCTTCTTGACCTCGGGCGGTAACGCCGCCGTGCTCAGCGGGGGCGTGCCGCGGTCGAGCCGCGGACGATCAGTTCGGTGTCGAACATCATCAGGTCGTTTGCACTGGCATGGCCGTCGATCTGCGCCACGAGCGCGGCGACCGCGGCCGCCGCCATGGCCTGGACGGGCTGCCTGGCCGTGGTCAGCGGGGGCTCGGTGGCCACCATGAACGGGGAGTCGTCGAAGCCGACGACCGAGAGGTCCTTCGGCACCGAGAGCCCTTGTCTGCGGGCGCCCCGGACCGCACCGAGCGCCAGCGCGTCGCTTGCGCAAACGATTCCGGTGACCCCTTCGGCCAGCAGCCGGGGCAGCGCGGTGGCGCCGCCCTCCATCGTGAACAGCGCATGCGCCACCAGCCGCCGCCAGTCGTCCGGCGCCACCCCCCGCCGGCTGCAGAAGCCCGCGAACCCGGCCAGCTTCCGGGCCGACGGGACGTGCCCGAGCGGCCCGAGGATCATCCCGATCCGCTCGTGCCCCAGCGCGGCCAGATGAGTCAGCGCCTGTTCGGCGGCCAGGGCGTCATCCACCCGGACCTGAGCCACACCCAGGTTCTCGTCCGCCGCGTTGAGCAGCACCATCGGCACCTTGCGCTCCCGCAGCGCCCGGCCGTGCTCGGGGCCCGCGTCGGCGTAGCTTGCGCCGATGAAGACGATGCCGCCGATGTTCTGGTCCAGCAGCATCTCGATGTAGTGCGCCTCGGAGACGCCGTCGGCTGTGCGGGTGCACAGCACGGGTATCAGCCCGCGCTTGTTGAGCAGCCCGCACAGGGCCTCGGCGAACGCGGAGAAGACCGGGTTCTGCAGATCGGGCACGACCAGGCCGATCAGCGCCGCACGCGGCGAGCGGTAGCGCAGCGGTCGTTCGATGCCGCACACGTCCAGCGCGCTCAGCACCGCGTCGCGCGTCGCGCTCGCCACGTCCGGGCTGCCGTTGAGGACGCGGCTGACCGTCGCCTGGCTGACACCCGCGAACTCGGCCACCTGGGAGAGTCGTCGTTTCGTCACGGGCCCACCCTACAAAGCTCTACGCAAAAAGAAAGATCACTTACGAAAGAAAATGACTTTCCTTGAGGAGCGGAGGGCTCGACGGTGCTCGACGTCAGGCGGCCCGGCAGAACCCCGCGGCGCCGGCCGGGGTCAGGACGTGGCCCTCCGCCGCGCACACGGGACGGGCGGTGGCCGCGCCCTCCGAACGGTTCCGCGCGAAGACCACAAGGCGCAGCACCGCGAACCGCGCGACACCGGCGAGCGCCGAGGCGGACAGGTAGACGACCTGCTCGACCACCGCCCCCGGCGCCTCCACGAACCGCTGGAGCGCGAACATCGCCACGCAGGTCACCCCGTAGGCCGCCGCCGCCGATCCGGCCGACTGCCCATGCTGCCGCCAGGTCGCACGGCCGCCCGCACCGAAGGTGAAGCGGGCGTGCAGCTCGGTGGCCAGGAGTGTGGACACCACGGTGATCAGGGCGTTGGCCAGGGCCCAGGGCATCCAGGAGGAGAGACCCGCCACGGCGAAGCTGGAAGCGACCCCGACGCCGCCACCGCAGAGCACGAAGCGGGCGAAGGCGGCGAGGGCGCCAGGTGCCGCCGACTGCCGCTGCTGCTGCATTGCCTGCATGACGCATCCCCCTTGACAGTCCACCCGCACCTGAAGCGAGAGCCCTTCGCCCCGCAGGACCGCGGACTCGTTCGCAGTGATGCCATAATGGCACACGCGCGACACCATCGCGAGGTCATATGGCACCTCACGGTGCCGAACTTGGCACCACGAGGCACCCAGGATCGCGAATGCGCAGGTCACCGGGGTCTCGGACGCGTGTCATCAGCACCCCTGGAGACCAGGTATTATTTTCGAGTCAGCAAGCGCCGCTAGCTCAGTTGGTTAGAGCAGCTGACTCTTAATCAGCGGGTCCGGGGTTCGAGTCCCTGGCGGCGCACAGACAACACACGAGGCGGTCTCCGTTCAACGGAGACCGCCTCGTGTGTTTTGCGCTGCCCGCCGCCATATACGAGCGTTTTACACAGCCGTACTAGACACATGTTTTAAACGCTCGTATATTCCCTGGCATGACGAACCCACCGAGCACCGAAGCCCGTCCCGGCGACCTCGCCGGCCGCCGGGAGTGGACCGCCTTCGTGGTCCTGCTCCTGCCTCTCCTCCTCGTCTCGATGGACGTGTCCGTCCTCTTCTTCGCGATCCCGTCCATCGACCGGGACCTCGCACCCAGCGCCACCCAGCAGCTCTGGATCTTCGACGTCTACGCCTTCGCGCTCGCCGGTCTCCTCATCACGATGGGCTCGCTCGGTGACCGGATCGGCCGGCGCAAGCTGCTGATGTTCGGCGCGGCCGCCTTCAGCACGGCTTCGGTCGGCGCCGCCTACGCCACCAGCCCGGAGATGCTCATCGCGGCCCGCGCGCTGCTCGGGATCGGCGGGGCGACCCTGATGCCGTCGACCATGGGCCTGGTGCGGAACATGTTCCGCGACGGCAGGCAGCGCGGCCGGGCCATCGGCATCTGGTCCGGCGCCATGGCGGGCGGGATCGCGCTGGGCTCGGTACTCAGCGGCGTCATGCTGGAGCACTTCTGGTGGGGATCGGTCTTCCTGGTCAACGTGCCCGCGATGGTGCTGCTCCTGATCCTCGTGCCGGTCCTGGTGCCGGAGTTCAAGGACCCGGACCCGGGCCGCTTCGACTTCCTGAGCGTGCCGCTGTCCATGGGCTCCGTCCTGCCGGTCGTCTACGGGGTCAAGGAGACCGCCGCCGAGGGGATGGACCTGCGCAACGGGCTGGTCATCGCCGCCGGGCTCGCTGTCGGACGGGTCTTCGTCCGGCGTCAGCGCTCCCGCACCGACGCCCTGATCAGCCGGGAACTGTTCCGTGACCGGAACTTCGCCGCCGGGATCGGGCTGAACGCACTGGCCGCGTTCGCCATGATGGGTGCCTCCTTCTTCACCACGCAGTACCTGCAGTCCGTGCTCGGGATGAGCACGATGGAGGCCGCGCTGTGGAGCCTGGCCCCGTCCCTGGCCGTCGGCGCGGCGGCGCCCGCGGCCACCGCGATCGCCCAGCGGACCGAGCACGCCCGGGTGATCTGCGCCGGCTTCGTCATCGCCGCCGCCGGATTCGGTGTCCTCGCCCTGTCGGGCACGGACTCCCTGGCGATCCTGCTCATCGGCTCGGCCGTGATGAGCTGCGGGATCGTCACCGTGATGGCGCTCGTCTCCGACCTGGCCCTGTCCACCAGCCCGCCGGAGAAGGCGGGCTCGGCGGCCTCGCTGCTGGAGACGGGGCAGGAGTTCGGTGGCGCGCTGGGGATGGCGCTGCTGGGCGCGGTGGCGACCGCCGTGTACACCGCGGACATGCCGGACGCGGCCCCGGAAGTGGCCCGCAGAACACTGCCGGGGGCGCTGTCCACCGGTGACGGCTCACTGGTCGCGATCGGGCGGGACGCCTTCGTGCACAGCATGCAGTACGCCTCCGTGGCCGGCGGGCTGCTCCTGCTGGCGGGGGCCGTGCTGGCCGTGACGCGTCTGCGCCGGACGGCCGCCGCCTCAGAGCCCTCCGCCCTGTGAGGACAGCAGGTCATGACGCCCGTGCTCCTCGTACTCCCGCACCAACGAGGTGAGTTGTACGTCTCCGAACGGTACGTACGCGCCACCGCCCCCGTTCCACCACAGCGGCCCGCCGGACCAGAACCCCTCTCGGCGCAGCCCGACCCGATGCACCTTGTTCGTCGCGGTGACCGGCATCGACCGGACGACGCGCACGAACCGGGGGGCCATCTTCGTCCCGAGGTCGGGCTGGTCGCGGAGGAAGGCGGCGAACGCCTCCGGATCGAACCGCGCCCCGTCGCGCAGTGCCAGCGCCGCCATGACCTGGTCCCCCGCGACCGGGTCCGGCACCGCGTAGACGGCGACGGCCGCCGCGTCGGTCCAGCGGGCCAGGATGTTCTCGATCATCGCGGCGGCCAGGTTCTCGCTGTCGACCCGCAGCCGGTCCTCCGTACGGCCGGCGAAGTACAGGAAGCCGTCGGCGTCGCGGAAGAAGAGGTCTCCGGTCCAGTACCAGCCGTTGCGCACCCGGGCGGCGTCCGCCGTCTCGTTGCGCCAGTACCCCTCGAACGGGGTGCGGCCGCGGTTGACCAACTCGCCTATGGCGGCCGCCCCGTTGGCCAGGGTGCCGCCCGGGCCGAAGACCGCGGCGACGCGCTCGCGGCCGGTCTCGGGGTCGACGACCGCGAGGTCGTCGCGGTCCGACGCCCGGCCGATCGCTCCCGGCGGGGTGTCCGGCGTCCGCTGGATCGCCGCCCCGCCCTCCGAGGAGCCGTAGCCCTCGACCAGGCGCACCCCGAACCGCTCCCGGAACCGCGCCGCATCCACGGCGCCGGCCTCGGTACCGAAGCCGAGCCGCAGCGGGTGCTCGCGGTCGTCGGGGCGCTCGGGGGTGGCCAGCAGGTACTGCACGGCACGGCCGACATACGTGAAGTACGTGGCGCCGTGCGCGCGTACGTCGTCGAGGAAGCCGGACGCGGAGAAGCGGCGGCGCAGAGCGACACAGGCTCCGGCGGACAGGGCGGGCGCCCAGTCGGCGATCACCGCGTTGCCGTGGAACATCGGCATGCAGATGTAGTGGACGTCCTGGCGCCTGATCGCGAAGTGGTCGACGAGCGAGCGCCCCGCCGCCGCCAGCCGCCCCTGGGTACAGATCGCGGCCTTGGGCGCACCGGTGGACCCCGAGGTGAAGTACAGGAGCATCCTGGTCGCGGGGGCCGGCCGCTTCAGGACGGTGTCGCCCGGCCGCGCCCCGGCGTAGGGGGCGAGGAGCGCGGCGTACGCGTCGGTGTCGGTGACCAGGACGCGCACACCCGGCAGCGCGAGGCCGTCGAGCAGCGGCAGATGGGCGCGCTCGGTGATCAGCACCCGGCATTCGGTGTGCAGGATGTCGCGGGCCAGTTCGGCGCCGCGGCGGGTGGGGTTGATGCCCGCGACGGCGGCCCCGGCCAGGGCCGCCGCGCTCAACCACAGCGGGAATTCAGGGGTGTTGTCGAGCAGCACCCCGAGGTGCGGTTCGCTGCCGGCCGGCAGCAGTTCCGCCAGGAGCGCGGCTCGCGCAGCGGCTCCCGAGGCGACCTGGTGATGAGTGAGGACGGTGGCCTCATGTCTCAACCCGGGCCGATGGTCGCCCCATTGGCGCTGAACGAGCTCCGCGACGGTGCCTGCGCTCCCCATGGCGCCGCACGGTAACCGACCAGGCGTCAGAACTGAACATCCGAGCAGGCGTAGAACGCGTTGGCCGTGTCGGCGATGTTCCAGACGCTCAGGATGATGTGCTTCCCGGTCTTCTGGGTGGGGATGGTGCCCTGCTGGGTCAGGGTCGCCGGGGGCTGCTGGTTGTTGTACGGCACCGTCATGAAGGGCTGCGCCTCCAGGTCGGACCGCTTGAGCGGCTTGGTGGGGTCCCAGCCGTTCTTGGTGATGTAGTAGCGGAAGTCGGAGGTGGCGTGCCGGGCGGTGAACTGCCAGCGGAAGCTGAAGCCCTGGCCCGCCGTGACCTTCGTGGCGGGCCAGTTGCCGCCGCGCGGGTCGTCGAGCTGGGCGAACTCGCCGTGTCCGCCGGAGCAGATCGCACCGTCGGCGGGTCCGGCCGCCGGGAAGCCCTTGGGCCCCTCGACGCTCTGCGGCTCCCACTGGATGTTGCCGCAGCCCGTCACCGTGCCGTTGGCACAGAGCTTCTGACGGCTGATGGGGTTGTCCGTGTAGCCGTGGCTGCTGGCACTGCCGGTCGCGAACATCGAAACGCTCGCTACCGCAAGGCCGACCAGGGCCGCGCCTGTCTTCTTACGCATTGCTGCCGCTCCTCGGAGATGTGGGGGAGGTTCCATGAGCACTGCTACGCGCGTGTCGTGCGGTCTAGACCAAGGCCTAGGTTATGGACGCAGCATGAACATGTCCAGACCAATGAGAGCTGGATTCCGGTTGCCTCCGAGGCGCCGGGCAGCGGGGTTCAGGCGCTGTCCCCGCCACTGCGGCCGGTGTAGAAGGCCACGGTCAAGTCCTTGACCAGGGACTTGCGTTCGTAGTCGTCGAGCTCCACGAGGCCCCGCGCGGTCAGCCGGTTGACGGTGTCGTCCACGGCGTCCACCACCGAAGTCAGCACGCTGTCTCGGTGCTTGGCGTCGATGGCCGCGATCCGTCGCCGCTGCATGGCCGCCGCGACCTCGGGGGCGTACTCGATCCCGGTCGGCTGCGCGGAGTACACCTCGACGCCGACCGGTTCGCAGTCCGCCTTCAGCATCCGGGTCAGCGCGTCGCCGACCGCCTCCGCGTTGCGCAGGGTGTGCGCGTCCTCGTGGAAGGCGTCGGCCGGCAACTGGGACAGGACCCGCGCCATGGCCGCCTCGACCTGCTCGCGCAGGTACTCCTCGTGATCCTCGATGCCCAGCGTCGCCCGCACGGTGTCCTTGACCCGCCACACGACGAGGACGACGACCCGCAGCGCGGTGCCGTTGGCGTCCATCGCGGGCAGCGGCTCGCTGCGCCAGTGCCGCAGCCGCACATCGACCCGGCGGCGCAGCAGCAGCGGGCTGACCCACATCAGCCCCGTCCGCCGCACGCTGCCCCGGTACCTGCCGAAGAGCGTGAGCACCCACGTGTACCCGACCCGTCCCCGGCTCAGACCGCCGAACGCGAAGAGCACCAAGGTCACCAGCAGCGCGAGCCCCGCCCAGGTGCCGATGCCGAGTCCGTCGTACGGGCGGGGGCCGACCCCGATCCGCGACAGCACGCGGGCCGGCAGCGCGCCGGTCCACCACAGGATCCCGCCGGTCGCGGCGATCCCGCCGAAACCGGTCAGCACCGCGACCCAGCCGGGCAGTGACGGCCCCGGCCGCTCGTGGAGCCGCGGGTCGGCATCCGGCGCGGGCCTGGTCGAGGGCCGCACCTGCGGATTCCTCGGCACCGGTGCCCGCCGGACACCGGCCGGCTGCTCGCCTTCGGGGGCCGTGCCCACGACGGTGGCGGGCAGCGCGGCGGCGTCCGCCCCGGCCTCGTGCTCCTCACGGAAGAGCAGGTGCACGGGGATGGAGGCGGTGCGCTCGTTGGCGATGACCGCCTGGTGCCGGCCGGTGTCCACGCGGGCGTCGATACGGATCTCGCCGGTGTCCTCGCCCGTGAGCACGGGGGCGGACGAGGCCGGAGCGAGGGTCGGGGCGGGGGCCGGGGCGGAGTCATCGGCTGCGACGGGCCGCCCGGGAGCTGCGGCAGGCCCGTCGGCCACGGCGAGCCCGGGGGCTGCGGCGGGTTCGTCGGCTACGGCGAGTTCGGGGGCTGCGGGGGCTGCGGCGGCCATGGCGAGTTCGGGGGCTGCGGCGGGCCCGGGGGTCTCCGTGATCGCGTGGACCTCAAGGGCCTCCGGAACCTGAGGGGCCTCGCGCATCTCGCGCATCTCGCGCATCTCAGGGTCCTCACGCACCTCCGAGACCCCGCGCATCTCGCGCACCTCCGGGGCTCTGCGCACCTCCGGTGTCTCACGTACCTCGCGCACTTCCGGGACCTCGCGCACTTCCGGGACCTCGCGCACCTCCGGCCCCCCGCGCACCTCACGCACCTCACGCACCTCCGGTGCAGGCGCGGGCAGCAGTTCGGAGACGTGCGCGCCGGCATCGCGCAGCAGCGGCGGTCCGGCGGTGCCGGCTCCGAGGTCCGGCCGGGAGATCCGGCCGGAGCGTGCGGCCTCCCGCTCCGGGGCGCTCCCCGTCGCCTCCATGACCGGCCCCGCCCCCGGCGCCCCCACCGACGCCGGAACCGACACGGACGCCGAGGTCGCCCCGAAACCGGCGCCCCCGGGTTCGCGGTCACGCTCGCCCGGCACCAGGTCGAGCACGAGGTCGACGACGGAGTCCGGCCCGGACACAGGCACCTGCGCCGGACCGGGGCCGGGCGCGCCCGGCCCCGCGTCCGACGGGCCCGGCAGCCCCGCGTCCGGCATCGCCGGCCCCCGTGGCTCGTCCGCCGCCGGCCGGCCGCCCGATCCGGCGCGCTCCCCCGCCGCCGCCCAGGCGTCCGTGACCCGGCCCGCCCCTTCCGGGCCCACCCATTCCCGTACCGGGACCGCCCCGTACCTCTCCTCCCCGTACTCCGGGTCCTCCCGGTTCTCCGGGTTCCCGGAGCTGTCCGACACCGTGGATCGCATTACCGCCTCCGTCATGTGCGTCGTGTCACGCGAAGAGTCGCCGCCAGGTCTCCGGGCCCGGATAGCCGTCGGCCTCCGTGCTCCGCCAGCCCTGGGCCTTCTGGAAGGCCTCGACATTGCGTCGGTCCGCCTCGGTCCACCGAGAGCCCGGGCCCGACAGGTAGTACTTGCCGTATCCCTTCTTCACCAACTGTTTGCCGAGCTTGTCGACATGGCTGTTGGACTGACCCGGCCGGAAATAGCCCCGCCCCGGGAAGGCCGGGACCGCGGTGGAGCCGCCGGGCCCGGCCGAGCCGCCCGCGGCGGGGATGTCGTGGCCGATTCCGTTCGCCAGCAGGCGCCAGGTGTGGGGGCCGGGGATGCCGTCGGCCTCCTTGCCCTTCCAGCCCTGGGCCTTCTGGAACGCCTGGGTGGCCCGCCGGTCGGCGCTGCCCCAGGCAGGGCCGGGGCCGACCTTGTAGAAACGCTTGCCGCCCCGGTCGACGAGCATCCTGCCGAGCCGGGTGACGTAGTCGTTCTTCGTCCCGGCGCCGAACTTCGCGGCACCCGGGAACTGCGTCTTGGACGAGCTGCTGCCACCGCTTCCGCTCGTCAGGCCCTTGTAGCGGTAGGCGACGTAGTTGCCCGAGTTGGTCCAGTACGCCATGGGCGTCGTCTGCTTGCGGGTGTGCGGCTTGGTCTGCTCGTACGCCGTGTAGTGGGTGTGCGTGTAGTCGGTCCAGCCGCCGAAGACCGTGACGTGCGAGCCCTTCCCCGGGTCGGCCGGGTTGTGGAAGAGCAGGATGTCGCCCGGCTGGAGTTCCTCCCGGGCGATGCGCGTCCCGTAGGTGGCGAGGCTGCCGGTCCATTCGTTGCCGGGCAGGTTCCAGGCCATCGACACATAGCCGGAGCAGTCCTGGCGGTACCCGTCCGACCAGTACTTCGTCATGCTGTACGGAACCTGCGCGGTGACCCACTTCTTCGCGCGGTTGATGATGTCGGCCCGGGTGGTCGTGCGCGGCGTGGATGTCGACGCCGGTGGTCCGGAGGCGCCCGCACCCTGTAGTGGTCCCGGTCCGCCCTGCGGGCTGTCCGGCCCCGGCTCGGCGGGACCGTCGGCCGCGTCGGCCGCCTGGCCCGGGTCCGTCACCGGGGCCGGGTCGGCCGCCGCGCCCGCGGCTTCCGCGAGACCGGCGCTCAGCACCACCCCGGCGGCGGTGACCAGCACCATCGCGCGTCGCGCGCCGTGCGCGGCCGGATGCCCTCCGTACCGCGTCGGCAGTCCGGCAGCAGCGGCGCGCCGTTGGACGGCGCACCCCGCACACATGCAGTCGATGTCAGGTACGTACTCCTCGAAGGCCGGCACAGTCATGCGATTCCCTCCGCACTCGTCAAGATCTTTGGGCGCATCTGTACGGGCGTCAGTGTCTCAACTCTCCTGACATATTGCATTTTGACGGACAGAAGAGAAAAAACGACCATCCGACAGGCCGTGGCGGAGGGGAAATGGTCAGGAGCACGGCCGGATGTCGGGTAGAGTTCTCCAGGTCAGCAGGCGCCGCTAGCTCAGTTGGTTAGAGCAGCTGACTCTTAATCAGCGGGTCCGGGGTTCGAGTCCCTGGCGGCGCACGCAGAGTCAAGGCCCCCTCACCACGCGTGAGGGGGCCTTGCTCGTTCCCGCGCCTGCCGCCACTCCCCGCCGGACACCGGCGCCGCCCCTCGCGCAGATACCGACACCGCCTCTCACACCGAGCCCTGGTGCCAGCCCTACCCAGGCGCCCGCCGCCGCACCCTCGCACAGACGCCCGCCACCGCGCCCCGCGCGGACGCCTCCCGCCACGCCCGTCGCGCAGACGCCACCCGGCGACCACTTTGCTCACGCACAGTTCACACTCGCCCGACAGGCGGCCATCACCCGGCTTTCCGGCGGCGCGAGGAACCCTCCCCCACACCCCCTTAAGCCCTCACACCACCTCTCCACAAGAGCCCCACAAATCGCGCGTATGAGCGGGTAATAACCCCTTTCGCCCTTGCGATGACGGCTGGGGTCGGCCAGTCTGTCTGGGAGTCATCGGCGCCAACCGCGCCGATGGGAAGCATGGTTGGGGGAATCGGAGAGCATCATTCCGGTTGTGCCCGACGCAGGGGGAAGGCGTCGTGCACAAGCAAACGCCGAGAAGGCATCATGCAACCGGAAGAACGCCGTTCCCGGTCTCAGGAACGGTGACCCACCGCTGAGCCGTCGGCCGCGTTCCAGGGGGACCCGTGGCGGACGACGAGAAACGACCGACCGACCACGCAGCCCCGCCTGCGTGCAGGGGGATGACCCATGACGTCGACGCCGCCAGGCGCCCGGCAGGACGACGACCAGTCCCGGACGACGCAGCTTCGGATACCCACGCAGCTACGGTCCGGGGGACCGCGGAGGCAGAGGAATCCGCTGCCCCGCTACGACTACGAGCACTACAGCCGGCTGGCCGGGCCTCTGACCCAGCCCGACCCCACCCGGCCGTACACCGTGAAGTACCGCTCGCTCCTCTCCCAGGAACCCCACCGGATACGCGCGGCCCTCCTCCTGGGAGCAGCTCCGCTCGTCTCGCTCGGCCTCTTCGCCTGGCTGATGCAGCCCGGACACTGGACCCGGCGCGACCCGAACCTCCGCGACGACACGCTGCTGATCCTGGACATCGTGATGCTGGTCTCGATCGGTCTGATCGAGCTCTTCCGCACCTTGAACGTCCTCTCCAACGCACACGCCACGCTGGTGGCGCGCGATCCGGTGCCGGTCGTGCCGGAGACCGGTACCCGGGTCGCCTTCCTCACCTCCTTCGTGCCGGGCAAGGAGCCCCTGGAGATGGTGACGAAGACCCTGGCGGCCGCCGTCCGCATCCGCCACCGCGGGCCGATGCACGTCTGGCTGCTCGACGAGGGCGACGATCCGGCGGTGAAGGAGGTCTGCCGACGGCTCGGCGTGCACCACTTCTCCCGCAAGGGCGTGGCGCACTGGAACCAGGCCAGGGGCCCGCACCGGGCGAGGACCAAGCACGGCAACTACAACGCCTGGCTCGACGCCCACGGTGACGCGTACGACTTCTTCGCATCGGTCGACACCGACCACGTCCCGATGCCGAACTACCTGGAGCGGATGCTCGGCTACTTCCGGGACCCGGACGTCGGCTTCGTCATCGGCCCGCAGGTCTACGGCAACTACGACACCTTCGTCACCAAGGCCGCCGAGTCGCAGCAGTTCCTCTTCCACGCGCTGATCCAGCGCGCGGGCAACCGCTACGGCGCCCCGATGTTCGTCGGCACCAGCAACGCGGTGCGGATCTCGGCCCTCAAGCAGATCGGCGGTCTGTACGACTCGATCACCGAGGACATGGCGACCGGCTTCGAGATGCACCGCGCCCGCAATCCGCACACCGGCCGCAAGTGGCGCTCGGTCTACACCCCGGACGTGCTGGCCGTGGGCGAGGGTCCGACCGCGTGGACGGACTTCTTCACCCAGCAGCTGCGCTGGTCGCGGGGCACGTACGAGACGATCCTCAAGCAGTACTGGAAGGGCTTCTTCTCGCTGCCCGCGGGCAAGCTCTTCAACTACACGATGATGATCATCTTCTACCCGATGTCCGCCATGAACTGGATCCTCGCAGCGCTCAGTTGCGCCCTGTTCCTGGGCATGGGCGCCTCCGGTGTGCAGATCGACCCGACCGTCTGGATGATGCTGTACGGCAACGCCTCGGCGCTCCAGATCGGCCTGTACATCTGGAACCGCCGGCACAACGTCTCGCCGCACGAGCCCGAGGGTTCCGGCGGTCTCGCCGGCATGATGATGTCCGCGCTCTCCGCGCCGATCTACGCACGCTCCCTGATGGACGCCGTGCTGCGCCGCAAGAGCTCCTTCGTCGTGACGCCCAAGGGCGACTCGTCGAGTCCGGACACCCTCTTCGGAACCTTCCGCATCCACCTCTTCTTCATCCTGGTCTTCGCCGGCTCCATCGCCGCGTCCCTCGTCCTCGGCCACAGCCATCCGGCGATGCTCACCTGGGCCGCGCTGGCGCTGCTGATCACGGCGGCGCCGATCTTCGGCTGGCGGTACACGATGCGGGCCGAGAAGAAGCAGCGCCGCGCGGGCCCGCCGCCGGCGGGCGGACCGACCGCCCACGCCCCGCAGGACAAGCCGCACTGGGCGGGCAACGAACAGACCATGCAGATCGCCCTTGGGGGACGTAAACCATGAAGTACCGTCCGAGCCGCCGTACCCGCCGCATGGCGATCAGTACGGCGGTGGTTCTCGCGCTCGCGGGAGCGAACGGGCCGTGGCTGTACCGCTTCAGCACCGAGCGCTACCACGCGTACAGGATCAACCAGTCCGACTACAAGGCGGCCAACGGCCACTGGGACTTCCTGGACGTCCCCTCCGAGTTCCGGATCAACACGATCCACGCGGCGCTCCTGCACACCGGCAAGGTGCTGCTCGTCGCGGGCTCGGGCAACAACCAGAAGAACTTCGACGCGAAGAGCTTCCGGTCGGTGCTGTGGGACCCGGAGACCAACGCCTTCAAGGACATCCCCACGCCGAAGGACATGTTCTGCGCCGGCCACACCCAACTCCCCGACGGCAGACTGCTCATAGCCGGCGGCACGAAGCGCTACGAGAAGCTCGAAGGTGACGTCACCAAGGCCGGCGGCCTGATGATCGTGCACAACGAGGACCCCGACAAGCCGATCACCCTGCCGGCGGGCACCCGTTTCACCGGCAAGGCCAACGGCAAGACCTTCGTCACCAAGGACCCCGTGCTGGTGGAGAAGGCGACCAAGGTCTTCGACAGGAACACAGGCGCCTTCCTGCGCAACGACCCCGGGCTCGGCCGCATCTACGTCGAGGCCCAGAAGTCCGGCACGGAGTACGAGACGGGGACCGAGGACAACTACCGCATCGCGGGCCTGTCCGGTTCCGACACCCGCAACGTCTACGGGATCGCCCAGAAGCTGGCTCTCGACAAGAAGGACTTCCAGGGCATCCGCGAGGCCTTCGAGTTCGACCCGGTGGCGGAGAAGTACATCACCGTCGACCCGATGAACGAGGCCCGCTGGTACCCGACGCTCACCACGCTGCAGGACGGCAGGGTCCTCGCCCTGTCCGGCCTGGACGAGATCGGGCAGATCGTCCCCGGCAAGGACGAGATC
Source organism: Streptomyces sp. NPDC091416 (assembly GCF_044756845.1). Taxonomy (NCBI): domain Bacteria; kingdom Bacillati; phylum Actinomycetota; class Actinomycetes; order Kitasatosporales; family Streptomycetaceae; genus Streptomyces; species Streptomyces sp. NPDC091416. The sequence continues at coordinate 658,392 of NZ_JBIVTU010000002.1, forward strand.
TACGACCCGGAGACCGGGAAGTGGGAGTACACCGGCATCGTCCGGAAGTTCCCCACCTATCCGGCGGTCTTCCTGCTGAACGACGGCAAGCTCTTCTACTCCGGCTCGAACGCGGGATACGGCCCCGCCACCGTCGGCCGCGACCCCGGCGTCTGGGACCTGGCGACGAACCGGTTCACCAGGATCCCCGGCCTGAGCGACCCGGACGAGATGGAGACCTCGGCGACCGTACGGCTGCCTCCGGCCCAGGACGAGAAGTTCATGGTGATCGGCGGCGGCGGCGTCGGCGAGTCCGGCAGGTCCAGCGCGAAGTCCCGGCTGGTCGACCTCAAGGACGCCGACCCGGAGTTCAAGGACGGCGCCTCGCTGGACGAGGGCACCCGCTACCCGAGCGCGTCCCTGCTGCCCGACGACTCCCTGCTGGTCACCGGCGGCTCCAACGACTACCGCGGCCGCGGCGGTTCCGACGTGCTGCAGGCCCGGCTGTACGACGCGAAGACGGACACGTACCAGCGGGTCGCCGACCCGGCGGTGGGCCGCAACTACCACTCCGGGTCCGTACTGCTGCCCGACGGCCGGGTCATGATCTTCGGATCCGACTCGCTCTACTCCGACAAGGCCGACACCCGGCCCGGCGTCTTCGAGCAGCGCATCGAGATCTACACCCCGCCCTACCTGTACCGCGGCTCACGGCCCGAGCTGACCGCCGGGCCGAAGAGGATCGGGCGCGGGAGGACGGCGGTGTTCACCACCAACCAGGCCTCGTCCATCAAGTCGGCGAAGCTGATGCGGCCGAGCGCGGTCACCCATGTCACGGACACCGACCAGCGCTCGGTGGCGCTGGACCTCAAGCGCGAGGACGGCGAGATCTCGGTGACGGTGCCGGGGAACCGGGCGCTGGTGCCGTCGGGCTGGTACATGCTGTTCGTCACCGACGACAAGGGCACGCCGTCCGAGGGGACGTGGGTGCAGGTGCCGTAGGCGCGGGGTCCTCGCGGCGCCGGCCGGGAGACCTGCTCCCGGCCGGCGCCATGGGGACTACGAGGTGGAGCGGGCCAGGCCCAGTGCGTACTCGGGCCACCACGCGCCCGCCTTCGGGCCGCCGCGGCAGTCGCCGTCGGACTCGCCCGGCCGCTTGATCCAGAGGTAGGCGTCGACCAGCTCGTCGCCCGTGGACGTCGTCGGCGGCTCCCCGAGGGCCCGGCCCGGCGGGTTGCACCAGCTCTCCTCGGGGGCGCCGCCGGTGTACGGGCCGTTGCCGTTGCGGCTGGTGTCGATCACGAACGGCTTGCCGCCGACCTTCGCCGACAGCTGCTTGCCGAACTCCTTGCTGACCGCGGTGGTCTGGAAGTTGGAGACGTTGACCGCGAATCCGTCGGCCGCGCCGAGACCCGCCTGCTGGAGCGGCTGGAACAGTGCGTCCGGGGTGTGCCAGCCCGCGTTGCCCGCATCCAGGTAGACCTTGGTGCCCGGCAGCTGCTTGAGCCGCTCCACCGCGCCCTTGAGCAGGTCGTAACGCTCCTCGTGGAACTCCCGCGGGGTGCAGCCGTCGACCAGGTGCAGCACCGCGTCCGGCTCCAGGATCACGGTCGCGCCCCGGTCGCCGATGCCCTGGGCGACCCGGTCCAGCCAGGCGCGGTACGCGTCCCCGTCGGCGGCGCCGCCCTTGGAGAACTGGCCGCAGTCGCGGTGCGGGATGTTGTAGAGGACCAGCACGGCCTCCCGGCCGGCCTTCCCGGCCGCCTCCGTGAAGCCCTTCGCCTCGGCCTCCGGACGGTCCGTGCCGATCCACTCGCCGACCGGCTGCCGGGCGATCCGGCGGATCAGGGCGGCGTCCTTCTCGTTGCCGTCCTCGGCGTAGCGGGCCACCTGCCGGGCTGCGTTCCCGTCGGGATTGACCCAGTACGGGGCTGCGTCCTCGGGCCGCTGACCGATGGCCGCCGGGTTCTTGTCCCCGGATCCGCCGTCGCCGTCGCCGTCACCGTCGCCGGAAGAGCCGCATCCCGCGAGCAGCAGCACGGCGCCCGCCACGGCCACGCCCACCCCTCGCATGCCGAACCGGCCGTTGTGACTGCCGTACATCCACTCCCCCAGGAACCGAGGTGCGACGGCGGTGCTGTCGCATCGCCGTCCATCCTGGCACAGCGCCCCGGACCGGCCCGGGCCCTCACGACTTCGTCGAGGAGCCGTCACGACGGGTTCACCACGCTTCGCCCCGACTGCCCGCGTGCAGAGGGTGACTAGTTATCGACGTAACGTCAGAACCCGTTTGGGCGTGGGTAGTTCGCGCCCCTACAGTGGGGCGTGCGGCGGACGCGGCCGCCACCGACCTCCCGTGTCCGCGCCGGGCCACTCCCGCGGCCCGCGCCCCGCGGTCGAGGACCGGCCCGGCCGGCACCCGGAGAACCGGGCAGCCGGCCGGGCCGGATACCGAACGGTTCAGCCGCCGGCCGGCGCGCCCGCCTCGCCGACCGCCTCCTCCGCCGCCTCGGCCCGCGCCTTCTCCCGGGACTTCTCGCCGGTGAGGTAGGCCGAGACGACGACGTTCGCCGTGTACGACTTCGACGCACGGTCGTACGTGCCGCCGCAGGTGATCAGCCGGAGCTCTGCCCGGCCGTCCTTGCGGGGGCCGTAGGCCTTCTGCGCGTTGAAGCGTTCGCGGGTGAAGACCTGGACGTCGTCGATGGTGAACTCGGCGACGGTGCCGTCGGCCCGGGTCACCCGGACCTCGGCACCGGGGCGGGCCGCGCTGAGCCCGTAGAACACGGCCGGTCTGGTCTCGGTGTCGACATGGCCGACGAAGAGGGCCGGCCCCTTGGCGCCGGGTCGGGTGCCGGCGCCGTACCAGCCGACCGTCTGGGGCGTGTCGAAGGACGGCGGTTCAATCGCCCCGTCCTTGTCCAGCCCCCGGGAGACGACGGGGGCCCGGATCCCGATCGACGGGATCTCGACGCTCCGCGGCGCGACGCCCTCGATCGGGTCGTGGGCCGGGGGCAGCGGCACGCCGAGCGGCCGGCCGACCGCGGCGACGTCGCCGGTGGTCGGTGCGGAGCTGGCTCCGGAGCCGCCGGTGATGCCGCGGCCCCAGAGCCACAGACCCAGCAGGAGCACGGCCCAGGCCACTCCGGTGAGCAGCCTGCCGTGTCCCGCCGGGCGGTCCGAGGCGGACACGTCAGTCGGTGGCCGGGCGGCGGCGTCGCGCGCTGCGGAAGGCTACGGCGACGGCCGCGACGGCGGCCAGGGCGAGGCCGACCACGGCGTGCACGGTGCCGGGACCGTCCTGCTGGGCGGCGGCCTGGTCGGCGAGCACGGCGGTGCCTCCGCCGCCGGCGCGGACCGGGGCGACGGGCATGGGCCGGTTGCGGTGGACGACGGTCAGCACGGCGGACGCCTTGAGGTGCTTGTCGCCCTTGCAGACGACCTCGACGTCGTAGTCGCCGGGCTCGGCGTCCGAGCGGACCCGGGCCTCGGCGAACAGCGTCCGGTCGCCGCCGGGCGAGAAGCGCGCCTCGGAGACGAAGGCGTCGGAGCTGCCCTTGGCCTCCTTGCCCTTGCAGCCGTCGACCTCCAGGTCGACCTCGCCGCCCGGGGAGACGGAGGACGGGGAGAGCGTGAGGGTGACCCGGGACCGCGAGTCCTCGTGGTCCGAGTCGGAATTGGCCAGTGCGACGGAAGCGGGCATCAGGGTCGCCGCTGCCGCCGCCGCGGCACAGAACGTGAGCGGTATGGAACGCATCGTGAACCTCCTGATGGAAGGTTCACGCGTGCCGGAGCTTTCCGCATCCGCAGGGGCCCGGCCGCTGGGCCGGTGGAGTGCGGGGCGGCGGGCCCACCGGCCCGCTCCCCGCACCCGGCCGGGTCAGCCGACGTCGATCAGGTCGACCAGATCGGCGATGGACTCGACGACCGTGGACGGCCGGAACGGGTACTTGTCGATGTCCGCCACCGTAGTGAGTCCGGTCAGCACCAGGAAGGTCTGCATGCCCGCCTCCAGACCGGCCAGCACATCGGTGTCCATCCGGTCGCCGATCATGGCGCTGGACTCGGAGTGGGCGCCGATCGCGTTGAGCCCGGTGCGCATCATCAGCGGGTTGGGCTTGCCCGCGAAGTAGGGGGCCTTGCCGGTCGCCTTGGTGATGAGGGCGGCGACGGAGCCCGTCGCCGGCAGCGGGCCCTCGGCGGACGGGCCGGTCTCGTCCGGGTTGGTGCAGATGAAGCGCGCGCCGTTGTTGATCAGCCGGATCGCCTTGGTGAGCGCCTCGAAGGAGTACGTACGCGTCTCGCCGAGGACCACGTAGTCGGGCTCGTGGTCGGTGAGGACGTAGCCGATGTCGTGCAGCGCGGTCGTGAGTCCCGCCTCGCCGATGACGTACGCCGTGCCGCCGGGCCGCTGGTCGTCCAGGAACTGGGCGGTGGCGAGCGCTGAGGTCCAGATGTTCTCGACGGGGACGTCGAGGCCCATGCGGTTGAGCCGGGCGTGCAGGTCCCGGGCGGTGTAGATGGAGTTGTTGGTGAGGACGAGGAAGGGCAGCCCCGAGTCCCGCAGCCGCTTGATGAAGGCATCCGCGCCGGGGATCGGCGTCCCCTCGTGGATGAGGACTCCGTCCATGTCGGTGAGCCAGGACGAGATCGGCTTGCGCTCTGCCATGTGGGACTCCTGTTGCCGTACGCCAGGTGCGGGAACGCCGGCGGCACCGCGCTGTGCAGCGCCGACGGCTCCGATTTTAGACCGCCGCCCGGCGGGCCCCGGCCGGTGCGATCAGGCTCCTTCGGCACCGTGTACTGCGGCCTTGCGCACCCGGGAGTTCCGGCGCCGGAGCCGGGGACACGGTGGCTCCGCTGCGGGTCGGCCGGTCCATGCCGTGGGCACCGTTGAGGACCCCCGCGACAATGCCGCCCCGGCTCGTACGCCGCCGAGCCGGGTCAGCGGGGGGTGCGGCGCATGCGGCGGGCGCCCAGCACCACGGCGCCGCCGCCGATCAGGAACCCGGCGACCGTGAGGCCCGGCAGCGGGACCGGGACCTGGAGTCCGGTCCTGGCGAGTTCCGGCACTCCGGCCGGATCGCGGCCGGGTGCGACCGGGCGCGGAGCGGCGCTGGAGTCCGGCCGCCCGGTGAGGCCGTCGCCCTCCTCCGCCTCGCCGGGCACGTCGGTCGTGCCGTCGTCCGTCGGGTCCTCGCCGCCGTCGTCCTCGACCACGGTGAACGGGTAGTCCTCGGATTCGCCGACCCACTCCCCGTCGAGGGCCCCGCCGGTGCCGCTGTCGGAGCGCTGTCGCTGGACGATCGCGGCGTTCGCGGTGATCCGGCCGGGGCTGGTGTCGGAGGTGAACGCCAGCCTGACCTGGACGGTGACGGTCCGTCCGGCCGGGACGGTGAAGCCTGCGAAGGAGTCGTCGCCCTCGCCGCCGAACACGCCGATGTGCTCGTCGCGGTCGGTCGTCTCCCAGCTGACGCGGTGTTCGGTGCCGGGGGCGGCGCGCTCGGAGAACTCCAGCTGGATCTGGTCCGAGGTCAGAACGCGGTCCTCGTCGGTGAGGACCAGGACCGGGTGGATCGCCCGGCAGGACTCCGCGGTGGTGTTGGTCAGGTCCAGGAACCAGGTGCCGTAGCCGCCGCCGGGGGCGTAGGTGTCCGGGCCGCCGTGGATCCGGGTGTCGATCGGGAAGTCGGCGGCCTTCGGGCCGCCACAGGCCGGCTGCTGGTCGGCGGAGACGGCGTCCGGCGCCGAGACCGCGTTCAGCCGGGCGGAGACGGCTTCGGGCGCGGAGGCCGGGTTCAGCTGGGCGGAGCCGGCGTCCGGCGCGGAGGCCGGGTTCGGGTTGGCGGACGGGGTGAAGGCCGGCTGGCGCTGCGGGGTGGCCACGGCCGGGCCGCCGAGGACGACGGCGGGCACGACGCTCGCCGCGGCCAGCCCGAGTACGAGTCCGTGCCGGGTGCGGCCGGCCGCGGGAGGCGGCGGCGACGGCGGGCGCGACGGGGCGGGGTGCTCGGGGGAAGGGGTGGAGGACGGGGACGGGGCGGGGGACGGGGAAGGTGTCGCGGGGGGCGGGGTGGGAGGCATGGTCGGGCAGCCTTCATTTCTCGCGGAAACGGTCGGCTCGCCCCGGGCCCGGAGTTCACCGGCAGGAACCGCGACCGTGTCATGGGGCAGGCGGGCGGCCGCCGCCGACATGCCGGGGGGTCCTCCGCCCGGCCGCCCGGAACCGCTCGATCAGCCCACTTCCGTACCGTCGGGGAACGGGCCCGCGGAGTACGCCGCCGGCACTCCGCCCGCGGCGCCTGCCACCCGGCCGAACAGCGGGGCGAGGATCAGCTGGGCCGCTCCTTCGGCGACCGGCTGCTCCCCGCCGCCCGCGGCGACGACCGGGACGGGCGCCCCGCCGGCCCCGTCGCGCCGGGCCCGTTCGTCGAGCACCGCGCGCACCCCTCGTACGTACGCGTCGGGGTCGGCGGCGACGAGGCGTCCGCCCAGCACCACCCGGTCGATGTCGAGCAGCCCGACCAGGTTGGCGGCACCGGTCCCGAGCACCCGGGCGGCCTCGGCGACGTCGCCCCGGTCGACGGCGGCCAGGCAGAGCGCCTCGATGCAGCCGCGCCCGCCGCAGCCGCACGGGGCGCCGTCCAGCTGGACGGTCTGGTGGCCGAACTCCCCCGCGCCGGTACGGGCGCCGCGGTGCAGCGCCCCGCCGAGCACCAGTCCGGAGCCGAGCCCGGTGCCCAGGTGGAGGTAGGCGAAGTCGGCGGGGTCCGGGGTCTGGAGGGCGAGCCCGAGAGCGGCGGCGTTGGTGTCCTTGTCGATGACGACGGGCAGCCCGGTCCGCGCGGCGAGCTCGTCCCGGAGCGGGTAGCCGTCCCACTGCGGGAACCCGGTGACGCGGTGCAGGACTCCGCCCCGGTGGTCGAGCGGCCCCGGTACGGCGACGCCCGCCCCGAGCACGGACTGCGCACCGTCGCCCCGCACGGCGGCGACCGCCCCGGCCGCCGCCGCGAGCACCTCGTCCGCCGGGGCGCCGAGGTCCAGCGGAGCCGTACGGCTCGCGGCCACCGAGCCCGCGAGGTCGACGAGCACCACGGTCAGCTCGTCGCGGTCCAGATGGAGCCCCACCGCGTGAGCGGCGTCCGGGACCAGCCGCAGCACGGTACGCGGCTTGCCGCCCGTCGAGGCGCGGTGGCCTGCCTCGGCCGCCAGGCCCTCGGCGCGCAGCCGGGCGGTGATCTTGCTGACGGCCTGCGGGGTGAGCCCGGTCCGCCCGGCGAGTTCGATCCGGCTGATGCCGCGCTCGCCCGCCGCCCGCAGCAGGTCGAGCACGAGCGCCGCGTTGTGGCTGCGCAGTGTCGGCAGGTTCGCGCCGCTGTTACTCCTGTTCACGGACCCATTGTCTCCTGCGCTTGCACTTTGGCAACAGCGTTGCCAAAGTGGAAGGCATGACTGCCCACGCGACTCACGAGACCTCCGGATCGTCCGGGACCCCCCTGCGCGTCGGACTCGTCGGCTACGGCCTGGCGGGTTCCGTCTTCCACGCCCCGCTGATCGCCGCGACCGAGGGCCTCGTCCTGGACACGGTCGTCACGTCGAACGAGGAACGCCGGGAGCAGGCCCGCGCCGAGTTCCCCGACGTCCGGTTCGCCGCCTCCCCGGAGGAGCTGTGGGCGCGGGCGGACGAGCTCGACCTGATCGTGATCGCGTCGCCGAACAGGACCCACGTCCCGCTCGCGACGGCCGCACTGAAGGCCGGTCTGCCCGTGGTCGTGGACAAGCCGGTCGCCGGTACGGCCGCCGAGGCCCGGGAGCTCGCGGCCCTGGCCGAGGAGCGCGGGCTGCTGCTCTCGGTCTTCCAGAACCGCCGCTGGGACAACGACTTCCTCACCCTGCGCTCGCTGGTCGCCAACGGCGAGCTGGGCGAGGTGCAGCGCTTCGAGTCGCGCTTCGAGCGGTGGCGCCCCCGGCCGAAGGGCGGCTGGCGCGAGTCGGGCGACCCGCAGGAGATCGGCGGGCTGCTGTACGACCTGGGCAGCCATGTCGTCGACCAGGCGCTGGTCCTGTTCGGCCCGGCGACGCAGGTGTACGCGGAGTCGGACGTGCGCCGCCCGGGCGCGGCGGCCGACGACGACACGTTCCTGGCCATCACCCACACCGGCGGGGTCCGCTCGCATCTGTACGTGAGCGCGACGACGGCCCAGCTCGGCCCGCGTTTCCGGGTGCTCGGGTCGGCCGCCGGGTACGTCAAGTACGGCCTCGACCCCCAGGAGGCCGCCCTGCGCGAGGGCACCCGCCCGTCGGCGCGGGCGCCGTGGGGCGTGGAGGACGAGGCGCTGTGGGGCCGGCTCGGTTCGGGCGAGTCCCCGCTCACGGGCGGCGGCACCCCGGTGCGTACGCTGCCGGGCGACTACCCCGCCTACTACGCGGCGGTCGCCGACGCGCTGCGCGGGAAGGGCGAGAATCCGGTGACCGCCCTCCAGGCCGCCGCCGCGCTGGACGTCCTGGAGGCCGCCCGCCGTTCGGCCCGCGACGGCGTCACGGTCACCCTGCCCGCGGCCTCCGCCTCCGTGTCCGCCACCGCTCACTCCACCGAGGAGCAGTCCGCATGAACCCCACCGCTCCGACCATCTCCGAGCTGATCGCCCAGGAGCGCCGGCTGACGCTGCCGCATTTCGGCTACGACGACGCGTACGCGCTCGGCGGCCTGCTCGTGGCCCTGGCCCGGGAACGGCACGCCCCGGTCGCGATCGACATCCGGCGCGGGGCCCAGCAGCTGTTCCATGCCGCACTGCCCGGCTCCAGCGCGGACAACGACGCCTGGATCGACCGCAAGCGCAAGGTCGTCGAGCGGTACGGCGAGAGCTCGTACCTGGTCGGGACCCGGTTCCGGGCCAAGGGGACGACGTTCGACGAGGCCTCGCGCCTGGACCCGGACACGTACGCCGCGCACGGCGGATCGTTCCCGATCGCGGTCGAGGGCGCGGGCGTCATCGGATCGGTCACGGTCTCGGGCCTGCCCCAGGCGGAGGACCACGCACTGGTGGTCGAGGCGCTGGAACAGTTCGCCACGAAGATCAGCGACTGACCGGCCCCGGTACGGACGGAGGGGTGGGGGCCACCGCCAGGCAGCCCCCACCCCTCCGATCTTTACGCCTCCAGCACCCTCGCTGACCGAACGAGCCGGACGAATCAAGCCGGCCCGGCAACGTCGGCCCGGCACATCGCCCTCACGCACCGAGCCTGCGACCAAGCCCAGCCAAGCCCGGCACAGCCCGCCGGAATCAAGCCCGTCCGGCGATGGAGGACGTCCATTCCGGCCCGGGCCTTCCGGCCCGTCCGGCGATGGAGGACGGGAGCGGCCCCCGGCCCCACCCGGGCCCGAAGGCCAACCCCTACGCCCCCTTCAGCTCCTGCCGCTGCCGCCCCAGCCCCGCGATCTCCAGCTCCACGACGTCCCCCGCCCGCAGATACGGCTTCGGATCGGGCTGCCCCATCGCGACGCCCGCCGGCGTCCCCGTGTTGATCACGTCGCCCGGGTAGAGCGTCATGAAGTGGCTCAGGTAGCGCACGACCTCGCCGACCGGGAAGATCTGGTCGGCCGTCGTGCCGTCCTGCTTCAGCTCGCCGTTGACCCAGAGCTTCAGCGACAGCGCCTGCGGGTCGGCGACCTCGTCGGCCGTCACGAGCCAGGGGCCCAGCGGGTTGAACGTCTCGCAGTTCTTGCCCTTGTCCCACGTGCCGCCGCGCTCGATCTGGAACGCGCGCTCGGAGACGTCGTGCGCCACCGCGTATCCGGCGACGTGCGCGAGCCCCTCCTCCGCGGAGTCCAGGTACCGGGCGGTGCGTCCGATGACGACGGCGAGCTCGACCTCCCAGTCGGTCTTCTCGCTGCCGCGCGGCACGAGCACGGCGTCCTCGGGCCCGACCACCGTGTCCGGCGCCTTGAAGAAGAGGATCGGCTCGCCCGGTATCTGGGCGCCGGTCTCCGTGGCGTGGTCGTGGTAGTTCAGCCCGATGCACACGATCTTGCCGATCCGGCCGAGCGGCGGACCCACCCGCAGCCCCTCGGCGTCGAGCGCGGGCAGCTCCCCGGGCGCGGCCGCGGCGGCCCGTACCCGGGCGAGCGCGTCCCCGTCGGCGAGCAGCGCGTCGTCGATGTCGGCGACGATCCCGGACAGGTCACGCAGGGTTCCGTCCTCGTCCAGCAGCGCCGGACGTTCCGCACCCGCAGTACCCACACGAAGCAACTTCAACGGTCTGTCTCCCTAGGTCGAGATCGGGCCCGTCGGATGGGTTGCGGCCATCGCAGGCTTGTCCGATCCTCCAAGACATCCGATCACTCCGCAAGACCCTGTTCACACACTGGACCGACGCCCACGCGGACGCGGTTACGCCGCGGGGGCCATGGCAGCGCCCGCGGCCGGCATGTCGCGGTACAGGTAGGCCCGCTCGACCGCGGTCCAGGTGGTGCTGGTGACGACGTACAGCGCGGCGGCCAGCGGCACGAAGGCCACGGTGAAGAGCGTGAAGAAGGACATCAGCGGCATCACCTTCGTCATCGCGCCCATGCCCGGGACCGGCTGCCCGTCGGGGCCCGTGGCCGGGGTGACGGGGTTGGCGGCCATCTGGCGCTTGGTCCGGCCGTAGTTGAACGTGGCGACGGCGGCGACGATCACGAACAGCCCCACGTACACGAGGCCCTGCGCCCCGAACATCCCGCCGTCGGCGAGCGCGTCGCGCCAGCGCTCGCCGAGCGGGGCGCCGAAGAGCTGGTGGCCGAGGAGTTCGTTGGCCTCGTCGCCGATCCTCGTACTGGAGAAGAGGTGGTAGAGCAGGAAGAAGGCCGGCATCTGCAGGAGGCTCGGCAGGCAGCCGGAGAGCGGGGAGACCTTCTCCTCCTTGTGCAGCTCCATGAGCGCCTTCTGCATCCGCTCGGGGTTCTTCTTGTGCTTCTTGCGCAGCTCGGCGATCTGCGGCTGGAGCCGCCGCTGCGCCTTCTGCCCACGCGCCGCGGCCCGCGACAGGGGGTGTACGGCGAGGCGTACGAGGGCGGTGAACAGGACGATCGCGGCGGCGGTGGACGCGTTCTGGAAGAGCGGGTGGAGCGCGTCGGCGAGGGCGCCGACCAGGCTGGCGAATGCGGACATGAAGGCGGACATGGATGAGCCCTCCGGGGGTCTCGTCGTGCCGGGAAGGGGATCGGGAAGGGATCAGCTTCGGCATGACGATCCGCGCGGGGCGCCCGTACGTATGCGCGCACAGCGCGTCCGTACCCGGGGCGGAGAAGAGGAAAGAGGGGAGCCCTACGCGGCCGTCAGGAGGACGTGGCCCGGGGCTCGGGGCCGGCGGCGCCCCTTGGCGTCGGGGTCCCGTTGCGGAAGGAACGCGGTGCGTTTCTCCCGGTCGCGCATGGCGGTACGGACCCGGGTGCGGGGCACCGGGGCGGCGCAGCGCGCGCTGATGACCGAGCAGGCGGCGAGCGCGGTGCCGGCGGCCGCGGTGGCGGCGAGCGCCACGGCGGCGGAGAGGCTGCCGCCCTCGGCGAGCAGGACCTCGGTAAGGAAGAAGAGCAGGATCCCGGCGGGCCTCAGCACCCGGGCGAGGCCACCGCGCATGCGCTGCCTGGCGCTCACGTCCATGGTTCCTCCCCCTCCCGTTCTCCTGCGGCCGCTGTCCCGCGACCGCTCTTGCGCGACGCGCGGTGCGGGTCCGCACGGCGCTTCAACCTTTAACCGTTATACACGATCGGCTTCCAGGGGCATCAGAAGCCGACGGGGCGCGAGCAGTGCGCGGCCGACCGGATTGTCGGTGTCCGCATCGAGGCCCTCACCGGGCCTCATCTCGACGTCCTCGGGCGGTACGGGGACGGAGCAGGCCGGGCATTCGCCGTACGCACCCAGTTCCGTGCCGCAGTCGGCGTGGACGAAGACACGCGTCGCAAGGGTGCCGGCGAGGTGGTCGCGCCCCCACTCCCCGAGGACACGGAGGACCGGCCAGAGCGCTTTGCCGCTGTCGGTCAGGACGTACTCCTCGCGCGGCGGCGAATCCTGGTAGCGGTGCTTCTCCAGGAGCCCGGCCTCGATGAGGGACTGGAGCCGGGTGGCGAGGACGGCGCGCGGGATGCCGAGGTGCACGAGGAAGTCGTTGTACCGGCGGACGCCGTACAAGGCGTCGCGCAGCACCAGCAGGGTCCAGCGCTCGCCGACCACTTCGAGTGCGCGGGCGATGGAGCACCGCTGGTTCGCATAGTCCTTGCCGAGAGCCATGCGCTCACTTTACTCCCTCACGGTTCGGTGAATGAACCTGGCGTGCTAGCGTCGGCGCTCCCTGGCGAGTTCATTCACCGAACTCACTGCGGGAAGTGCCGCGCCCCCCGCGGTCCGGTCGCGCGACGCCCGTGCGAACCCTGGCGAACCCCGGAGCGATGACATGCCCCAGCCCGTACGCCCCCGCCTCCCGCAACCGAGATCCGCGCCGATCCACCCTCCCCGCTCCCGCCCCCGTTCCCGCCCCGGACCGACCCTCGCGATCACCTCCGCCGCCACCGCCGTGGCGCTGATGAACTACACCTCGCCGATGACGACGGTCCCGGGGATCTCGGCCGCCCTGGCCACCCCGCCGTCCGAACAGGCCTGGCTGCTCAACGGCACCCCGCTCGGTCTCGCCGCGGTCCTGCTGGTCGTGGGCAGCCTCGCCGACGACTACGGACGCCGCAGACTCTTCCTGCTCGGCACGCTCGCCCTCGGCCTCACCGCCGGACTCGGCGCCCTCGCGACCGACACCCTCACGTTCACGCTGGCCCGGGTCGCCCAGGGGGCGGCGAGCGCCGCGATCCTGGCCACCAGCCTGGGACTGCTCGTCGGGGCGTTCCCGGCAGGTGCGGCAAGGATCAGGGCGACGGGGATCTGGGGTGCGTTCGTGAGCGCGGGGATCGCGCTCGGCCCCCTGCTGGCGGGGTCGCTCGGCTCCGTCGACTGGCGGCTGACGTACGTCGTGCTGGGCCTCGCCGCGCTCCTCACGGCCGCCTTCGCCTTCCGTACGCTCGACGAGTCCCGGGCACCGCGCGAAGGCCGCCCGGACCTGGCCGGCGCGGCGGTGCTGGGACTGGCGATGACGGCGCTGCTGACGGCGCTGACCCTCGGCCGGGACGGCTGGCTGCGCGCCCCCGTCGGTCTGCTGCTGCTCGCCTCCCTCGTACTGGCCTGCCTGTTCCTCGCGGTGGAGCGCCGGGCTGCGGCCCCACTGATCGACCCGGCACTGCTGCGCAGCCGCCCGTTCCTGGCCTCGGCGGCCGGCGGGCTGTTCACGGGGCTCGCCGTGATCGGCCTGTTCAGCTATCTGCCCACGCTTCTCCAGCGGGCACTCGGGCTGTCGGCGCTCGGCTCGGCATGGCTGTTCCTGCTCTGGTCGGGCACGGCGTTCGTCGTGGCGTTGCAGGCACGCCGGCTGACGGGCCGGGTGGCGCCCCGTCACCAGCTGGCCGCAGGCTTCTCCCTGCACGCGGTGGGGGTGGTCTCCCTGCTGGGCTCACTGGACGCCGGGGCCCACCCGGGCGCGGCGGTGTGGCTCCGGCTGATCCCGGCTCTGGTCGTGTCGGGCGCCGGCAGCGGCCTGCTGAACGCCGCCCTGCCCCGACTGGCGATCGAATCGGTGCCGCCGGAACGGGCGGCGATGGGCTCGGGCGCGAACAACACCGCGCGTTACATCGGCTCGTCGGCGGGCGTCGCCGTGACGATCGCCGTCGCGACGACGGGATCGGGCGCGGACGGGGCGCTGCTGCTGTCGGTGGGGCTGGCCCTGGTGGCGACCGTCAGCGTGCTGCTGCTGCGGGAACGGACCTGACGCCGGTGCGCGGACGCGCTGCTGCTGGAGCCGCCCCGATTCGCGTCGGCGGTCTGCGCAAGCGCACCTGGCGCCGGTACGCGGACGCCCCGCTGCGGAAACGGACCGGGCCTGCGTACACCGACGCCGACCGCTGCGGAAACGGACCGGTCCGCCCGCCCTCCTATCCCGCCGGGACGAGCGCCTCCTCGTCCTCGATCTCGTCCCGCGCGAGCACCTCGTCGTCCGGCCGGCCGTCGTGCTCGCGCGGACCGGCGTACGTCACCGCGAGCGCGACGGCCAGGTTGGCGCCGAGCGCGACGATGCCGGCGTTGACGCCCCACACCGGGTCGTTCTCGGTGAACACGAACCCGCAGACCACCCCCACCCCGACGACCAGCCCGCTCATCGCCCCGAGCAGCGTCAGCCGCCGCCACATCAGCCCCAGCAGCACCATGGGGAGCAGCTGCGCCATACCCTCGTACGAGATCAGCGACAGCCGTACGAGGGTGTTCGGCGCGGTGTACGTGAGCAGCAGCGCGAGGCTCCCCGCGACCACGACGACGATCTGGGCCGCACCCTTCTGCCGCCGCTCCCAGCGCGGTACGAGCGAGAGCACGCTGCGTCCCCACATCGTCCCGATGACCAGCATGAAGACGGCCATGGGCACGATCGAGGAGAGCGCGGCGGCGACACCGATGATCCCGACCGACCAGGCCGGCAGCGAGTCCACGACCAGCTTGAAGAGCGCCAGGTTCGACTCGGCGCCGACCAGCCCCGGCACGACGAACAGGGCCGCCATGCCGAGCAGCATGGGCACGAACAACAGCACGTTGTAGGCGGGCAGCCACATCGCGTTGCGCCGGAGCACGTCCGCGTTCTTCGCGCCGAGGTAGCCGGCGACGGTCGTCGGGAAGATCACCACGGTCAGCGAGTTGAGGAAGGAGGTCGTGATGAACCAGGCCTGTCCCAGGCCGCTGTCCCCGTGCCCGGGGAAGGTCAGCCACTCGCTCTTCTCGGTGACGAGCCGGTCGAGGAAGGGCCCGTAGCCGTCGAAGTAGTGCGCGGGCACGTACACGGCCAGGAAGCCGAGCGTGACGATGACCAGCACGTCCTTCAGCACGGACACCCACGCGCTGCCGCGCAGCCCGCTGACCACGACGAAGCCGGTGGTGACGGCGAAGGCGATGAAGTAGGCCCAGTTCAGACTGATGGCGCCGTAGGAGATCGTCGAGACGACGACGCCCATGCCGGTGATCTGGAGCTGGATGTACGGGAGCAGGAAGACGGTCGCGAGGACGGCGACGAGCGCCCCGAGCCAGGGCCGGCCGAAGCGGTGCGCCACCATGTCGGTGATCCCGACGAGCCCGTGCTTGCGCGCGTACGCCCAGAGCATCGGCCCGACGACGTAGCCGACGGCGTATCCGCAGGACATGTACGCGACCACGTACAGGACGGGCGCCCCGTAGTTGTAGCCCCAGCCGGCGGCACCGAGGTAGCTGAAGCTGGTGTAGCCCTCGCCGGCCATGAGCACCCAGATGAAGACGGTCCCCAGGCTGCGCCCGCCCACCGACCACTCGGCGAGCCCGCCTCCCTCTCCCCCGCGTCTGCCGCGCACGGCGAACAGCCCGAGAGCGACGGTGGCGACCATGAAGACGCCGAAGACGGAGGTGGCGACGGCGGCGTTCACCGGCGGTCACCCCGCCGGGTCAGCCATACGGCGACGGGGGTGAGCAGGGTCGCCCCGAGCAGCCAGAAGAAGAGGAACGGCAGTCCGAGAACGACGGGATGGACCCGGTTCACGAACGGCAGCGCCCCCAGGTAGAGCACGTAGGGGACCAGCAACCACAGCAACTGCGGACGTCGTCTGAGCACGTCAGAGAACCTTACGACCTCGCTCCCGGTGCTCGGGTGCTCAGCGCTCCCGTACGCCGGTCAGCTTCCCCCACACCACCAGCCGGTACCGCGAGGTGAATTCGGGCGTGCACGTCGTCAGCGTCAGATAGGACCCGGCGCTCCGGTAGCCCACGTACGGCTTCACATTGCTGCGCGGCACCGCGGCGATGACCCCGCTGTCGCCCGGCTGGGTCCGGGCGAGGGTCTTGTCGACGGTGTACGTGTACACCGCGTCCCGGGTCTCGACGGTGATCCGGTCGCCGGCGCGCAGCCGGTTGATGTGGCGGAAGGGCTCGCCGTGCGTGTTGCGGTGCCCGGCGAGCGCGAAGTTCCCGGAGCCGCCGGGCTGCGCGGTGCGCGGGTAGTGCCCGACGTACCCCTTGTCCAGGACACCGTGCTTGCTGATGCCCTGGGCGACGGGCGCGGTCAGCCCGATGCGCGGGATGCGGATGACGGCGTACGCCTGGGACCGCCGGGGCGTGGACGAGGCACCGGCCCCCGCCCCGCCTCCGCCCCCGTCCTTCTCCCCCACGACGGGGCTGTCCCCGTCCTCTGCCTCCTGCGGCTCCTCCGCCACGGGCGCATCGGCGGCCTCCTCCGGCTCCGCCCAGTCCCGCTGGAGGGCGTGCACGGTGTCGGCGGCTTCGGCGCGGGCCTGCCGGTTGGTCCACCACAGCTGATGGGCGACGAGCAGCAGCAGGACGACGCCGAGCGTCACCACCAGCTCCGCGCCCGTCCACAGTCCGCGCGCGGCCAGCCGCCTCCCGCGCACGTCACGCTGCACCACCACCGGTATCCGCTCACGCATCCGCTGCCGCACGGCCCGCACGATAGGCCCCGGGCCCGCAACTCTCCAGAGTCGTAACAAGGCTCACCCACCGGCGCGCTCCCCGGAGCCGCAACATCCCTCCGTGCCCCGCCCGTCCGGCAGTACCGTGTGGTCCATGCGCCCCGACACGCCTGCCGACCACACCACCGAAGCCGAGCGCCTGCTGCGCACCGCGGCGCAGTACCCGGAGGACCACGAACCGCTGCTCCTCCAGGCGGCGGCCCATCTGGAACTCGCCGGCGACCGCGCCCGTGCCACCACGCTCTACGACTCCCTGCTCAGCGACCCCGACACCGAACACCCCCACCTGGTGAAGGCGCTCAACGCCGCCAACCTGTGGGAGTACGGCCACGAGGCGGAGGCCCGCGCGATCATCGACGGCATCCGCGCGGCCGGCCCCCTGGAGGCGGCGCCCTGGGAGATCGCGGCCGAGACCCTGGAGGCCCACGACGAGCTGGAGTCGGCCCACGACTACTTCTCCACGGCCCTCACCCTGCTCATCGCCCCGGGCGAGGAGGTCCCGTACGCCACCCAGTCGCTGCTGACCGGCCGCCACCGGGTCCGCCGCCTGATGGGCGTCACGCACGACGCCTGGGACGAGCTGGCCGACGCCCTCCACACCGCGGCCGTCCCGCTGGACGAGCTCCACGACCCGAAGCGGCTGTGGGCGCTGGGCTCCTCGGACCCGGGCGAGCTCCGGGCCGAGATCACCCGCCTCCGCGCCGAACTCGGCACGTACCGCACGGCCCTGTCCCGCCCGTTCCCGGTGGCGGTGCTCCACTGGCCGGAGCCCGAACTGCGCGAGCTCCTCACCGCGTACCCGGGCCTCGGCAGTGAGTACGCCTCGCACCCGGACCACCTGGCCCGCCTGGAGGCGGCCCTGCGCGACCTGCACGCGGCGGGGACCCCGAACCTCGGCATCGTGACGGGCACGGTCCCGTCGTACGAGGCGTTCGCCGCCTCCGAGGCCGCCTCCCCGTCCGACCCGGACCTGCTCCCGCAGTACGCGACGACCCTGGCCGCCCGCGGCCGCGCGGTCCCGTGGCCGCCGGCGAGGAGCGCGGCGTGCTGGTGCGGCTCGGAGCGGTCCTACCGGGACTGCCACGGGAGGGCGTAGCGCCGGTACGGAACGGGGCGGGGGCCGGGGCGGGCGGCGTTTCGCGGGCTCGCCGTCGTCCCGCGTCCGTGACGGTCGCACCCGCGCACCCGGCCGCCACACTGCCGCGTGGCGCGTGCCGGCGGGTGAGCCCGCGGTGGCCCATGCCGAGGAACGAGGGTGCCTGTGGCGGGTCAGCCGACCTGCGCAGGCTCCGCGGGCGCCGACCAGTGACTGCGCACCCACTGGTCCAGAGGCGTCAGACCGGGGTGGCTGCGGCGCAGGGCGGCCACGTCCGCGGTGAAGCCCACGGTGTTGAACCAGTCGAACATGGCGGCCATTTCCTCGCTGTGGGCACGGAGCTGTTCGATCGGAGAAGGGTGGAAGCGCACCGGCCGGCCGGCGGCGCGGGCGAAGACCTCGGCCATCTGCGGACCGGTCAGCTCGTCCCCGGCGATCTCGATCGCACGTCCCAGGTGGTCGGCCGGGGCGTCGAAGGCGTCGGCGGCCAGGATCCCGATGTCGTCCGGGGTGATCATCTGCAGTCGTGTCCGCGGATCCAGCGCCAGCGCGAACACCAGCTCGCCGTCCTGCCACTGCGGGCCCAGGTGCTCGAAGTTGGTGATGAAGAACGTGGGTCGCAGAATCGTCGCCGGCAGACCGAGCGTGGTGATGTGCTGCTCCACTTCGCCCTTGCTTGCGAAGTGCCGCACTTGGCCCGGGTGCTGTGCGCCGTCCACGGAGCTGTACACGAAGTGGGCGATGCCGGCGCGGGCGGCGGCGTCCGCGAGGTTCTTGCCCTGGCGTACTTCGCCGGCGAAGGCGTCCGGGCCGGTGAAGGTCTGCACGCTGAAAACTCCGTACACCCCGTCCAGCGCCGCATGCAGCGTGGCCGTGTCATCGAGGTTCCCGCGGACCAGGATCGCGCCTGCCTCCTTCAGCGCCAGCGCCTCGGGCTTGCCCGGGTCCCGGACCAGCGCACGCACGGTCCAGCCGCGCGCCAGCAGCGCTCGGGCGGTGGCACCGCCCTGCCGGCCGGTAGCGCCGGCGACCAGGACGACACGGTTCTCGGACATGAGCAGACCCCCAGCATGTGCAGTTTCCGGGGGCCGCTGACGGCCGCCCGCTGATGCACATGAGCCTGGTGGCTCAACCATGGTTGAGGTCAAGCTCCCGTGATCCGCCTCATGGCCCGGTCAATGCGTCGCCGGCTTCGTCGGCAATCAAGCTCTCCGGCCGGGCCGGGAACGAAGCCCGGACCGGTCACGCCAAGGACTCCCGGCAGACGGCCTGGACCAGGCATCCGCACAACGTCCGCCTCACCGCCACCCCACCCCCGCGCATCCCCATAACCCCGAGCCCTCGGCACGCCCGCCCGCATACCCTGCCGCCATGCCCGAACTCCAGCGCCTGCGCCCCGACCACGCCCCGGCCCTGCTCGCGTTCGAGGAGGAGAACCGCGCCTTCTTCGCGGTCTCGGTGCCGGACCGCGGAGACGACTACTTCACCCACTTCACCGCGCACCTCACGGCACGCCTCGCCGAACAGTCCGCGGGCGACTGCCACTTCCACGTGCTGGTGACGCGGGACGGCGAGATCCTGGGCCGCTTCAACCTGGTGGACGTGGCGGAGGGCGAGGCCGAACTGGGCTTCCGCCTGGCCGAGAAGGCCACCGGCCGCGGCCTGGCAACGGCCACGGTCCGCCGCCTCTTCACGCTCTGCACCACCACATACGCCCTGACGAGGCTCCGCGCCGCCGCCACCGTCACGAACACCGCCTCACGCTCGGTCCTGACCCGGACGGGATTCGTCCCGACGGGAGAGGAACCGGTGCTGGGCGGGGAGCGGGGGGTCGGGTACGTACGGGAGCTGGCCGGAGGCCCGTCCGGCCGGGAGTGACGCAGTGATACCGAGGTCGGCGCGCATGGCCTCCTGCATGGCCTGGATGAGATCCCAGATCCGCATCACGTCGGCGTGCACGCCCTGCCACGCTTCTTGGCCCGGCTCGCCTTCCTTGTGAAGCGCGGCTATGACCTTCCTTGCCTCCGCAAGCGCCACACGAGTCTCATGGCACGGCCCCAGAACGGAGTCGGGGATCAGCATCTGCGCCTGCGCGTAGACGTCCTGGAACTCAAGACGGGCGTTCTCGATGGCCCCGTCCGCGTCCAACGGGCCCCCGTTCAGCAGGACATGAACGTCTTCCATCATCAGAATCCGATAGCGGCGGGTCGCGGAGTTCAGAGCGACGTAGGTCTCCCGTCGCCGTTCCAGGTTCCGCTGAGCCTCTTCGACATGGCGTCTGGCCTGCTCGGCTCGTTGTTGAAGCTCGAACTCCTGGAGCCGGGCCCGCGAGCCCACCCATGTCGTGGTGATGGGCGCCAGCAACGTGCCGGCCACACCCACCGCCGCCACCAGCAGTGCTATGACACCGGCGTCCATCTCTCCCCCGCATCGACGATTCCGGTCGCACGCCACGCCCTTTGATGCGGCGGCCAGTGCGACGCTGGCTGATCCTGCGTCGGTATCTACACGGCCTGGCCTCCGCCCAAACTTCCCCGCGCTCCACCTTGCCGGCGGGCGTCGGCCCGCCCACACGCCGACCGGGCGCACGTGCCGTCGTGCCGTCGTGCCGTCGTGCCGTCGTGCCGTCGTGCCGTCGTGCCGTCGTGCCGGCAGACTCGCGGAGGGTTCCTCTCGCCGGCACTCGCCCTGGAGACCTCGACCGGCGGGACGGAAGCGGTACGCGTCCGCCGACACCCCGCCCGTCCAGGCCGCACATGGCCGACTTATCTCTGGCCAACCACACCCCGCGCCCCGACCATGGCCTCCTGGAGCGTGGACCACTGCGGGGGAAGGCCACACATGAGCGCGGACGACCGGGGCACGCCCGACAACAAGCGCCCACCCCCACGCCCTTGGGCCCGCAGCAACCCGGGCCCCGGCGGCCCGCCCCGCCCACCGCACCCGCCCGGCACCGGCGGCTTCGGCGGCGGCCCGCCTCCCGTCGGGGGCCAGATGCCCGCCCCGGTCAGCAGCCTGCGCGTCCTCATGATCGTCGTCGGCGGCCTCCAGGCGATCCTCGGCCTGGCCCTGGTGACCAACAGCGTCTCCATCGCCACGTCCATCTGGGGCGAGGCGGACGCGTCGACCCCGTGCTGCCGGACTCCCGGAGAAGCCCACGCCGGTACGGTCGTCTTCGTCGGCATCCTCATCCTGGCCATCGCCGCCTGGGGCATCCTGACCGCCCTCAAGTTCCCGACCCGCCACCCCAATGTGCGCAATTCGGCCATCGCCTACGGATGGGTGGCCCTGGCCTTCACCGTCTGCGTCTGGGCCTTCGCCGCGATCCCGATCCTGGCCCTGATCTGGCTCGCCGTGGCGATCCTGCTCATCGTCCGCCCGAACCAGCCGGAGTGCCGGGAGTGGTTCGGGGCGCCGGGGCGGCTCTGACGGCGACCTCCGGCAACGCTTTTGTCACCGAGAGCCCCCACTGTCCGACCTTTGCAATATCATCACAGCCAACTACTCATTCCAGGGCCACACCTCCCCACGCAGGTCTCAGCTCTGTGTGCGCGAGGAAGCCTTCATGCCCCCGTATCAGCCCTCTGCCGACTGGCAGTTCGAGGTTCCCACCACCGGCACCAAGCGGCTCCCGCCCGCTGCCCGCTACGTCGAGTCACTGACGCATCAGGGGTACGGATTCGAGGCTGCCATCGCCGACCTGGTCGACAACTCCATCGACGCCGGGGCGCGCAACGTCGTCGTCAGCTTCCTGCGCGACGAGGACCGCCTGGTCAGTCTGCTCGTCATAGACGACGGCCGCGGGATGGACGACGCGGCGCTGGACACCGCGATGACGGTCGGCGGCCGTCAGAACTACGACGACGGCGCCCTCGGACACTTCGGCGCAGGACTCAAGGCCGCTTCCCTCTCGCACGCCGACTCGCTCACCGTCATCAGCCGCACCAAGCGCAGCCCTTCCACCGGCCGCCGCTGGCTGACGGCCCGCGCGCAGGCCGACTTCACCTGCGACATCGTCGACCCGGGTTACTGCCAGGACCTCGTCGACCGCTACGACGGCCTCATCGAGTGGCAGGGCACGATCGTGCGCTGGGACAGCGTCCGCGCCTTCGACACCGTCACCACCGGCCAGGCCGACCGCTATCTCAACGACGCGATCGAGAAGCTGGAGACCCAGCTGGGCCTCTACCTCCACCGCTTCCTCGCCCGTGAGGACTTCAACATAGACATCGTCGTCGAGGACGTCCGGACCAAGGAGGAGCTGGACCACCGCGGCGTCGAGCCGATCGACCCGTTCGGCTACCGGGTGCCCGGCCGGGCCGGTTTCCCCCGTACGTACACCGCGCTGGTCCAGGGCGTCGGCGAGGTCGCGCTCACCGCGCACATCTGGCCACCGAAGTCGCCCCTGGTCAGCTACCGCGGGATCGGCCCGCTCGCCGAGCGCCAGGGCTTCTACATCTACCGCAACGACCGGCTCGTCCAGGCGGGCGGCTGGAACAGCACCCGCAGCCCCGAGGGCCACCTCGCGCTCGCCCGGGTCGTCGTCGAGCTGCCCTCCGAACCGAACGACGTCTTCGCCCTCACGGTGAAGAAGGACGGAGTGACCGTCACGCCCGCGTTCGCCCGCGGCCTGGAGCAGGCCGTGGACGGAGAAGGACAGGCCTTCGGTACGTACGTGCAGGAGGCGGCGGCCACGTACCGGGAAGCCGCCAGACGCGCGACCGAGCCGCAGCGCAAGGCCGTCCTCCCGGCCGGGAAGGGCATGGACCCCAAGCTGCGGCGAACCCTGCGCGACGAACTGCCGGAGCTGGAGGGCGAGGACCCGATCGCCTTCCGCTGGGACACGCTCCCGTCGGACGTCTTCTTCGAACTCGACCGCGAGCAGCGGGAAGTACGGCTCAACAAGGAGTACCGGCAGCTGCTGAACGGCGGCCGGCGCGGGGGGCTCAACGACGCCCCCGTGGTGAAGAGCATGCTCTACCTCATGGTCAACGAAATCTTCCAGAAGGAGCGGGTCCGGGCCGTCCACACCGACAACGTGGCGCTGTGGAACAGCGTCCTGGTGACCGCCGCGCGCTGCGAGCTCGAACGCTGAACCGCCACTCCCCCGCCCCGTTCCGACCTGAGAGAGCCGCGACGCCATGACCGATCACCTGTTCACCCTGCACGGCGATGTGCTGGCCGCGATGCGCCGCGGTCCGAAGCCCTTCGCCAAGCTCGCCTTCGTGCTCTCCGAGGCCGAGGAACCGGCCGACACCGCGCTCGGCCACTTCCGTGACCGGATCCTCGCGGCGGACCCGGGCGACAGCCTGATCGCGCTCTGGCATCGCACCCTGACCGCCTGGGACCTGGCGGAACACGCCGACTGGCCGGCCACCCCGGCCCGTACCGACGCCCGCCGCTCCGAGGCGTACGACCGACTGGGCTTCGGCGCCGATCTGCGCAAGGCGCTCGACGGTGCGGTCCCGGTGTTCAAGGAGCCCGGACCGACGGTGATCAGCAAGGAGTTCACGTCCTGGTACTCGCGCGACGCCGCCGCCGCGCGCTCCTTCTACTGGAACTCGTACGAGCAGCTCCTGCGCCGCAAGGGATGGTCCGACGAGGCGGTCGCCGGTCTCGACGAGGCGAGCCACGCCGTGGTCGAGCGGCTCTCCGATCCCACCAGGACCGAGGCGTACGGGGCGCGGGGCCTCGTCGTCGGCTACGTCCAGTCGGGCAAGACCGCCAACTTCACGGGCGTCACGGCCAAGGCCATCGACGCCGGATACCGCCTGGTCATCGTGCTCGGAGGCACGCTCAACCTCCTCCGTGGCCAGACCCAGCGCCGCCTGGACATGGAGCTGATCGGCCGCGAGAACATCCTGCGCGGCGCCGACCCGGCGGATCCGGACGCGCTGGTCGGCATCGACTACCAGGACGACGAGGACTGGCCGGCGAAGTTCGTCAGCCACGGCGGCCGCCCGTCCGCCCTGGGCGCGTTCGACATCGAACGCCTCACCACACGCGACGACGACTACAAGAGCCTGGAGAACGGCATCCGGGCCCTCGACATCGAGAAGCAGGCCCGGACGCAGCCTCTTTACGACCCCGCCAACCTGCACCACGCGGCAGCCCGCGTCATGGTCGTGAAGAAGAACAAGTCCGTCCTGTCCAAGCTGATCAAGGACCTCAAGAAGATCGGCCCCATCCTCTCCGAGATCCCCGCGCTGATCATCGACGACGAGTCGGACCAGGCCTCGGTCAACACCACGGACCCGAAGAAGTGGGAGGACGGCAAGGTGGCCCGTACGGCCATCAACAGCCAGATCTCCCAGCTGCTCACCCTGTTGCCGCGCGCCCAGTACGTCGGCTACACCGCGACGCCGTTCGCCAACGTCTTCGTCGACCCGGGCGACGGGGAGGACATCTTCCCGCGTGACTTCCTCATCTCGCTGCCGCGGCCGACCGGTTACATGGGCGTCCAGGACTTCCACGACCTCGAATCGGCGGAGGGCACGGCCGAGGAGACGCACATCCGCGGCATCTACGAGGACACGGGCGACCGCCTCCAGGAGGCCCTGGACGCCTTCGTCCTCACCGGCGCGCTCAAGTTGTACCGGGTGGACCACGGGGTGGACGAAGGCCCGTTCCGCCACCACACCATGCTGGTCCACGAGTCGGTACGCATGGCCGAGCACGCGGCCCTCGCCCTGCGCATCAACTCCATGTGGCACCGGGCGGCGTACACGAGCCAGCAGGGCCACGACCGCCTGGCTGCCCTCTTCGCTTCCGACTTCCACCGCTTCGCAGCCGACGACCTGCCCATGCCGGAGTCGTACGCCGAGCTCAAGGGCTGCGTCTCGCGCGCCCGCCAGCTCATCAACGCCGGCGGCTCCCCGGTGCTCGTGGTCAACGGCGACACGGAACGCGACTACGCCCAGCCCGAGCTCGACTTCGACCGCACCCCGCACGTGTGGAAGATCCTGGTCGGCGGCACCAAGCTCTCCCGCGGCTTCACGGTCGAGGGCCTTACGGTGACGTACTACCGCCGCACCACTCAGCAGGCCGACACCCTGATGCAGATGGGCCGCTGGTTCGGCTTCCGCCCCGGCTACCGCGACCTGGTCCGCCTGTACATCGGTCGCGAGGAGGCGCTGGGCAAGTCGAGGACGGTCGACCTGTACGAGGCCTTCGAGGCCATCTGCCGCGACGAAGAAACGTTCCGTTCCCAGCTCACCCGGTACGCCACCCTGGTGGACGGCAAACCCCAGGTCACCCCGGCCCAGATCCCCCCGCTGGTCTCCCAGCACCTGTCGTGGCTCAGGCCCGCGGCCCGCAACAAGATGTTCAACGCGGAGCTGGTGGAGATCCGGTCGCCGGGGCAGTGGGTGGAGCCGACGGCTTACCCGACGGGGGCGGGGGACCTGCGGCACAACGCGGAGATCTGGCGGCCTGCTCTCGAGACCCTGGGCCAACACCTCACAGTTTTCGTGACTCTCGCCGACAACGACCAGGGCAGCTATACCCGCTATCCAGCCAAGACGGCGGTCCTCAGTCACACTCAGCTGCTCGGCATCATGAGCAGTCTTACCTGGGGCCGTCCGGACCTCTTCGCTCCGCACCTGGCGTATCTCACGGACGGCAGCGACACGGGCTGCGCTACCGACGACTGGACGCTGATCCTGCCCCAGACCTCCGGACCGACCAGCGTGGCAGCCAGCATCCTCGGAACCCCGCCCATCACGCTCGTACAGCGCAAGCGGAACGCCCGAGGTATGTTCAACCGCATCTCTGGTGTGTCCCATCGCCAGTCCGCTGAGCGGATCGCGGGCCTGCACCCGCTCAGCGATGACGACCCCTTCGCATCCCAGCTGCACAAGCCGCGCCGGGGGGCTGTGCTCCTCTATCCGGTGGTCGACCCTGATATCGGCAACCCAGCGGGGCTCGTGACCGGCGGAAGTATCGATCCGGCCAAGGTGGTACTGGCAGCCGCATTCATCCCGGCCGCCAGCGCCTCAGGAGGCTCGGTACCCTACGTTCGCTTCCGGGCGGTCGACTCGTCCCGACTCGATGAAGCCACAATTGAAGTGCCATGACGATTCTGGAGTGACTACGGTGCCTGATCCCACGGACTGGACCCCGCCAGACGGTTCGTGGGCGTCCTCTGCGGCACGCAGGAGGAACATGCAGGCAATCCGCAGCCGTGACACGCAGCCGGAGCGGCTCATCCGGCGGCTCGTGCACGCGAACGGACTGCGGTACCGGGTCGCCGCCAGACCCTTGCCAGACCTTCGCCGGACCGCAGACCTGGTCTTCCGCCCGGCGAAGGTGGCCGTATTCATCGACGGCTGCTACTGGCACGGCTGCCCCGAGCACTACGTCGCTCCCAAGACCAACCCGGGCTACTGGTCAGACAAGGTAGCCCGGAACGTGGCCCGGGACCGCGATACCGACCAGCGCCTCGCCGAAGCGGGCTGGCTGGTCCTGCGGTTCTGGGAGCACCAGGACTCAGACGCGTGCGCCCTGAGCATCGTCGACACGGTCCGTGAGCGCCGACGGCGCCTGTCCGGGTAGCGCACCGGCGAGGTCCGCCTTGGGACGGTCACGTTCGCGGGCGGCGCGCAGTACGTCCGCGATGGCCTGGCCCACCACGGCCGCAACGGGCGGCGGAAAGGCGTTGCCGACCTGCCGGTACCGTGCGGTCTTCCCGCCGTAGAATTCCCAGTTCTCCGGAAATCCCTGGATGATCGCGGCCTGTTCAACAGTCAGCATCGGGCCCTCGGGCCTGAAGAGATCCCGCTCGTGACTGTCCTTTTCCATGCTTTCCGCGTACGCGTTAGCGACACCGACACCAGAGACGCCCATGGCGTTCCAGGCAGCCTTCGCGCGGCTCGGGCCGAGATCTGCGCCACCGTGCTTCTTTGATCCGCCGACCAAAGTGGGAGCCACGCCCGAGTCTTTCCGGCTCTCCGCACCCTGCGCCAGTTCTTTCCACCGGCCAAGGCATTTCTTCGCAAGGTGCGCGACTTCTCCGCCTTGCTTCAGGTACGGAGCGTACCTGAGTTCCATGGACTTCTTCAGCGCTTGGAATACGCTCCTCGGAGCCCCGGTGGCCGTCGGCCATACGAACTTGAGGTCCCCCAGCACATCCGTGCGGATGGCCACCAGCACGGCCCTGGGACGCAACTGCGGAACACCGAAGTCGCTGGCCTCCAGGACTTCCCACTCGCAGACCTGGTAACCCAGACCATCGAAGGTCTCGGAGACTCCGGTAACCGGGTGCTTGGCCGGTCCACCCTGAAGGCGCGCCTTGATGTAGGCACGGTACTCGTCGAACTTCGCGTCCATGATTCCGCGCACGTTCTCGATCATCACCGCTTCTGGACGGAGCTCGTCCGTGAGATCAAGAATGCGCGGGAAGAGGTCGCGCTCGTCATCCTTGCCAAGCTGCTTTCCGGCATGAGAGAAGGGCGGGCACGGAACTCCACCTGCCAGAAGATGAAGATCGCCCTTGGCTAGAGGCTTTCCCAGGTACCCCTGGGCTTTCTTCACATCTGTTTCTTTTTCTTCGGAAGACAGGGGGGAGAAGTCGTTGACGTCACCGGCGATAACGTCGCAGTACTTCTTCTCCCAGCGCCACTCCGCCAGCCGCCCGATGTTGAGCTGGAGCGTCTTCGAGGCGTGGGGGTCAATCTCCACGAGCGCTAGATGCTTGAAACCCGCCTTATGGAGGCCGATGGCCTGTCCGCCAGCCCCCGCGCAGATCTCAATCGAGGTCAGCACGTCGTCACTGGGACCCATCGGGTCCTCCTGGTGGGGCTGGAGGCCCATCGGCTCCGGTCTCCTCTTCGTACGTACGGATGGACAGCGAGGACCCCGCGTCGCGACAGCTCCTCGCGCGACACATGGCCGAGTGTGCCGGCCAGCCACTTCGGGCCAAGTTGAATGCGATACGGACAGAGCCTACCGGGCCCCAGGCGCGCAGGCGTCTGGGTGGAGCGACGCACCCTTGGACAGCATGGCGAGTCCCGGCTGACGCTGCCCCGTGCCACCGGATCCTGACCAGTTGCCATTGCAGTTGGATCACTGCACGGCTCGCGCCATCGAATGCCGGCCTCCCCTGGCCAAGGGCATCGAGGAGGGTGTCAGACCGTTGCTGGATGATCAGGCCATGCTGACCGCGACCGACGAACACGGCCATGTTGTGAAGCGCCCTTCCAGGCCGGCCATCGGAAGAATGCTGGCCAACCTGCAACGGGGCAACGCTCACCTGGTCCTGGAGAGGGTGAACGAGGAGCATCCCGGGAGTTGGTACATCCAGGTACTGCTCCGCGAGAACAACACCTACCAGCTCGAATTCCGCGACGGCGTGGCCGAGCTGCACTACCAGACACAGACGATCGCTCGGGAGAAGGTTCTCGTGGCGCTGCTCGGCTGGGCCAGCATGAAGCCGGGCTGGCGGGACGGCTTCATGTGGAACAACATCGCCGGACAGTTCGGTCACAGCAACTGCGAAACACCGGAGCCGCCAGGTTGCGCGACGCCATCGTCTGATGCGGAAGCTGTGTGATTAGGGCGGTCAAAATAATCAAACATGCGAGCTAATCCAGGCTGATGTGGAGTTCCTGCCGCGCCGACCGGCCGCCACGCTCAGCACCGGTCGCCGCCGGCGGACAGTTCCAGACCTCACGCACAGGCACCACGCTGTCCGGCAGCGGCTGCCATGTCTGCGTCATCAGCCCTGGGGTGAGCGCATAGGCCGGTACATCGAGACGGACCGACTCCCAGTGCCCGCGAGTCGTCCGGTCAGCGGGGACCGCCGAGTGAAGCCAGCGCCTGCTTACCGTGGCCACGTTCACCGCGCTCCCGTCACTGCCGACGAGAACAGCGGCGAGGCACCAGTCTTCGTCGTGCGACATCACCTCGTACTCGTGCCTCGACAGGTGAATCACCAGACGAGTCGGGTCAGTGGTCGACTTCACCTCAATGTGCGCCCGGTCCAGCACGGACCCCGCGGCCTGTATGTCGTATCCATAGGCGTCGGACTCTGCGGCCACATGTCTGACATGCGGTACCCCGTTGTCGCGGAACAGCCGGAGCAGCGCTTGTTCACCAGCTGCCCCGACAGCGCGCCTCGCGGCGTCCGCCTCCTGGCTCCACAGCACGCGGGGAACCGACGCCCGCTCCCCGCCGCCCGACAACCCGCAGTCCCCCACATCCACGACGGGCCGGCCTGCGGCGGTCACCATGCCAGCCCGCCTGAGCCAGGCGAGGCCTTCGGCGTATTGGGCCGGCGTGAGATCCGAGTACCACGGGTGATGCGTGAAGAGCGCCCGCACCCGTGGAACCCCGGCCACGCGCAGTTCATCCAGCCAGCGAAGCGCCGCCCGGCGCGTCGCCTCAGTGGGCAGCGACGGCATCGACGTGTTCCAGGAGGGCTCGGACGTCCGCCATATCCATGCCGGCGGCACCGGAAGGCTCATCCACGAGGTCGGCGAGCTGCTGCACGGCAGGGTCGTCGAGGATCCGGCCCATGAACTCAAGCTTCTCCGCGAGCCTCATGGCCACCACCTCGTCAATCGTGCCCTCGACCGCCAGGACGGTGACACGCGTCTGGGTGTCGGGGGCCAGCCCAAGCCGGTGAATCCGGTCCAGGCTCTGCAGGAATCGGCCCGCCATGAAGTCGCGGTCCACGTAGACGGCATCATGGCAGACGTGGTGCAGGCTGATCCCCTCACCAAGGGTGGCGGGGTTGGACAGGAGGACATGGCAGTCGGGGTCCTCACGGAACCGCCTGATCTGTTCCTCCCGGTCGGGTGTTCCGCCGTAGACAACCGCCGGCTGGAACGCCGCGAACAGGTTCTCCATCGTGGTGATGCTGCGCACGAAAGTCGTCCACACAAGGGTCTTCCTCCCCATCGCGGCGTTAGCCGCGACGATGTTGAGCGCCTCCTTGTACTTCGGGGACAGCTCATGCGCGGGCAGGTTCTTCATGAGCGCGTAGAGCGACTCTCCTTCCGGCACCTCAAGCGGCGGCAGCTGGTACGTCAGCGGCTCGTAGCGACTCTCGCCTTCGATGAGCAGTGCGGGACTCGTGGCCGCCATCAGCAGGCGCAGCATGGACTTACCCAGAGCGTCGAAGTCATCCCGCGACGCCTCGGCCCGCGCGCTGAAGCGTCCCACGAGCGCGTCGTACACCTCACGGTGCACTTCCGGCATCTTCAGCCGCGTGATCCGCGTCTCGAAGGGCGGCAGTCCCAGTTCCTTCTTTGTCGTACGCGTGAACAGGGGCCGCAGCACGGAGCTCGCGTGCGCGAGATCGCCGCCGGCCACGGCCTGGGTCACCACTCTGCGCCCATGGCCGGGCCACACGAACGACAGAAGGTTCTCCAGGTCCCGGGCCCCGTTCGGAGCAGGTGTCCCCGTGAGGATGAGGCGTCGGCGGGTGAGGGGACCAAGCGCCATGCATGCGCTTCCGTATGTCCCCCGGGCCCCAAGCTTCATCCGGTGCGCCTCATCAAGGATGACCATGGACGGCGCACCCCTCAGCCAGTCCGCCAGCGCTGCCAGCGACCGGTCCAGGCGTTCGTAGTTGACGATCATGATCTCGGCTCGGAGATCAGGGGTCTTGTCCATCACAACGGCATGCGGCGGCCGCTTGAAGCAGAACTCGCTCTCCGAAAGCCACGACTCGTACGCCGATTTGGGACTGACCACCAGGAGTCGGCGCACTTCACCGCGTTCACGCATGGCGGCGTATACGGCCAGGCCCACGCGCGTCTTTCCGGCGCCGGGGACACTGAAGTTGGCGCCGTGCCGCAGCGACAGCAGACGCGCGATGTCCCGTCGCTGGAACTCCGTGAGACCAGCACACCATCCCGAGCCAAGCGCCGCTTCCACAGCGCTGTCGTCCCAGTCCCCGTCCGGGCTGGGCGAGCGGAGCTGCTCCTCAGCCCGCTCAGCATCGTCGAGGACTTCCCCGACCAGGGCGCTGAGTTCCTCGGACCACACCACGGAGTCGGGGTGCGGCCAGTCCGCGAGCGCGTCGATGCCTACGAGGAAGTCATCGAGATCCATCTCCAGTGCGAGACGGCCCCGCGGACTGCCGCCGGGAAACCGGGCCGCGAGTCGCGTCAGAGCGGAGCGGTAGGGCTCGCCCACCCGCAGGACGGCCTTCGTCCTCGTTACGTCCAGGCCAATATGCAGGGACGATTCATCAGTCATGATCACGACGGGTCCTGCTGCACCGCGTCACGAAGCCACTCAACGCCATCGCCGGGCACCTGGATGGTCCGGGCAGTGACCTGGGCCAGCTTCGTCAAGGTCGCCCTCAGCTTGAGAACGGCCTCGTCCAGTGCTTCCTCATCCAGGTTGTTCGCCGCACTGGCAAGAACCATGTCGGTGATGCACTGCTCGATGTCCTCGCAGGCGTCGTTGAGGCGATCGGGCGCAGCCTGCTTCCGCTTGCGGACACGGGCATCCTTGCCGGCAGGCTCAAGCGCTCGCTCGACCGCGCTGTGCGCGGCGTTGAAGAGGGCCGACGCCTCTTCCTGCTCGGCCGCAGGAACCTTGCCCGCCTTCGCCCTGACCACGGCCTTGGCCCGGAGGACCGAGTCGGTGAACGCCCGGGCCGCCGCCACCTGGGGTACCTCAGCCTTCACCGTGCGGTTGAGCCCGGGAATCACCCGCCCCTGAGCGGCAGCCGGCGCCGGCTTCAGCTCCTCGGGCAGACGGGTCTCCAGATAGCGGTCCCGGAAGTCCGGCTCGATGAGACGAAGGTCGGTCTTGGAGAAGTTCATCACGATCGCGGCAAGGCGATTCTCCTTCAGAAGCTCAGCCCTCTCGATGTTGGCCTTGGATTCCTTGGCATAGGCGCGATGCACCTCGCGCAGCCTCTCCTGGGCATCCTCGAAGTCAAGCAGCCGGAGCTGCACGCCGTTCGCGGATGACCTCTCCGTCAGGTCCCGAAGGCAGTTGAGTACCCACAAGTCCTGCTCAGCCGTCGATTCCCTGATGCGGAAGTCCCGCGCGACCTCCTTCAGCGGACGGCCCGCCTCCACCTGCTCGTCGATCGTGAGGAGCCGGTTGATGTATGAGTAGGGGCGCCGGGTGTCGTGGCGCAGCTGCAAGGACAGCTCGACACGGTTGATGTCGGCCCATGTGCAGGATTCCGGCAGGACAGCTACCCGGATCTCGGACACCCCGAGCTCCTTCAGGGCCGCGGCCCTGGTGTTGCCGTTGACCAGAATGCCCTCGCGGGTAATCAGCCCCGGTTCGTTCTGCCGGAAGTCACTGAGGCTCTGCTGAAGGGCATCGAAATCCTTGTCCCGCTTGGAGGGATCGGAAGGTTCGGCCTTCAGGAGGCTGTCGAGGTAGTTCTGGCTCTCGTCGCTCCAAGGGTCTTCGTCGAGCCGGCGGTCCAGAAGGGGGTCGTAGCTCCGCTGCGCCTGGATCCTGTGCGTTCCGGGGTTGTAGTAGAGCGAGTGCACCGGCATATCGATGACCTGCACCACCTGCGGCTTCGTACGCCACTCGATCGTCAGGGTCTCCTGGAGCCCGCTGCCGGCTGCCGCGTCCAGGAGGCGCCCCTCGACAGTCACCTTGTTCTTGGCGGCGTGCGGTGGCAGGCCGAAGTCCCTGGCGTTCTCAGTCACGGTCCGTTTTCTCCTCATGCTCAAAGGGTTCATCTGAGCCCATGGCGGGGCCGCCGTTGACGGCGGCCCCGCCATGGGCCGAAAGCCGGGCGTCAGGCAGGCGGAAGGCCGAGAGCCTTGCGGACCTCGTCGCGTGACTCCGCCGGCAGCGTACGAATGTCGGACCAGAGCCGCTCCACGACACTGAACTCCCGCTCGTCAGCGGCAACCCAGCCCGCGATGGTCTGCCGGTTCAGACCACTGAGCTGGGAGATGCCGTCCAGCACCGCTCCCAGGTCGGCGTCCAGGAAGCGTCCGCCTACACGGCAGCGGTTGCACTCGGCGATGTGCTGTACGTCAGCGGATCCGTCAGGCAGCTTGACGCTCCGCCGGGCGATGTCGATCTGGGCGGTCTCGAAAGTGCCGGTGTACGTCTGGCCAGGCGTGATCCCGCACGACCGGCAGCGGTGGCCATCGCGGGCAAGGACCTTACGGCGCTGGGTTTCCGTCAGAGAAGAGCTGGCCCTGGTCCCCTTGCCACGGATCCAGACAGGCTCCCCCTGTGCGACGAACCGCTGCTCGTTCTGCCCCAGACGAGCATCCTCGCGGTGGGTGTCGATCTTCCAGCCGTGGTCCCGAAGCTCACGGACCCGGCGGTCCACCTGGGCGACGCCAGGGAACGCGTTCTTGAGCTCTTCCTTGGTGAAGATGCTGTCCTCCCCCACGACAGTCACCAGCCAGAGTGCTGCGCGCTTCATCGTTCCAAGGTCTTCGTCCTGCCAGGACGGCAGAGTCATCCAGAGGCCCTTTCGCTTCAGGTGCACGGCAATCCGCGAATGCCAGGCGGCTGGCCCCCCTCGCGGACCCCTCCACTTTGACCCCCTGACGTCCCATCACGCCAGGTTCTGCAAGGTTTCGAGGCAGGACGGAAAACATCCACGCGCTCCCAAAGAACCCATGATTCCGACAGAATTGGCGTCTGTTCTGAATCGCAAAGTGAACGGAAGGCCTGCCTGCGTGACCGTGAACCGCAGAAACTGGAAAGAGCTGCCGCCTCACATCAGCACCGCCCACCGCGCACTGGCGGAAGCGCTGCGCGAGACCCGGGAGTTCAGCCCACGCACCCAGGCGCAGATCGCGAAGGACGCCTGTCAGGAGCCGACAACCCTCTCAAACCACCTCAATGCCGGACGCGTCCCCGACGAGTCGCTTCTTCGGAGCTTCTACGCGGCAGTGGAGAAGGACGCCGCCACGTCCGGGAACGGGCCCCTGCCCCACACCCTGGCCGAGCTTCTGGACCTCCGCCTCGACGCCAAGACGAAGCACTGCGAGTGCTGCGTCGTCGGCTATCCGGCGACTGTCGAGCCCTCTGACACTACCCAGCAGCCGGCCTCCCGCATCGTCGCGAATCCCGGGCTGGCACGGGCGCGACGCCTGCGCCGCCGCGCCCGGCGACGCGAAATTCCAGTGCCGCAGGAAGACACTGGGGCGCCGGTCCCCCGCCGCGAGGGGGACCGGCGCCCCACAGAATCAGCAGAGCTCACTTGGCCGGAAGCAAAGCTGGTGGCCAGATACCTCGCCGATGGCCAGAATCACGAAGCCGGCTTCCTCCTGTGGCAGGCGGGCGCGTCCTACTCCGCCCCTGGCATCGTCGAGGCCGTCACCTCCTGCCGCGCGGCAGGACTGGACGACGCAGCCGAGACGATACTGATCAGCGTCACTGAACGAGCAGACAGACAAGCAGTCCTGAACGTCGTGGCGGCACTGGACCACGCCGGCCGGCACAGAGACGTCACGTTCATGCTCACGGCGGCCACGCGGCCCCCGCGCTGACCGCGTCGATCACGCTATGGAGCCCGGTCTGCGGCCTGCCGCGCACCAGCCGGCATCACACTGACACCGGAACGCCCCGGCTCCACAGCTCCTCGGCGTGTTCAGTGAAACGGTCGAACATGCCACCGTCGCCCTGCCGTCGAAGGTGGAGCAACGGCGAATCGTGTCCGACAAGCCGAGCGAGGTGCGGAGTGACCAGCGCGTCCTGGTCGAACCGGAACACGGAGAGGGACACGTGGTTGACAGCGTCCTCATGGTTACTGAAACGAGCCTCCACGCGGCTGGCTACGCCCAGGCGCCCCAAGTGCTCAAGAGTGATACGGACGCGCGTGGAAACGCTCAGTGCGACATCCTCGACGGTCTCCCGCTGGCGGGTGACCTCACCGTCCGGATCGCCCAGCAGGAACCGGACCCGGCATCCAGAATCGATCTTCCTTCGAAGGGTCTCAACGAAGGCCGGCTGCTCAAGCCAGAGGAAGTAGTTCGTGTATCCGGCCAGGTAGATCTCCTCCGCAGCGCCTTCGATCAGTTCACCCCAAACAGTCGACGGACATGCGGACCGGTAGGGGTAGGCCTGAACAAGCTCCCGGTCATGGCCGGACTTCACTCGGACCTGCACAGCCTTCGGCCAGATCATCTGTTCATCCACCTTCAGCGCCTGACAGGCGTCAATACGGTTTCTTGCGTGGGGTACGAGCTCGGCGTCGGCCAGCCATCGCTCTACAGTCTTCGGCGCGACCCCGATGCGAGCCGCGAGCCTGCGGGGTGACAACTGGGCATCCGACATAGCCGATCGTAGAGCGACGTTCAAGACTTCTCCCTGCGACGTTTGGGCCTTCTTGGAACATAGCGGCAGAGCGTCCAACCGTCCCTGGGGTTCGAGGAGATACGTCCCAAAGGGGCGGCCATCCTCACCGCCATGAAGAACCTGAAGCCCGCATCCGACGGATCTGTCGCGCTCCCCATCCCGCCCGCTCCACCCGAGCCATCAGCCGGCTGCCGTGTCTGCTCCGACCTAGCTGAACAACGGCGCATCGCCAGAGGCGCGGGAGATTACTCACGCGCCACCGATGCCTCGGTAGAGATCCGCAGGCACCCTCACGAAGCCCAGGGGATCCAGTGAATGACGTCGGCCTCCAGCAGTGGCGGGAGAGCCGTGCGGCCGCCCTGGCGGCAAGTGAGGGATTGAGGGCGGCCCTCGCCAAACTGGGACTTCCGGAGCGCAGCTACCGCCGTATCCGCCCGGCGACGACGTCCACCGGGAGACCGTACGTCTACCTCGGAATCTTGAATGCGGAGGCCGTCGAGACAATCACTGCGGCGCTGTTGCGTGAGCCCGCCGGCTCGGGCCGCCCTGCGGAACGGGACACCGCCGCACCTTCCCCGTCGCCTCGGCGATCACAGCCAGGGGCCGACACCGCTTTCCCGCCCTCCGCTTCGGAGCACGGTCATGCACTGCCCGCCTGGGACCGGTCAGGCCGAAATTCTCTGCCAGCCGAGGTAGAGATGCCGAGCGGCCGACGGCCGGCAGAACCGCCACACTGCCGCCTTCCTCGGCCAACCGGAATCTGAACCCCTCCCAGGATCACTCCAAAAGCCGACGTGCCGCTGCCCTTCGATACCAACTCCCTGGGGCGGCGCGCGCTTCCGCCGCGGCCTGCCCTCCCTCCCCTCCCTGGACAGTGATGCGTCGTGTTCTCGGCGCGGCCCCGTGCCGCGTCTCCCAGCCATGCCCCGAGCCAGACTGGCAACCCGTCCCCGGCCCGTTCCAAGAGGTGTCCACAACCCCCGCCCGGCATGCTCAGCCCCGGGCCTGGTTGCGTGCCGTGGCGTGGCTGATCGAGGAGGCCGGGCTCCATCCGAAAGCGGGCGAGGCGACGTTACGTATCGCGCGGGACCTGGCCGGGCGGATGGACTACACCGCGGGAACCATACTGTACGACCTCGACGGGACTGCCACCCGCTGCGCTCTGTCGAGGGCGACGGTCAAGCGCCACGTCGGATACCTGCGGGAGTTGGGCGCACTGGCCTGGGTGCGCCACGGATCGCGACGCAATCTGCGGCTTCCCGGGCGTCCGTACACGGGAAC
Organism: Streptomyces sp. NPDC091416; assembly: GCF_044756845.1. Lineage (NCBI taxonomy): Bacteria > Bacillati > Actinomycetota > Actinomycetes > Kitasatosporales > Streptomycetaceae > Streptomyces > Streptomyces sp. NPDC091416. The sequence goes on from NZ_JBIVTU010000002.1 coordinate 694,571, forward strand.
GGCAACGATCTACGCGGCCACCATCCCGTACGCCTACGACCGGGCGCACGGCAACCGCATCGACGGCCAGGGGTTCGGGGCCCGGGTGATCGGGGTGCCGGTGCCACCCGCGCACACCGCAGCGGCGGACGGTACCGGCCGCCGGGCGCGTGAGCCCCAATCTCTTGCCGCCCGCCCCCGTAAACCTGTAGTCGAGGTAGACGGGAAGCTTAAAGACACCCCGCGCAAGCGCGCGAGGTCACGAACCACCCCCCGCCCACGCAACTCAACACCGAGAAGCCCGCTCCAGGTCGCCGCCGACATCCGGATCGCCGCTCAGGTACGGCCGCGCGTCCCCTGGACCCAGAGCGAGGGACTACGCCGACTCGCCCACGCTCTGCGGCCGTTGATCGACCAAGGCCTCGACGCCCACGACATCGCCGCCGAGCTGACCTCCTGGTGGATCAACTGGCGTCCCGCACGGCCCGCCGCGTACATCACCGCACAACTCCGCAGCCGGACCGCTGACGCCCCTCACGAGGACCTGTCGGCCGTGGCCTCCCACCCGCACACCGCCAGGCCCACCGGCAACCCCGCCTGGCAGGCATGGCTCCGGGAGCGCGCCACGGCAACCGAGCTCCACGAACCACCGCGCACCGACGACGACCGCCGCCATGCCCGCCTCTACGGCTGGGACCGCTGGGCGGAGATCGCCGAGCACTACGCCACGGACCCGGACGACGCCCTGGACCTCTACGGCACCCGCCTGTGCGGCTACGCGGTCAAACGCGCCTCGGAGGACCGGGAACGGCACTGAAACGGACCCGACGTGCCATCACGACGGCTCCTTGCTCGTCCCCGCGGTCCGGACTCACGCCTTCATGGCAGCCACCACCCGCACCCGTTCGCCGATTCCTCGCACCGCGCGGGACGTCCGATGCAGAGCGAGACTCTTCCGCATCTTCTCGAAGTGCTCGTCGCCGCGAGCCGTGGAGAGAACCATGTAGTCGTCGAGGAAAGCGCTCCACGAAGCGCACGCCTCCTCGACATGGCCGAACTCGAACTGCCGTTGAGCCAGCACGGCGTTCGCGTGCAGACGGCCCTGCCTCTCCTGACTGGGCGTCGCCTTGATGGACTGCTTCATCGCGCGGATGGAGTCGGCCAGATCCCGGTTCTCGTAATGAACGTGGGAGACGTGGAAGAGGTAGGCGGCCTGGTCGTATCCGCCGACCGATTCACGGCGGGAGTCCGCCCTGGAGAGCGCCGCCTCGGTCTCTCGAAGCCGCGTGGCCGCGGCTCGCTTGTCCCCCACCATCGCCGAGGCATGCGCTTGCTGCCCGCGCAGGAACGCGACGAGCCTCGGGCCGGCCTGTGGTGCCGCCTCCGCAGCCGAATCCGCCAGTTCCAGGGCCTTGCGGCCGTGACGCAGATTGGTCGCTTGCAGGCTCATGCCTCGGAGCGTGCGGCAGTACGTGATCTGGTCCCGGGACTCCCCAGCGAGTTTGAGCGCTTCGAGGTAGTACCTCTGGCCGAGTCCGTGGGCCCGTTCGTACATGGCCATCCAACCGGTCAGATAGGTGAGGTCGGAGGCCGCGGACAGCATGTCGTTGTGCACGTCCTCGGTGGCGCCGGCCTTGAGATACGAAGCCACCGTGTTGACGAGGAACGCGGCGGCCATGGGCCGTGCGTGCCCGCCACCCAGCTCGTCAAGGATGTCGGCGATCTTGTCGGTCATCCTCCGGACCGTCTCGACCTCGCCCGGGCCGATCCGCCCGGTCGGCCCGGCGACGCGCTCCCTGTCGTCGGCGTGGGCGACGTCGGCGAACAGAGGTACGGAGAGCGCAGCCGAATAGAGACCGGCGGCAAGCACGCGACGGCGTGACGGGTCCATGTCTGCCTTCCCGAGTTGGAGCAGGGACTCGACGGTTTCGCCCGGCGCCTCGATCCCCTCCGACTTCGGCCGCTCGAGACCGGCTTCCGCGTAGGGGACAGGGCGCCCGAGCTTCCGCTCGAACGCTTCGATGATCAGGGGTCTGGCCCGCTCGTTCGGCTGCGAGCCTCTGATCCACTGAGCCACCGTGGACTGGCTGTATGTGAGACCCATGCCGGCCTCGGTCCCCAGTCGGTTCACAACTTGAGCAAGTCGCGTCTCGGACCATTGCGCCTGGTCAAGGAGGAATTTCAGTTTGGTGTTGCGCTGTTTCTCGGACGCTGCAGCCACGTCAACTCCCCGCGCATTCATGGGATTCATGCTCTGCCCTCCGTTCCAAGGTACCCGCACCGACACTCTGCGCGGTTAGCTCTTCACGTACCGCCGCCAACGGCCCCGAGGGAGATATGTGGTGATCACCATGGCGCAGGAGCACGACGCCCCGACTGTCGGAGTGGATCCCGGCAGCCTGCCGATCGACGTGGAGTGCGTCCGCGACGATTTGCTCCACGCGCTCGCCCTGCCCTTGGCCACCACGACGCGCGAGGACATCAACGTGAGCGTTCGCCATGTCCGGGGGCACCTCAATCTCCTGATGGGCGAAGAGCTGGGATACGACTCCGACCCGGCTGTCCGTGATCTCTTCAGGCAGGCATACGCCCTGCTCGACCTCGGTCGGCGCCCCAGTGAGGAAACACCGGTCTTCGAGGCGTTCGCGTATCTGCGCGACACGGCCCTCGTAGCCCAGCGCCTTCTGGACGTCTTCGACGCGTTCCTCAAGGCCCCGGACCATCGACCTGGCCTCCCGCTCCACCCGGGCGGGGCATAGGAGCCGCCTCCGACCCGTCGACCTCGTAAGGAACGTGCGGGGTCGGTTCGCACCACCGTTTCCGAGCACTCGCCGGGAAACGACAGATCACCATCGAGGAGAAGTCATGGCCATCACCACGATCCCGTTCGCCGCCCGTGCGGCCGAGCCGCCCTGTCTGGTGACCACGTCCGTCGCGGGTGTCGTCTGGGACGACGACCGCCAGATGAACCTTCAGGCCGACGGCACGGCCTGGCACACCGCCGACCATGCGGCCTCGACCACCGACACCAATCTGGACGGCAGGGGCGATGACGTGACCGACCCCTACTTCGCTCCCGCTTCCTGATGGCCACCGTCCGCCCTGTGCTCGTCGTCGCTGAACGGCTCGACGCCTCCGCCGACATGGTCGTGGACCAACTGAACCGGCGAGACGTGCCCGTCATGCGATTCGACGCGGCCGACTTCCCCCAAGGCGTCACTCTGGCCGCTGACCACGGGCCGACGGCTCCGGGATGGGAAGGTGTGCTGAGCGACGAGCGCCGGTCGGTGCGGCTCGGAGACGTCCGGGCCGTTTACTACAGACGCCCCGGACGTCCTGTCATCGCCGACACCGTGGCAGAGCCCTACACGACTTGGGCGCGGGACCAGGCAGATGCCGCGCTGCTCAATCTCCTGTCCGCGCTGCCCGTACGCTGGATCAACAATCCGCACCACGACCGCATTGCCGCGCACAAGCCCCAGCAGCTCGTCGCAGCCGCTCGCGCCGGCCTGCGCGTCCCTCGCAGCGTCATCACCAACGATCCGGCCAGTGCCCGCTCGTTCGCGAAGACGGTGAACGGTCCGCTCATCTGCAAGCCGGTCCTGGGAGGACGCCTGAACACCGGTGCCGATCGGCAGCTGATGGTGGCAACCCATCGCGTCGATCCGGCCTGCTTCGACGACGGCATCCGACTCACGGCTCACTACTTCCAGGAGGACGTGCCGAAGAAGTACGAGGTACGTCTTGTCTACGTCGATGGGGCCATGTTCGCGGGCACGCTCCTCGGAACGTCGGACAAGGCCCGCACTGACTGGCGGACCGACTACGAGCACATCGAGTACGGAACCACCGAGGTGCCCGGTGATGTCGCTGTCGCGGTTCGTCGTTTCATGGCGTCGTACGGCATCGTCTTCGGATCCTTCGACTTCGCGGTCACGCCGGACGACGACTGGGTGTTCTTCGAGAACAACCCGGCCGGTACATGGTCGTGGGTCGAGAACCGGACCGGGCTGCCCATCGCAGCCGCACACGCCGACTACCTGCAAGGGAACACGGCATGAACGAACCGCACGACCTCACCTCGGCGGCCACCTTGCGCGCCGAGTTCGCCGCTGCCCTCGATGACGGGCAGCGAAGCAAGTGGGCGGCAGCATTCGCCACGGTTCCGCGTGAACTCTTCGTACCGCGCTTCCACCAGCAGGACGACAAGGGCCAGTGGTTCGCCCTCTCGGACGGGGATCCGGGCTACTTGGAAACTGTTTACTCGGACATCGCGTTGACGACTCAGCTCGATGAACACGGCATTCCCACATCCTCGTCCAGCGAGCCGCGGCTCATGCTGGCCATGCTCGACGCGCTTGGCGCCGAACCCGGCGACCGGCTCTACGAACTGGGCCTCGGAACCGGCTACAACGCGGCCCTCATCTCGTCGGTACTGGGCGACGACAGCGTGGTGAGCGTGGATGTGGACCCCGGTCTCGTCCTCCTCGCCCAGGGCCGGCTGGCAGCGGCCGGGTACCGGCCCTTCGTGCTGGCAGGCAATGGGACGGAGGGCGTGCCGGAACGAGCGCCCTACGACCGCATCATTGCCACAGCCGGTCTCCGCCGCGTCCCGCCCGCTCTGCTCAGCCAGGCGCGTGTGGGAACGGTCATCGTCGCGCCGATCGGGTACGGCATCGCCAGGGTCGTCGTCTCGGGCGATGGCGAGGCATCGGGCCGCTTCCTGTCGATGCCTGCCTTCTTCATGCGCCGTCGCGGACCCGCTCTGAACCCCGATTTCCCGGGCGTGGAAACCGCGGTCGGCGAGACCACTGCCGTCCCCGTGTCGGACGTGATCGACCGACTCCGGTTCCCGCTGTCCCTGGCGCTCCCCGGGTACAACTCGTGCTCGTGGCGAGATGCGACGGGTCGGGTCACCGGCGTGGGGCTGTGGACCGAGGACGGCTCCACGGCCACGGCCCACGCCACGGGTACGGTCCGCCAAATCGGTCCCGAGCGGCTCTGGGACACGGTGGAGCATCTGGCGTCCGTCTTCCGCGACGGCACTCCCGCCCACGAGGACTTCGGGCTCACCATCACACCGGACGGTCAGCGGTTCTGGTACGGCGATCCGAAGGGGCCTTGCTGGCCCGCGCCGACGGATTGAAGCGGTCCTCGCTCGGCGCGAGGCGGCCACGAACGGACGAAGGGTTGCCGGGCCCGCCGCCGTCGGGCCCGGCAACCTCCGCTGGCTACGGATGCCTGCGGCCGTTGATCGACCAAGGCCTCGACGCCCACGACATCGCCGCCGAGCTGACCTCCTGGTGGATCAACTGGCGTCCCGCACGGCCCGCCGCGTACATCACCGCACAACTCCGCAGCCGGACCGCTGACGCCCCTCACGAGGACCTGTCGGCCGTGGCCTCCCACCCGCACACCGCCAGGCCCACCGGCAACCCCGCCTGGCAGGCATGGCTCCGGGAGCGCGCCACGGCAACCGAGCTCCACGAACCACCGCGCACCGACGACGACCGCCGCCATGCCCGCCTCTACGGCTGGGACCGCTGGGCGGAGATCGCCGAGCACTACGCCACGGACCCGGACGACGCCCTGGACCTCTACGGCACCCGCCTGTGCGGCTACGCGGTCAAACGCGCCTCGGACGGGTGGCGGAGGCCGTGACGCGGGCCCGTCGTCCCATCACTTGGGTGGCCGGAAGTCGCAGCCCAGCACTGCGTCAGACGTGCTCTCGGTTACCTTCGGGGGAACTGAATGGAGAGCCGTGATGATTCGGGGCTGGGAAGCCGATCCCTCTTCGCCGCTGGTGCGCCGCTTGGGTAGATCCCCCGCCGAACTCGGAACCACGGGCGGCGAGCAGGGGTGCCCTGACATCTGGGAACTGGAGAACGGGGACATCGCCGTCGTTGGCCGCGACGTCACCGATTCCTACCTGTCGAACCTCCCCCCGGGGTTTGTCGTCGCGCCCGATGAACGGATCGTCGTCATCCCCCGCAGGACAGCCGCTGCGGCGAAAACGGACCTCCCTGATGCTTAGCCCACAGACCAACGATCCGGGTCAGCGGCTCGGGCTCGACGACTACACCGAGGACTTCGGCCGCTACTTCTGGCGTTCCGGCTCCGAGGGGTTCTGGAAGCTCGAACGTCAACAGAGCTTCCAGGAGCCCGGGGTGGAGAGCTGGGAGGCCTTCCACGAAGGGTGCTGGGACGAGTCCCTGGCGCTGATCGAGGCGCAGCGGGGTCACTACGAGGAGTACCTCCGGCGCATCGCCGGAAGCGGATTCGCCCTCCACCGTGTCCGCTGTGTCGAGGAGCCCATCGCTCCGTACCTCCAGTGGGAACTACATCTGCTGCACCTGAAATCCCAGTGCGGGGAGGATACGAGAGTCCTCGGCCGGGAAGGCATCCTCCCGTACGAAGCGCAGCATCCACTCCCGGAGATCGTGGTCCTGGGTTCTTCCGTGATGTACGAGGTGCTTTACGACGACGACGGGAAGCTCGCCGGCGGTATCCGCTTCGACGATCCCTACGTCATCTCCGGGTGGCGGAAGACGATTCAGGAAATGCACCGGGCCGGTGAGCCGTTGGGCGACTTCTTCAGCCGCCGGGTCGCCGCGCTGCCCCCGCCGACCGTTACCGAGGAACAGAGCTGACTGATCCTGCCCTGAAGTCGACCGGGACTCAGGGGCGGGGGTGAAATTTCGGCCGAATGCCAGGAGCACTACGGGGGCCGCATATGCGCATTGTCTTGATTTCATACTCTGCCCAGGGCTTCGCCCTCCTGTACCGCGTGTGCGAGCGGGCCGGGCACACGCCCGTCGCCTACCTACACGCACGGTCGCTGCGGCCGGGCGAACCGACGCGAAGTGGTGCGGGCGATGTCGTGAGCGAGATCGTCGACGCCCTTCCGAACGGAATGGATCTACTGATTCCGGGCCGGAAGGGCATGCTGCCGCACCTCGTCGCGGGATACCAGGCCGATCTCATCGTCTGTTACGGCTTTCCCTGGAAGTTGCCGCCGGCAGTACTCCGGTCGACGAACTTGGGTGCCATCAACGTCCATACATCGCTGCTGCCGAAGTACCGAGGCCCCATCCCGGTCAACTGGGCGATCAGGAACGGCGACAAGGAGATCGGCGTCAGCATCCACTGGATGGAGAGCGCATTCGACTCCGGCGGGATCCTGGCCCAGGAGGCGGGCATCGCATTGGGTGACGATGTCGCTCCGCAGCCGTTGTGGGCAGAGGTCGACCGGTGCATTGAGCGGCTTCTGCCCCGCGCGCTGTCGCTGGCGGTGGCCGGTTCGCCCGGTACACCGCAGGAGGAGAGCTCTGCCACCTACGCGGGGTGGATGGAACCCGCGTTCTCGGAGATCGACTGGAGCGCCTCCAGGGAGGCGGTTCACAACCAGGTGCGTGCCATCCGGTTCGCCAGCTCGGGCAGATCCGGCCCGGTTGCCCTGGTGAATGACCGTCGGGTGCGGGTTCTGCGCACATCGTTGCGGCCGGCGGACGGATTCCGGGTGATGTGTGGGGACGGGCACGTATGGATTACGGAGTCCGTTCCGATGACGGACTCCGGGTCCTGAAGCGGGCACTCCGGCCCCCACAGGTCAGTTCGAGTCCGATGACGTTGCCTCTGCCAGGGACTGCCGGTACCTCCTGAGCTTGTCCTGGATCCCCTTCGTCCACGGGTGTTCCGGGCCGAGCACCCGCTCACGCCACTCCCTGACCACTTCCCCTTGTTCGATGGCTTCCCGGTGTTCTCCGACTGTGTTCAGAACGTTGCTGAGCAAGCTTCGTGTCGCCATGGTGATGGGGTAGTCGGCTCCGAACCGCTGTTCGTGTGCTGTCAGTGCGCGGCGGGCCGACAGCAGCGCCTCGGTGTGCTTTCCGGTGTTGAGCAGCGCTCCCGCGCAGTTGAGCTCGGCCGACAGCGTGATGGGGTGGTCGGTTCCCAGCTCCCGGCGGCAGTCGGCGACCACATCGGGGCCTGCCAGTGCCTCACGGTCCAGGTCCGGTCCTGGAGGCAGTTCGAGCAGGCACGCCCTCGCCTCCAGCGTCAGCGGGTGCCATGGGCCCAGCAGCATCGATCGGCCGGCGACCGCCCGGTGCATCAGCTGCACGGCTTCCGTCAGTCGATGGAGCCAGACCAGGGGGCGGGACAGATGGAGGCACGTGGTCAGGGTGTCCAGTGCCTCGGGGCCGCAGACCCGTTCGAGGTCGTCGAGTAGCTCGCGGTGACAGTTCGCTGCCTCATCGAGGCGTCCCAGACGATCGGTCGCCTTCCCGATCCGCTGCCGCAGGCGCAGCACCAGGACGTGATCGTTCCCCAGTCGTCGTCGCGCGAGAACCGTCGTCTGTTCGGCCGTCGCCAGCGCAGATGCGTAGTCGCCGGAACGATGCTGGGCCGTCGCCAGACGTAAGGCACAGGTGGCAGCGGACTCGGCAGTACTGATCGTGGTCTCGGGCCAGGTGATGACGCGGCGAAGCAGCGCCAGCACATGAGGGGCGAGAGGGGTGAGCAGGCTGTCGCGCAAGCCGCGTTCCGGGGACGCGGGCAAGGACTGCAGAAGAAGTCCGGCTGCCGCGGCAACGAGTTGGTCTCGTTCTCCGGCCGGGGTGACGCGCGCGACGCTGTCGAGCAGCACGCCGTGCGTACGCAAGCAGCGGATGTCGCCGGGCACGAGTTCGGTGAGCGAGTGGTCGAGCAGCCCCCGAAGCGCCAGTTGCACTCGGCCGGCGGGCAGGGGCAGGTCGAGCCGGGCGTTGGCCAGCAGCGACAGGGGCAGTGGAGTGTTCGACCAGCAGGCCAGAAGGCTCAGCAGGGTGACGGCCTCGGGCAGGTTCTGTCCGGCCAGGGAGTTCAACGAGAGCTGCCACGTTCCGCTGACCAGGTGCCGCGAGTCGTTGCCCGCGTCGAGGGCTCCCTGGTCGATCAGCTCAATGGGATCCGGACGCTCCCGCAGGCGACGCCCGTACTCCTCCATCGTCCAGGGGTCGATCACCTGATGGGCCAGAAACCCGCCCGCCAGCGTCAGGGCGAGCGGCAGGCGGCCTAGGCTGTCGGCAATGGCGGCCGCGTCCTCGACGGAGCCCGTTCCCGGGGCGAGGTCGCGCAGGACCTGGGCCGCCTCCTCACGTGGCAGGACATCCACGTACAGCAGCTCGGCAGCGGGCCACCAGTGGCCGGCGGCCTGCCGTGTGGTCACCAGGACGGTTCCGCGAGGGCTGGTGCGCAGCCATCCGCCGTCCCGTAGCACCGCTGGGTCATCGGCGTTGTCCAGCACCAGCAGCCATGGTGCGTCGGACCGGTCGAGATGTTCCCAGACCAAGTCCGCTGCCGCGCGCAAGCCGTTGCGCGCGGCCATCAGTTTCCCGTCGCCGGCGCCGCGGTCGGCGGCCACGGCGAGCATCCCTGCCCGTAGGGACGCCTGATCGGAGGCGTCGACCCAGAGGCCCAGGCGTCCGCGTTCCCGGGTGGCGTGTTCGAAGAGTGCGCACGCCACGGCCGTCTTTCCGCATCCTCCCAGGCCGTGCAGAACGAACACGGTGTTTCCCGCGTCCTCGGCTACCGCCTCTCTCAGGCGTCCGATGAGTTCGCCGCGGTCCCTCAGGATCGCCGGTGCCCGGCCGATGGGCGGTTGCCGCACCGAGTCCGGGCCGGCCCAGGTGACGCCGTGATGGTGGTGTTCGGTGATGTGCTGGTCACCGGAGGCCTGGTAGACGCGCCCCTGGTCATTGGCCCGGCCGTCGTTGCGGCCGGTCACCGCTGGTCGACGTTCAGATCGCGGCCGGCCTGGTAGACGCGTGAGCTGCCGGATGCGGTCGCCCGTTGGGTGACGGTCGGGACGGCGGACGTGCCGGGGTCGAGTTCGGTCAGCAGGGAGCGCAGTTCCGCCACCAGCTCGGGGTGGGCGACGAGAAGACGGCGAATGCGGCCCTGCCACTCCGCCGCGATCTCCCGTTCGGTCTCCTCGTCACCATCGGACTGCGCGTCCAGGAGATCCCGGCGTGACGTGTCGATCTGGGCGGCGACCTGTTCCTCGTGGTCCGGTCGGACACGCCTCCACAGGGTGAGCACGCCGTTCCGCACGCCGTTCCACGTGTCGGTCGCCAGCAGCGCCGCGATCGTCGTCCCGGCGGTGCCCGCCAAGAGGGTGATCTCCGCGTCCATCCGTTGTCCTCCCTCGATCCGGCTCCGTGACAACTCTAGGGAGCCGACGCGGTCTCAGTACACCGGACTTTCAGCGGCATTTCACGCCGTCTCGGCCCCGGCTGCGGGCTTCCCTCCGCACCGCCTTCTCTCGCCAATAATCCATGATCCCGGCTGGGTTGCTAGGGAGCTACCTTCTCAGGCATGGATCATCAGGGAGAGTTTCGCCGGGCAGCCCTTGGGTTGGGCATCCCGGACGACGAGATCAGCGAATTCAGCCGGCACCTTCGGCTGTCGATCGGGTTGTCCGTGGGCGGTGGTGGTTCTCCGGTAGGGCAGTTCGGCGGGGTGCCCAGGCTGCCGGTGGGTATGGAGTGGCCGTCCGCCGGGGACGTTCCGTTGCCGCTGCTTCTTTCCGTCGATTGTGGAGCGCTGCCGAGAGTCGACGGCTTCGACCTGCCGGTGGACGGGACCCTGCTCTTCTTCGTGGACCAGGAGCGGGACCACGAGGACAGTTCCGGGAGGTACGCGCGTGTCGTCTACGTACCGGACGGCACCGAAACGGCGATCGCGAAAGCCCCCGGCTCCCGGTGTGTCCGCGAGCGGCTCGACGTCAGCGCCGAGCTCAGAGCCGAACTGCCCCTCTGGCTCCAGGAGGGCGACGAGGACGACGAGTGGCACGAGTTCTGGGAGGATCTCGAGTGGGAGGACATGTCGGCTTTCCAGCAGCAGTTGTTCCGCTCCATGGAGCGTGACCTGCCGCACCTGGCCGAACTCCGGGCTCTGGCCCACGACCTATGGTCGTCCGACGCCTTCGTCCTCATCGGCGGGTATGCCGATGCCGAGGTGATCAGCAGTCTTGCGGAGCAGTCCCTCGCGGGACGCGAGAAGGCGGGCGAGATCTCCGCCATCCCGATCGCGAAATGGGATTCCCATCTGGAGGAGGAACGGCACCGGCTGACGAGCGAATGGATATCGCTCGCCGGTGAAGCCCGGCTCTACGAGGAGTACTGCACGAGTTTCGTGATCCGCCACGACGACTTGGCCGCCGCTCGGGTGGACAAGGCGCTGGCCGTGACCAGCTTCAGGACCGCGTGACCCGGGCGCCGCCCATCTCCGCTGGGGCGGCGCCGACTTCGCGCTGCTGTTCTCCGGGGTGGCGGGAGGGGGTGGGGCGCACGCGTTCAACGTCATGGTGGCCCCCGCAGCAGTTCCTGAGCGGGCCCGGCGGGGCGGAGCGGGGTCAGCTGGCCGGCGAGTCGCTGACCTTGCTCACCGGGCTGACCTCCATCCTCCCGCCGCCCTCGCCGTCGGTGACGGCGAGCGTGCCCGCCGGCCACGTCAGGGTGAAGGGCTCGGTCTCGTTCGGGGGCGTCACCACCATGTCGGTCAGCCGCACGCCGGAGCCGCCGCTGTTGTTGACAGGGAACGTGATGTTGAAGGCTGCAGTCTCGCCCTCCTTGAGGATCTGCGGCGCGGCCTGCTCGCCGTTGCGGTCCACGGAGAAGGTGTCGCCCAGGGACGTCTTCAGATCGACACCCGGGAAGCCGCTGATGCGGCAGTCGCTGCCGCCGACGTTCTCGAAGGTGACGGTGACCACGCCGTCCGTCTTGTCCGTGGTGTTGTCAGCGGCAGTGGCGTCGAGCGCGCCGGAGCGGCACATGCCGACCTTGGCCCCGCTGGTGTCACCCGTGTTGGTGTCGGCGCTCTGGTCGCTCCCGCCCGTGCCGGTGTCGGCGCTCTGGTCGCTCCCGCCGGTGCCGGTACCGGCGCTCTGGTCCGTCTGGCCCGCCCCGCCGGTGCCGCCCGCCTTGTCCGCCGACGCGGCGGGGCCGGCCTGCGCGCTGCCCAACGCGCTGTTGTCGCCGTTGCAGGCGGTGAGGGCGAGAGCGAGGACGGCGGTGAGTGCTGCGCCGATGGTGGCGGTGCGCTTGCGGGAGTGGGGCGTCGTACGCATGTGAATTCCTCGAATATATGGCGGTCGAATACGGAGGTGCAGTCGCGGCCCGGAACACGCGGCGAGCCGCTACCTCGCTCGGCCTGCTGACATGTGAAGCATTCCGCCCGCCGCTCACGTCCGGCTACCGCCTCGCTTACGCCCTGCTGTCGTCCCCGGACACGGCGCCCCGTCCTTCCTCCGATCCGCACGATGATCCCCACGACGGACCCCACGACGGACCCCAGCCGCACACGCCGGGAGGGCAGAGGCATGGCCCCAGGCCCGAGCGGGTTGGAGCCGCAGAGGGTCTTGTGCGGTTCCTCTCGCAGCAGGGGCGCAGAACCGGGACGCACTCGCCGCGCCCGCGAGGTGTTGTCGATGGTTCACCGACCGGAGACAGCCGACCATGGAGCCATGGATCCTCAGCTCTCCGCGTGGGCACGCGATTGGTCCGACCGCCTGGGCTCGGCGCTCGAACGGGCCGTCCAAGCGGTCGCAGGACAGTTGCCGGCGGCCGACGTGGTCGGCGTCGGCATCGCGACCGACGCCCACGCCACGTCGATCGTCGCCTTCGCTCACTCGCGGCAGCACTTCGACGGGATGACCGCCGAGGAACCGGAGTTCGCCGTCGACGTGAGATGGCACCTCGGCGAATGGGATCTGGGCATCGCAGGAGTTGACGGGACCGACGACCCGCTGGCGCCGATCCGCGCCGAGGCGGAACGGGCGGCGCTGCGCTTCACCGATTCGAGCGCCGACCCTCTCGCGGTGCCGGGCCTTCGCGCATTCCGGAGGACGGTGTGGGACTCGATCTCGCAGGCGTTGACGGACGCGGTTGCCCGCGGGTTCTTCGACCAGTGGCCGAACGCCGTCCTGGTCTTCCTCCCACTCGACGCCGACGTCTCGAATGACGACATCGCGCAGTGGAACGCGGCGCTGAACGATCAGGTCAGCACGACGGAGTTCCGGGAGTTCCTGCAGCTCGACGCCGTCTGAGACGGATCGGCCGCACGGCGGCGCAGGCTCGTCCTTCGTGCCGCGGCCGGATACGGCGACCGGAATCCTCTACGCACCCGCCTGTGCGGCTGCGCGGTCACACGCATAGGTGGATTGGCCAGGCGTGAGGTGGCAGGGAAGAGGCCGGCGTCGTTGCCGTCGGGCCGGTCGTCCGTACCTGCGGCACCGTACCGCCAGTGCAGTTCAGACGCGGCTCACCACCCGGAAGGTCAGGCAGACCACAACGGTGTCATCCCCGACCGGCGTCCCCGACCCCGCCCAGAAGCGGCGGTGTACCTCGCGCCAGGCGTCGAGGGAGGCGTCGCCCTCGCCCTCGGCGCGGGCGTGCTCCCAGGTAACCTCCGCGAAGGGCTTCACCTCGACGCCGGTGTACTCCAGCGTGGCGATCGGACGGCCCTCGCTGTCCAGGAGCGCCTGCCGCTCACCGACGTACTCCAGGCCCTCGGTCTCCTCGGCGTACTCGTCGAGCAGGCAGGTCGTGGCCGTCTTGTCGCCGGCCAGGACCAGGGCGTTCAGCGCGGCGCGCATGTCGCCGGGGTGGCCCAGCTCCAGTGCGCGCATGCCGTTGGCTCGCGGCCACATGGTCTCTCCCACTCGTTCGGAACGGTTGCCGGCCACTGAGGGCTCGGGGCGTTCCGCATGACCATACGACTCGCGATCCGGCAGCCCGGAAGCACCTCCTCCACCACGAGGTGCCGGCCGGCGCGCTCACGAGCGGCCCGGGCGCTCCGCCTCCTCGACCAGGCCGGACCCGGGCTCGGGGGACGGCTGGGCAGGCTTGCGCACCAGGAGCTGGATGCCCGTCGACTCGTGTCCGCCCATCGTGTTCACCGTGATGTCCCGGGTGTCCACGGGCTCGAAGTCGCGGAGCAGCGAGGCGAACCATGAGCGGGGATGGTGCCGGAACACCGCGCCCTCGTCCGTCTCGAAGACACCGTAGGTGCCATAGCGGGCGGCGTCCCGTTCGTACCGTTCGCGGTTGCGCGCGTCGTCCTGCACCAGGAAGTCGCTGACGAACAAGGTCCCGCCGGGCTTGAGCAGCCGGTGGAGCTCGGCGATCAGCCGATGCTGTGCGCCCTCGTCCGGGATGCAGGTCAGCACCGCGAAGAGCACGGCCGCGTCGAAGGCCGCGTCCGGGTACGGCGAGTGCGGGGGCGTGTCCAGGACGGTGAAGCGCAGGGCTGGATGGAGGTGGCGGGCCCGTTCGATCATCGCCGGTGAGGTGTCCACGCCCGTGAGGTGGTCGAAGCCCTGCTGGTGGAGCGCGTGCAGGGTGCGGCCGTAGCCGCACCCGTAGTCGAGGATCGCCGCGTGTGTGCCGAGGCCGTCCAGCCAGGGCATGTGCAGCGGGTGCGTGAACGTCTTCGTGGCCGCGGCGGAGTCCCAGTAGGGAATCTGGCCGTCGACGTCCGGCATGACGGTCACCTCTCTGACGACGTGGGGAAGCGGCCCCTCAGCCGCCCTCGGCCGCCGTGCGCCGGCGGCTGTAGTGGCGGGCCGCCCGGGCGCGGTTTCCGCACGACGGCTTGCACCACTCCTGGCGCCCGTGGCTCTTCACGAAGTAGCGCACGCAGCGGGGCGCGGTACAAGAGCGCAGTTGCTCGCGCTGCGGGCCGCCGAGGAAGTCGATGGCGGACCGGGCCAGAGCAGCGAGGAGCCGTACGTACGGGTCGCTCTCCGCCGACAGCAGCCGGGGGCCGGGAACTCCTTCGGCCGGCCAGTCCAGTTGTGGTGCGACCGGTTCACGCGCGGCCACCGTGTTGAGGTGGGTCAGGGCCCGGTCGGCGGGCATCAGGCGGCGGGCGTCCGCGGGGCTGGGCGGAGCGGGGCTGACGGCCCTGGCGAACAGGGCCCGGACCGCCTGCCGGAGCTCGATGACGCGGAGTCTGACGTCTTCGTCGGCCACGAGCTCCGCGACCGGGACATGGGCGGCCAGCAGATCCGCCTGCGCCTGGATCCAGCGCGTCGTTCCCCCGACCGTGACGAGGTCGTCGGCAACGCCTCCGTCGCCGTCGTGGCGAACCGTGCTCGCCAGTTCCAAGGGCAGCCAGCGCTCCACAGGACGTCCCCTTCCGTCTCGTCGGTGGTCGTCGACCACTTGATCACATCCCTGGACACACCTTATGGTCTCTAACGGAAAAGCTGACAACTTCCGTTAGAGCCTGAGAGTGGCGCAGCGATTGCGCCGCCCCACACAGGACCGGCCTCGGCCGGGCCGCCATCGAAGGAGACCGCGGAATGACGCTGCTTGCGCAGATCAGCGACCTGCACCTGGACGGCAGCGAGAGGGCGACCCGGCGCGCCGTCCGCGTCATGGACTACCTGCGGGCCCTGCCGCACCCGGTGGACGCGGTCCTGGTCACCGGGGACATCGCCGATCACGGCGCGGAGGCCGAGTACGAGGAGGCGGCCCGGATCCTGGCCGCGCCCTTCCCCGTGCTCACCTGCCCCGGAAACCACGACGCCCGGCCGGCGTACCGCAAGGCCCTGCTCGGCGAGGCGCCCGAGGACGGGCCGATCAACCGGCTCCACCACGTCTCCGGCACCGCGATCCTGATGTGCGACTCCACCATCCCGGGCCGGGACGAGGGACGACTGGACACCGAAACGGTCGGCTGGATCGACTCCACCCTCACCGCGCTGCCGCAGGACACCCCGGCCCTGATCGCCTTCCACCAGCCGCCGGTCACGCTGCATCACCCGCTGCCCGACTCCTGCCTGCTCCAGGAACCCGGGAACCTGGCCGACCTCCTCGACGCGCACCCGCGGGTCGCCGCCGTCCTCACGGGCCACGCCCACACCGCGGCCGCCTCGACCTTCGCCGCCCGCCCGCTGATCGTCGGACCGGCCGTCACCTGGACCCTGCGCATGCCCTGGGAGGGCGAGCAGGTCGCGGACCTGGAGCAGCCGCCCGGCCTCGCGTTCCACGTCCTGGACGACGAGCGGCGGCTGACCACCCACTACCGCGTCGTGCTCCCGTAAGCGGTCGCGCGCACGGGGAGGCTTCGGGGCCGGGCGGCTCAGTCGGCCGGGCGGAGCGCGGCCAGACTCGGACCGTGCGCGTACACGAGGCGGTTGCCGAGGAAGAACGGGAGGCCGCTGGTGGCGCGCCGCCAGGTGATCTTCCCGTAGACGTCGGCCGCGACGACCTCGCCCCTTCGGCCCTTCCCTGGGACGTACCAGCAACCCTGCCCCAACTCCACGGCGGTCGGACCGAGTTCTTCGGGACGGCTTCGGGAAAGGCCGGACGAGGTGCGACGCTCCGGGTCGCGGTGGCTGCCGTCCGGGCGATACGCGAGCACCTCGACGCCGTGGATGACGGGGTACTCGCCGGGCTTCAGGCGCAGGAAGAACGTTCCGTCGTAATCGTCCCCGACCAAGGCGCCCGCCGCGTCCGGCAGGGTCAGGGTGGAGTCCAGGAGGAGCGGGATCGACGGATCCCTGCGGCAGCCCTCATGGACGGCCGCCTGGGGCTGGTCCCAGGTGAAGGCGCGTTCCCAGGCCGGAGCACTCGTCTCGGCCTCGAAGCCGTACGCCGCTGCCTGCGCGCGACAGCCGGGTCCGTGCGGGACTGTCACCACGAGGACGCGGTAGAGGGTGGGCATCACCTGCGCGATGTCACCTGCGGGCAGGTCGACGGGGTTCGACCGGAGCCGGTCCTCCCCGCTCCAGAGCCTCACGAGCCGGCCGTCGGCGACGAAGACCAGTGGATCGCATCTCCGCCATTGGCTGTCCGGACGTCCCGCCCCCATCCCGTCCTGGTCGCAGGGGCCGGCGAAGACTGCCGGGCCGCGGGTTCGGTACTTCCACCGGACCTGGCCGGTGACCGTGTTCCAGGCTGTCAGCGTGCAGGAGGATTCGGGCAGGCACGTGGCGGCCACCGCCGTACGCGCTCCCGATGTCGACGTGACGGTGACGTACCGCAGCTCCCCAGGGGTACGGGCGGGAGGGTGGGCAAGCTCCGTGAAGCGGCCGGTCATGGGATCGAGCGTCGCGACGAACGGCAACCGGCCGGGCACGGGCTCACCGATGAGCGTCAACGGGGTCTCGTACGGGCCGACGACGGCGTGCACCTGCCCCGGGCGTCCGGTGAGGGCGAACCGGGCGGGCAGCCTCGTACGCCAGAGGACCTCCCCGCTCGCGTCGACCCTCGCCACCACCCGGCCCTGCCCGATGACCCCCAGGCGTGGGTTCACCAGCGCCCAGCGCCCCGATCCGTCCGTCGGCACGGGCAACGGCACACGAAAGGCGTCCTCGACGTCCTCGTACCACTTGGTGTCCGGTGGACCGGACGCGAAGCAGCCTGCGAGCAACGGAAGAAGAAGCAGAAGACCGAACAGTCTGCGCATGAGACCCCCCGCACCACCCTGCCCGGGCCGCACCACTCGTGGGGAGCACGGATGCCGACCGATTCGGTCACGGAACGGAGATCGCCCCGCGCGTGCCCGCAGTCGGCAACCAGCTCAACTCCGCCCGGGGCGCGGGCTCATGGCACTAGGGTCGCCGGATGGGACTCTTCAGCCGCCGCAAGGAAAGCAGTACCGGAACGCACCGCATGCTGGTGATGAAGGACGGACACGTGAAGAACGTGCCGACCTCCCTGTTCGGGATGGAGCTCGTCCAGGAGGTCAGCCGCCTCCTGGGATCCGAGCACATACGGTCGACCAGGATCAGTGACGACCTGACCCTCTGGCACTCCGAGCTCGCGCCCGGCCGGCCCCACCCGGGTGCGCCCAATCCCGCGGCGAGCAGCCTCGCGGCCGAGCACGGTTCGCCTGCGGTCACCGGGCCCGCCGTGCTCACCGGCCAGATGCTGTACGGGTCGCCCTATCCGCTGGACCCGGACCAGGCGGCGCAGATGACGACCCGCCTGGGCGGATAGCGACCGGCCTCATCAACTGCCCGCGGGCCGGGCATCGGCGACTGCCCACGGGCCGGGCATCGGCGGCGTCGCGCAGGACCGGCATCGGCGGCGCCGCGCGCCGGGCCCAGCCGGCCGGTCGGCCCGCCGGTACGGCACGGGCGGCTATCGACCGTGGCCCCCGTCGTCACCCCGCGACCGCGCCTCCTCGGCCCTCCGGCGCCACGCCTGCGCCTGCCGGGAGTAACCCTGGCGCTCCGAGAGATCCGCCAGCCGGACCATCGCATCGATATGCCCGGCCTCGGCGGCCTTCTCGTACCAGACCTGCGCTGCGTGCAGATCACGATCCCGCTCCCTGGAACGCCCGAGCGCGAACGCCGCGTCGGCGTCCCCCTTCCGGGCCCGCTCGGTCAGCCAGGCATCGAGTTCGGCGGCCATCTCGGCACGGCTGAGCAGTGCCGCGAGGCGGCGGGCGCCCTCGTCGTCGCCGGCCCTGGCCGACTTGCGGTACCAGGACTTCGCCGCTTCCCGGTCGCCCCGGTGCAGGGACAGGGCGCCCAGGGCGTTCATCGCGGCGGTGGACCCGCCGTCCGCCGCCCGCCGGGCCCACCGTGCGGACTCCTCCACATCACCCCTGAGGTAGAGCAACTGGCCCAGGGCATACGCCGCGTCGGCGAGTCCCGCTTCGGCGGCCCGGCGGTACCAGCTCTCGGCCTCGGCTTCGGCACCCCGCTTCTGACACAGTTCGCCGAGGACGGCCATCGCGTTCGCGTTGCCTCCCTCGGCCGAACGCCGGTACCAGCGGCCGGACTCGACCTGCTCGCCGCGCTTCCGCAAGAGATACCCGACCATCTCCATCGCGCGCACGTGCCCGCCGCCGGCGGCCTCACGCAGCAGCGCCTCGGCCTCGGCGTTCCGCCCCCACTCGTGAAGCAGCACGCCGAGGGTGGTTGCCGCATCGGGATGTCGCATCTCGGCCGCCAGACGCAGCCAGCGTTCGCCGCCCGCCCGGTCGTCGTGGGTGCCAAGACGCAGGCCGTACCGGAACATCGCCTCGGCATCCCCCGCCTCGGCGGCCTCACGAAGCCGGCCGGTCCCGTCGCCGGCCCTGCCCTCGTCCCTCGAACCCTCCTGCATGAACGTCCCCTCCGGATTCCCGGCACCCGGCCGTTCGCCGCCGGTTCACGGCGGCGAACGGAACGAACCCGCCGCGCCCGGGTGGTTGCCTGACTGCCCAACCATTGCCCGTGGGCAGGCATCAGTCGAACGCGTTTCCCCTCTGCGAGGTCACGAAAGCTCTGCGAGATGACGGATGAGGTCGCGAGCAGTCATCGTGCTCGTGGTGCCGGGCTGTGCGCTGCTCCGCGGTGGTGCCTCGCGACTGCCTACGGCCGTGGGCACGCCACCCCGCCGCCGTCCGGGACGCGTCCGTCCTTCGCGCGGCGGCGCATCCGATCGGACGCGCCGTACGGCGTTCGATCAACCGGCAGCGCCCGCGAGTTCGAGGGTTGCCAGGTACGGCACCGCGGCTGCGGGGAGTCGGACCTCTGCGGAGTTCGCCGCCGCGCACGGTGCCCGCGCGTAGTCCGCGAACGCAATGAGCGCAGGCAACGTTCGTCCCGTCGCGGCACTGGTACGGCGCTAGTAGTGCGCTGCCACCACGACGTACAGGCATGCCGCCACCACGCCCGCACAGAGCATGGCCAAGGCGATCAGCGCGCAGCCGAGCGCTCCCGTCACTCCGGCGATCGCCGTCCAGCCGAACCGGGTGGCGCGCTCGGCTCACCGGACCGCGTCGTCCTGTCCTCCGTCGTCGTCGCCGCTGTCGCCGTAACCGCCGTGGTCAGTCACGGGACGGCCCGGGCGCCGGAACCTCGTTCTCCGCCGGCCGGTCCTCCGGGTTGTCGCGGAGCCAGGCGAGCACCTGATGCGCGTGGGTGTCCGGCGGGAAGACCGGGAAGAAGACGTGCTCGACCCTGCCGTCACGGATGACGAGGGTGATCCGTCGGTGGAGAGGCGCTCCAGCGGCTTCGAAGGTCGGCAGGCCGAGCGCCGCGGCGAGGAGGAAGCCGGGGTCGGAGAGCATCGGGAACGGGAGCCGGAGCCGGTCCACGACCTCCCGCTGATAGGCGGTGTCCTGGCTGGACAGGCCGAACACATGGGTCGCGCCGGCGGCCCTGAGGTCGTCGTGGTGGTCGCGGAAGTCGCAGGCCTCGCTGGTGCATCCCCGTGCTCCCGGAATGGTGTTCCAGCCGTCGGGGAGGTCGGTGCCGGGCCGCCCGGTCAGCGGGTAGCAGTAGAGGATCGACCGGCCATGGCCCAGGGCGTGCAGCGGGACGACGCCGCCTGCGGTGTCGGGCAACTCGATGGGCGGCACCGCCCGGCCGGGGAGGTGCGCGGCCGCTCCGTCGTCCTCGGGGACGGGGAGGTCCGGGGGCAGCAGATCGGTCAGGTGGCTCACGGTGTCCTCATCGGCGCCCTCTGCCCGGGCGCGGCTGTTGCGGTGGGCGGCCCGGTGCAGCTGCCGGGCCAGTACGGACCGGCGGGCGGTGAGCTCCTCGATGCGCCGGGTCAGATCGTCGATGGCCTCGCGGTAGCCGGCCAGCGAGGACGGGCAGTCGTCCGCGTGGTCCCGGCCGCTGGTCAGGCAGTCCAGGAAGGGACGTGTCCGCCCGACCGGAATGCCCAGGCGGTTCAGCTCCCGGACCTCACGCACCAGCCGGGCGTCGTGCGCGGAGTAGTCGCGGTAGCCGTTGGCGAGCCGGGCAGGGACGATCAGCCCCAGCGACTCGTAGTAGCGAACCGTCTTCGTCGTCACACCCGCGCACCGGGCGACCTCGTTGATCCTCATGATCCGACGAACGTAAACCCTTCCCACGGGGGCAAGGTCAAGGCCGTCCCGGATACGGTCCTTCGCGGTCCTCGGGCACTCTGCCTCCGCGTGGCTTCCCTGCCGCGACGGGAACCACACGGGCGTACGGCGGCGTCCGTTCAGGGACTCGCACGATCGCATCACCGACCCACACTCCGGAGGATCTCGCCCCCATGACCGGAACAGCCACCCGCTACCTCTATCTCACGCGCCACGGTGAGGCCTCGCCGGACGAGAGCGAGCTGACGGAGAACGGTCGGCGGCAGGCGGTCCTGCTGGGCCGGCGGCTTCGGGGCTGCCCGCTCACGGCCATCCACCACGGTCCGCTCCCCCGGGCCGCGCAGACCGCCAGGCTGATCCATGAGCAGCTGGACGCCGTTCCGCTCCGGATGTCCGAACCGGCCGGGGACTACGTTCCGTACCTGCCGGAGCGGCACGAGCTGCCGCCGGAGTCGGCCGACGCCATGATCGCGCGGCTGGCCGAGTTCCCGGCCCAGGAGCGTGAACAGGGACCGGAGTCGGCCCGGGAGGCGCTCGCCCGGTTCACGGGGGCGGTGGACGGGGACCAGCCGCGTCATGAGCTGGTCGTCACCCACAACTTCCTCACCGGCTGGCTCGTCCGGGATGCCCTCGACGCTCCGAAGTGGCGCTGGATGGGCCTCTACCATGCCAACGCCGCGCTGACCGTGATCCGGTACGAGCCCGGCCGGCCCGCCGCCGTACTCCTCTACAACGACACCGGGCATCTGCCCCCGGAGCTGCGCTCGGCCTGCTTTCCGGCCGACCTCCCCATCTGAAGGAGGCGCCGGGAACGCGTCGGCAGGGCCGGCAGGGCCGGTACCGAGGCCCGGGAACGCGTCGGCGGAGCCGTTACCAAGGCCCGGCAACGCATCGGCGGAGCCGGTACCAAAGTCCGGCAACGCGTCGGCGGAGCCGGTACCAAAGCCCGGGAACGCATCGGCGGAGCCGGTACCAAGGCGCCGGCTCCGCCTGCGGTCAGACCAGCCCGGATGCGGTGTACGCCTCGATGGCATCCCGCTGGTACGCGGCCAGGCCGGGGGCGATCGCCTCGTACGCGGCACGCCAGACGTCGTTGTCCACGCAGGAGCGCCCGATGGCGCGGTACTCCTCGGCGGAGACGGTGCGCAGCCGGGTCAGCGCCCGGAACTGGGCGTCGATCTCGGCCTGTACGGGCTCGGCGTCGGCCCGGTGGCCTTCGGCCATCAGATCGGCGAGGCGGATCATCTGCGCCGTGCGCTCGCGGTGGCCCGCGTCGGCTTCGTCCTGGGTCATCGTGGCGGCCCGTCGGCCGACCTCCTCGGCGAGTGCGGGGAAGTCGCGCATGTTGTCCTCGTACTGGGCGGGCTGCACACCCTCGAACAGGTTCTCCGGTCGGTTGATGGTCATGGGTCGGCCGTCCTTTCTGGACTGCTCCAGTTCGGCGATCGTGCGGGAGACGGTGGTGGCCAGGGCATCGAGGCGGTCCCGCTCGGCGAGCAGTCGACGGTGGTGTCCGCGCAGGGCGTCCACCTCGTCGACCTGCTCGGTCAGGATCCGGCCGATCTCGGGCAGCCCGAGGCCCAACGCCCTCAGTACGAGGATCTGCTGAAGCCTCAGGAGCTCGGGCTCGCCGTAATAGCGGTAGCCACCTGCGCCGATCCGGGCCGGCGACAGTACGCCGACCTCGTCGTAGTGGCGCAGGGTCCGGGCGGTCACGCCGGACATCCGGGCGACCTCCGCGATCGGCCACTCCATTGCCGCTCCCTCACACACGCGTCACCGGGCCGGTCTTTCCGGCCCTGGTCAGGACGGTAGAAGCTGCCGCAGCGGCAACTTCAACCCCGGAATCCGGGCTTACCCGAAACGACCGGGAACGCGTGAACCCGGCCCCGGCCCCGGCCCCGGCTCCGGTCCTGGTCCCGGTCCGCACCCGGGCCGGCGACTTCACCGCAGGACGGCATCGCGGGCGCCACGACCTCGGCCTCCGCCTCGGCCCGGCCGCCCCGTCCCGCCCTCACTGCACACGGTCCGGTGACCGGTACGACGGCAGCCGTCAGGCGTTCCACGCCCCCGGAGCGCTCCCCCGACCGCGCCCCGACCGGCGTACCCGACGCTCACAGGACCGGGCGGCCGTCCTCGGCGTTCTCGGAGTCCTCGGCGTACCCGACGCTCACAGGACCGGGCGGCCGTCCCCGGCGTCCCCGGCGTCCCCGGCGTCCCCGACGTCCTCGGTGGAGTTCACGCCGAACGGATGCGCTCCCCCGTCGATGGTCCACCCCGCGGCGAGCGGCATCAGGTCCCTGATCCGGACGCTCCTCAGGCCGTCGGACGTGGGCAGAATGACCCGGATGCCCGGGTGGTAGTCGAACAGCACCTGGCGGTCCCGGCCGCACGGGTCGAAGACGCCCCGGTCGAGGTTGCCCACCGCGACGATCGTCGCGAGCTCCCGGGCGCCGGACGCGCGGGCGTGGCCCAGCGCGACGAGTTCGGCGCACGGGCCGCCGGTGAAGTGGTAGACGTTGATGCCGCCGTAGATCTTCCCGTCGGCTGCCCGGACGGCGGCACCCATGGTGTGCGCGCCGTCCTCGCCATCGGTGTTCGCGTCCACGATTCGCTTGGCGAAGGCGACGAGTTCGAGGTCATCGGGTGTCAGTTCGCGGCAGGGAATGTCCATGCCCCGCAGGGTAGAGCTTCGCGGTGCGTGCCGGTGCGTCGAGGTCGGCCGACGCTGCCGCACCCCTCTCCCGAGCATTCGGATCCGTCCGATGTATTGACGTGCCCCTGACTGAATGGCTTTATGGGAGCGCACAAGTGTGGGAGCGCTCCCACGCAGCCTTGAAACGTCTGTCGATGCTCAGCTCTTGATCCCGCCCATCCCCTGGAGCCGCAGTGAGAACAGCAAGAAGCACGACGAAGCACCCGGCGCGCAAGCATCCCGTCACCGCCCTCCTGACCGCCCTGGTCACCCTCCTCGGGCTCGTCGCCCTCGGCGGCCTCGCCCCGGCGCAGGCCGCCACCGCCGCCGCGACCGGGCTGCACATCAGCGACGGCCGCCTGGTGGAGGGCAACGGCAACGACTTCGTCATGCGCGGGGTCAACCACGCCCACACCTGGTACCCCGGCGAGACCCAGTCGCTGGCCGACATCAAGGCGACGGGCGCCAACACGGTCCGCGTCGTGCTGTCCGACGGCTTCCGCTGGAGCAAGAACGGGCCCGACGACGTCGCCGCCGTCATCGCGCAGTGCAAGGCCAACCGGCTCATCTGCGTACTCGAGGTGCACGACACCACGGGTTACGGGGAGGACTCCGCGGCCGGCACGCTCGATCACGCCGCCGACTACTGGATCAGCCTGAAGAGCGTCCTCGCCGGCCAGGAGGACTACGTCGTCATCAACATCGGCAACGAGCCCTGGGGCAACACGAATCCGGCCGGCTGGACCGCACCCACGACCGCCGCGATCCAGAAGCTGCGCGCCGCCGGGTTCGCGCACACGATCATGGTGGACGCGCCCAACTGGGGCCAGGACTGGCAGAACGTCATGCGGGACAACGCCCAGGCCGTGTACGACGCCGACCCCACCGGCAACCTGATCTTCTCGATCCACATGTACAGCGTCTACAACACCGCCCAGAAGGTCACCGACTACCTGCACGCCTTCGTGGACGCCGGACTGCCGCTGCTCATCGGGGAGTTCGGGGGACCTGCCGACCAGTACGGCGACCCGGACGAGGACACGATGATGGCCACCGCCGAGCAGCTCAAGCTCGGCTACATCGCCTGGTCCTGGAGCGGCAACACGGACCCGATCCTCGACCTGACGATCGGCTTCGACCCCACGCAGCTCAGCTCCTGGGGCGAGCGCATCTTCCACGGCGCCAACGGCATCGCCCAGACCTCCCGCGAGGCCACCGTCTTCGGCGGCGCCTCCGAGGACACCGAGGCCCCCACCGCTCCGGGAACCCCGGTCGCCTCCGCGGTGACGGACACCTCCGCCGCCCTGACCTGGACCGCGTCGTCCGACAACGTTGCCGTCGCCGGCTACGACGTCGTCCGCGTCAACGGCACCTCGGAGACCACCGTCGCCGCCTCCGCCACCACCGGCGTCTCCGTCACCGGCCTCACCGCCGACACCGCGTACACGTTCGCCGTGTACGCACGCGACGCCGCCGGAAACCGCTCGGCGCGCTCGGCCACGGTGACCGTCACCACGGACGAGGGCGGCAGCACGCCGGGCGTCGGCTGCTCCGTCGGCTACCGCGTCGTGAACCAGTGGTCGGGTGGCTTCCAGGGCGAGATCACCATCCGCAACACCGGCACCACCACGATCGACGGCTGGACGCTGGGCTTCGCCTTCGCCAACGGCCAGACCGTCACCAACATGTGGGGCGGAACCCCCACGCAGACCGGCGGTTCGGTGAGCGTCGCCCCCGCGTCGTACACCTCCACGATCGCCGCGAACGGCTCCGTCACCGTCGGCTTCACCGGCAGCCAGAGCGGTACGAACGCGGCCCCGGCCGCCTTCACGCTCAGCGGCGCGACCTGCGCCGCGGCCGCGTGACGGCGTAGGTACGTGACGTCGTAGGTACGTGACGTCGTAGGTACGTGACGTCGTAGGTACGTGACGCGCCGGCCGGTGGAGGGCATCGCCTCCGCCGGCCGGTCAGTCGTCGACGGTGACCCTGACGGTGTTCGTGGCGCGCTCGTACGTAAGGAACGCCACGCCGCTGTCGAGGATCCTGTGGTCCGTGAGCGTCCAGGCGGTCGGGTCGAACGTGGCCTCGCGGGAGAAGAGCGGGATGCCCGCACCGATCGTCAGCGGGCTCAGCTTGACGATGAGCGTGTCGATCTCGGTGTACAGCGCTCCGGCCAGTTCACCGCCGCCGACGAGCCAGATGTCCTTGCCGTCCTCCTGCTTCAGCTCCCGCACCCGCGCGACCGGATCGGCGGCGACGATCTCCACGGCCGGGTCGGGGCTCTCGCCCAGCGTGCGGGAGAAGACGAGGTGCCGCAGGTGCGGATAGGCGTCCGTGACACCGGCCTTGATGCCGATCTCGTAGGAGCGGCGTCCCTCGACGACCGTGTCGAAGTGCGTTCCCTCCGCCGTGATCGAGAGCGCCGCGCGGGCCGGCCCCGGAAGCGTCTCCGGGTACTCGGCGATCAGGTGCGCGACGTAGTCCTCCGGGATCGGCCAGAACCCGTCGGGCGCGGAGGGATCGGCGCCGTCCGGACCGGCGATGAAGCCGTCGAGGGTGGAGGCGATGTAGTACACGAGCTTGCGCACGAAGGGCCTTTCGTCCGTCGACGGACGCCGTCGGCCCGGCACCCGTCGGCAGTCATGATCAAACAGACGCGCCCGGCCCGCAACGGGAACGGCGCCTTCCGCGCGGGGGTCCCCACCCCTCGCCGGTGGCTCAGCGCACCGGAACGACGCCACCCTCAGCCGGTGTTGGTCCGCGGCATCCGGGCCCCACGGGCAAGTCCGCTGTCTGTACGGGCAGTCCGGCCCGCAGGGCGTGCGAGCCGTCCGGAACACACGTACTGTGCGCGGCCGGATTTGGATAAGGTTCCGTTCTCTACAGCGGTGCTCTCCGGGGGAGTTACGAGTCAATGAGCGGTCAGCAGCCACAGCGCGGCAGCGCCTCCCAGGTCTTCCAGCCACTGACGGGTGACGACCCGGCCACCATCGCCGGATACCGGCTCGCGGCCAAGCTCGGCGCGGGCGGCATGGGCAAGGTGTACCTGTCGTACACGCCCGGCGGACGGCCCGTCGCCATCAAGGTGATCCGTCCCGAGTTCGGCGAGGACCCCGAGTTCCGGCGGCGGTTCGCGCAGGAGGTCCAGTCCGCGCAGCGGGTGCAGGGGCTGTTCACCGCGCCCGTGATCGACGCCGACACCAACGGCGCCCAGCCGTGGCTCGCCACCGCGTACGTGCCGGGGCCCTCGCTCGCCCAGGCGGTCGTCGCCCACGGAGCGCTGCCGGTGGAGGCCGTGCTGCTGCTGATCGCGGGTATGGCGGAGGCGCTGCACGTCATCCACGGGGCGGGCATCGTGCACCGCGACCTCAAGCCGTCGAACGTGCTGCTGGCCGCCGACGGTCCGCGCGTCATCGACTTCGGTATCGCGTACGCGGCCGACGCGACCTCGCTCACCGGCAGCGGAGTCACCATCGGCACCCCGTCGTTCATGGCCCCGGAGCAGGCCGCGGGGCGGCGGGTCACTCCGGCCACCGACATCTTCGCGCTCGGTCAGGTCGCGGCGTTCGCGGCCACGGGCTCACCGGCCTTCGGCGAAGGCACCTCGCACGGGGTGCTCTACCGGATCGTCCACGAGGAGCCGGACCTCACCGGTGTGCCGGAGCGGCTGATGGAGCTCGTCGGCCGCTGCCTGGCCAAGGACGCGGAGGCCAGGCCGTCGGTCGCGGAGGTCATCGCGCTGTGCCAGACCGCGAACGCGGAGACCGTGCTGCGGCGCCCCGAGGACTGGCTGCCGAGCCCGGTGGCCGCCGACATCACCGTACGGGCGGCTGCCCCGGCGCCCGTCCAGACCCCGCCGCCTCCGGCCGCCGCCCCGGCCGCCGCCTATTCGCCCACGGCTCCGGCGGCGCCGAGCACGCCGCCCCCGGGGTTCGGCCCGCCGGTCACGCCGCCGCCCGGCCAGGCGCCGCCGGTTTCGCAGAGCCCGCAGGCTCCTCAGACCCCGGCCCCGCAGCACCCGTATCCGGTGCAGGACCCGGCCGCGCAGGCGCACACCCCGGCGCCGTTCCCCGCCGCGTACCCGGCGCAGGCCCAGACGCACCCCGGGCATCTCCCGCCCCAGGGGCACACCGCGCCGCCGCCCGCGAAGCGCCGCGGCGGCCGGGTCGCCGCCATCGCGATCGCCGTCGCGCTCGTCATCGGCGTCGCGGGCGGCGGGACGGCGTACTTCCTGCTCAAGGACGACGGGAAGTCGTCGCAGAGCAGCGAGTCGCCCAAGGGCGGCAGCACCCCGACGAAGAAGAGCAGCTCGACACCGACCCCCGCGGCGGAGGAGGGCGGGGACGAGGACTCGGGTGCCACGACGGATCCGATGCCTTCCGCGACGGTGGACCCCGAACCCGACACCTTCACGGGCATCAACCTCACCCAGGGGTACCACCTGACGCTGGGGGACGACGACATCCGCCCGCAGGACGGCGAGGACGCCGGGTACGAGCTCGTCTACGACTCCGGCGGCTACCTCGAAGCGGAGGCCGAGGGCGGGAAGCTCGTCCTCCTCGACCCGGGGCAGCAGGGGTCGCTGGACATCTGCCGGGCGGAGACCCGGTTCGCCGACGACATCGGTCTGGAGAAGCTCACCAAGGGGCGGCAGGTCTGCGTCATCACGGGGACGGGGCATCTGGCGCTCGTGACGTACCAGGGCCACTCGCCCGACGACTCTCCCAGTGACTACATGACGATCGACGTGACGGTCTGGCGCAACGCCTCGCGGTGACAGCCGCCTCGCGCCCGGGACCGGCGCCCCGGCATTAATTCCGGGGCGCCGGTCCCGGGCGCGAATGTAGGTTGCCGGGATGTCCTCATCGCTCCGGCTCGTGCCGGTCACATCCGACAACGTCGAAGCAGCCTGCGCACTCTCGGTCCGGCCCGACCAGAACGAGCTCGTCGAGCCCGTCGCCTGGTCGCTGGCCCAGGCCTACACCACCCCCGACATCGCGTGGCCCCGGCTGATCGCCGACGGCGGGACACTCGTGGGCTTCGTCATGGCCTTCATCAACGTGCAGTTCGCTCCCGGGACGCCCGATGACCCGTTCCGTTCCGGGCTCTGGCGGCTGAACATCGACGCCGGGCAGCAGGGGCGCGGATACGGGCGGTTCGCCGTCGAGGCCGTCAACGACGAGCTGCGGGGGCGGGGGTGCACGCGGACGACCGTGACGTACGTGCCCGGTGCGCACGGTCCCGAGGAGTTCTACCGCAAGCTCGGCTTCCGTCCT
The DNA here is from genome assembly GCF_044756845.1 of Streptomyces sp. NPDC091416. Classification (NCBI taxonomy): domain Bacteria; kingdom Bacillati; phylum Actinomycetota; class Actinomycetes; order Kitasatosporales; family Streptomycetaceae; genus Streptomyces; species Streptomyces sp. NPDC091416. The sequence goes on from NZ_JBIVTU010000002.1 coordinate 723,362, forward strand.
ACCGGCGAGTTGAGCGGGGACCAGGTGGTTGCGGAGCGGGAGCTGGCGTAGCCGACGGGTGCAGGGGGGCGGGTGCGGAGGGAGCGGGCGCCCGCGTCAGGAAGAGCTCGTCAGCGGTAGTCCTCCGGGTGGCCCTGCATCCATGTGTTGACGCGCTCGCGCGTGCCCAGCAGTTGCTTGCGGTGCTTCTCCAGGTTGTCCGTGGTGGTGTCGCCGGCGAGCGTGGTGCGCAGCGCGCCGATCCAGCCCATCGGCTCCTTGAAGTGGTTCGGCCCGCCGCCGTCGGCCTTCATCGACTTGTCCAGGCCGTTCAGTTCGTCGTTCACCCGGCCGAGGAAGTAGGCGCAGTTGCCGTCCCCGGGTGCGCAGCCGTCCTGGTAGGTCGCCTGGAGGCCGGCGAAGGCATCGCGTACTTCTTGAGGCCTGTTCATGGCCTCCTCCTGTGCCGCGTTCGCCTCAGCCGCCTCCGAGGCCTCCGCGTCGGCCTCTTTCCGCTCGATCCCCTTGTTCACCGCCGACGCGTTCACCGAAGGTGCCACGTACGGGACATCGCCGCCGGGACCCTGTGACGTACTCGCCTCGGAGCAGCCGGCCAGGGCGCCCACCAGAGCGGCCGTCGTCGCCAGTGCGGCCGCGGACATGCGGATGCGCGCGTGAACAGACACGTGAGGCCCCCCTCGTCGGTTGGCCCAGACCATACCGTGCGGTCCCGGGCCGGTGATCCGCGGTTTTCAGCCCGTGATCAGGGTCTGGAGCGCGGGAGCGTAGAGGTCGGCGATGCGTTCCGGGGTGGCGAGCGCTCCCGCGCCCTCGCGGTGGAGGCTGAGCGTCGCGCCGAGGCCCAGGAGGTGGCCGGCCAGGAGTTCGGCGCGCAGGGCCCGGTCGTGGCCGGCCAGGCGGGCGGTCAGGGCGGCGGTGACCTGTTCGTGGAAGCGGTCGCGGAGCAGGGAGCGCTCGTCCTGGTTGCCGAGGGAGAACACGACGCGCAGGAGCGGGTCCGACTTCAGCGTGCGGCGGTACGTCACCAGCGTGACGACCATGTGGCGGCCGAGCGCGTCCAGCGGCGCGTCGAAGAGTTCCGCGGCCGCCGGGCCGAAGTCGGCCACGGTGTTGAAGAGTTCCTCCTTGCGGCCGAAGTGCTTGACCACGAGGGACGGGCTGACCCCGGCGTCCGCGGCGATCTTGCGGATCGTCACCTCGGCGTACGGGCGCTGGGTGAACGCCCGTCGTGCGGCGAGCAGGATCGCGTCCCGGCCGCTGCCCGCCTCCGCGGGGGCCACGGGGGCCGCCGCGATGACCTGGCCGCCTGTCATGCGCCCTCCTGGAGCTCTTCCGTCCGCACACTCCCCTTGCGGGTGTCCGGTGCCTTGCCTCTCTCCTCGACCGTACCCGCCCCGGCCGGCCTGCTGCCCGGCAGGAACAGCGCCACGGCCAGGGCGGCGAGTGCCGCGCCCGCCGCGATGACGAAGACCAGCTGGTACGCGTGGAGCGTCGGAGCCGTCCTGCCGCCCGCCCGGAACGTGATGTTGGCGAGGACCGCAGCGACCGTCGCGCTGCAGAAGGCCTGGCCGATCGAGCGCATGAGGGTGTTCAGGCCGTTCGCCGCACCGGTCTCACTGGCCGGGACCCCGCGCATCACGAGGGCGGGCAGGGCCGAGTACGCGATGGCCGTGCCCGAGGCGACGACCGTGGCGCCCACGATGATCAGCCACAGGCTGTGGCTGGTGAAGTACCGCACCCCGTAGCCGACGGCCATGACCCCGGCCGCGAGCGCGAGGCTGACCTTCGGGCCGTGCTTGGCCGATATCCGGGCCGAGACGGGTGACAGCGCCACCATCGCCACCCCGCCCGGCAGCAGGCACAGTCCGCTGACGACGAGCGAGGCGCCGAGCCCGTACCCCGTGGACTTCGGCTCCTGCACCATCTGCGCGGTGACCAGCGAGTTGGCGTAGAACGCGAAGCCGATCAGCAGCGCGGCGACGTTGGTCAGCAGGACGGCCGGGCGCGCCGAGACCCTCAGGTCGACCATGGGCGTCGCGACGCGGAGCTCGTACGCGCCCCAGAGCAGCGCCACGACCACCGCGGTCGCGAGCAGGCCGACCGTGCGGACCGAGCCCCAGCCCCAGTCGGCGCCCTGGGTGACCGCGAGCAGCAGGCAGACGAGGGCCGCGGACAGGCCCAGCGCGCCGACCACGTCGAAGCGGCCGCGGCTGCGCAGCGGGGATTCCGGTACGCAGCGCAGCACCAGCACGATGTCGACGAGGCCGATCACACCGGAGACCCAGAACATCGTGTGCCAGTCGAAGTTCTCCACGACGAGCGCGGCGACCGGCAGACCGATGGCCGCGCCGATCCCGAGCGTCGAGCTCATCAGGGCGACGGCGGACAGGACGCGCTCGGGCGGCAGCTCGTCGCGCAGGATGCTGATGCCCAGCGGTACGACGGCGATCGCGGCTCCTTGCAGGGCCCGGCCGGTGATCAGTACGCCGATGTGGGAGCTGATCGCGCACAGCACCGAGCCCACGACCAGGACCGCGAGCGAGGCCACCAGCACCCGGCGCTTGCCGTACATGTCGCCGACCCGGCCGAGGACCGGCGTGAAGACCGCACCGGTGAGGAGCGTGACGGTGACCAGCCAACTCGCGGCGGTGGGGGTGGCGCCGGTCAGCTCGGGGATGTGCGGGAGCAGCGGGACGACGATCGTCTGCATGACGGCGACGACGACCCCGCAGAAGGCCAGCACGCCGACCGCGAAGCGGGGGTGCGGGGGCCGGACGCCGGAGGGCGCGGGGGCGGCGGGGGCGGGTATGTCCGCGGGCATGTGTCTCCGTACGGTGCTCGGCTGCCGGAGTGGGCAGAGGCAAGGGGGTGCACGTCTGTTCACCCCCAGGGTAAACGCCTGTGCACCCCCTCGGCGACGGGATGCCCGAAGACCGCGTTAGCCTCGGATCCGACAGCCGGTACGGGCGGACATACCGCATCCCCGGCGACGATCTACGAGAAGGCTGAGGTGGCTGCGATGGCGAAGGTTCCGGCAGCGGCGGTGGCGGCGGGCGGACTGGTCGGCGGCTACGCCGTCGCACGGTGGACCAGGAAGCGGCCGCTGGGCGGGGTCGCGCTCGCCGCCGCGGGAGGCGTCGCCGCGTACGAGTGGAACCGGCAGGCCGGGCCGCGGGCCGCCGCCGCCCTGACCGGCGCCTATGTGGCCGCCTTCGCGGGATCGCATCCGCTGGCGAAGAAGGTCGGCGCCTGGCCCGCGGTATTCACCGTGGCGGGCACCGTGGCCGCCGCGTCCTGGGCCGTCACGCGCCGCGCCGCCTGAACGGAGAATCCGCCCGGCGCGGGGTGAACGCGGGTGGCCCGGGGTGCGTACTCATGGGCACTCCCCCGCGTCACCCGGGTGCGTATCCGAACGAAACGAATCGACAGGACTCGACCGGACGGATACGCACCCGGCCCCTCGCGGGGGGCGTGGACGGGGCGTGCGGGGGCTGTTTTCAGGCCAACCTGAGGAGCCTCCTCAGCCCCTCGGGCTCCTCGGGCTCCTCGGGCCTCTTCAGCCCCTCGGTCTTCCTCAGGCTCTTCAAGCCCTCAAGCTCTTCAGCCCCCTCAAGCCCCAAACGCCCCCTCAGGCCCCTCAAGCCCTTCAAGCCCTTCAGGCCCCGAACGCCCCTTCAGCCCCCTCAGGCCCCGAACGCCCGGGACACCGAATAGATCGCCAGCCCCGCCAGCGCACCCACCACCGTGCCGTTGATCCGGATGAACTGCAGGTCACGGCCGATGTGGGCCTCGATCTTCTTCGACGTCTGGTCCGCGTCCCAGCCGGCCACCGTGTCGCTGATCAGCGACGTGATCTCCGCCCGGTACGTCGTCACGACATACACCGCCGCGTCCTCCAGCCAGCCCTCCACCTTCGCCTGGAGCCGTCCGTCCGTCGCCAGCCTGGCGCCCAGCGACATCAGCGAGGCGCGGGCCCGCAGCCGCAGCTCGCTCCGCTCGTCCTCAGCGGCCGCGATCACCATCTGCCGTACGGACGACCAGGCGGACGCGATGACGTCCTGGACCTCGCCGCGTCCCAGGATCTCCGACTTCAGCCGCTCCACCCGGGCCCGGGTCTCCGAATCCGTCTGGAGGTCGGCCGCGAAGTCCGTCAGGAACGTGTCGATCGAGCCGCGCGCCGGATGCCCCGGCATGTCACGCATCTCGGTGACGAACCGCAGCAGCTCCTTGTAGACCCGCTCGCCCACCCGCTTGTCCACGAACCGCGGGGTCCAGCCCGGCGCACCGCCCTGCACCGCGTCCATCACCGAGTCGCCGTGCTGCACCAGCCAGTCGTGCGCCCGCACACAGACCAGGTCGACCACCTTGCGGTGGCCGCCGTCCGCGACGACCTTCTCCAGCATCTTGCCGAGACCCGGGCCGACCTCCGCCGCGTTCGCCCGCCGGGTGATCGCCTCACCGACCACCGCCTGCACATCCGCGTCACGGAGCACGGTCAGCGCGCCCCGCAGCGCGGTCGCCAGCTCGGCCGTGACCCGGTCCGCGTGCTGCGGCTCCGCGAGCCAGGCACCCACCCGGCCGCCGATGGCGAGGGAATGGATCCGGTCACGGACGACGCCGCCCGACAGAAAGTTCTCGCCGACGAAGGAACCGAGTGAGGCCCCGAGCTGGTCCTTCTTGTTTGGAATGATGGCGGTGTGCGGAATCGGCAGTCCGAGCGGACGCTTGAAGAGAGCGGTGACCGCGAACCAGTCGGCCAGCGCACCCACCATCCCCGCCTCGGCGGCCGCTGCGACGAAGCCCGGCCAGCCGCCCACCCCCTCGTTCTTCGCCCAGGTGGCGAGGACGTACACCAGCGCGACCAGCAGAAGGAGGCCGGAAGCCGTGGTCTTCATACGGCGTACGCCACGACGCTTCTCCTCGTCGGCGGCCGTGTACGCGAACGAGGCGAGGGACGCCGACGGACGGGGTCCCGTCCGCCGCCCCGGCCCCTCCCCGGAGTCGCCCGGGCCCGCGCCCGCGCCGGTGCCCGCCGTGCCGGCCGCCGCGTGCTCGGCCGTGCCTTCGATCCGTTCCATCCGCTCCACCCGTCCGCGTAACCGTCGCCCCCGGCGCCCCGTACGCATTGTGCCTACCTGACCTACTCCCGGGCCGCACGTCGAGTTCCCCGAGCCCTGCCGCATCATGGGTCCGGCCCACGAACGAATGAGGAGACACACCGTCCATGCCCAGGCGCCAGGGTTCCGCCCTGCTCATAGCCCTCCTGGTGGGCACCGCCGCGCTCGCCGCGCTCGTGGCGTTCACCGGCTCGCTGCTGTTCACCGAGCCCCGGGCGAAGGCCGTGGCCGTCGCCGGCCCGCAGGGCGTGGCCCGCACCCCCGCCGCACCGGCGCGCTCCACCGGCCTCTGGCTCGCCACCTGGGCCGCGGCGCCCGTCCTCGGCGCGACCGACCCCGAGCAGGGCCCGGACCCGAGCCTGCGCACCATCCGTAACGTCGTGCACACCAGCATCGGCGGCGAGGCGGCCCGCATCACCCTCTCCAACCTGTTCGGTACGCAGCCGCTGCTCGTCGACCACGTCACCGTGAACGCCGTCCCGGTGACGTTCCGCAAGGCCGCCTACGTGACGATCGCCGCCGGAGGACAGATCGTCAGCGACCCCGTCGTCACCCCCGTCGCCGCCGACACCGATCTCGTCGTCACCCTGCGCACCCCCACCGCGCGGGGCCCGGTCACCGTCCACCCCAACAGCCACCAGACGTCCTCCACCGAGGGCCCCCAGGGAACCAGGCCCACCACCGACTGGCGCTACCTCACCGCCGTCGACGTGCGGGGCAGGGCCGCCACCGGGACGCTCGTGGCGTTCGGCGACTCGCTCACCGCGGGCAGCGGCTCCACCACCGACACGAACAGCCGCTGGCCCGACGTGCTCGCCGACCGGCTGGCCGGCCGGTACGCGGTCGTCAACCAGGGCATCGGCGGCAACCGCATCCTGCTCAACGACGTCGGACCGCGCGCACTGGACCGCTTCGACCGGGACGTCCTGGCCGTCACCGGAGTGAAGACCGTCGTCATCGCGCTCGGCATCAACGACATCCAGTCCTTCCCCCAGGAAAGCGACCCCGCACGGATCACGGACGCCCTGCACACCCTGACCGAGCGCGCGCACACCCGCGGGCTGCGGGTCATCGGCGCGACCCTGATGCCGTACGAGGGCCACGGCAACTGGACCCCCGCCCGGAACGCCGTACGCGAACACGTCAACGAGACGATCCGGGCCGGCGGCGTCTTCGACGAGTTCCTCGACTTCGACCTCGCGGTCCGGGACCCGTCGCGGCCGAACCGGCTGCTGCCCGCCTACGACTCCGGCGACCACCTCCACCTGAACGACGACGGCTACCAGCGCCTGGGCTCCCTGGTGAACGTGGCCTCCCTGCTGCGCGCCCAGCCGTCGTCGGACGCGCTGTGAGAGGCGCCGGGCGCTAACGCCCGTCGTCGCCCTTCTCCAGCCGCGGACGCTCCGCACCGCTCAGCCGCTGCCGCTCCGCGTCGCGACGACGCTGCTTCTCCGCCTTGCTCCACTTACGCTCCACACCGACGCCGCCCATCAGCGCCAGACCGGTGACCCGCACCCGGGGAGCATCGGGTGCGGGGAACCCGTCGTCCTTCGTGCGCTCCCCGAAACCGCCCATGATGCCGATCCCGCGCACCTCGACGTTCAGTTCCGGCGGAACCGTCACCTGCATGCCTCCCATGATCGCGAAGCAGCGGACGACCACCTCGCCGCCCTCGAAGTTCGCCTCGCGCAGATCGATCTCGCCGCCGCCCCACATCGCGAACGCGGTGAACACCCGGCCGATCGTCCAGTTCCCGCGACGGGAGAACCCGCTCCAGACCGCGAAAGCACCCTTCGACGTGGCCGGCTTGCCGACCCGCTCCGACCAGCGGGCCAGCGAGCCCGTCCGCGGCCGCTGCCCCGCGGCCGCCGGCGCCACCGCCCCGCCACCGGGGGCGGGCAGATCACGGACGAGCGGTTCGAGCTCACCGTGCGTACGGGCCTTGTAGGCGGCGTCGAGCCGCTGCTCGAACTCCTCCATCTGCAGACGGCCCTCAGCCACCGCCTCACGCAGAACCTCGGCAACCCGTTCACGCTCGGCATCGGAGGCACGCATCTCCGGAAGTTCGCTTGTCATACCGCGCAGCCTATTGGAGCCTGTTGACCGCTTCAGCTCCCGTCACCGCACTACAGGCCGGAGGCCGACGCGTACATCTTCGCGATCACGGCCTCGATGTCCGGCTCCCGCACCGAGAGATCCACCAACGGGTACTCCGCCGCGATCCGCGCCACCAGCGGCGCCGCCGAAGCCGACGCCGGAAACGCCAGCCACTGCCGCACCCCCTCGACCTTCACCGTGCGCACCGCATGCTCCGACTCCAGCACGATCGGCGGGAGTTCACGCTCCAGATCCACCACGAGCATCCGCTCGCTCTCCCCCACCTCATGCAGCCCGGCGAGCGCACCGTCATACATCAGACGCCCGTGGTCGATCACCATCACCCGCTTGCACAGCTGCTCGATATCGGTCAGATCATGGGTGGTGAGCAGCACCGTCGTACCGCGCTCCGCGTTCAAGTCCCGCAGAAATCCACGCACCTTGGCCTTCGACACCACATCGAGACCGATCGTCGGCTCATCCAGGTACAACACCTCCGGATCGTGCAGCAACGCCGCCGCGATGTCGCCCCGCATCCGCTGCCCCAACGACAACTGACGCACCGGCACATCCAACAGCTCCGCCAGATCGAGGAGTGCGATGCAACGGTCCATGTTGACCCGGAAGCGGTCATCCGGAATCCGGTACATCCGGTGCATCAGCCGGTACGAGTCACGCAGCGGCAGGTCCCACCACAGCGTGGTCCGCTGCCCGAAGACCACACCGATGCGCTGCGCAAGCCTCGTACGCTCCCGGGACGGATCGATGCCCGCCACCCGCAGCGAACCGGCACTCGGGGTGAGGATCCCCGTCAGCATCTTGATCGTCGTCGACTTCCCCGCCCCGTTCGGGCCGATGTACCCGACCATCTCACCGCGCCCCACCCGGAAACTGATCCCGTCGACGGCCCGCACCTCCCGCCGCTCGCTGCGCAGGAAACCCGTCCTGCGACGGACGTCGAAAACCTTCTCGACCCCGTCGAGCTCGATGAAGTCCGTATCCGTGTCCACACTCACACCCATGTCCGCCGCCTCTTCCCGCTCGCCCCGCGTCAACTTCCCGTACTCCGGTACGCCCGCAGCCCCGCCCGCCACGCCAGACCCGCGACCGCCCAGCACGCACCCGCCACCAGCGGCGGCAGGAACGCCACCCAGTCCGGCAGGCCCAGCGGATAGTCCCGGCCCAGCACATACAGCGCCGGCAGCCAGTTCACGAAGGCCAGCGGGACGACGAACGTCACCCCGCGGACCAGATCCGTCGCGAAGACCGTCGGCGGATACTGGAGCAGCGTGGCGCCCCCGTACGTGAAGGAGTTCTGCACCTGCGAGGCGTCCTGCGCCACGAACTGGAACGCCGCCCCGGCCACGAACACCGCGGCGAAGATCGCCGCACCGCTCAGCACCATCAACGGCACCATCAGCACCTTCGCCACCGTCCAGTCGATGTCCAGCGTCACCAGCGCATAACCGAACACCAGCGCCCCCTGCGACACCCGCCCCAGCCTGCGCAGCGCGAACCGGTCCGCCGCCACCTGCGCGAGCACCGGCACCGGCCGCACCAGCAGCGTGTCCAGCGTGCCGTCCCGCACCCGCCGGCCCAGCCGGTCCATCGACCCCATCAGCAGATCCGCCAGCCCGAACGCCGTACCCGCGGACCCGTACAGCAGGGCGATCTCCGGCAGCGTGTAACCGCCCAGCGCGTCGATGTGGGAGAACATCAGCAGGATCGTCACGAAGTCGAACGCCGTCGCCGCGAAATTCCCGAACGTCGTCATCACGAACGACGCCCGGTACGCCATCGTCGAGCGCAGCCACATCGCCACGATCAGCCCGTACGCCCGCACACCCTCGACCAGCCGCGACCGCGGGACGAACACCGCACCGGGCCCCACACCCACACCCGCGTCCGCCGACTCCACCGACTCAGCCACCCTGGACCACCACCCTCCGCGTCGCCACCGACTGCAACAGCCGCCCCGCCAGCAGCAGCACCAGCGCCCAGCCCGCCTGGAACGCGTACACCCGCACCAGACCCCAGCCCGTGTGCTTCCCGAGGAACACATCCGCCGGCACCTGGAGCAGCGCCGACCACGGCAGCGCCCGCGCCACCTCGCCCAGCAGCCCCGGGAACAGGTTCAGCGGCAGCAGCATCCCCGAGAAGAACATCCCCGCCAGGAACGCCATCTGCGCCGCCCCCGCCCCGTCCAGCAGCCAGAACGCCGACAGCGCGACCAGATAGCGGATCGCGAAACTCACCACGACCCCCAGCGTCACCGCGACCAGGAAGGCCACCCAGGTCCCCGGCGACCCGGGCATCGCCAGATCGAAGGCGAGCGAACCGAAGATCATCGGCACGATGCCGCGCCCCAGCAGATGAAACGCGGCCCGGCCCAAGTCACCCGCCAGCCACCACAGTTGCAGATCGACCGGCCGGTACAGATCGACCGCGACATCGCCCGTACGGATCCGTTCGATCAGCTCGTCCTCGAAGCCGCCGCCCATCATCACGCACGTCATCAGCAGCGCCTGCCCCAGCCACACGTACGTGAGCGCCTGCGCCATGTCGTACCCGCCGAGCTGCGGACGCTCGTCCCACAGCGCCGTATACGTGTACGCCAGAATGAAACCGAAGACGGTGTTGGTGAACACCCCCGCGGCCGTCTCGATCCGGTACGTGGCATAGCGCCGGAACCCGCCCGCCGCCACCACGGCATAGAGCCGCACCACAACCACCCCCCACGATCGGGGTGCCCCGCCGTGCGCGGACACCAAAGCGCAGGAGCCTAGTCCAGCCGGGGGAACCGCCGCGACCGCTTTTCCGCGGTCGATCCGGTGGATATTCCGCAGAAAAGTGCAGTATGGGGGAACTGACCGCGGCCGAGGAGTCTGCACCGACATGAGCGACGAGCCACAGCAGCAGAACGGGGACCCGGCAGACCCGGGCTGGACCCCCAGGGACCTGTCTGCCGACGCTGCCGCCCCCGCGGAACAGGGCACCCCGGCCAAGGGCACGGGCAAGCAGAAAAAACCCAAGCGCCCCAAACGCACCGGCTGGCGCCGCGCGATCCCCACCTGGCGCATGGTCCTCGGCGCGATCCTCCTCATCGCACTGGTCCTGATCGGCGGATTCATCGCCGGCTACCAACTCGTCGAGATCCCGCCCGCCAACGCCAGCGCCACCGCCCAGTCCAACGTCTACCTCTACAAGGACGGCAGCGTCATCGCCCGCGACGGCGAGGTCAACCGGGAGAACGTCGGACTCGCCCAGGTCCCCCTCACCGTCCAGCACGCCGTCCTCGCCGCCGAGGACCGCGACTTCTACTCCGAACGCGCCGTCGACATCAAGGCGATGATCCGGGCCGGCTGGAACACCCTCACCGGCAAGGGCAAACAGGGCGGCTCCACCATCACCCAGCAGTACGTCAAGAACTACTACCTGGGCCAGGAACAGACCGTCGTCCGCAAGATCAAGGAATTCTTCATCGCGATCAAACTCAACCGCGAGGAGACCAAGGACCAGATCTTCGAGGGCTACCTCAACACCAGCTATTTCGGCCGCAACGCCTACGGCATCCAGGCCGCCGCCCAGGCCTACTACAGCAAGGACATCGGCGACATCACCACCGCCGAAGGCGCCTACCTCGCCTCCCTGCTCAACGCCCCCAGCGCCTACGACGTCATCACCCACCCCGAGAACAGGCCGGCCGTCCTCGCCCGCTGGAACTACGTACTCGACGGCATGGTCAAGGAGGAATGGCTCGACCCCACCGAACGCGCCGCCCTCACCTTCCCCCTGCCCGGCCCCGTCAAGCCCGCCAACAGCCTCTCCGGACAGCGCGGCTACATCGTCCAGGCCGTCGAGGACTACCTGATCCAGAACGACATCCTCGACGAGAAGACCCTCGCCACCCGCGGCTACCGCATCACCACCACACTGGAGAAGAAGAAACAGGACGCCCTCGTCGAAGCCGTCGACGACAACGTCATGTCCAAAACCAGCAAGAAGAACAAGGACGACCGCAACGTCCGCGTCGGCGGCGCCTCCATCGACCCCGCCACCGGCCACGTCCTCGCCATGTACGGCGGAATCGACTACACCCGCCAGTACGTCAACAACGCGACCCGCCGCGACTACCAGGTCGGCTCCACCTTCAAACCGTTCGTCTTCACCTCCGCCGTCGCCAACAGCTCCACCACCCAGGACGGCCGCCGCATCACACCCAGCACCATCTACGACGGCACCAACAAACGCATGGTCCAGGGACCCGGCGGACCCACCGGATACGCCCCCGCCAACGAGGACGACGTCAGCTACGGCCCCATCACCGTCCGCACCGCCACCGACAAATCCGTCAACGCCGTCTACGCGCAGATGGCCGAGGACGTCGGCCCCGAGAAGGTACGCACCACCGCCATCGACCTCGGCATCCCCAGGGACACCCCCGACCTCACCGCATCGCCGTCGATCGCACTGGGCCCCTCCACCGCCAGCGTCCTCGACATGACCGAGGCCTACGCCACCCTCGCCGACCACGGCCGGCACGGAAACCACGTCCTCGTCGACAAGGTCACCAAGGACGGCGAGAGCGTCACACTCCCCGACCGGACCACGAAACAGACCGTCACCCGCGAAGCCGCCGACACCACCACCTCGATCCTCCGGAGCGTCGTCGACGGCGGAACCGGCACCGCCGCCCAGGGCTCGGGCCGCCCCTCCGCCGGAAAGACCGGAACCGCCGAGGAAGACAGGGCCGCCTGGTTCGCCGGCTACACCCCCGACCTCGCCACCGTCATCGCCGTCATGGGCCAGGACCCCGACACCGGCGCCCAGAAATCCCTCTACGGAGCACTCGGCCTCCCCCGTATCAACGGCGGCGGCGCACCCGCCCAGACCTGGGCCCAGTACACCCGCACCGCGCTGCGCGGCACCCCGGTCGCCAACTTCCGCCTCGACCTGGAGCCCGGCACCGACGAGACCGACCTCCCCAGCGACGAGAACACCGCACCCGGCACCACCGGACAACCCTCCCGAACCCCCTCCAGCACCGCACCCACCACGTCCTCCAGCACCCCGCCCACCACCCCGTCCGCCCCCGAGACCACCCCCGGCACCACCGACACCCCCATCGGCGGACTCACGAACGGCGGCACGGACACCGGAGGCGGCGACGGAGGCGGCGGCACCGGAGGCGGCACAGGCGGCGAGGACGGCGGCGGGAACGACAACGGAGGCGGCGGAGGCCTCTTCGAAGGCGCCCGCGGCACCCGCGCCCCCACCGCCCCCGTACGTCAGTGACCCGACGTCGCCTTGAGCCCCACCACAGCCACCAGCAACAGACACACGAAGAAGATCCGGGCCGCCGTCACCGGCTCATGCAGCACCACCATGCCCAGCACCGCCGCACCCGCCGCACCGATACCGACCCACACCCCGTACGCCGTACCGATCGGCAGCGTCCGCGCCGCATGCGACAGCAACAGCATGCTCGCCACGATCCCCAGCCCCGTGAACACACTCGGCCACAACCGCGTGAACCCCTCGGTGTACTTCATCCCGATCGACCAGGCCACTTCCAGCAGACCCGCGACCACCAGCAGAACCCACGCCATGACGGCACCTCCGACGACAGAACACACGGACAAACACGGGTGCGTCGTCTTTACGGAAACCCGGTACGGCGCGTCTCGTCGGGGTCCCACCACCGTAGCAAAGAACAGGCAAAAGGCCTGGTGACCGCAGTCACCAGGCCCCACACACCACCATCCGGCTACAAATACAGACCGGTCGAATCCACCGAACCCTCGAACCGGTCCGCGGCCACCGCATGCAGATCCCGCTCCCGCATCAGCACATACGCCACACCCCGCACCTCGACCTCGGCACGGTCCTCGGGGTCGTACAGCACCCGGTCACCCGGCTCCACCGTCCGCACGTTCTGCCCCACGGCAACCACCACGGCCCACGCCAGCCGGCGCCCCACCGCGGCCGTCGCCGGAATCAGGATGCCACCGCCGGAACGCCGCTCACCCTCGGGCGAATCGGACCGGACCAGCACACGGTCGTGCAGCATCCGGATGGGCAGCTTGTCGTCGCTGTTCTCGCTCACGCCCCGCAACCTACCCGGCCGCGAGGCGAGCGCACGCCCCCGGGGGTCAACGCCTGCCGCGCCGCTTCGACACGACGACCAGACCCACCACACCCACCACGAGCAACCCCGCCGGAATCACCCGCTCCAGACGCGGCGCACCGTCCTGGGACACGAACTGCGCCTTCACGTCCGACACCGCCCGGTTCACCGCGACGAAAGCCCGCCCGGCCGTCCGGTCCACGGCCTCGGCCGCCTTCGCCTTCGCGTCACCGATGATCGTCTTGGGGTGCACCCGCACCCCGATCTCATCGAGCACCACCGCGAGCTGGTCGCGCCTGCTGATGATGTCCGCCTCGATCTGCGCAGGGGTCCTGGCATCCGACACTGCGCCGCCTCCGTGGTCGTCGTCCGGTAAACCTTCATCGACAGTCTGTCAGCTCGACCGCTCCCGCACCCGGCGGCACCCCTATTACGCTCGGTCCCGTACACCCCACGTACCAACGAGGAGAACCATGAGCGAGCGACTCAAGCCCGGCGACACCGCACCCGCCTTCACCCTCCCCGACGCCGACGGGAACGACGTCTCGCTCGCGGACCACAAGGGCCGCAAGGTCATCGTCTACTTCTACCCGCGTGCGCTTACCCCCGGCTGCACCAAGCAGGCCTGCGACTTCACCGACAACCTCGACCTCCTGGCCACCGCCGGGTACGACGTCATCGGCGTCTCCCCCGACAAGCCGGAGAAACTCGCCCAGTTCCGCGACGAGGAGAACCTCAAGGTCACCCTCGTCGGCGACCCCGCCAAGAAGACCCTGGAGGCCTACGGCGCCTTCGGCGAGAAGCAGAACTACGGCAAAACGGTGATGGGCGTCATCCGCTCCACGATCGTCGTCGACGAGAACGGCAAGGTCGAACACGCCTTCTACAACGTGCGCGCCACCGGCCACGTCGCCAAGATCATCAAGGACCTCGGCATCTGACCACCCGGCCAAACCAGCCGAAAACCCCTCACAGATTGAGCCGAACGGCCGAATCATGTGACGGACATCCCAATCCGCAGGCGAATCGGTTTGCAACCGCCATGACCGCGCAGAAGCCTTTCCTGGAACACCCACCGAGGAAAGGACCCGGCCATGGCGGCCTCCGACCCCCATCAGGCGGCCGACCCCGAAGCGGTCAAACGCCACCCCGCCCTCTTCCGTGCCATCCGAAAACGCCAGAACCCCAAGCTGCGCCGGACGGACATCACCATCACGGACGACCAGGCGGTCAAGCGCGCGGTCAAGGCGGCCTCACTCGGTAACGCCATGGAGTGGTTCGACTTCGGCATCTACTCCTACCTCGCCGCCACCCTGGGCCACGTCTTCTTCCCGTCAGGAAACGACACCACCCAGCTCCTCTCCTCCTTCGCCACCTTCGCCGTCGCCTTCCTCGTACGCCCCCTCGGCGGCATGTTCTTCGGCCCGATGGGCGACAAGATCGGCCGCAAGAAGGTCCTCGCCCTCACCATGATCCTCATGGCCGTCGGCACCTTCGCCATCGGCGTCATCCCCTCCCACGACACCATCGGCGTCGGCGCCCCCATCCTCCTCATCCTCTTCCGGATGCTCCAGGGCTTCTCCACCGGCGGCGAGTACGGCGGCGCGTCCACGTTCATCGCCGAGTACGCCCCCGACAAACGACGCGGCTACTTCGGCAGCTTCCTCGAATTCGGCACCCTCGCCGGATACGTCGGCGCCGCCGGCCTCGTCACCGCGCTCTACGCCCTCCTCAACGACACCCAGATGGAAGCCTGGGGCTGGCGCATCCCCTTCCTCGTCGCCGGCCCGCTCGGCCTCGTCGGCCTCTACCTGCGACTGCGCCTGGACGAGACCCCGGCCTTCCAGAAGCTGGAGGGCGGCACCGCACACGCCACCGAGGCGGCGGACGGCGTGGAGACCACCGCCAAGGGCGACCTCGGCAAGATCTTCCGCGACTACTGGCCGACGCTGATCCTCTGCATCTGCCTGGTCGGCGCGTACAACATCACCGACTACATGCTGCTGTCGTACATGCCGACGTACCTCTCCGACGAACTGGGCTACAGCGAGACCCACGGCCTGCTGATCCTGCTCGGCGTCATGGTCTTCCTGATGCTGATCATCAGCCAGGTCGGCAAGCTCTCCGACCGCTTCGGCCGCAAGCCGCTCCTGATGACGGGCATGCTCGGCTTCCTGATCTTCTCGCTCCCCGCGTTCCTCCTGATCCGCCAGGGCAGCATCCCGGCGATCGCGATCGGCATGCTGATGCTCGGCCTCTCCCTGGTCTGCATGCTCGGCACGATGTCCGCGGCCCTCCCGGCTCTGTTCCCGACGAACGTCCGCTACGGGTCCCTGTCGGTGGGCTACAACCTGTCGGCGTCGATCTTCGGCGGCACGACCCCGCTGGTCATCACGGCCCTGATCAGCTGGTCGGGCTCCAACCTGATGCCGGCGTACTACGCGATGGCGGCGGCCCTGGTCGGCGTGATCGCGGTGGCCTGCATGAAGGAGACCGCGAACAAGCCGCTGGCGGGCTCGCCCCCGTCGGTGGAGACGAGCGCGGAGGCGGAGGAACTGGTCGCGGCCCAGACGCCGGACCCGAAGTTCTGACCGTCTCGATACGGGTAATGGCCCGTCCCCCTTCGGTTGCCGCCGAAGCGGGACGGGCCATTCCGCATCTTGTCGGATATCGGACGTGACTCTCCGATAAACGGTTCGTTACTCCGTACGAGGCCGCGAACGGGCGGCCGGATACGGAGGGGAACGTGCCTGCTCGGTATACGCGAGAGCTGCTCGAAGAGGCAGCGCGCGAGACGACGAACGCCAATGATGCTGTGCGGTGGTGCGGGGGGACGCCTACGCGGGGAAGCCGGCGCTACCTGCGGACGAGGGCGGCGGAGTGGAACATAGACGTCTCCCACTTCGCGACGGGGGGAACGCGCCACAGCGAGGCGAGACTGCGGACAGCCGTCAGCGAGTCCACCAGCATCAAAGGTGTTCTCAACCACCTGGGAATCAGCCCGGTCGGGGGAAACCACACGCACATCAGTCGCCGGATCTCCGCCCTGGGCATCGCCACCGCACATTTCACGGCACCTGCCCGTCAGCCGAGACAGGGCCCCCGAAAACTTCTCGTCCTGAACTCACCTGAACACGGGCGCACATCCGGCGAACGACTCCGCCGGGAGCTCATCGCCCTGGGGACACCGGAAGAATGCGCGATGTGCGGGACTACCGCCGTCTGGAACGGCAGACCTCTCCGGCTCCAGGTCGACCACGTGAACGCCGACTGGTGGGACAACCGACCGGGGAACCTTCGCCTTCTCTGCCCAAACTGCCATGCGGTCACCGACACATACCGAGGTCGGAAGCGGCGGACAGCCCGATGACCAAGCCGCGGTACACCAGCGAACTGCTGACCCGGAAGGCAGCCGAGGCGAACAGCCTCGTCGACTTGATGCGCCGACTCGACGCTCCGCTCACCAGGAGCGCCCTCCGGTATCTGCGGATCAGGCTGAGGCACTACGGAGTCGACTGTTCACATTTCACGAACGACGAACTTCCCTCGCGGGCGCCACGCAAGTACACACGGGCGATCCTCAGCGAGGCAGCAGCCAACTCCCACAGCATCCGCGAAATGCTGGACTATATGGGGGTCGCACCCTATGACAGCCTGTACTCCCATGTCGCCCGAAGGCTCGAAGCCTTCCGTATCGACGTCACTCATTTCAGCAGGCCGGTCAACCGAAGGTGCGACCAGTTCTTCCCCAGAGAGGAACTGTCCAGGGCAGTCTCGGAATCACAGAGCATGGCCGGAGTAATGCGTGCTATGGGCCTACACCCGTTCAATGGGGCAGGAAGAGCGAAGGCCAGGCGCAGCATCGCAGCGTACGGGCTTTCCACCGACCACTTCGTCGGCCAGGGGCACAACTCCGGCCGCCCATCACTCACCCGCAAGACGAGTGCGGAGATTCTGCGGCAACTCCCACCGGGATCGTCGCGCACGAAGACGGTTCTGCTGCGACGGGCGCTGGATGAGACCGGAGTGCCGCCGAGTTGCGACGAATGCGGCCTGGGCAACGTGTGGCAGGGCCGGCGTCTTGTCCTGGAGATCGACCACATCAATGGCGACAAACTGGACAACCGTTCCCAGAACCTTCGCTACCTCTGCCCTTCATGCCACAGCCAAACAGCTACGTTCTCCAATCGCGCCCGCCCGGTCCCCATAAGGCGGTAGGCTTGGCGCAAGTATGCGCTCGTACGCCAACTGGTGAGCGGCGATCTTTAGGTGGTCGTGTTTGTGTCGGTTCGAATCCGACCGGGCGCACACATCACGCTGATGCCCGGCCCCTTCACGGGGCCGGGCATCAGCGCGTCACCCCACCAACTCCCGCACCACCGGCACCAGCGCCCGGAACGCCTTCCCGCGGTGGCTGATCGCGTTCTTCTCCGCCGGGGTCAGCTCCGCGCAGGTCCGCGTCTCGCCCTCCGGCTGGAGGATCGGGTCGTAGCCGAAGCCGTGCGCACCGGCGGGGACGTGGCGCAGGGTGCCGAGGAGGCGGCCCTCGACCACGCGTTCCGTGCCGTCGGGGAGGGCGAGGGCGGCGGCGCAGGCGAAGTGGGCCGCGCGGTGCGGGGCGTCGATGTCGGAGAGCTGGGCCAGGAGCAGGTCGAGGTTGGCCGGGTCGTTGCCGTGGGTGCCGGACCAGCGGGCCGAGAAGATGCCGGGGGCGCCGCCGAGTACGTCGACGCAGAGGCCGGAGTCGTCGGCGATGGCGGGGTGGCCGGTGGCCCGGGCCAGGGCGTGGGCCTTGAGGAGCGCGTTCTCGGCGAAGGTGACGCCGGTTTCCTTGACGTCGGGGATCTCCGGGTACGCGTCCGCGCCGACGAGTTCGTACGTGAGGCCTGCGTCGGCGAGGATCGCGTGGAGTTCGGTGATCTTCCCGGCGTTGCGGGTGGCGAGGATGAGGCGGGTCATGGGTCGATTATCGCCGCGCCCGGGTCGGGTCGTTACGGGGTGCAGACCTTGCCGATCTCCGTTGCCGCGTCGGTGACGGGGCTGATGTCGGGGGTGGCGTCGCCCTGGTCGATGGAGTCGCGGACGTTGCCGATGCCGGCCTGGAGGTCGTCGACGGCCTTGCTGAGGTCGGCGTCGTCGGTCTTGTCGCCGAGGTTTCCGAGTTCCTTCTCGATCTCGTCGAGTGATTCGGAGGCCTGGGTGGGGTCGCTGGAGGCGTTGGCGACGGCCTGCTGGAGGTTGTCGACGCTGGTGGCGATGGCGTCGGCGGTGCGGACGCAGTCGAGGGTCTTGTCGAGGGCGCTGCAGCCCGCTGCCGCGGTGACGGTGAGCAGTGTGGCGGTGATGGCCAGTGCGGTGCGGCGGTGGCGGCGGTGGTGCGTGGCCATGGTGGGTCCCTCCCCGGGTGCGGACACATGGACGGGCGCACGGTTCGACCCGTGCGCCCGTATGCGTATCGACGCTGTGCGGGGGGTTCTTGGTTGCTTCTTTACCTGGATCTATTCGCCGAGGGTGCGGGCGAGGGCGTCGTTCTGGAACTGGGTGAGGTCGACGCAGCCTGCGGTGGCGAGGTCGAGGAGGGCGTTCAGTTCCTTGCGGTCGAAGGGTTCGGCCTCGGCGGTGCCCTGGACCTCGACGAAGCGGCCGTCGCCGGTGCAGACGACGTTCATGTCGGTTTCGGCGCGGACGTCCTCTTCGTAGCAGAGGTCGAGGAGGGGGGTGCCGTCGACGATGCCGACGCTGATGGCGGAGACGGTGCCGGTGAGGGGCTTGCGGCCGTGCTTGATGATCTTCTTGCCCTGGGCCCAGGTGATGGCGTCGGCGAGGGCGACGTAGGCGCCGGTGATGGCGGCGGTGCGGGTGCCGCCGTCGGCCTGGAGGACGTCGCAGTCGAGGACGACGGTGTTCTCGCCGAGGGCCTTGTAGTCGATGACCGCGCGCAGGGAGCGGCCGATGAGGCGGCTGATCTCGTGGGTGCGGCCGCCGATCTTGCCGCGGACGGATTCGCGGTCGCCGCGGGTGTTGGTGGAGCGGGGCAGCATGGAGTATTCGGCGGTGACCCAGCCTTCGCCACTGCCCTTGCGCCAGCGGGGGACGCCTTCGGTGACGGAGGCGGTGCAGAAGACTTTGGTGTCGCCGAAGGAGATGAGTACGGATCCTTCGGCGTGCTTGCTCCATCCGCGTTCGATGGTGACGGGGCGGAGCTGGTCGGGGGTGCGGCCGTCGATACGAGACATGGGCGGAAGCCTATCCGGCGGTGGGTGGGACCTTTGGCCTGTCGTCCGGGGACCTTCAGCCTTTCCGTCTTTACTGTGAGCTTGCTTAAGCTTTTAGTATCTAAGTCTCTCCTCACAGGAAGTTCCTGATGGCGTTCCCTTCGAGTCAGACAATCCGGCCGCGGCTCGCGGCGCCGCGTCTGCCCCTGGCGGACCACCTCGCATCTGTCCAGGTGCTGGAGGGTGCGCCGCATGGGATCGTCATCGCTTCCGCCGAGCGGGGGGCGACGACGGTGTTCGCGAACGGGCGGCTGGCGGAGTTGTTCGGGGTGCCGGTGCCGTCGGAGCCGGGCGGGCTGGCCCGGGCGACCACTTTCTTCAGCGACCGCAACGGCGAGCCGTTGCGGTTCGCGGAGTCGCCGCTGGGGGTGGCGCTGGGTCTGCGTCGTCCGGCGCGGGCCGAGGTGCGGTACATGCCGGAGGGTGCGCGGGCGCTGTGGCTGGACATCAGTGCGGTACCGCTGGATTCCGGGCCGGGTGAGCTGCCGCTGGCGGTCGCGTTCGTGCATGACGTCTCGCAGCAGCGGCGGGCGGCCGATGATCTGGACGAGGTGAACCGCAGGCTGGCCGAGCAGTTGGAGGATGCGACCTGGGTGCACGGCCTGGCGGAGCGGCTGACGGATCACGACAGTGTGGACGGGACGTTGCATCAGGTTCTGGGTGAGGGTGCGCGGCTGTTGCGGGCGGACATGGGGGTGGCGCGGCTGCGGGACGAGGACGGTTCGATGCGGACGCGTGCGCTGTACGGGATGCCGGCGGAGGTGCGGTCGGTGCGTGAGGCGGTGGAGGCGTTGCCGCCGGGGCGGTTCCTGGTCGATGAGGCGGAGGCGGCGGGGGGTGCGCTGATCGTGGAGGACGTGGAGACCGATCCGTCGTGTTCGCCGCGCATGCGTGAGCTGGGGCGTGCGGCGGGGTTCCGCCGGGTGTACGCGCTGGCGCTGAGCACCACGTCGGGCCGGCGGCTGGGTGTGGTGGCGTGGGCGTGGCGGGAGCCGGGGCGGCCGACGCTGCGGCAGCGGCAGTTGGTGGGGACGTACTGCCGGTTCGCGGGGCAGATGGTCGAGAACAATCTGCTGTACGAGCGTGAGCGCCGGATCGCGGGGACGTTGCAGCAGTCGATGCTGGCGCAGGAGTTGCCGGAGATCGCGGGGGTGCAGGTCGCGGCGTGCAGTCTGCCGGGGGCGCGGGGGATGCAGGCGGGGGGTGACTGGTACGACGTGATGGCGTTGCCGGGCGGGAAGGCGGGGCTGGCGCTGGGGGATGTGATGGGCAAGGGGCTGCGTGCGGCGACGGCGATGGGGCAGTTGCGGACGGCGTTGCGCAGTTATGCGCTGGTGGAGGGTGAGGATCCGGTGGCGGTGTTGTCGGATCTGAATGCTTTGAGTCAGGACATGGCGCTGACGGATCTGGCGACGGTGTTGTACATGACGGTGGATCCGCGGGAGCGGCGGGCGGTGGTGGCGTCGGCGGGTCATTGTCCGCCGTTGCTGGTGGACCATTCGGGGGCGCGGTTCCTGCGTGCGGGGCAGGGGGTGCCGCTGGGTGTGGTGGATGAGTGGGATGCGGAGGCGGACGAGTTCGAGTTGCCTGCGGGGGCGTTGCTGGTGCTGTACACGGATGGTCTGGTGGAGCGGCGCGGGGAGGAGTTGGGGGTGGGGCTGGAGCGGCTGCGTGCGGCGGCGCTGTCGGCGCCTTCGGATGTGGGTGATCTGTGCGCGTATTTGGTGGAGGCGTGTCTGGGTGACGGCGAGGCGTCGGACGACGTGGCGATCCTGGCGGTGCGGGTGCGCTGAGGGCGGGCCGGGGGTGGTCGGTGTCCGGGCCGGGGGTGGCGGGCCGGGGGTGGTCGGTGTCCGGGCCGGGGGTGGCGGGCCGGGGGTGGTCGGTGTCCGGGCCGGGGGTGGCGGGCCGGCGGCCCGGGCATGCCGCAGGCCCCGTCCGGGTGGGCGGGGCCTGCGGTGTGTCCGGGCGGTTGGCCCGGTCGGGTTCAGCGGTGGGTCACATCATGTCTTCGATGTCGGCGGCGATGGGGTCGGCGTCGGTGCCGATGACGACCTGGATCGCGGTGCCCATCTTGACGACGCCGTGGGCTCCGGCGGCCTTGAGCGCGGCTTCGTCGACCTTGCTCGGGTCGATGACCTCGGTGCGGAGGCGGGTGATGCAGCCCTCGACCTCTTCGATGTTCTCGATTCCGCCGAGCCCGGCGACGATCTTCTCAGCCTTGCTGGCCATGGCCTTCTCCCTGGTTCTTCACGTACATGCGACGGCCCACCCTGGGTCCGTTTCGTCACGGTAACGCACGGTTGGCCCAACTTCGCGAGCGAGTAGCCGATCCATCACCAAAGATGACGATCACCGGCGCCCTGTCTTGCGGGCGGGCTCCGCACCGTACCGCAACTGGTCTACACCAGTCTGCAACACCTGCCAAACGTGGCCTGTTCCGGGAGGACGCCGATGAGCTCAAGCAGCGCAGCGATCCCACAGAAGAAGTGGTGGAACGGCCTCTTCCAGGGCCTGCAGAAGATGGGGCGCAGCCTGCAGCTCCCGATCGCCGTCCTGCCGGCAGCAGGCATTCTGAACCGGCTCGGCCAGCCGGACGTGTTCGGCGACGAGGGTCTCGGCTGGAACAACATCGCCAAGGTGTTCGCGGCCGCCGGTGGTGCGCTGCTGGACTCGGGGCTCGGCCTGCCGCTGCTGTTCTGCGTGGGTGTCGCGATCGGCATGGCGAAGAAGGCGGACGGTTCGACGGCGCTGGCCGCGGTGACGGGGTTCCTCGTCTACTACGCGGTGCTGCACGCGTTCCCGGTGGACTGCGCCGACGGGTCGACGTTCACGTCGGGCGGTACGTGGTTCGGTACGTGTGTCACGGATGACGCGCAGGTGACGGCGGCCGAGTACCAGAACCCCGGGGTGTTCGGCGGCATCGTGATGGGTCTGATGTCGGCGTGGTTCTGGCAGCGGTACCACCGGGTGAAGCTGGTCGACTGGCTGGGCTTCTTCAACGGCCGCCGGCTGGTCCCGATCATCATGGCGTTCGTGGGTCTGCTCTTCGCGGCCCTGTGTGCGTGGCTGTGGCAGCCGATCGGTGACGGTCTGACGAGCTTCTCGAAGTGGCTGGTGGACCTGGACTGGGCGGGCTCGGGCATCTTCGGTGTGGCCAACCGCGCACTGCTGGTGATCGGTCTGCACCAGTTCCTGAACACGTTCGTCTGGTTCCAGTTCGGTGACTACACCAAGCCGGACGGGACGATGGTGCACGGTGACATCAACCGGTTCCTGGCGGGTGACCCGACGGCCGGGCAGTTCACGACGGGCTTCTTCCCGATCATGATGTTCGCGCTGCCGGCGGCGGCGCTCGCGATCTACCACTGCGCGAAGCCGCATCGCCGCAAGGCGGTCGGCGGCATGATGATCTCGGTCGGCCTGACGTCGTTCGTGACGGGAATCACGGAGCCGATCGAGTACTCGTTCCTCTTCGTCGCGCCCCTGCTGTACGCGATCCACGCGGTGCTCACGGGTGTGTCGATGGCGGTGACGTGGGCGCTCGGGGTGAAGGACGGCTTCAGCTTCTCGGCCGGCCTCATCGACTACGTCATCAACTGGAGCCTGGCGACGAAACCCTGGCTGATCATCCCGATCGGATTGGCGTTCGCCGCTGTGTATTACGTCATCTTCCGGTTCGCGATCACCAAGTTCAACCTCCAGACGCCGGGCCGCGAGCCCGACGAGGTGGAGGAGGAGATCGAGAAGAACCTGACGAAGTAGCTGATCAGCGGGGTGCGCCCCGCTCGGCCAAGGCCCTCGGACCCTCCGGTCCGGGGGCTTTCGGCATGTCACTGTGCGTGCGTGATGGCTGCTGCGAAGTAGTCGGAAATTGCAGGTTCCTTATCTAACCCTCACCGTGCTACAACTGGTCTACACCACTCAGTGGTCCAGACCACGCGCCGTTTCTGCGGCGCGTTTCTCGAGTCGTCGCCCACCCCAAACACCCTGTCCCTGGCGGCGCCTTGCCTACTGGAGGAAGTTGATGAGTACGGCCACCGCTACGGCGGCCCCCGCGAAGAAGCGGGGCTCCGGCGTGTTCCAGGGCCTGCAGAAGGTGGGACGCAGCCTCCAGCTGCCGATCGCCGTGCTCCCGGCCGCGGGCATTCTGCTCCGTCTCGGCCAGCCCGACGTCTTCGGCGACGACGGTCTCGGCTGGCACAAGGTCGCCTCCGTGTTCGCCACCGCGGGCGGCGCGGTCTTCGACAACCTCCCGATGCTCTTCTGCATCGGTGTCGCCATCGGGTTCGCCAAGAAGTCGGACGGCTCCACCGCGCTGGCCGCGCTCGTCGGCTTCCTGGTCTACAGCAACGTGCTCAAGGCCTTCCCGGTCACCGAAGCGGTGATCCAGAAGGGCGCGGACACCGCGGCGACGTACAACAACCCCGGTGTCCTCGGCGGCATCCTGATGGGTCTCGTATCGGCGGTCCTGTGGCAGAAGTTCCACCGCAAGAAGCTGGTCGACTGGCTCGGCTTCTTCAACGGCCGCCGGCTCGTCCCGATCATCATGGCCTTCGTCGGTGTGATCTTCGGTGTCTTCTTCGGCCTGGTCTGGGAGCCCATCGGTGAGGGCATATCCAACTTCGGCGAGTGGATGACGGGCCTCGGCTCCTTCGGCGCCGGACTCTTCGGCCTGATCAACCGCGCGCTGCTGCCCGTGGGCATGCACCAGTTCGTCAACACGGTCTCGTGGTTCCAGCTGGGTGACTTCACCGACGCCACGGGCGCGGTCGTGCACGGCGACCTGAACCGCTTCTTCGCCGGCGACCCTGCCTCGGGTCAGTTCATGTCGGGCTTCTTCCCGATCATGATGTTCGGCCTCCCGGCCGCCGCCATCGCCATCGCCCACGCCGCTCGCCCCGAGCGCCGCAAGGCCGTGATGGGCATGATGATCTCTCTCGCGCTGACCTCGTTCGTCACCGGTGTGACCGAGCCGATCGAGTTCTCGTTCATGTTCATCGCGCCGGTCCTCTACGCGATCCACGCGGTTCTGACCGCCCTGTCGATGGCCATCACCTGGGCGCTGGGCGTGCACGCCGGGTTCACCTTCTCGGCGGGCTTCATCGACTACGCGCTGAACTGGAACCTGGCGACCAAGCCGTGGCTGATCATCCCGATCGGTCTCGTCTTCGGAGTGGTCTACTACGTGCTGTTCCGCTTCGCCATCACCAAGTTCAACCTCACCACCCCGGGCCGTGAGCCCGAGGAAGAGGTCGAGGACCTGACCAAGGCGTAAGCCGGGTCCGTCCCACGACAGTCCGAAGCCCTCACCTTCCCGGCGGAAGGTGAGGGCTTCGTCGTGCTCCGTGCTCCGCGCCTCAGATCTCGTACACCGCGCCCGGCACCGCCAGCTCCGTCGGGCCGTCGAAGACCTCGCGGGCGTCGGAGAGGTTCCGGTCGGCGTCGGTCCACGGCGGGATGTGGGTGAGCACCAGGCGGCCCACCTGCGCCCGGGCGGCGAGCTCGCCCGCCTCACGGCCGTTGAGGTGGAGGTCCGGGATGTCCTCCTTGCCGTGCACGAACGACGCCTCGCAGAGGAAGAGGTCGGCGCCCTCCGCCAGCTCGTCCAGGGCCTCGCAGGTGCCGGTGTCGCCGGAGTACGTGAGCGAGCTGCCGCCGTGCTCGATGCGGATGCCGAACGTGTCGACGGGGTGGCAGAGCTTCTCCGTACGGACCGAGAAGGGGCCGATGTCGAACGAGCCGGGCTTCAGCGTGTGGAAGTCGAAGACCTCGCTCATCGCATGGTCGGACGGGGTGTCGGCGTGGGCGGTGGTGAGCCGCTGCTCCGTGCCGTCGGGGCCGTAGACCGGGATACGGGCCGGGCGTCCGCCGTCGGGCGGGTAGTACCGGACGACGAAGTACGCGCACATGTCGATGCAGTGATCGGCATGGAGGTGGCTGAGGAAGATGGCGTCGAGGTCGTAGAGACCGACGTGGCGCTGCAGCTCGCCGAGGGCGCCGTTGCCCATGTCGAGGAGCAGCCTGAAGCCGTCGGCCTCTACGAGGTAGCTCGAGCATGCCGATCCCGCGGACGGGAACGAGCCGGAGCAGCCGACGACGGTGAGCTTCATGGAGCGTGAACCTCCGAGACGTGGGAACGGGGAGGGTTCGTGCGGTTCGTTGAGCGGTTTGTTGAGCGTAAGGCGCGAAAGAGGTGGTCGCTCCTTCGGAGTGTGCCGTTGTGGGGGAACTCACCTGTGCTGTCACCGGTTCGATGGAAGCGGGGCGCCCCCGGGGGCGCGGCTGAGGGTGCGCCCGCGGCGGGCTTGTTCTGCTCCCCCCACCCCTTCCCGTAACCGGGGCTCCGCCCCGGACCCCGCGCCTCAAACGCCGGCGGGGCTTGATTGGGCCCCCGGAAACGGCGGACGCCGGGGGTCCCGGACCTGTGTGGTCCGGGACCCCCGGCGTAGGGGGCGGGCGCGTGGGCGGCTATGCCCAGAGCTGGCCGTGCAGCGTTTCGATCGCGGCTTCCGTCGTGGGCGCGGTGTAGACGCCCGTGGACAGGTACTTCCAGCCGCCGTCGGCGACGACGAAGACGATGTCGGCGCTCTCCCCCGCCTTGACCGCCTTGTTGCCGACGCCGATCGCGGCGTGCAGCGCGGCGCCGGTGGAGACGCCCGCGAAGATGCCCTCCTGCTGGAGGAGCTCGCGGGTGCGGGTGACGGCGTCGGCGGAGCCGACGGAGAAGCGGGTGGTGAGGACGGAGGCGTCGTAGAGCTCGGGGACGAAGCCCTCGTCGAGGTTGCGCAGGCCGTAGACCAGGTCGTCGTAGCGCGGTTCGGCGGCGACGATCTGGATGGAGTCGACGTGTTCGCGCAGGTACCGGCCGACGCCCATGAGGGTGCCGGTGGTGCCGAGGCCGGCCACGAAGTGGGTGATGGAGGGGAGGTCGGTGAGGATCTCGGGGCCGGTGGTGGCGTAGTGGGCGCCGGCGTTGTCGGGGTTGCCGTACTGGTAGAGCATCACCCAGTCCGGGTGCTCCGCCGACAGTTCCTTGGCGACGCGGACGGCGGTGTTGGAGCCGCCCGCCGCCGGGGAGGAGATGATCTCGGCGCCCCACATGGCGAGGAGGTCGCGCCGCTCCTGGGAGGTGTTCTCCGGCATCACGCAGACGATGCGGTAGCCCTTGAGCTTGGCCGCCATGGCCAGCGAGATGCCGGTGTTGCCGCTGGTGGGTTCGAGGATGGTGCAGCCGGGGGTGAGCCGGCCGTCCTTCTCGGCCTGCTCGACCATGTGGAGCGCGGGGCGGTCCTTGATCGAGCCGGTGGGGTTGCGGTCCTCCAGCTTGGCCCAGATGCGGACGTCGTCCGACGGTGACAGCCGCGGCAGGCGGACGAGCGGGGTGTTGCCCACTGCGGCGAGCGGGCTGTCATGGCGCATCAGTTCATGCCGCCGGCGACGGCCGGGAGGATGGTGATGTTGTCGCCGTCGCTGAGCTTGGTGGAGATGCCGTCCAGGAAGCGGACGTCCTCGTCGTTGAGGTAGACGTTCACGAAGCGGCGGAGCTGCTCGCCGTCGACGATGCGCTCCCGGATGCCGGTGTGGCGGGTCTCCAGGTCCGTGAGGAGATCGGCGAGGGTGTCCCCGTTGCCTTCGACGGCCTTGGCGCCGTCGGTGTAGGTGCGGAGGATGGTCGGGATGCGGACCTCGATGGCCATGGCGTGGGCTCCTGTCGAAGCTGAGTGGTGGCGGTGGGCTTGGGGCGCGCGGCTCTGCCCCCGCGCAGGGGTCGGTACGTGGAGCGTGGCGGCCGGTGGGGCGGCGCGCCGGGCCTCGGGCCCGGCTCAGGCCTCGCGGCCGGCGGTCCGGTGGTTCGTACAGATCGCGCTGGCGAGTCGGCACAGGTCGACGTGCAGGCGCGCCACGAGCAGTGCGCCCGGCGTCTTGTCGCTCACGTCATGGGGAACCATGCGCTCATCGTATCGATTCCCGGTCCGGGATCCGGAGTGTGATCTCACCTGATGGATGGTTGGCGTTCGACAGGTGGACAGGGCCGGGTGGGCGGCCCTGTCCGGGTGCCGTGGGCGGGGGCCGGTGGCGAGGTCAGGCGGCGGCGTAGGCCTCGACGACCTGCACGTCCTCCTCGGTGATCTCGCCGTCCACGATGCGGTACGAGCGGAACTGGAACGGTCCGGCCTCGTCCGTGTCGGCCGTGGAGACGAGGACGTAGTGGGCGCCGGGCTCGTTGGCGTACGTGACGTCGGTGCGGGAGGGGTAGGCCTCGGTCGCGGTGTGCGAGTGGTAGACGATCACGGGCTCCTCGTCGCGGTCGTCCATGTCGCGGTAGAGCTTGAGGAGGTCGGCCGAGTCGAATTCGTAGAACGTGGGCGAGCGGGCCGCGTTGAGCATCGGGATGAAGCGTTCGGGGCGGCCGGTTCCGGCGGGCCCGGCGACCACGCCGCACGCCTCGTCGGGGTGGTCGGCGCGGGAGTGCGCGACGATCTGGTCGTACAGGGCCTGGGTGATGGTCAGCATGGCGCCCAGGATAGGACGACGGGCCCCGCGTACCGAGGAGTGGTACGCGGGGGCCCGCATCGTGGGACCGGCCTCGGGGAGGCCCGGGGTTCAGCGGCCGGCGAAGGCCTTGTTCCCGGGGTTGCGTGCCTTGAGGACCAGGTAGGAGACGCCGAGGATCAGGGCCCACAGCGGGGCGCAGTAGAGCGAGATCCTGGTGTCCTTGTCGATGCCCATCATGATGACGACGACGCCGATGAAGGCGAGGGCGAAGACGCTGGTGTACGGGGCTCCGGGGGCCCGGAAGGTGGACTGCGGGAGGTCGCCCCGGTCGGCGAGGCGGCGGTAGCGGAGCTGGCTGACCAGGATCATGATCCAGGCCCACATGCCGGAGATGGTGGCGAAGGAGACGACGTAGGTGAAGGCGTCACCGGGCCACTGGTAGTTGATCCAGACGCCGACGAGCATGAGGGCGGCGGAGAACGTGGTGCCGACCAGCGGGGTGCCGCTCCTGGTCAGCCGGGTGAAGAACTTCGGGCCCTGTCCGTTGAGCGCGAGGTCGCGCAGCATGCGGCCGGTGGAGTACATGCCGGAGTTGCAGGAGGAGAGCGCGGCGGTCAGGACGACGAAGTTGACGATGCCCGCGCCGAGGCCGAGGCCCATCTTCTCGAAGGCCTCGACGAACGGGGAGACGTCCGGTGAGAACGCGGTCCAGGGGACGACCGAGAGGATCATGACGAGGGCGCCGACGTAGAAGACGGCGATGCGCCAGGGCACGGTGTTGATGGCCTTGGGCAGGACGGTCTTGGGGTCCTTGGACTCGCCGGC
Source organism: Streptomyces sp. NPDC091416 (assembly GCF_044756845.1). Classification (NCBI taxonomy): domain Bacteria; kingdom Bacillati; phylum Actinomycetota; class Actinomycetes; order Kitasatosporales; family Streptomycetaceae; genus Streptomyces; species Streptomyces sp. NPDC091416. The sequence continues at coordinate 752,302 of NZ_JBIVTU010000002.1, forward strand.
GGTGACGCCGACGAGTTCGACGGCGAGGAAGGCGAACATCACGATCTGCAGCGTCATCAGGGTGCCCTTGATGCCGTGCGGGAAGAATCCGCCGTCGGCCCAGAGATGGGTGACGGACGCGGTGTCGCCGGCGTCGGAGAAGCCGAGGGTCAGGATTCCGGCGCAGATGAGGATCATGCCGACGATGGCGGTGACCTTGACCATCGAGAACCAGAATTCGAGTTCGCCGAAGAGTTTCACGGAGATCAGGTTCACGCCGTACAGGATGATCGTGAAGATCAGTGCGGAAACCCATGGCGGAATGCTGAACCAGAACGTCATGTACTGGGCTGCTGCGGTGACTTCGGTGATTCCGGTGACGACCCAGAACAGCCAGTAGGTCCATCCGGTGACGAATCCCGCGAAGGGGCCGACGAATTCGCGGGCGTACTCCGAGAAGGAGCCCGAGACCGGCCGGTACATGAGGAGTTCGCCCAGGGCCCGCATGATGAAGAAGATCACCAGGCCCGCGACGGCGTACGCCAGGATGAGGCTGGGTCCTGCCTTGGCGATGGCTTTGCCCGCGCCGAGGAAGAGGCCGGTGCCGATGGCTCCGCCGATCGCGATCATCTGGATCTGGCGGGCGCCGAGTGCCCTCTGGTAGCCCTCGGCGGATGTGGTGGCGTCCGCGGCTGCGGTGTGCGGGCCCTGTCCTTTGTCGTCGACCTGCGGCGATGTCATGTGCTGCGCCTTTCTCCACGCCGATCCGAGCCTTGCGGCTGCGGATCAGGTCCTGATCCCCCCGGATATGGATGGAGTGCTGCCGGTGGTTGCCGGACTCGTCGCGTCTACCCGGGAACAGGGGTGGCGTCCCCGAGTGATCGTGAAGATTTATCACGGGCGCATCGGTGATCCACCGGACATTATGTGGCGCACACCACAGGAAAAAGCGGACAACGGTGTTCAGGCGCTGCAAACAAGACCGTTCAGGTGACGCGATCGTTATTCGGATTTGAGCGTCCGTTGAGCGAACACATGACGGTCGGCCGTTTACGGCATCAGCGTTTCGATCAGTGTTTCCTGGAGCCCGCCCAGCCAGAGATAGGCCATGACCATGGGCTTGCGCGGGTCGCTGTCCGGCAGCCGGTAGAGGGAGCCGTCCTCGCCGCCGTCCTCGTCGGAGACGTCCAGGCGGGTGCCGATGGTGAGGCGGAGGTCGTTCAGGGAGCCGAGCCAGCTGCGGCATTCGTCGGCGCCGAGGGTGAGTACGGCGCCTCCTTCCTCGCCGGGCGTGAGCGCGTCGAGGGTGCGGACGACGACGAGGGCGTCGTCGCGCTTGCGGGTGCGCAGGTCGTTCTCGGTGAAGCGGCGGAACTCGGCGGACGCGGCGCGCAGTTCGGTGTCGTCGTCGCCGTAGGCCTCGGGGAAGAGCCGGGCCAGGGCCGGGTCGGAGGGCGGTTCGCTGGGGCCCTCGGCGAAGAGGGCGGCGAGCGGGTCCTCACCCTCGGCGGGTTCGTCGCCGGGGCCGATGAGTTCGAGCAGCTGGACGGCGAGGGAGCGCAGGATCGCGATCTCCACCTCGTCGAGCGCGACGGCCGCGCCGCCGCCGGGGGTGGCCTCGAAGTGGCCGGCCATGGGTTGTCTCCGATGGTGGTCGGGCGGGCGGGGCGGGGTGGAGCGAGCGGGTCAGTTGCGGTCCTGGGTGAGGGTGGCCCACAGTCCGTAGCCGTGCATGGCCTGGACGTCGCGTTCCATCTCTTCGCGGCTGCCGCTGGAGACGACGGCGCGGCCCTTCTGGTGGACGTCCAGCATCAGCTTGTGGGCCTTGTCCTTGGAGTAGCCGAAGTAGGCCTGGAAGACATAGGTCACGTAGCTCATGAGGTTGACCGGGTCGTTGTGGACCAGCGTCACCCAGGGGACGTCGGGCTCGGGGACGACGAGGTTCTCCTCGGCCGATTCGGGACGTTCGATCTCTACGGGGGCGACGCTCACCTACCCCATGCTGCCACTCGGGAGGGGTCATCGCACAAACGGGGCCGGTGACGCGGCGGGGCCGGGACCCCCATCTCGTCACTTTGACGAAATAGGGGTAGCATCCCCGGCATGAACTCAGCGGACCTTGGGCGACGGGTCGGTGTGCCGTCGACCGCACTCTTCACCGACCAGTACGAGCTCACGATGGTGCAGGCCGCACTGAAGGCCGGCACCGCCGGCCGGCGCTCGGTCTTCGAGGCGTTCACCCGCCGCCTGCCCGAGGGACGGCGCTACGGCGTCGTCGCGGGTATCGGTCGCGTCCTGGACGCGGTGGAGAACTTCCACTTCGACGAGGAGATGCTCACCTTCCTGCGCGACCAGGACGTGGTCGACGGGCCCACCCTCGACTACCTGGCCGACTACCGCTTCAGCGGCGACATCTGGGGCTACCCCGAGGGCGAGGTGTACTTCCCCGGCTCGCCGGTCCTGCGGGTCGAGGGCTCCTTCGCCGAGTGCGTGCTGCTGGAGACGGTGATCCTGTCGATCCTCAACCACGACTCGGCGATCGCCGCGGCGGCCTCGCGGATGTCGGCGGCGGCGGGCGGGCGCAGGCTGATCGAGATGGGTGCCCGGCGCACGCACGAGCTGTCGGCGGTGGCCTCGGCCCGCGCCGCGTACATCGGCGGCTTCGACACCACGTCCGACCTGGCCGCGGGCTTCCGCTACAACATCCCGACGGTCGGCACGAGCGCCCACGCGTTCACCCTGCTGCACGACTCCGAGCGCGACGCGTTCCGGGCCCAGGTCGACTCGCTGGGGCGGGACACGACGCTGCTGGTCGACACGTACGACGTCACCGCGGCGGTCCGTACGGCGGTCGAGGTGGCCGGCCCCGAGCTGGGGGCGGTCCGGATCGACTCGGGCGACCTGCTGCTCGTCGCGCACCGGGTGCGCCAGCAGCTGGACGAGCTGGGCGCCACGGAGACGAAGATCGTGGTGACGTCCGACCTGGACGAGTACGCCATCGCCTCGCTGGCCGCCGCGCCGGTGGACGCGTACGGGGTGGGCACGCAGCTGGTGACCGGCAGCGGGCACCCCACCTGTTCGATGGTCTACAAGCTGGTCGCCCGCGCAGCCTCGGCGGATCCTGCGGACGAGCTGCGGCCGGTGGCGAAGAAGTCGATGGGCGCGAAGTCCTCGAGGGGCGGCCGCAAGTGGGCGGCCCGCCGGCTGGACGAGGACGGGGTGGCCGAGGCCGAGGTGATCGGCACGGGCCCGGTCCCCGCGGAGCTGGCCGGACGGCAGCTGCTGGTCGAGCTGGTCAGGGGCGGCGAGGTCGTGGCGCGCGAGCCGCTGGACGCGGCTCGGGAGCGGCACATCGCCGCGCGGGCGGGGCTGCCGATGTCCGCGATGCAGTTGTCGCGGGGAGAGCCGGTGCTGCCCACGGAGTACGTGTGAGGGAGGGGGCGCCCGCCGATCGCTCTGCCCTCGGACCCCGGACGGGCTTGATTGTGCGGCCCGAGTCCCTAGGCTCGATGTCACCCCCGTGACCGCCGCTCACCCGCTCCCCACCGAAGGACACCTGTCATGCACCGCGCCTTGATCGTCGTGGACGTCCAGAACGACTTCTGCGAAGGCGGGAGCCTCGCGGTCGCCGGGGGCGCCGATGTCGCCGCCGCCATCACCGATCTGATCGGTGAGGCCCAGCCGGGTTACCGGCATGTGGTGGCCACCCGCGACCACCATGTCGACCCGGGCGGCCACTTCTCCTCCGCGCCCGACTTCGAGCACTCCTGGCCCGCGCACTGCGTCGCCGGTACGGAAGGCGTGGGCTTCCACCCCAATTTCGCCCCCGCGGTCGCCTCCGGGGCGATCGACACCGTCTTCGACAAGGGCGCGTACGCCGCCGCGTACAGCGGCTTCGAGGGGCAGGACGAGAACGGGACCGGGCTGGCCGCCTGGCTGCGTGAGCGCGGGGTCACCGAGGTCGACGTGGTCGGCATCGCGACCGACCACTGCGTGCGGGCCACCGCGCTCGACGCCGTCCGTGAGGGCTTCGCCACGCACGTACTGCTGGATCTGACGGCGGGCGTCGCCGAGGCGACGACGGACCGGGCGCTGGCCGAGCTGCGGGACGCCGGTGTGGTGCTCACCGGCAAGCCGGCGACCGGCTGAGGGCCGGCGCCTTTCGTCCGGATCGGGCCGGGCCGGCAGGGCGGCCCGGCCGGATTCCGGGGGCTCAGCCCTGCCGGGCGGGCAGAGCGGGCCGCAGGAGGGCGCGTATCGGGTGCCAGAGCTCCTGGGCCCGCTCGGGTCTCGCGCGCCACAGGAGGCCGTCGGGGTGGTGCAGGACGGCGGTGATCTCGTCCGGCGTGGGCGGTTCCGCGTTGCCGCGGAGGTAGACCGCGCGCAGGCCCAGATTGCGCAGCCGGGTCAGGGCCCGGGCCCGGTTCGCCGCGTGTACCAGGACGCGTACCGGAGTGTCCGGCCCCACGCCCTCCGCCGGGCTCGGCAGCGTGATCGCGACGACCACACTGCCGTTCGGCAATTTGCTGAATCCTCCGCCTGCCATGCTCCGCGCTCCCCCGTGAGACGTCGTGTGTCAATAAGAAACCGAACAAGAGGCACCTAAACACGATCGGCCGTCGCCCGCTAGAGGGCGACGGCCGATCATGCTTTGACCTGCGGTTTTATCGAATTACTTGTGCGCAGGACCCACCTTGACGGTCATCGTCGAGCCGCTGAGCGGCTCGCTGACGATGGAGATCCGGGTGTTGGTGTCAGTTACCTGCACGCTTCCGGTCTTGTTCTCCTTGTACCAGTAGGTGCCCTTGTGGTCGTCGAAGACCGGAACGCCGAGCTGCGGCTTGATCTTCGTGGCCACGTCACCGTTGTGCAGCGTGAAGCCGTCGGTGGGGTACCAGCTGAACGGAGCGTCGAAGGGCTGGATCTTGTTGCGGATGACCGTGCCGTCGGACCACTTCAGCGGCTTGGCGTGCGCGTCGATCGGCAGGATCAGGCCCTGACCCGGGTGGGTCGAGACGTTGTTGTCCTTCTGGGAGGTGTCCCAGAGCCAGATGAGCAGACCGTTCTGGTACGGGTAGTGCTCGACCCAGTCCGGACGGGTGTTGGCGAACCCGAAGTTGTACGGGCCGACCTTGAGGGTCTGGTCGTACGAGACGTACTGACGGTTCTCCGCGAAGTAGAACTGCGGGTATTCCTTGGAGAAGGAAGCACCCACGCGCGAGAAGCCCTTGGCGGTCCAGCCGTTGTCGTCGCCCTCGGCGTTGTCCGTGAAGAGCACGGCGCCGTCGGCGTTGACCGCGATGGTGTCGGCCGCGAAGCCGATGCCGCCCGCGCCACCGTCGGTGGTGTAGCGGAAGCGGATGTCGATCTTCTTGCCCGCGTAGGCGTCCAGCGAGTACGAGAGCTTCTGGTACTTGCCGGAGACGTCGGTCAGGGCCGGCTTGTCACTGGCGTCGCGCGGGATGGCCTGGCCGTCGGCGGTGCCGTCGATCGCGGTCCAGCTGGTGCCGCCGTTGTCCGACACCTCGGTGTAGAGGTAGTCGTAGTCCTTCTCGATGTCCCACCAGCCGGCGAGGTCGAGGGAGGCCTTGGACTTGCCGGTCAGGTCGACCGAGCGCGACAGGGTGTTGTTGAGGTTGTCGCCCATGTCGCTCCACCACTGCTTGGCGCCCTCGGCGGGCGTCGTGACAGCGGTGGTGACGGCCTTGGCGGGCAGCTCGACGATGAGCGCCTGCTTGTTCGCGGTGTTGTACTCGGAGACGCCCAGCTTGTGGGTGGACTTCGTCGCGGCCTTGGCCGTGTCGTAGTTCAGCCAGCCCAGCTGGAACTTGTCCCAGGCGTTCATGTCGCCGGGCATGTCACCGATGCTGTTCTTACCGGTGCCGAGCCAGGAACCGGCCGACATCAGCGACCAGAAACCGACCGAGTTCTCGGCGGTGTTGGTCGTGTCGTACAGGTCCGGCAGACCGAGGTCGTGGCCGTACTCGTGGGCGAAGACGCCCAGGCCGCCGTTCTCGGGCTGCGCGGTGTAGTCACCGACCCACATGCCGGTGTCGCCGATCTGGGTGCCACCGGCCTTGTTCTCGGCCGGGCCGGTCGCGCCGGCGTTGGTGCCGTAGGCGTACCAGCGGTGCGCCCAGATGGCGTTGGTGCCCTCGACGCCGCCGCCCGCGGACTCGTCCTCGCCGGCGTGCACGATCTGGAAGTGATCGATGTAGCCGTCGGGCTCGTTGAAGTTGCCGTCACCGTCGAAGTCGTAACGGTCCCACTGGTCGTACTGGGCGAGATCGGCCTTGATCTGCTCCGGCGTACGGCCCTTGGCCTTCTGGTCGGCGGCCCAGGCGTTGGTGCCGTCCTTGATCATGTCCCAGGCGTTGGCGCAGTTGGTCGAACCGCAGTAGTTCGAGCCGTAGCGTGCCTCGTTGTACGGGACCTTGACCCAGTCGGAGACCTCGCCGTCGACCGAGTAGCGCCCGGAGGACGTCTTCTCGTAGTACGTCTTGAGCGAGTGCTTGCCCTCACCCGTGCCGAAGTACAGGTCCTGGAAGTGGGCCTGGTTGTAGTCGGCCTGCCAGGCGGTGCTGTTGTCCTTCTTGGGGTCCGGCTTGGCTATCTTGTTGTGCGCCGGGCCGGGCGTGCCGCCGTACTTCGGGACGGCGGGCTTGGGGCCCGCGCCGTCCGGGTCGAACATGGTCGTGTTGTCGACCTGGTCGCCGAACTCCACCAGGATGGTGAAGATCTTGTCGGTCTTCTCCCGCTGGACCTCGACGTACTTGTTGTCGTCGAGCTTGACGACCTTGGAGCCGTTGCGCGCCAGCGCCTTCTTCTCGCCGGATGCGACCTGTTCGAGGGCGGCCTGACGCTGGGCGTCCTGCTGCTTGCTGAACGGGCCTTCAAGGTTGTGCGCGTCACCCTTGGCCGACCCCGGGTCCCGGCGGTCAATACTGGTGGCGGCGCTACTTGACGCCTGGTCATCCGCCTGAGCTGTGGCGAAGGCGGATGCGGTGGCGGCGGTTGCGGCCATGGCCACGACAACCGCCCCGGTGCGAAGCGCCCGTCTTGTAATGATCACGTGATGCAGTCCTCCCCGACGCCCGCGGCTGCGGCCTTGGAGGTGTGAAGGGGCCGCGCGCGGAAACGCGTCACAAGTGACGACATTCGACCGGAGTTACGCAAGAAAAGACAGACCTTGACTTGGACAGGCCAAGTGCACTATGCAGGAGATCATTTCCGCTATTCGGACGCTCGCTGCGCTCCGGACCGGCGCGCCAAAGCCCCCCAGGGGCGTGCGACATGACTCCATGCGCCCCCCGTGCACCGGTACCGTGGGTTAGGTGACGCTTACTACCCGTTCCGCTCGGGCATTCACCGTCGTAGAGTCACTTGACAGCGAAACCGTGTCGAGAGACTGCCCATCCGACGTCCCGAGGACGGATACCGCCATGCCGCGTCCCACTGCTGCACAGCTCTCCTACGGTTCGGTGACCGTCGTCTTCTCGACCCTCGCCATGCTGCTGCTGTCCCGTACCGAATCGGGCATCGGCATCGCCGTCATCGGCACGGCCGCGCTCGCGCTCGGTCTGCTGGTGGCCGTCACCGTTCCCCTGCCGGCGCGCAGGAACACAGCGAAAGCGGCAAGGACAGGAGCCGCGGTGTCCGCACACCGTGACACCGTCCCCGCCGCTGCCGAACCCGAGGGCCGCACCCTCGACCCCGTACAGAGCAGGATCCCGGCCGCACGCGCCGCATCGGAGCGGGTGGGCGAGCACTCGCTGAGGCACTGACAGCCACCGCCGGGAGGGTGCCGACGCCCTCCCGGCCGTCCGTCAGTTGGTGACCACCACCACGGTCTTGGCCGCCTTGTCCTGGAGCCCCTGCTTGTACGGCTTGTCCGTGAACATCAGCACGATGTTGATCAGCCACCACAGGCACGGGCAGCACAGCAGCGCCGGCACCCAGAGCACCACGGCCCGCAGGAAGGCGCTGCCGGTGTCCGGCACCCTGCCGTCGTTGAGCATCGCGACCCGCAGCTTCAGCAGCCGCTTGCCCAGGGTGCGGCCGTCCTTGTGCGTGAAGTACGTGTCGTACGCGACGTAGACGACCAGGGCGATCAGCGACCAGAGCAGCTGGTGCCCGCTGTAGGTCTGGGCGAAGACATCGCTGACGTCGTCGTCGTTGCCGTTGTCCGACATCTCGACCGCGCCGCCCCAGGGCAGCGAGATCAGGTACAGCGGGATCGAGATGATCAGGAAGTCGATCAGCCGCGCGAGGATGCGCTTGCCGGGTTCGGCGAGCGGCGGCATGCCCGCCAGCGGATCCGCCCCGCCGTACGGACCGCCGCCGTGCGGACCCGGGTCGTACGGGGGCGGGGGCGGCGGCGCGCTGCCGTAGGGCGAACCCGAGGACGGCGGCGGCTGGGACCCGGGCGGCTCCTTGGAGAACGGGTCGTCCTCGGGCGGCTGACCGGACGTCGGCTGATCGTTGCTCATGCGGGCAGTGCACCTCGCCCCATGGACGCCCGCAACGGCTCAGGTGCGTTCGGGGGAACGGAATCCGTCCGACGGCCCTCACCCGAAGGGCCGTCAGCCGTGCGGGTCGCTTCCCCCGCCGCTCCCCCGGCCGCGCCTCAGCCGGCGACGAAGGTACGGGCCGCCTTGTCGTGCCAGCACTGGCGCCACGGCCGGTCGACCAGGCACCAGAGCACGTTGACCACGCCGATCACCAGGAGACCCAGCACCCCGTAGACCAGCCAGCGGCGCAGGGCGGCGCCGAAGCCGGGCGCGTCGTGGGACTCGATGTCGCGCACGTCGAGACCGCAGAGCCTCTTGCCGAGCGTACGGCCCCACTTCGCGGTCGGCAGCGCCTCCAGCAGGAGGCCCAGCACCAGGAAGACGCCGAGGACCACGCCGGCCAGGGAGGCCGTGGTGGAGTCCACCAGCCAGACCGTGACCGTCTCACCCGACAGCTTGGCCGCGTCGATCTTCTCGTTGACGTGATCCGCGGCCCGGGACACCAGCGGTACGGCGACGGCGCCGACGAGGGCGCCGAGCACCACCGTGTCGATGAGCCGGGCGGCGAACCGCTTGCCGAGCGCCGCCGGGCGGGCCGCGGTCCGGGCCGCGGCGAGCTGCTGGAAGTGGTCGTCCACCGGGGGCTTCCAGGGCACGACGGGCTGGTCGGGCTGCGGCGCCTGCTGGGACTGCTGCGGGAACGCGGGCCGTTGCTGCTGCGCGGGCGCCTGCTGCGGCACGGCCTGTTCGGGCCGGCCCAGTTGGTGGGCCTGCTGCGCCCAGGACGTGGAACCGCCGCCGGGGCCGGGCGTGAGCGGGCTGTTGAGCTCCGCGGGAGCCGGGCCGGGCGCGGCGGGCCGCGGGGCGGGCGCGGGAGCCTGTACGGCGGGCGTGGAGGGCTGGACGGCGGCCTGCGGGGCGGCGGGTGCGGGGCCGGGGTTCAGCGCACGGATCGTCATCGTGCCGTCGGCGGGCGGCTGCTGGGCGTCGCGCGGGGCGGGCGTCCTGCCGCCGGGTCCCACGGCGCGCATCGTGACCGTGCCGTCGGAGGGCGGGTCCGGTGTGCCGGCGCTCGGGGCGCCGGGGCGGCCCGGGCGGCCGATCCGGATGGCGACGGTGTGCTCGGGGGCCTGGCCGCCGCCGTCGCGCATGCCCGGCAGCGCGCCGCCGGTGGGGTCCGCGGATGCGGGGCCGCGGGGGTCGGAGGGGGCCGGGTCCGCCGCAGCGGCCTCGGGCGAACCGGCCGCGGGCGTCCGCGGATCGGCGCCGGCGCCTCGCGGGTCGGCCCGGCCTCCCCAGGAGACCCGCCGGTCGCGCTCACCGCCGAAGCCGGTCTGGCGGGAGGCGTCGGCCTGCCAGGCGGTGGCGGGTTCGGGGCGGCCGCCCTCGTGCGGCTCCTCGTCGAAGAACACCGGTCCGGTCTCGTCCACCGCGGCGGGTCCGGGGGTGCGCGGGGCGGGGGTGTGCGGGGCGGGCTCCTCCCCGGCGGGTGCGGCGGGCATCGGTTCGCCCTGCTGCGGGGCGGGCCGGCTGGTGCCGGGCACCCATGAGGCGCCGTTCCAGTAGCGGACGTATCCGGGAATGGACGGGTCGGGGTAGTACCCCTCGCGGGGTCGGTCGTCACCGGGTGCCGGGGTTGGGGCGCTCATCACCGTGGTCCCGTATCTCTTCGAGGCCTGGGACCGGCAGGCGATGGGGGAACGGCCGGTCCTCATACAAGGGTCCACATCTATCAGACGGCCGCCTGTCACCGGGCCGGTCCCGGTGTTTGGGCCACTTTCCGGGCGCCCCGAAATATTTTTCCCGAAGTCGCGTAATGGATGGCGGGGAGGGCGCTCTCTCCCTGTGCGGGCGGTCGTGCGACCGGCCCACAGGCATCGAAAGGACGCACCTCATGAACACCGTCGTGGAACGAGAGCTGGAGCTCAAGCTCGTCCTGTCGCCCGAGCGCAGCATCCCCGTGCCCGCCCGGCTGACGTATCGCACCGAGGACCCCTACGCCGTGCACATCACCTTCCACATCGGCTCCGACGCCCCCGTGCACTGGACCTTCGCCCGCGATCTGCTGGTCGAGGGGGTGTTCCGGCCGTGCGGGCACGGGGACGTGCGGATCTGGCCCACCAAGGTCGAGGGACGCGGCGTCATCTGTGTGGCGCTGACCTCGCCGGACGGCAACGCCCTGCTGGAGGTGCCGTCCGCCGCGGTGGCCGCGTGGGTGGAGCGGACGCTGCGGATCGTCGCGCCGGGTACGGAATCCGAGCGGCTCGGCCTCGACGAGGTGCTGGCCGAGCTGCTCGCGCCGCTTCCGGCCGACGACCTGTGGATGAGCGACCCGTGGCCGTCGGACGAGTCGCAGGACGGGGAGAGTTGAGAGGGACGAGGTCCTGTCCGCAGGACCGCGGACAGGACCCCGGACGGCCGGGGCGCGGGACGGGCCCGCCCGGGAGGTCTCAGAAGACCTTGCCCGGGTTGAGGAGGCCGAGCGGGTCGAAGGCCTGCTTGATGCCCCGGTGCAGTTCCACGCTCACCTCGCCCAGTTCCCGGGCGAGCCACTCCTTCTTGAGCACGCCCACGCCGTGTTCGCCGGTGATCGTGCCGCCGAGTGCGAGGCCGAGCGCCATGATCTCGTCGAAGGACTCGCGGGCCCGCCGGGACTCGTCGGCGTCGGTGTGGTCGAAGCAGACGACGGGGTGGGTGTTGCCGTCACCGGCGTGCGCGCAGACGCCGATGGTGAGGCCGTACTTCTCGGCGACGGCCGCCGTGCCCTCGAGCATGGCGCCGAGCTGCGAGCGCGGTACGCACACGTCGTCGATCATGGTCGCCGACTTGACGGTCTCCAGCGCGGTGAGCGACATCCGGCGGGCCTGGAGCAGCATCTCGGACTCTGCGGCGTCCTCGGCGGGGACCACTTCGGTGGCGCCGGCGGCGGTGCACAGTGCGGCGACGGCGGCGAGGTCCGCGGAGGGGTCCGGGGTGTCGAAGGCGGCGAGCAGGAGGGCCTCGGTGGATTCGGGGAGGCCCATGTTCGCCATCTTGTTGACGGCCTGGACTGTTGTACGGTCCATCAGTTCGAGGAGTGACGGTGTGTGACCGCGTTCCATGATGCGGCAGATGGCGTCGCAGGCGCTCGCCGCGCTGGGGAACTCGGCGGCCAGGACGAGCTGCTGCGGCGGTTGCGGCTTGAGCGCCAGCACGGCTTTGACAACGATGCCGAGGCTGCCTTCGGAGCCGACGAAGAGCCGGGTGAGGTCGTATCCGGCGACGCCCTTGGCGGTGCGGCGGCCGGTGGAGAGCAGGCGTCCGTCGGCGAGGACGACGTCGAGGCCCAGGACGTATTCGGCGGTGACCCCGTACTTGACGCAGCACAGGCCGCCGGAGGCGGTGCCGATGTTGCCGCCGATGGTGCACATCTCCCAGCTGGAGGGGTCCGGCGGGTAGTACAGCCCGTGCTCGTTGACCGCGCGGGACAGGACGGCGTTGATGACGCCCGGCTCGACGACGGCGATGCGGTCGACGGGGCTGATCTCCAGGATCCGGTCCATCTTGACCAGGGAGAGCACGATGCAGCCGTCCGAGGCGTTGGCCGCGCCGGACAGGCCCGTGCGGGCGCCCTGGGGGACGACCGGGACGCGCAGAGCGGTGGCGGTGCGCATGATGTGCTGGACCTGCTCGACGGTGCGGGGCAGCGTGACGACGGCGGGTGTGCCCGCTTCGCAGAAACTCGCCATGTCGTTGGCGTAGGAGGCGGTGATGTCCGGGTCGGTGATCAGGGCTTCGGCCGGCAGGCCCGCGCGCAATAGTTCGAGAAGATCGTCCATGATCCAAGACTGGCACCCGGGCCCATTGGTGTGAACCCGTATGCGGCAGCGTTCCCAAGGTCAGGTGTGATCTTCGTACTGACGCAGAGTGATCGGCATGGACGACACGTCACGGCAGACCTCGACGGCCCACGGGCCGGACCATGACCACGGCACTCCTCCCGCCGCACCCTGCGAGTCCCCGCCGGACCTGCCGCCGTCCCCCGTGTCCCTGGCCGAGCCGCCGCCCGCCTCGTTGCGCACGACGCTGCGCAGGGCCGCGTTCGGTGTGGTGGCGGGCGCGGTGCTGGTGACGGGTGCGGTGGTCGCGGTGCCCGATGACGACCAGGACGCGGCGCCGCCGCTGCCGGGCCCGGTCTCGCGGGCGATGAGCGCGACGGCCGCGGGCTCTCCCGCCTCGCTCTCCGATCTGACGGCGCTCATCGGGGACCGGCAGGAGTGGGTCGGCACGCATCCCTCGGACGCGCGGTCGTGGGCGGTGCTCGGGTCGGCATACGTGGAGTGGGGGCGGCGGGCCTCGGACGTGGCGTACTACACCCGGGCCGAGCAGGCGCTGAAGCGGTCCCTGAACGTGCAGCCGGGCGAGCGCGGCAACGCGGCGGCCTGGGTGGGCCTCGCCTCGCTCGCCAACGCCCGGCACGACTACACGTCGGCGAAGAAGTGGGGCGAGACCGTACGGGCCCGGCAGCCGAAGCAGTGGGCCGTGTACCCGGAGCTGATCGACGCGTACAACGGCCTCGGTGACTACCCGTCGGCGACGAAGGCGGTGGAGAAGTACGCGGCGCTGCGGGCCGGTGTCCCGTCGCTGGGGCTCACGGCGGAGATGTACCGGGACCGGGGCTGGCGCGAGGACGCGCTGGCCACCGCGCAGGACGCCGCGAACCGGGCGAGGACGCCGGCGGAGAAGGCGGCCTGTCTCTCCCGGCTGGGCGAGCTGGCGTGGGAGCGGGGCGAGCCGGAGGAGGCGGTCGCCCAGTACGGTGCCGCGCTGCGCACCGATCCCGCCCAACACGCGGCCCTCGCCGGCCGGGCCCGCGCGCTCGCGGCCCTCGGGCGCACCGACGAGGCCCAGCGGGACTACCAGGCGGCGCTCAGGAAGTCGCCGCGTCCGGTCTATCTGCTGGAGCTGGGCGAACTGTACGAGTCGCTCGGCCTGGACGGCGACTCGGCCGACCAGTACACGAAGCTGCGCAAGGCCCTGGCCGCCGGCAAGGAGCGGGGCGTGGACGAATCGCTGCTCCTGGGCCGCTTCGAGGCCGCCCACGGGGACGCGGAGGCGGCGGTGGAGCTGCTGCGGGCGGAGTGGGGCCGCGGTCACCACAGCGCGGCGGTGGCCGATGCGCTGGGCTGGGCGCTGCACCGTTCGGGCGATCCGGACGGGGCGCTGGAGTACGCGGAGCAGGCGGTCGACTCGGGCGGCCGGAACGCGTCGTTCGCGTACCACCTGGGCATGGTCCAGCGGGCGTTGCGGGACTTCGGTCCGGCCCGCCGCCATCTGGAGGAGGCGCTGCGCACCAACCCGCAGTTCTCGCCGCTGGACGCGCCGCGGGCGCAGGAGGCGCTGGACACGCTGGGGCTGCCTCCGGCGGGCGGTCCGCAGGACATGCAGCCGGCCGCTCCGCCGGCGCCCGAGCCGTCGCGGGCGCCGGCACCGGCCACGGATCCGGAGCCCGCTCCGGCGGCGCCCGAGGATCCCGCCGGGGAGGCCGCGCAGGCTCCCGGAGAGGCGCCGGCGGCCGCTGCCGGTCCGCCGGGCCGGCCGGCGAAGCCGGACGCGCCGAAGGCGGCTGCCGCACCGGTCAAGCCGTCGGCCCACCAGTCACCGGCGGGCCGCTGACACCCGTAAGCAACCGCACGGCAGGGAGGGGCGGGCCGGGTCTCCGGCCCGGCCCTCCCTGCTCGCAAGACCCTCGGCGCGACGGGCCGGGCCCGCCCTCCCGGTGCCGCCGGCGCAACTTTTATCTGTTCCTTATATTTTCCGGTATCGTGCGCGCGTTCGATCTTCTTGCAAACTCAAGGAAAAACGCCGATGAGCGCTCCGACGCCGCCCTCCGCCCCGCAGTACCCGCAGTTCCCGCAGGGGCAGCCCGTGCAGGGGGCCGTACCCGCGCCGCCCGCCGCGCCGCCGAAGAAGAGGATGCTGAAGAAGGTGCTCGGCGTCGTCGTCATGATCGTCGTCGCCGCGGCGGTCAAGCTCGGCATCGGTTACGCCTTCGGCGACTCACCGGTGCGCGCCGAGGTCGGCGACTGCGTCCGGGTCACCGGCGCCGAGACCAGCCCCGAGGTCGAGACCAAGGGGTGCGAGGACGCCGACGCCAACTACAAGGTCGTCAAGGTCATCGAGAACACCTTCGACACCAACGCCTGCACGGTCGGCGAGGCGGCGCTCGCCCAGGAGTGGGACGCCGACAAGTTCGTCCTCTGCCTGGACCGTGTGAAGAAGTAGGACCGCGGCGAACAGCACGACGGGCGGGCCGGAGACATCCGGCCCGCCCGTTCCGCTGTGCCTGCGCGCTCCGTGGTCAGAGGTTGCCGCGCTTCTCCTGCTCGCGCTCGATCGCCTCGAACAGGGCCTTGAAGTTGCCCTTGCCGAAGCCCATCGAGCCGTGGCGCTCGATCATCTCGAAGAAGACGGTCGGCCGGTCCTGGACCGGCTTGGTGAAGATCTGCAGCAGGTAGCCGTCCTCGTCGCGGTCGACGAGGATCTTCAGCTCGCGCAGGGTCTCCACCGGCACCCGGGTCTCGCCCGCCCACTCGCCGAGGGTGTCGTAGTACGAGTCCGGGGTGTCGAGGAACTGAACGCCCGCGGCGCGCATCGCCTTCACCGAGGCGACGATGTCGTTCGTGGCGAGTGCCATGTGCTGGACACCGGCGGCGCCGTAGAACTCCAGGTACTCGTCGATCTGCGACTTCTTCTTGGCGATGGCCGGCTCGTTGATCGGGAACTTGACCTTGAGCGTGCCGTCGGCGACGACCTTGGACATGAGCGCGGAGTACTCGGTGGCGATGTCGTCGCCCACGAACTCCTTCATGTTCGTGAAGCCCATGACCTTGTTGTAGAACGCGACCCACTCGTTCATGCGGCCGAGTTCGACGTTGCCGACGCAGTGGTCGATGGCCTGGAAGAAGCGCTTGGCCGGCGGCTCGACGATCGGGGCGGCGGCGACGTAGCCGGGCAGGTACGGGCCGTCGTAGCCGGTCCGCTCGACGAGGGTGTGGCGGGTCTTGCCGTACGTGGCGATGGCGGCGCGCACGACCGTGCCGTGCTCGTCCTTCGTCTCGTAGGGCTCCTCGATGCCCGTGGCGCCGTGCTCGACGGCGTAGGCGTACGCGGCGCGCGCGTCGGGAACCTCGATGGCGAGGTCGATGACACCGTCGCCGTGCGCCGCGACATGGTCCTCCAGGAAGTGGCCCCAGTCGGAGGACGCCTTGACGACGGAGGTGAGGACGAAGCGGGCGGAGCCGCTCGTGAGGACGTAGCTGGCGGTCTCGCGGCTGCCGGTCTCCGGTCCGGAGTAGGCGACCAGCTTCATGCCGAAGGCCGTCGAGTAGTAGTGCGCGGCCTGCTTGGCGTTGCCGACGGCGAAGACGACCGCGTCCATTCCCTTGACCGGGAAGGGATCGGCCTGCCGGGCGGTGTCAGGGGTGCTGTGCATCGTCTCAGTCATGTCCGAAGGTTCTCGCCGCTTCGCAAGGTGCGCAACAGTTCGAGATTTCACTGGTCAATCTGTCCACCACATGGCCATGATGGGCGGACGATCTGTACATGATGACCATCACAGGAACCTCGGAGGCCGGCAGTGGCGATCGATCGACTCGACGGGCGGCTGATCGTGCTGCTGGCCCGCGAACCCCGGATAGGCGTCCTGGAGGCGTCGCGCCGGCTCGGCGTGGCGCGCGGCACGGTGCAGGCGCGGCTGGACCGTCTTCAGTCCAATGGCGTCATCCGCGGTTTCGGCCCCGACGTCGACCCGGCGGCGCTGGGATACCCGGTGACCGCGTTCGCGACGCTGGAGATCAAGCAGGGCCAAGGCGCCGACGTACGGGCCCACTTGGGCAGCGTGCCGGAGGTGCTGGAGCTGCACACCACCACCGGGCACGGAGACATGTTCTGCCGGCTCGTGGCCCGTTCCAACGCCGATCTCCAGCGGGTGATCGACCGGGTTGTCGGATTTGATGGCATCGTCCGGGCCTCCACGGCCATCGTCATGGAGAACCCCGTACCCCTGCGCATCATCCCGCTCGTCGAACAGGCGGCGCAGGACACCGACTGAGCCGAGGAGTGACGTGTGAGCTTCTGGGAGTACCTCGGAAACCGGCACCAGCAGTTGCTCACCGACGCGTTCCAGCACGCCAGTGCCGTCTTCCAGTGCATGGTCATCGCCACCGTCCTCGGTGTCCTGATCGGGGTGGTCAGCTATCGCAGCGGCTGGGGCTCCTCGGTGGCGATCACCTCGACGGCGACCGTCCTGACCATTCCGTCGCTCGCGGCGATCGGTCTGCTGATCCCGCTGGTCGGACTCGGGGTGGCGCCGACGGTGATCACCTTGACGCTGTACGGGCTGCTGCCCATCGTCCGCAACTCCATCGTCGGCCTGCGCGGTGTCGACCCCTCGCTCGTGGATGCGGCGAAGGGCATCGGGATGTCGCGGATCACCCGGCTGCGCAAAGTGGAACTGCCGCTCGCCTGGCCGCCGATCCTCACCGGCATCCGGGTCTCGACCCAGATGCTGATGGGGATCGCCGCCATCGCCGCGTACGCCTCCGGGCCCGGCCTGGGCAACGAGATCTTCCGCGGCATCGCCTCGCTGGGCAGCGCCAACGCCATCAACTCGGTGCTCGCGGGCACGCTCGGCATCGTCATCCTCGCCCTGCTCTTCGACGCCGCGTACGTGCTGCTGGGGCGGCTCACCATCCCGAGGGGGATCCGTGTCTGAGACCGTCGCCGCGACCGAACCGGAACCGGCCGTCCACGCCACCTCCGGCGCGACCATCCAGCTGGAGGACCTGAGCAAGATCTATCCGGGCAACCCGAGTCCGGCCGTGGACAACGTGTCGATGGACATCAAGGCCGGTGAGACCGTCATCTTCGTCGGCCCGTCCGGCTGCGGGAAGTCGACCACCCTGAAGATGATCAACCGGCTGATCGAGCCGACCTCCGGCCGGATCCGGATCGGCGACGAGGACGTCACCGACATCGACCCGGTGAAGCTGCGCCGGAAGATCGGCTACGCGATCCAGTCGTCCGGGCTCTTCCCGCACATGACGGTCGCGGAGAACATCGGCCTCGTACCGAAGATGGTGGGCTGGTCGAAGTCGAAGGTGAAGGACCGGGTCGAGGAGATGCTCGACCTGGTGGGGCTCGACCCGCGCGAGTTCCACGGCCGCTATCCGCGCGCGCTCTCCGGCGGTCAGCAGCAACGCGTGGGCGTGGCACGGGCGCTGGCCGCCGATCCGCCGGTGCTGCTGATGGACGAACCGTTCGGCGCGGTGGACCCGATCACCCGCGACCACCTCCAGGACGAGCTGATCAGGCTCCAGCACGAGCTCCACAAGACGATCGTCTTCGTCACCCACGACTTCGACGAGGCGATCAAGCTGGGCGACCGGATCGCCGTCCTGCGCGAGCACTCGCACATCGCGCAGTTCGACACCCCGGAGGCCATCCTCACCAATCCGACGGACGACTTCGTCTCCGGGTTCGTCGGCGCCGGCGCGGCGCTGAAGCGGCTCAACCTGACCCGCGTGCGGGAGGTGGAGATCGCCGACTTCCCGACCGTGACGGTGGACGACCCGCTCCAGTCCATCTTCAACAAGCTGCGCAGCGGACCGCACAACGAGCTGCTGATGCTGGACCGCAGGAACCGCCCCTACAAGTGGCTGCGGCGCGGCGACCTGATGCGGGCCCGCGGTTCGCTGGCCCGCGCCGGGCAGCTGGTGCACGACACGGTGACCAGGGACGCGACGCTGCACGACGCGCTGGAGGCGGTGCTGACCGACAGCGGCGGGCGGGTCGCGGTGACGGGGCGGCGCGGCGAGTTCATCGGCGTCGTCGACATGCACACCCTGATGAACTCCGTGCACGAGCTCCTGGAGGCCGACCGGCTGACCGCCATCGAGCACCAGCACGATCTGGAGGAGCAGCGCACCCACCAGACCGTCCAGGAGCTGGAGGGCGGTGCGGGCACATGACTCCGTCCTCCATGTCCGGCCCCGGCTCCTCCCGGAGGGCCCCCGAGGCCGACCGGGACCGTCCGCCGGGCGAGCACGACGTCAAGGGTGTCGCCTTCCACGACGAGGAGGAGGAACCGGCCCCGGCGCCGGCCGGGCCGCAGCGCCGCTTCACCTGGCGCAAGCTCGTGGTGGTGCCGGCCGCGCTCGCGGTGGTGCTGGTCATCACGTACGTGTGGATCACGAACGTCGAGCTCGACTCGATCGCGGAGAACTCCCTCGCGGGCGACACGGTCCAGCTGCGGTGGTGGCAGCACGTCAGGCTGACGGCCATCTCCACGTTCTGGGTGCTGATCATCGCCATCCCGCTGGGCATCGCGCTGACCCGGCGCGGTCTGAGCAAGGCCGCACCCGTGGTCACGGCGCTCGCCAACATCGGGCAGGCGACACCGGCGATCGGTCTGCTGGCGCTGCTGGTGATCTGGCTGGGCATCGGCCCGTCGACGGCCATCACCGGCATGGTGATCTACGCGGTGCTGCCGGTGCTCTCCAACACGGTGGCCGGTCTGAAGGCGATCGAACCGACACTGGTGGAGGCGTCGCGCGGCATCGGGATGTCGGCCATGGGGACGCTCAGGAAGGTCGAACTCCCGCTCGCCGTCCCGCTGATCCTGGCCGGTGTACGGACCGCGCTGGTACTGAACGTGGGCACGGCGACCCTGGCCACGTTCGGCGGTGGCGGCGGGCTCGGTGACCTGATCACGTCCGGTATCCAGACACAGCGCATGCCGGTGCTGGTGCTCGGCTCCGTGCTGACGGTGGTGCTGGCCCTGCTGGTGGACTGGCTGGCCTCGCTGGTCGAGGTGGCGCTGACGCCGCGCGGACTGGAGGTCGGGCGATGAGGAAGCGACGCGTGCGTACGGTCCTGGCCGGAGCGGCCGCCCTGGCCCTGGCGCTGGCGGGGTGCGGGCTGAAGAGCGGCTCGCCGATGGTGGACGACGTGACGCCCGGCAAGCTCGGCGGGGGGAATTCGCTGGACGGCGCCTCGCTGACCGTCACCTCGAAGAACTTCAGCGAGAACATCATCCTGGGCCAGATGATCGGCCTGATCTTCAAGGCCGCGGGGGCGGAGGTCCTGGACCGGACGAACCTGCCCGGCTCGATCAGTGCCCGCGAGGCGATCGTCCAGGGCGACGCCGATGCGATGTACGAGTACACGGGCACCGGCTGGATCACGTACCTGGGCCACGCCAAGCCGATCACCGACCCGCTGGAGCAGTGGAAGGCGGTGCGCGACGCGGACCGGAGGAACGGGGTGACGTGGCTGCCGCAGTCCACGCTGAACAACACCTACGCGCTCGCCATCAGCAAGCAGAACAACGCGAAGTACCACCTGAAGACGCTCTCCGACGTCGCCGCGCTGTCGAAGAAGAACCCCTCGGCGGTGACGATCTGCGTGGAGAACGAGTTCGCCTCGCGCAACGACGGACTGCCCGGGATGGAGAAGGCGTACGGGATGTCGATCCCGGCCGCCAACATCAAGAAGATGGACGCCGGCATCATCTACACCCAGGTGTCGAAGTCCGACTCCTGCCTGCTGGGCGAGGTGTTCACCACGGACGGGCGCATCAAGGCGATGAACCTGGACGTGCTGACGGACAACAAGCACTTCTTCCCGAACTACAACGCGGCGCCCGTCATCCACACCGCGACGTTCGAGAAGTACCCGGTGATCGCCGCGCTGCTGGACCCGCTCAGCGCCCGGCTGACGACGGAGGTCGCGCAGGAGCTGAACGCCAAGGTGGACGTGGAGGGCGAGGACCCGCACGAGGTGGCGAAGGACTGGCTGATCGAGGAGGGGTTCATCGAAGGGGGGTGAGCAAGCGCCCGGCACCCGCACGCGGCGCCCCGCACGCGACACCCGGCGCCCGTACGGCCCGGATCAGCAGCTCGGGATCCGGCCCCCGTGCTCCAGCGCCCGCAGCGAGTCCACCGCGCCCTTCAGGGTCGTGACCGGGATGAGCCGGAGCCCCTTCGGCAGTTCGGACTTCGCCTCCTTGCACTCGGCCTTCGGTACGAGGAACACGGTCGCCCCGTCCCGTCGTGCCGCCTGCGTCTTGAGCGAGACACCGCCGACCGCGCCGACGTCGCCGTCCGCCTCGATGGTGCCCGTACCGGCGATGGTGCGGCCGCCGGTGAGATCGCCGCCGGAACCGTCGCCGTCGAGCTTGTCGACGACGCCGAGCGCGAAGAACAGCCCGGCGCTCGGGCCGCCCACGTCGGCCAGGTGCAGGGTCACGTCGACCGAGCCGGGCTTCTTGCCGAGATAGTTCAGTGCGGCGTCGACCGCGGACTCCTGCGACTGGGCCATGTCGTCGAGGTTGTGCTTCTCGATCTCCTTCTCGGAGCCGCCCGAGGGGTAGACGGAGTCGCGCGGCATGACCGCCCGGTCCGTACGGAACCAGCTGTCGATCACGTCACCGATCCCGACATCGGCGGTGGGCCCGGTGGCCACGATCGTCGTCATCCGCAGCTGGCCCTCGGTGGGCCGGGTCGGAGTGCCCTCGATGCTGATCACGGGGGTGCCCTGGTCGTCGCCGAGCACGTTCGCCGTCGTACCCGGCTGCGCCAGCGTGAACGGCAGCGGCGCGAAGGCGGCGACGCCGAAGAGGGCGAGGACGGGGAGGGCGCACAGGGCGAGGGTGCGGGGGCGCGAGTGGCGTGTGAACACCCACCCAATCTAACGGGCCACGCCGTGCGCCCGGCCGCGGGCACATCGGGCGGGGCCGGCGCTTGCCTTTCCAGCCCGCCCGGCGATTGAGGGCGCCTTTCCAGCCCGCCCGGCGATTGAGGGCGGAACCGGTGCTTCGGGGTGGGGCACTCCCCGGGAGCAGGTCCCCGCCGTGACCGGTTCCGTCCTCAAACGCCGGACGGGCTGAGTGTCGGCCCGAGGCCGGGGGGTGCCGACCGAGGCTGGGGCACCCGCCAGAAGCCGGGGGTTCCGATCCGAGGCCGGGGCACCCGCCAGAAGCCGGGGGCGCCGACCCGAGACCGGGGTACCCGAGGCTGGGGTACCCGAGGCCGGGGCACCAGCCCAAGCGCCGCGCGCTAGCGAAGCGCGTCCGCGACCTCGCGCGCCGCGTCCACCACGCGCGGTCCCACCCGTTCCGGCACCGCGTCCGCGAGCATCACCACGCCGACGCTGCCCTCGACCCCGGTCACCCCCATCAGCGCGGCCGCGGCCCCGCTCGCCCCCGCCTCCAGCTCGCCCTGGGTGAGCGTGAACGCCGTCTCGCCCACCGGCTTCGCCCGGGCGGCGAGGATCGCGCGGCCCGCGGCACCCCGGTCGAGCGGGTGGCGGAAGCCGGCCCGGTAGGCCACGTGGTAGTCCGTCCAGGTCGGTTCGACGACCGCGACGGCGAGCGCGTCCGTGCCGTCGACCAGGGTGAGGTGCGCGGTGGCCCCGATGTCCTCGGCCAGCGAGCGCAGCGCCGGCAGCGCGGCCTCCCGGACGAGCGGATGGACCTGGCGGCCCAGGCGCAGCACGCCCAGCCCGACACGTGCCCGGCCGCCCAGGTCCCGGCGTATCAGCGTGTGTTGTTCCAGGGTGGCCAGCAGACGGTAGACCACGGTGCGGTTCACGCCGAGTTTGTTGGACAACTCGGTGACCGTCAGGCCGTGGTCGGTGTCGGCGAGCAGTTTGAGGACACGCAGTCCTCGGTCGAGCGTCTGGGAGGTCTCCGCGGTCACGACGCCCTCTCCTCTTCGGTGAGCGGCGGCGGCTGTTCCCACGGGGTGTGCGCCACCGGTCCCAGCGGCGACGCACGGAGAGGCCGCCGGCCTGGCCAAGGCACCGGCTGCGCTCCGCGGCGGCACTGCCACGGGGCGTTCACATTTTTGGGACAGTAGCGAGCCAGTCCGCTCAGCGGAAGACCTCGTCCAGAATCCGGGCGCCCGAGAAGACGCGACGGCGGCGGAATCACATAACCGCCGGTCAGCGGGGCGTCGGCCGAACGACGCGGATCTACGCGCGTCCATGTCGGCCGACTCCCTCGCGACGCTCCGTACACCGGAGGTGAACCGGCGTTAACTCACCGTGAACAATTGCTGCACGGTTTTTCCGTTCACCAGCACCTCGCAGGCCCTGATCGCCTTCGTCGCCGGGTCCCGGACGGTGAAGTTGAGGGCGAAGGTGCCGTCGAGTCCGATGACCCGGGTGACGTAGGAGTCGGCGGTCTGCTTGCCGTCGGCGGTGCGTCCGGTGACGGAGACCGTGGCGACGGGCGCGAAGCCCCGGCCGGTCACCTGGACCACCGTGCCGGGCGGGCCCTCGGGCGGCGAGAGCGCGAAGGAGGCCCCGGCCGGGGCGGTGCCGTCCTGGACGGTGAAGGCGGCTGTCTCCGTGCGCGGGTTGACGAGGACCTCGCGGACCCGGATCGCGACGGTGTCGCCCGCGTTGACGGTGAAGGTCTGCGAGAACGCGCCGTCGAGGCCGACCACCTTGGTGCGTACGGAGTCCGAGGTCTTCGAACCGTCCGCGCGCAGCCCGGTGATGGAGACGGTCGCCACCTTCGCGAAGCCCTGGCCGAGCACGGTGACCGCGGTGCCCCTCGGTCCGGACGCCGGAGTGAGGACGATGTAGGTCGGGGAGACGGTCAGCTGGGTGAGAGCCTGTTGTCCGCCTGCGGTGACCTGGAGCGCGTAGACGCCGCGGGCGGTGGATCCGGCGGCGGTGACCGTACCGGAGAGGGTGCCGTCGGCGGCGATCCGCAGGGTGGAGCCGCTGATGCCGGCGGCGTTGCAGCCGGTGCCGTCGGCGGCGCACAGGGCGGCGGCGGGGGTGACGCCGGAGGGCCAGCCGCCACCGGAGACGGCGATCGAGCCGCCCGGCTTGACCTTGGCCGTGCCCGCGGAGAGTGTCGCGGTGGCCTCGGTGACGGTGAACGGTGTGGTCAGCAGGGTCGCCGGGTCGTTGGCCTCGTCGACCTGGATCGAGGCGATCGCCGGGTCCGAGACGGTGAAGTCGACGGAGAACGTGCCGTCGGGGCGGCTCTTCACATAGACGGCGGTCTCGTCGAGGGTCGCTCCGCCGGCGTCGAGGCCGACGGTGTTGATCCACCGGTCCTGGTAGTAGTCGCTGCCGGTGACGGTGATGACGCTGCCGACGGGTCCGCTGCCGCGGGACAGGGCGATCGCCCGGGGGCCGTCGGGGACGAAGGCCTGCACGGTCAGGGGCGCGGTCGCCTCCTTCGTACCGTCGCCGACCTTCACGAGGTACGAGCCGTCCGGCACCGTCCCGGCCGCGGCGAGCACGGCGCTGCCGGTCAGCTGCCCGGAGCCGTTGATCGCGAGGGAACTGCTCGCGAACTTGCCGGTGTCGCAGCCGCCGCCGTCCGCCGCGCAGAGCGAGGGCACGGGGGTCGCGCCCGCGGTCCAGCGGCTGCCCGACAGGGCGACCGCGGTGGACGGCCTGACCGCCGTGGTGGGGGCGATGAGGGTGGCGGGCTGGCCGGCGCTGCCCTCGGCCGTCACGGTGCCGATGGAGCCGCCGCCCGCGGTGACCTGGCAGGTGGTCGTGTAGTTGGAGCCGAGCACCTTCGTGCGGGTGATGTTGCGCAGCGGGGTGAAGGTGATCGGGCCGCTCGCGTTGGCGGGGATGAGGAAGTCCCCCTCGTACGGCGGGATCTCGATCGGCTGCCCGGACGGGACGTCGAGGGCGACCTCGGGCCCGGTGACGGTGACCGTACCCGTGGCGCCGCCGGACATGGCGAGGTCGACGCTCGGGGTGGTGGGCACGTCGTTGAGGCTGAGTCCGCTGGTGGCGGGCGACGGGCCGAGCGTCACCTTGGCGTGCACCTTGCCGCCCGGGTCGACGACGTCGGGGGTCAGCTCGATGGTGAACTGCTGGGGCCCGGTCGCCTCGCCCTGTCCGGCGGGCAGGGTGCAGTGGACGGTCGGGGTGATGGTGCCGGCGTGGGCGAGGGGTGCGAGCGCGATGGCCCCGCCGGTCCAGGCGAGTACGGCTCCGGCGCCGAGGGCGACGGCACGACGCCATGCCGAACTGCCCCGCCTTCCGGTGGGTCTGCGATGCGCGAACATGCGGCTCCTCCAAAGGAAACGGAATGTGAATGATCCGAATGCGAAATGGATGACGCCCGCCTGCTCCATTGCCGTACGGAACAGACGGGCGTCCTCGGTGCTTTCTCTCGCGATCCTTTACAGCAGGGTCAGCGTGAGGGTGGCGCTGTAATCTCCGGGCCGGGTGAATTCGGGAACCGTGAGGGCGAGTCCCGCCTCGGCGTCGAACTTCCCGCCGGTGAACGGACGTGATCCGTCCGGATTCATCCGGCAGAGGCTCGCCGCCTCGCTCCCGAGCACGGTGGGCGATCCGGCGACCGGCGCCCCCACGCTCCCGTCCTGTGCCGTGCAGGCCGGTGCCCACCGCACCGCTCCGGCCGGGATGGTGTTCCCGTCGGCGCTCGTGAAGGCGGTGAGGGTGGCGGTCAGGGACCAGCCGCTGTTCACGCCGCGGGCGTCCTGCACCTCCACCCGGTTGAGGTGGGCCCGCTGCACACCGCTGTCCGCGCCCAGGATCGTCGTCCCGAAGTCGACGGTGTCACCGTCCTGGGTCATGGACAGCGTTCCCGCCCTGACCTGGGTGGACAGTTGCTGCTCGGCCGTGCTGCCGTCCCCGCCGCCACCGGTGGTGACGGTGAACGGGGCGGTGCGTACGGTCGCCGGGTCGTTGCCCTCGTCGGCCTGGACGGCGGCGACGGCATCGGAGATCACGGTGAACTCGACGGCGAAGGTGCCGTCCGTGCCGCTCTTGACGTAGACCGCGCTGTCGTCGAGCGTGCTGCCCGCGGCGTCGAGGCCGATGACGTTGATCCAGCGGTCCGGGTTGTAGTTCCGGCCGCTGACAGTGATCACGCTGCCGACCGGGCCGCTGTCCGCCGACAGTTCGATCTCCCGGTTGCCGGCCGCGACGGCCTGGACGGTGAGGGGCGCGGTGGCCTCCTTCGTCCCGTCGTTGACCTTCACCGCGTAGCTGCCGTCGGGCACCGCTCCGGCCTCACCGAGGGTCGCGGTGCCGGTGAGCGTGCCGTAGGAGTCGATCCTGAGGGTGTGGGCGACGAACTTCAGCGGGTCGCAGCCCCCACCGCCCACCGCGCACAGCGACGGCACGGGAGAGGCGTCCGGGGTCCAGCCCGAACCGCGCAGTGCCACCTCGGTGTGCGGGCGCACCGGGTCCGCGGGGGCGGTCAGGGTGGCGGGTTCCGATGCGGAGCCCTCCGCGGTGACCGTGCCGACGGATCCGCCGCCGCCAACGACGTCGCAGGGCGTCTCGAAGACCGAGCCGAGCACCTTGGTCTGCGTCAGCGTACGGACCGGGGCGAACGAGATCTCGCCCGAGGCGTCCGCGGGAACCAGGAAGTCGCCTTCGTACGCCGGGATCTCGATGGGCACTCCGGCCGGAATGTCCATGACGAGCTCGGCGCCCCGCACGGTGACGGTCCCGGTGGCCCCGCCCGTCATCGCGAGGTCGAGGCTGGGGATGGTCGGCACGTCGTCGAGGGCGAGGCCGCTGGTGGCCGGGGACGGGCCCAGTGTCACCTTCGCGTGCACCTTGCCGCCCGGTTCGACGACGGCCGGCGACAGCTCGACGGTCATGTCCTGCGGCCCGGTCGCCTCACCCTGGCCCGCGGGCAGGACGCAGTGCACGTTCGGGGTCACCGTGCCGGCCGCGGCGGCGGCAGCCGGAACGGCCGGTGGGGACGGTGCGGCCGTCGCCCCGACGCAGCCCAGTGACAGTACGAAGCAGGCCGCGAGCAGACCGGTCACACCGGGTCTTCGTCGTCGGATCACCTGACACCCTTTCATGGACCATTGATTGCGCACATTGAGGAGGTCACGTGCAGAGAAGTCAAGAGAGAGCCGTTTGATCCTTTCGGAAATGCCCCAAAGGGATTTTGGAAGACGTTCCTCACATACCTGTTGACTTCTTCGAAGATCACCGTTTCACTGCTGCCGACATGCCGGGCCCGGCACCCAGATCCGCACGTACAGCGAATGTACCGAGTGCAGCGAGACGGCGGATCCACGGAATGCAACCGGAAGGAGTTCCACCCGTCATGTCGATCTCTTCCACCCGCACATCGCCCCGAAGACGCCTGCCGCTGGTCCTGGCGGCGGCGTGTTCGGCCGGCGCCCTGCTCGCCCTGTCGTCCCCGACCGCGTCGGCGGTGGTCCCGCTCACCGCGACGGCCACCTTCAACTGCGGTTCGTGGGGCAGCGGTCTCGCCACCCTGACCGCCGCCGACAGCGGCACGTCCAAGACCATCAAGGTCACGTCCACGGCGATCACGATGCCGGCGGGTACGAGTGCCGACCCGAACAGCATCACGACGACGCTCAAGATGTCCAAGACCTCGGGCGGCGTCACCAGTCAGGTCCAGTTCTCCGCGAAGCTCAACCCCGGTATGAGCGGCGGGAACCCGATCACCCTCGGGCCGCTGAAGCTCAGCTCCGGAACCCTCGCGGCCGGGGACAGCACCAACACCGTGGTGCTGCCCACGCCCCCGAGCTCCACCAACTGGTCACTGCAGATCGTGGCCTCGTCCCCGACGTCCGCCACCGTGCCGTGTGTGGCGACGTCAGCCCTGTCCGCTCCGTTCGTCTGGTAGCGGCCCCGGCATGACGCCGGCCCGGGGCGGGAACCGCTGTTCCCCGCCCCGGGCCGGTGTGTCGGCGTGCCCGGCCGGCTCACGTCATGCGGGTGGCCCACTCCTGGACCTTCTTGATCCGCTGCTCGATCTGTCCCGCCGTGGCCTCCGCGCTCGGCGGCCCGCCGCACACCCGGCGCAGCTCGGTGTGGATGACCCCGTGCGGCTTGCCGCTCTGGTGCGTGTAGGCGGACACCATGGTGTTCAGCTGCTTGCGCAGCCCCAGCAGCTGCTTGTGCGTGACCACCGGCCGGTCCTCGGCCGGCTTCTCCAGCAGGTCGGCCTCCGCGGCCGGTTTCTGCCGGCTGTGCGCGATCTGCCTGGTCTGGCGCTTCTGGAGCAGCAGCTGCACCTGGTCGGGTTCGAGGAGCCCGGGAATGCCGAGGTAGTCCTGCTCCTCCTCGCTGCCCGGGTGCGCCTGCATGCCGAACTCGGCGCCGTCGTACAGCACCCGGTCGAAGACCGCGTCGGACTCCAGCGCCTCGAAGGGCAGCTGCTCCTCGGTCTCCTCGTCCTCCAGCTTCTCGGCGTCCGAGAGGAGCTTGTCCTCCTCGGCGAACGGGTTCTCCTCGTCGCTGCCCTTCTTGGGCTTGTCGAGGACGTGGTCCCGTTCGACCTCCATCTCGTTGGCGAAGTCGAGGAGCATCGGGATCGTCGGTACGAAGACGGAGGCGGTCTCGCCGCGTCTGCGGGAGCGCACGAAGCGGCCGACGGCCTGGGCGAAGAAGAGGGGCGTCGAGATGGTGGTGGCGTACACGCCGACGGCCAGGCGCGGCACGTCGACGCCCTCCGACACCATGCGGACGGCGACCATCCAGCGCGATCCGTCCTCGGTGAACGTGTCGATCTTCTTCGACGCGGCCTTCTCGTCGGAGAGGACGACGGTGGGCTTCTCGCCGGTGACCTTCTTCAGGATCTTGGCGTATTCGCGGGCCGACTCCTGGTCGGTGGCGATGACGAGCCCGCCCGCGTCCGGGATGCCCTTGCGGACCTCGGTGAGCCGCTTGTCGGCGGCGCTGAGGACGTTGGGGATCCAGTCGCCGGTGGGCGAGAGCGCGGTGCGCCAGGCCTGCCCGATGGCGTCCTTGGTCATCGGCTCGCCGAGCCGGGCGGCGATCTCGTCCCCGGCCTTGGTGCGCCAGCGCATGTTGCCGCTGTAGCTGAGGAAGATGACCGGGCGGACGACGCCGTCGGCGAGCGCGTTGCCGTAGCCGTAGGTGTAGTCGGCCGAGGAACGCCTGATCCCGTCGTTGCCCTCCTCGTACGCGACGAACGGGATCGGGTTGGTGTCGGAACGGAACGGCGTGCCGGTGAGGGCGAGCCGACGGGTCGCCGGGTCGAACGCCTCCTGGCAGGCCTCGCCCCACGACTTCGAGTCACCGGCGTGGTGGATCTCGTCGAGGATCACCAGGGTCTTGCGCTGCTCGCACCGGTTGCGGTGCAGCATCGGGCGGACTCCGACGCCCGCGTACGTGACGGCGACCCCGTGGTACTCCTTGCTCACGGGGCCCGCGCTGTACTCGGGGTCGAGCTTGATCCCTATCCGGGCGGCCGCCTCCGCCCACTGCTTCTTCAGGTGCTCGGTGGGCGCGACGACGGTGATCTGCTGCACGACGTGGTGGTGGAGCAGCCATGAGGCGAGGGTCAGCGCGAAGGTGGTCTTGCCGGCGCCGGGGGTCGCGACGGCGAGGAAGTCGCGCGGCTGCTCCTGGATGTACCTCTCGAGGGCGCCCTGCTGCCAGGCTCGCAGCTTGCCGGCCGTGCCCCAGGGGGCGCGGCCGGGAAAGGCGGGTGAGAGGTGGTGGGAGGCGGTAGTAGTCACGGTCTCCGGTTCGGGTCTCTCGGGTACGTGTGGTGCTGTCCGCATGGACCGGGACGGGCCCGTACGCGATACGACAACCGGGCCACCTTACCGGGGGGCGGGGTGCGATCCGCCTCGGACTGCACCGCCCCGCACGTAATTGCGACAGCTCTCACACCGCCTCGACGACCAGTTCGCGCAGCCCCTGGGAGATGGCCTTCACCTCGTCCATGTCACCCGTGGCAACGGCGATGACCAGGCGTTCCGCCGCGTCGATGTCAGGGAGGAGGTCGACGCCGTTCATCGCCAGGAAGGTCACGCACGACAGCCAGGCGGTGCGCTTGTTCCCGTCGAAGAGCGGGTGGTTGATCGCCAGGGACTGCAGGAGCGCGGCCGCCTTGTCGATGATGTCCGGGTACGCCTCCTCACCGAACATGGCCGCGGACGGCCTGTGCGCGGCCGACTCCAGGAGCCCGGCGTCGCGGAGCACGATCCGCATGTCCGGGCAGGCGTGCTCGGCGATGACGAGAGTGTCCTCGGCCGCCAGGTAGACGCAGCTCACTTGAGCCGCTCCATGAGCTCGCTCCACTTGGCCGCCTGCTCCTTCGCCGTCTGACGGACGATGGCCTGCTGAGCGGTCCGGGCCAGATAGTCGTCCACGGCCTGGAGCAGCAGGGCGTGCATGCTCGTGCCCTCCTGCTCGGCACGCCGCTTGAGGGCTTCGGTCTGGTCGTCGCGAAGACGCAGGTTCATGGCCATACCAGAACGGTACCACCGCGTGGGGCCAAACCGGTACCACCTAAGAAGTGCGCACCCGTCCGGCCACCCAGGCCCCCACCAGCGCCACCCCCGCCATCGGCAGGAACACCACCGCGAACGCCCCCGGGTGCGAGCCGGACGCGCCCGCCTCCACCGCCTCGTGCACCGCGCCCACCGCTCCCCCGCCCAGCGCCGCGAACGCCGCGCCACCCGCGGCCAGCAGCAGGACGTTGGAGAGGCCGTCGGAGATCTGCAGGGCCGCGGAGTTCGCGCCCGCCTCCTCCGGCGCGGACAGCTTCAGCAGCAGCACGCTCGTCGACGCGATCACCATGCCCATGCCGAAGCAGCCGAAGGCCCAGGCCACGGCGACCGTCCAGACCGGCACTCCGTCGATCAGCACGGCGGGCGCCGCCGCTATCGCCGCGGCGACCAGCACCATGCTGCCCACCATCAGCCGGTCGCGGTGCGGTTCCATGCGGGGCCGGGACTGCACGTAGGAGCCGAGCGCCCACGTACCGCCGCCTGCGGCGAGGGAGAGTCCGGCCATCGTCGGGGACATCCCGCGCTGGGTGACCAGCATCAGCGGGACGAACGACTCGGCGGCGATGAACGACCCGGCCGCCACCCCGCGCAGCAGCACCACCGCGGGCAGTCCGCGGGCGGCGCGGCCGGTGCCCGGGGGCAGCAGGCCGCGGATCGCCGGGACGAGCAGGGCGACCCCGGCGGCGGCCGGCAGCAGGGAGAACCAGTTCCGCTCCTGCCCGGCGTACTGGAGCAGACCGGCGCCCAGCGAGATGCCCAGCGCGAGCGCGATGCGCCGGCGGTCGTACGGCTCCACGGGCGCCGTCGGGTCCGCCGGACCCGACGCGGTCCGCCGGATCGCGGGCAGCGCGAGCGCCAGCGGGAAGACCACCAGGACCGGGATGCCGACGAAGACCCAGCGCCAGCCAAGGTGCTCGGTCACGCTTCCGGAGGCCAGCGGCCCCACCACGGACGGGATCACCCAGCTCGCGGCGAAGGCGGCCAGGATCGACGGCCGCAGGCGCTCCGGGTAGGCCCGGCTGATCACCACGTACAGCGCGACGATCACCAGCCCGCCGCCGAGCCCCTGCACGGCCCGGCCCGCGATGAACATCCACATGGTGCCCGCGGTCCCGGACAGCAGCAGCCCCGCCCCGAAGGCGCTGATCCCCGCGGCGAGCGGTGCGAGCGGCCCGCGCCGGTCGGCCCACTGGCCGGACAGCACCATGGCGAAGAGGCTGGTGGTGAAGTACGCCGAGAACGCGAACGCGTACAGCGGGATGCCGTGCAGTTCACGGGCGGCGACCGGCATCGCGGTCCCGACCGCGGTCGCCTCGAAGGCGATCAGGAAGACGACGGAGACGATGCCGATGCTGAGCGCCCGGTAGGTCCGTCCGAGGACGCCTTCCGGCGCCGTGGCGACCGCTGTCCCCGGCAGGTCGTCGGTGACTTCGGTGCGGGGCGAGACATCGGCGTCACGCGGTTCCAGGGCGGTCATGAACCCAAGAGTAAGGGGCGAAATCCGGCATGGGACCTGTCGTGTGTCGCTCCCGTTCTCGTCCGTTGGTCGTAGGACCGGAGCGCGTGGAACGGCGGCGATCGTGAACGGCGCATGGCAGTCGCGTTGCACGGCGGCACGCGCTCTTGTACGCCGTACCGGGCCGGGCCTACCGTCGGGATGTCGCCAACGCCCGACCGTGTGCCCGAGAGGCTCAGGGGCTCGACTGCAACTCGAGTTACACCGGTTCGAATCCGGTCACGGTCTCCACGGTGAACCGCCCGCCCCTCGTACGCAGGGGCGGGCGGTTCGTCGTTCCGGCAGGTCAGCGGTCGGACACCGCGTTCGGCTCCCGGTCGCCCGCGGCGGCCGGCCCGGCGGGCTCCGGGCTCCGGCCGCGCGCCTTGCGCACCGTGTACGCGACGAGGACGAAGGCCAGACTGCCGAGGCTCGTCAGCAGCTGCGTGCGCTGGTCGGCGATGACCGCCATGGCCACCAGCACCGCCGCGAAGCCGGCCATCACCGCCCAGGTGAGGTACGGGAAGAGCCACATCCGCAGGGTCAGCCGCTCGGGCGCCTCGCGCTCCAGCCGGCGCCGCATGCGCAACTGGGAAGCGCCGATCATGAGGTACATGAAGATGGCGATCGCGCCGGAGGAGTTCACCAGGTAGGTGAAGACGGTGTCCGGGGACAGATAGGCCAGCAGCACCGAGATCCAGCCGACCACGGTTCCGGCGAGGATCGCGCGGGCCGGGACCTGTCGCTTGTTCGTCGCCACCAGCCAGGTGGGGGCGTCGCCGTGGGTGGCCAGCGCCCGCAGCATCCGCGAGGAGACGTACACCGAGGAGTTGAGCACGCTCAGCACGGCCGTCAGGATCACGATGTCCATCACGACACCCGCGCCCGGCAGCCCGATGATCTTCCAGGCCGCGACGTACGGACTGGCCAGGACCTGGGCGCTGTCCCACGGCACGATGGTGACCACCAGGACGATGGAGCCGACGTAGAAGAGGATGATCCGCCAGATGATCCCGGTGGTGGCGCGGGCCACCGAACGCTCGGGTTCCTTGCTCTCGGCGGCGGCGATGGTGACGATCTCCGCTCCGCCGAACGCGAAGATGACCACGACGATCGCGGAGAAGATCGCGGTGAATCCGTTGGGCGTGAAGCCGCCGTGCGCGGTCAGGTTGGAGAAGTCGAAGGACGAGTCGGGCCAGCCGCCGAAGACGTAGAGACCGCCGACGATCAGGAAGGCCACGATCGCGGCGACCTTGACGGAGGAGAACCAGAACTCGAACTCACCGAACGATTTCACGGAGAGCAGGTTGGTCGCGGTCATCACGACCATCAGGCCCATGGCCAGCACCCAGAGCGGCAGATCGAGCCACGCGTGCAGGATCGCCGCGCCCGCGACGGCCTCCACGGCCACGATGATGACGTAGTAGTACCAGTACAGCCATCCGATGGTGAACCCCGCCCACGGCCCGATGGCGGTGCGGGCGTAGTCGGCGAAGGAGCCCGAGGACGGCTTCGCCACGACCATCTCGCCGAGCATCCGCATGGTGCACAGCACGAGCGCGCCGGCCAGGCAGTAGGACACGATCGCGGCGGGGCCCGCGGTCTTGATCACCGAGCCGCTGCCGACGAACAGTCCGGCGCCGATCGCGCCGCCGATCGCGATCATCGACATGTGGCGGTTGCGCAGGGAGCGGCTGAGCTCCGGTTGCGGGCTCTGCGGTTCTTTCTGGGGTACGGAGGAAGTCATGGCAGCTCCAGTCAGGGGCAACGTCGTACAAGGGGGCGGGGAAACCCCTCGGGCGGGTGCGGGCGCGCCGTCGGGAAGCGCCGGCGGGGGCGGGCCCGGGCCGCCGGGCCGCGGTGGTGTCAGGTCCAGTCGCCCTCGCGGCCGCCGCCGATCACCCAGCTGAGCGACCGGAAGCGGCGCAGCGCCGTCACGGCGTCGGGGGTCTGGATGCGGACGGTCCGTGGGCCGGAGAGTTCGACTCCGGACAGTGCGCTCGCGCGGTCCGCGAGGTGTGGGCTGTCCACGTCGACCTCCACCACGTGCGGTGCGGGGCGCGGGGCGGGCCGTGGCGGTGGCGCCGAGAGTGCTGCCGCGGCTTCGCGGCGGATGTCCGCCGTGGTGACGGCCGGGGTGCGGCAGACGGCCGCGTGCCGGGAGATCGCCCTCTTCACGGTGACGGTCCGGCAGCCGGGGGCGTACGTGGCGGCTTCGCGGCAGGTCACGTCGTCGCCGGTGACGAGGACGACCGGGACGCCCGCCTCGGCGGCGACCAGGGCGTTGAACCCGCCCTCGCCGACGGGCTCGCCGTCGATGCGGACGCCGAGGATGCTGTGCGAGAGGTAGGTGTGAGCCAGGACGCCCTGTTCGCCGGCGCCGGTGTGGTAGCCGACGAACGCGACGGCGTCGATGCCCTCCTCCAGTCCTTCCAGCATCCCGAGCGGCTTGTGCCGGCCGACGATCAGGACGGCGCGGGGGTCGAGGTCCTCGATGAGGACGTTGTCCATGCCGCAGTGGGCGTCATTGACGACGATCTCGTCCGCTCCGGCGTCGGCGAACCCGGCGACGGCCGCGTTGACGTCCTGGGTGAGCAGCCGGCGGAAACGTTCGTAGCGCGGTGTCCCCGTGGTGACGTCCGCCGGGGAAACGGTGCCCGTCGCCCCTTCCATGTCCGCGGATATGAGGACGCGCTTCACCCCGCCGTCTCCTGCTCCGCTCCGTCCGCGCACAGCGCCACGAGGGCGTCCGTGTGGCGGAGGCCGCTCTCCTCGACGACTTCGCGGATGCTCTGGGCCTCGCGGACCAGGGCGAGGCGGACCTGTCCGGCCCGGTCCGTGCGGTAGCCGTACACGGCGGGCCTGGGCAGGGAGTTGTACGAGAAGTGCGAGGAGAAGTAGTACGCGCCGGTGTCGTACAGCGCCACCACGTCACCGGGCTCGATCGCCGGGAGTTCGCGGGCGGTGGCGGTCAGGTCCCCGGCGAAGCAGCACGGCCCGGCGATGTCCACGACGTGGAGCGGGCCGTCCTTGGGGCGGCCCGCGGCGTCGTACACGCCGACGCGCAGGGGCCAGGCGTCCGGCATGAACACGGTGCGGGTGGCCACCTGGGCGCCGGCGTGGGTGACGGCGATCCGCCGGCCGCCGGCCGACTTGGTGTACTCGACGAGCGAGCCGATGGTGCCGCTCTTGGCCAGCAGCGAGCGGCCGAACTCGGTGACGAGGGTGTAGCGGCCGTCGAAGAGTCCGGGAGCGGCGCTGTGCAGCTCGGCGACGTAGTCGGAGTAGGTGGGGCGGTCGTCCTCGGTGTCGAAGTTGACGGGCAGGCCGCCGCCGATGTCCAGGCCGGTGATCTGTGCGTGCCCCAGCAGGCCGTTGATCCGCTCCGCGAGGTCGTAGGCGGCGCTGACGCCCTGGGCGATGAGCGGCAGCGGGCAGCCCTGGGAGCCGACGTGTGCGTGCAGGCGGTTGAGCCAGGGGCGCCGGGTGAAGGCCTCGATCACCGCGTCCACGGCGCCCGGGTCACGCAGCGCGACGCCGAACTTGGAAGTCGCGGTGGCGGTGCTCATCGCCCCGATGGCGCCGGCGCCGACCTGGGGGTTCACCCGCAGCCCGATGGGACCGGAGGGCTCGCGGCCGGCCAGCAGGCGGTCGACGCGCTCCAGTTCCTGGAAGTTGTCCAGGTTGATCGCGATGCCGTGCTCCAGCGCGAACTCCAGCTCCTCGACCGTCTTCGCGGGGCTGTCGAAGACCAGCCGGTCGGGGGTGAAGCCGGCGGCGAGGGCCTGCTCCAGCTCGCCGGGCGAGGCGACCTCGCAGCCCATGCCGGCCTCGGCGAGCAGCCGCAGGACCGGCACCAGTCCGCAGGCCTTGGCCGCGAAGGTGTGCTGGACCGTGGCCGGTCCCTCGAACGCCTCGTCCAGCGCGTCCACCGCGGCCAGCACCCCGTCGACGTCGAGGAGGCCGACCAGGGGCGCGCCGGGGCCGAGCAGGCCGTCCTCGACGGCACGGGCCAGCGCCGCCTCGCGGGCGGTCTTGCGCCGATGGGCCGAACCGGATGTCACCTGAACCAACTCCTCAGTGATGCCGTGATGGGTCACTCGTGCGCCGCGCTCGTCCAGCCGCGGGCCGTTGTGCCCAGCTTCGGTGTGCGGAGCCCGGCATGTCTTCGTCGGTCACGACCACGCCTGCCCGGCTGGTGTGTCGTATACGACAACTAAATGATCATGCACGGGAGAGCTGTCCCCGGAACCGCCTCACCCGGTACGCCCGTCCAGGCGCAGCCCCACGTCCGCCAGGAGCCGTACGGCCGGATCGGCCAGGTCGACGCCGAACAGCTCCCTGGCCCGGCGCAGCCGGTACCGCAGGGTGTTGGGGTGCACGTTGAGGCGCCGCGCGGCCGCGGCCGTGTCGCCGAAGGTGTCGAGGTACGCGGCGACCGATTCGCCGTACCGCGAGCCGTGCGCCCGGTCGTGCGCGCTCATCGCGTGCACCGGCCCCGCCATCTCGCCCCACAGCGGCTCCACCCGGTCCAGCAGCCGCAGCACCACCGCCTCGGCCGCCACCTCCGCGTACGAGGCCACCGCAGGCCCGGCCTCGCCGGCCGGCAGGCGTGCGGCCCGCTCCCTCAGCACCCGTACCACCAGCTCCGCCGCGTCGCGGGAGGCGGGCAGCTCCGCCAGATCCGGGACCGCGGGCCCGGCGCCGGCGAAGACCGCGCCGCGCGGCAGCCCGCGGGCCGTCGCCAGCAGGGTGCGGGCGGGGTCCGTCTCGCCGTCCGCGGCCGGTACCAGGACGTACAGCCGCCGGCCCGACCGCGCGGTCACACACCCGGGACGGTAGGCGGCGGCCTGCAGCGCGAGGACGTCCAGCACCCGCTGCCCGACGTCACCCGGCGCGGGCTGCGGTCCGTCGTAGGCCTCCGCCACCAGCACCGCGTACGGCCGGCCCCGCACGATCCCGATGTCGTGCGCGGCCTGCGCGCTGCCCGCCAGGAGCGCGTGCACCGCGCCCTCGCGCGCCAAGGCAGCGGCCCGGCCCCATGTGCGGTGGTGCGACAGATGCGGGACCGCGGCGCGGCCGGCCGTCCGCAGGGCGGCGACGGCGTCCTCGGCCAGCGGCTGCCCGTCCGTGGCGGCCCAGATCGAGCCGAGGACCTCGGAACCGTGCCGCACCGCGACGGCCAGCCGCTCGGCGTACCGGTCGTCGGCGGGAAGCCGCACCACGTCGTCGGTGTTCCACAGGGCCTGGAAGAAGCCGCTCTCCCGCAGCTCGGTGACCCGCCAGCGGGGCACCTCCTGGCCCAGGATGGTGAGCCTGCGCATCGGATCGGGCTCGTGGTCCATGCGTGAGTACGCCAGCACCCGGGACTGCGGGTCCTCGATCGTGATCGCGCCGCCGACGAGGTCCGCCACGGTGTTGGCCAGGCCCGACAGGTCTCCCAGCCGCAGACCGTCCACCCCGGCCGTGCCCGCGGACCGGTCCGGAGCGCTGTGCACCAACGCCGTCCGCAACCGGCCGAGCACCTCGGTCCAGCCCTGCTCCGGCCGCCGCGTCAGCAAGGCCGTACGGCCTTGCTCCGCCGCCTCCAGCAGAGCCGCCCGGGGCCCCCGGCTGCCGCGCCGCATCACGACGGCCGCCGCCCCGGCACGGTCCGCGGCGCGCAGCACGTCGACCGCCTCGGACGAGGCGACCTCCACGCCGACGGCCAGCAGGACCATGCCGGTGGCCGCCCACGTCTCCTCGTCCCGCTCCTCGCCCGGGTCGTGCAGCACCACGTCACAGACGTGCACACCGGTGCCGTGCGGTGCCACGACGACGTCGAGCGTCCCGGCGGCGATCAGCGCAAGGAGCTGCGCCAGGGTGGGACCGCTCTCGGGGCGGTCCGTCTCAAGGGGGTGCATCCACACATAGTGGCCGCACCCGGCCCGGCGCGGCCATGTCGTCCGTCACCGTGCCGGGGCCGGGATCAGGACTTGGGCGCGGCGACGGCGGCCTGCGGTCTGATCGGGAGGCGGTTGACCGGGCGGCCGGTGGCCGAGCGGACCGCCGCGGCCACCGCGGCCGGCGAGGTCACGACCGGGACCGCGGAGGCGGGCTTGGCGCCGAAGGGGGCCACCACGTCGCGTTCCTCGACGAGTCTGACGATGCGGATGTCCGGGGCGTCCAGGGCCGTGGGCAGGGCGTAGCCCGTCAGGTCGGGGTGGCGGACGAGTCCGCGGGCGCTGCGGAGGTTCTCCGTCAGAGCGGCCCCGATGCCCTGCGTGACGCCCGCCTCGATCCGGGTCGCCAGCTGGGACGGGTTGAGGACCCGGCCGACGTCCTGGGCGACCGCCATCTCCACGACCCTGATCGAGCCGAGCTCGATGTCGACGTCCACGACCGCGCGGATCGCGCAGAACGCGAGGCCGACGAAGGCGTCGCCCTGGCCGGACTCGTCGAGCGGTTCGGTGGGGTGGGGGCGGCACTGGGCGGTGGCCCAGAGTTCCTTGCCGTCCATCGCCTCCGTGACGGTGGTGGAGAGCACCCCGTCGTAGCTGGTGATCTTGCCGTCGGCGATCTGGAGCAGCTCGGTGGACATGCCGAACTTGTGGGCCAGCGGCTGGAGCAGCTGGGTGCGGACCATCTTCGCCGCGCGTTCGACCGCTCCGGCGGAGACCCAGGTGTGGCGGCCGTGCGTCGCCGGACCGGCCGGGGGCTGGTCGGTGTCGACGGACGCGACGTGCACTTCCTCGATGCCGAGCGTCTCCTGCACGACCTGACGGGCCAGCGTGGTGAAGCCCTGTCCCGTCTCGACCGCGGCGCAGATGACGGTGGCGACGCCGTCGTGGACCCGGACGGTGGCGGTGGAGACCTCGTCCGTGCCCTCGGCGCCGAGCATGTGGACCATGCCCAGTGCGTAGCCGACCCCGCGCCGCACGGCGCCGGGTTCGCCCGCGCCCTCGGGTCCGCCGGGCAGCAGCCAGTCGTCCTCCGGGGAGTCCTTGGGCAGCGAGGGCAGCGGGAAGTCCCGTACGGAACGCAGGAGTTCCGCGACCGGGGCGGGGCAGGTGACCGTCTGTCCGGTGGGCAGGATGTCGCCGGTGGACAGGACGTTGCGCATCCGCAGTTCGGCCGGTTCGATCCCGAGCTTGGCCGCGAGCTTGTCCATCTGGCCCTCGTACGCGGCACAGACCTGCATCGCGCCCTCGCCCCGGACATGGCCGGAGGGCGGGTTGTTCGTCCGGACGGCCCAGCCCTCGATGAAGGCATGCGGCACGACGTACGGGCCGCAGGCGAAGGCCACCGCGGCGGCCAGGGACTCCGACGACGCGTCCGCGTAGGCGCCCGCGTCCAGGAGGATCTGGGCCTCGACCTTGACCAGGCGGCCCTCGGCGTCCGCGTGGTGGCGGTAGCGGAGCAGCGTGGGGTGGCGGTGCGCGTGGCCGAGGAAGGACTCCTCGCGGGTGGCGGCCAGCTTGACCGGGCAGCCGGTGCGCAGGGCGAGCAGGCCGAGCGGGAGCTGGAATCCGGGGTCCTCGCGGTCGCCGGTGGCGCCGGGCACCCCGGTGACGACGACCTTCACCCGGTCCGGTTCCAGGCCGAAACAGGCGGCGGCCAGGTCCCGGTCGGTGTGCGGGTCGGTGGACGCGGTGTAGATCTCCACGCCGCCGTCGGGGCGGGGCACGGCGAGTCCGGCCTCGGCGCCGATGGGTGCCGGGTCCTGCCGGCCGATGCGGTACAGGCCCTCGACGACGATGTCGCCGGTGATCTCCGGGTCGCCGTA
This sequence comes from Streptomyces sp. NPDC091416, assembly GCF_044756845.1. Classification (NCBI taxonomy): domain Bacteria; kingdom Bacillati; phylum Actinomycetota; class Actinomycetes; order Kitasatosporales; family Streptomycetaceae; genus Streptomyces; species Streptomyces sp. NPDC091416. Next base: position 791,365 of record NZ_JBIVTU010000002.1, read on the forward strand.
GCGCAGCGGGATGTGGCGGATCAGGTTGCCGTCGGGGTGCAGCGGCTCGGCGGCAAAGGCCTTCTCCGGGTCGGTGACCGGTTCCAGGACCTCGTACTCGACGGTGATCGCGGCGGCGGCCAGCCGGGCGGTGTCCGGGTGGTCGGCGGCGACGGCGGCGATCGGTTCGCCGTGGTGGCGGACCAGGTCGGACGCGAAGACGGGGCGGTCGACGACGCGGCGGCCGTAGGCGCTGTCGCCGGGGACGTCCTCGTGGGTGACGACCGCGCGCACACCGGGCATCTCGGCGGCGGCCGAGGTGTCGATGGACAGGATGCGGGCGTGCGGGTGCGGGGAGCGGAGCACGGCCGCCCAGAGCAGACCCTCGGCCCACAGATCGGCGGCGTACGGGAACGTGCCCTCGGTCTTGGCGCGGGCGTCGGCGGGCGGCAGGGAGGCGCCGAGGCCGAGCAGCGGCTGCTCGGTTCCGGGGCCGCCCGGGCCGTCCAGTGACGGGATGCTGATCGCCGTGTGGGTGGCGCCCGCCGCGGTGGCCGCGTCGTTGCTCACGCCATGCCTCCGTCCTGCAGATGGGCCTGCACACTACCCGCGCCCGGCGCCGCCTGGTGCGGGATGCGGGCCTCGTCCGCCTCGGCGGTTTCCTGCGCGGGTGCCGATGCCGCCTCGGAGGCGGCCTCCCGGCCCGCGATGACTTCGTTGACGGCGTCGAGCACGCCGCGGTAGCCGGAGCAGCGGCAGAGGTTGCCGCAGAGCGCCTGGCGGGTCTCCAGCTCGCTGGGGGCGTGGTTGCCCTCCAGCAGATCGTGGACGGTCATGGCCATGCCGGGGATGCAGAAGCCGCACTGGACGGCGCCGCATCCGGCCAGGGCGCGCTGGACGTCGGACGGCTCGCCGTCGACGGCCAGGCCCTCGACCGTACGGACCTCGCTGCCCGCCGCGGTGGCCGCGGGGACCAGGCAGGAGGCGACGAGACGGCCGTCCACCTGGACGTTGCAGGCACCGCACTCGCCCTGCGAGCAGCCGTCCTTGGCACCGGCGAGGCCGAGGCGCTCGCGCAGCACGTAGAGCAGCGACTCGCCGATCCAGGCGTCGGCGACGGGCCGGTCGGCGCCGTTCACATGCAGGACGTAGGACGTGGCGGGGTGCTCGCTGGGCAGGTCGGGCACGGGGGCGGGCGGGGCGTCCGCGACCACGTCGTCCGGGGCCGCACCCTCCAGGGCCGGGTCGTCCAGGGCCGGGTCGTCCACGCCCGTGGCGTCGGCCACCGCTTCGTCCGGAGCCGCGTCCGGGGCGGCCGCCCCGGGCTGCTCCGGGCCGGTCTGCTCAGGGCCGGTCTGCTCAGGGCCGGTCTGCCGTGCGTCCTCGGGCTCGGGCTCGGGCGTAGCGTCCGGAGCGGCCGGGGAACCGGCCTCGCTGCCGTCGGCGGCCTGGTCCGGGCCGGACTCGTCGGCCGGGTCGTCGGCCGGCGCTTCGGGGGCGGGCTCCGGCAGCGCGCCGAGGTCCGTTCCCAGCGCCGGGGTGTCCCTGGTGACGGGCTCCGGCTCCTGTGCCGCCCACGGCGCGGGCGCACCGCCCGGCAGCGTGGCCGGCGGGGTCCGGTCCGCGTACCAGCCGGCGGCCAGCGCGGAGGCCGAGAACTCGCCGGACTCCTCCGGGAGCTCGCCGTCGGCGACCGGGATCGTCCACTGTCCGGTGTGACCGGCCGCCCCGGCGGAACCGCCGGACTCGGCGAAGTCCCACTGGCCGGTGGCTGCCTGGGCGCCGGGGTACTGGTCCGGGTAGGCCCGGTCCGGGTACTCCTGAGCCGCCTGCGGGCCGGGCTGCGGGTATCCGTAAGCCGCCTGCTGCTGGTTCGGGTCCGGCCAGTGCACCGCGGCGGGCGCGGGCTCCGTGCCGGGCTCCCGGCCGTGCTGCTCCTGCTGGTCCTGTGGGTGCTCCTGGTTCGGCGTCTGGACGACCCAGCTGCCGGTGGCCGCCGGGTCGAGGCCGGGCGCGGGGGTCAGCGGAAGGATCATCGGCGGCACGTAGCCCTGGCCGGGCGCGGCCAGCGGTACGTTCGCCAGGTCCTCGGGCGGCAGATGGACGAAGGCGGTCGCCTCGGCGTCGTACTCACCGCTCTGCGGGGTCGGTTCCCAGCCGCCGTGCCGGTCGGCGTGGTCCTCGTTGCTCATGACAGTGCCCTCCCCAGCGCGCGTCGGGCCAGCGCGGCGACGGTGCGCCGCAGGTGCAGTACGGCGGGGGGCAGCGGTGGCGCCTGGCCCCCGTCGGCAGGTGGTGCCTGGTCCGGGATGCAGGCCGCGGCGACGTACTCGCCGAAGGCGGCCAGCGCGTCGGGGGCCAGGCCGCGTTCGCCGTCCCAGTCGATCAGCGAGGCGATCCAGCGTTCGGCCTCCAGCGGCCGCAGCGGCATCGGCGCGATGGCGCCGACCGCGCAGCGCACTCCGCGCCGGGCCGGGTCGAGCACGATCGCGACGGAGGCGGTGGCACGGCCGGGGCCGGTCCGTCCGGTCGCCTTGAGGAAGACCTGCGGGGCGTGCAGCAGCGGGACGCGGACGAAGCCGATCAGCTCGGCGGGCTCCAGCATCTCGCGGCCCGCCAGCAGGTGCGAGACCGGGATCTCGCGGCGTGCGCCGCCGGGGCCCGCGATGACGAGCTCGGCCTCCAGGGCGGCGAGCACCGGCAGGGCGTCGCCGGTCGGGGCGGCGGTCGCGATGTTGCCGCCGAGCGTTCCGGCGTTGCGGATCTGGGGCGGGCCGGCCGCGCGCGCGGACGCGGCGAGCGCGGGGATGAGGGCGGCGAAGTCGGGCCGTCCCATGCGTGCGTGGGTGAGACCGGCGCCCAGCAGGGCGTGGCCGTCCTGGTAGTGCCAGCCGCGGAGCTCGCTGATCCTGCCGAGGCCGACCAGCGCGGAGGGGCGCAGGAGCCCCTTGTTGACGGCCGCCATCAGGTCCGTACCGCCTGCCACGGGTACGGCCGTGGGCATGGCGCCGAGTGCCGCCACGGCCTCGTCCAGCGAGGCAGGCAGCGTGACGGACTGCGTCGCCTGCGGTGCGTGCGTGGTCAACCCAGCTGCCCCTTCCCGGTGTCCCGGCTGTCCCGCCTGTTTCGCCGTACGGTACGTGCTCAAAGCCCGGACGTGGCAACTCTGGCACATCTTCGGACCGGCTCGACGCGAGGGTCCACGAAGGGTATATCCGTCCCCGGTCAGGGGAATGGTCCCTTTTCGCACCTCTTCGGCGCAGAACGCGAATTACCCCTGTTCCACGCGCTTGTACGACTTGTCCGGTCCGGCGGGTGGCGGCTCCCCGACGGCTCCTCCGGGGAGATCACCCGCCGCGGACGGCGCCGCCACCACGGTCCCCGGGACCGTGGTGGCGGCAACCGGACCGCGTCCGGACTCACACGTTCGGGGGTGTTCCCTCGATCGGCCGTCCGAGGATCCCGGGGCGCCGCTGCCACGGCAACGGGCCGCCCGGCGGCCGGTAGTCGACGCCGAGCGCGTCAAGTCGCGCGTAGTGCGTGGACATGCGGCGCTCGAAGTCCGCGAAGTCCCGGTCGGCGGGGGCGGGCAGGGCCGACCAGGCCACCTCGGCGAACGCCGCGAGGCGGGGGAAGACCTGGTAGTCGACACGGGCCCGGTTCTGCATGACCTCGGTCCACACGTTGGCCTGGGTGCCGAGCACGTGCCGGGCCGCCTCCTCGGAGAGGGCCGGCGGTACGGGTTCGAAGCGGTAGACGTCCTCCAGCGTGCGGACGTACCCGATCGGCATCGGCTCGTCGGGGCCGCCGTGCTGACGGTGGTCCAGATACACCTGCTGCTCCGGGCACATCACCACGTCGTGCCCGGCCTCGGCGGCGGCGATGCCGCCCGCGTACCCGCGCCACGAGGAGACGGCCGCACCCTCGGCCAGACCGCCCTCCAGGATCTCGTCCCAGCCGATGAGCCGCCGGCCGCGCGCGGTGAGCCAGTTGTCGAAGTGCCGGATGAACCAGGACTGCAGCTCGTCCTCGTCGGCCAGCCCGAGTTCCTCGATGCGGGCCCGGGCGGCCGGCGACTGCTTCCACTGGTCCTTCGGGCACTCGTCGCCACCGACGTGGACGAACGGCGAGATGTCCGCGGGGAAGAGCTCCAGCAGTTCCTCGAAGACGCCCTCGAAGAAGCGCAGGGTGTGGTCGGAGGGTGCGAGCACGTTCGGATTGACGCCCCAGGTGTCCCACACGGACAGCGCGGCGGTGTCGACGACGTCGGCGTTGCCCAGCTCCGGATAGGCGCTGATGGCGGCCTGCGAGTGCCCCGGGATGTCGATCTCGGGGACGACCCTGATGTGCCGCTCGGCGGCGTACGCCACGATCTCGCGGATGTCGTCCTGGGTGTAGTAACCACCGTGCGGGGTCTCGTCCCAGAGCTCGGACGCCCGGTGGCCGTACTTCGTACGCGAACGCCACGCGCCCACCTCGGTCAGGCGCGGGTAGCGCTTGATCTCGACGCGCCAGCCCTGGTCGTCGGTGAGGTGGAAGTGGAAGACGTTCAGCTTGTGGGCGGCGAGCAGGTCGAGGTAGCGCAGGACGTCGGTCTTGGGCATGAAGTGCCGGGCCACGTCGAGCATCAGACCGCGCCAGCCGAAGCGGGGGCGGTCCTCGATGTCCGTGAAGCCGAAGGCGGCCGTTCCCCCGTCCGCCGGCGCCTTGCGGAACGCCCGCGGCCCCAGCAGCTGGCGCAGTGTCTGGGCACCCCAGAAGACCCCGGCCGGGCCACCGCCGGTGAGCGCGACGATGTTGCCGGGCAGCGTGGTCAGCCGGTACGCCTCGGGCTCCAGCGCCGGATCGGTCAGCAGCCGGATGGACCCCTCGGCATCCTCGCCGCCCGGTGCGAGCGGCAGGCCGAAGGCGGCGCCGAGCGTGGTGCGCAGCCAGCGCTCGGTGGACTCGGTGCCGGGAGCCGCCGTGATGGTGGTGGACGCGTCCAGCAGGAATCCGCAGCGCCCCTGGTCACCGGCGCGCACGGGCGCCGGGATCAGATCCGTGTTCATGACGTCAGTCCTTAACCGCTCCGCCCAGTCCCGAGACCAGGCGTCGCTGTACGAGTACGAAGAAGACCAGCACGGGAACGGTCATCACCGTCGAGGCTGCCATGATCCCGCCCCAGTCGTTCTCATCGGGTTTGAAGAAGACCAGCAGCGCCATCGGCAGCGTCGACTGCGAGGTGTCGCTGATCAGGAACGACTTCGCGAACAGGAAGTCGTTCCAGGTGGAGATGAACGAGAAGACGCTCGTCGCCACCAGTCCGGGGAGGACCAGCGGGAAGAGGATCTGCCACAGGAAGCGGGTGCGGCTCGCCCCGTCGATGTACGCGGCCTCCTCCAGCGCCTCGGGGACGGCCTTGACGAAGCCGCGCAGCATCCAGATCGCGAACGGCAGCGAGAAGGCCAGATGCGGCAGGATCAGCGAGCCGAGGGTGTTCAGCTGGCCGAAGTCCCGCATCAGGAAGAACAGCGGGATGGTCAGCGCCTCGACCGGGACCATCTGCGCGATCAGGAACATGATCAGCAGCGTGGTCCGGAAGCGGAATCTGAACCGGGTGACCGCCGTCGCCGCCAGGAAGGCCACCAGCGCGGAAGCGACGACGACCGTACCGGCGACGAGCAGGCTGTTGAGGAAGTAGCGCCCGAAGTCCTCCTGCTGGAAGACCCGGCGGAAGGAGTCCAGGGACGGGGAGAGCGTCCACGGCCTGGGGTGCGCGGACTGGACCTCGCCGGCCGGTTTGAGGGCCGAGAGCACCATCCAGTACAGCGGGAAGGCGACGACGGCGGCGATCAGCAGGGTGGCGGCCTCGGCGGCGAGCCGTCCGGGCCTGCGCACCCGCAGCACGTTCGGCAGGCTCACAGTTCCTCCCCCTGGCGGCGCATCAGGCGCAGGTAGACGAGCGTGACGGCCAGCAGGATCAGCAGCATCACGACGCCGATGGCCGAGCCGAGGCTGTACTGCGAGGACGCGAACGCCTTCTGGTACGCGTACACGTTGAGCACCAGGTTCTGGCCGGCGATGCCGCCGCCGCCCGTCATCACGTAGATCTGGGTGAAGACCTTGAAGTCCCAGATGACCGACTGGATGGTGACGACGACCAGGATCGGCCGCAGCATCGGCGCCATGACCGACCGCCAGATCCGCCACTGCGAGGCACCGTCCAGCGCGGCCGCCTCCAGCACCTCGGCGGGGATCGCCCGGATGCCCGCGTACACCGTCACCATGACGAACGGGAACGAGCACCACAGGACTTCGAGGAGCACCAGCGCGAAGGCGCTGTAGCGCCCGTACGTCCAGGAGAAGTCGCCGAGCCCCAGCACCCGGTTGACCGGTCCGAAGTCGGCGTCGAAGAGGAAGACCCAGACGGTCGAGCCGGTGATCGCGGGGGTCGCCCACGCACCGAGCGCGGCCATCATCAGCGCGAGCCGGGGCACGGCCCGGACCCGGGTCAGCAGGACGGCGAGCGCGCAGCCCGTGAGCAGGGTGGCCAGCACGCAGGCCGCGGCGAAGACCACGGTGGCCAGGAGCACCTGCCAGAACTGGCGGTCGCCGAAGAGCGCGGCGTAGTTGCCGAAGCCCTGGAAGGTGGCGGGCTCGCCGCCGCTGACCTGGGCCTGGGTGTACTCCAGGAAGGAGATCAGGCCCAGTTGGTAGATCGGGTAGACCAGCAGCCCGCCGGTCAGGACGAGTGCGGGCAGCAGGTAGAGCCAGGGGGTCCAGCCCGGCCGCCCGGCGGGTGAGGCCGGGCGGCGGCGGAGCGGGCGGGGAGGGGGACCGTCCGTGCCGGGTACGGGGGGCGCTTTGTACGCCGTGCTGTTGGCCGTCATCGTCAGCCCGCGTCGGCGAACGCCGCGTCCATCTTCTTCGCCGCGTCGTCCGAGGCCTTCGCCACGTCCTTACGGCCGCTGACGATCTCCTGGAACATCGTCGGCAGGACCAGCGAGGAGTCGATCTGTCCCCAGGCCGGGGAGGCGGGGACGAACTTGGTGCCCGCGCCCAGCGTGGTGACGAACGGTTCGACGAACGGCTCCCGCTTCGCCGCGTCGGCCCGCACGTCCGCGTACGTCGGCAGGAAGCCCATCGCGTCGAACATCTTCGCCTGGGTCTCCTTGCCGGTGAGTGCCTTCATCAGGCCGACGGCCAGGGTGCGGTGCGTACTGCTCTTCAGCACGCCGATGTTGTTCCCGCCCGCGAACGCCGGTGCGACGGACCCTTCGGCGAGCCCGGGCAGTGGGACGACGGCGTACTTGCCCTTCACCGTGCCGGCCTCGACGGCGGTGTGGCTGAAGTCGCCGCCGATGGCCATCGCGGCCTTGCCCGAGGCGAAGGCGGTGACGGTCGCGTTGCCGCCCATGCCCGCGCACTTGGCGGCCGGGCAGTTGGTGTCGCCGAAGAGCGAGGTGTAGGACTCGATGCCCTTGCGGGCCTTGTCGCTGTTGATGGCCGCCTTGACCGCGGACCCGCTCCCGTCGGCCAGTTCGCCGCCGTTGGCCCAGATGAACGGCATCGCGCCGTAGGTGTACGCGCCGCCGACCGCGAGCCCGTACAGCTCCGGCTTCTTCCGGTGGATCGTCTTCGCCGTGGAGATCAGCTCGGCCTGGGACCTGGGGGCCTTGATCCCCAGCTCGGCGAAGACGTCGGTGCGGTAGTACAGCGCCCGTACGCCGACGAAGAGCGGCGCCCCGTAGACCTTGCCGTCGACGGTCACGGACTCCTTGGCCGTGGGGTCGGTGTCCCGGGCGTCGTCCCAGGCGGCGAACTCCGCGCTCACATCGGCCAGTCCGCCGTCCTTGACGTAGCCGGCGGTGTCCGTGTTGCCGTACTCGATGAGGTCGGGGGCGCTCTTCGGGTCGTTGAACGCGGCCTTGACGCGCTGGGCGCGGGTCTCGACCGGGATGTACTCGATCTCGACCTTCGCGTCCGTGTGGCTCTTCCTGAAGCCGGCGACCGCGGCGTCGACGACCTTCTCCTTGGGCTTGTTGCCGACCTCCTGGAACAGCCAGACGCGCAGCGTGCCGGTCTTCTCGTCCTTCTTGGTGCCGGTGTCCGAGGTCTGCGGCGCACCGCAGGCGGTGACGGTCAGGCCGGCCAGCACAAGCGCCGCGGCCGGGACGGCGATTCGGGCAGAAAGCTTCATCCGGGAACCCCTACCGGTAGGCGTTGCAACATACGCAACGCGCGTTTCGTTCTGCACAACTCGCAGGAGCGTAGGTCCGGACCAGGACGCCGACAAGTGGTCTCCACCACTCTGTGACCCTCGGACGCAGCCCGTGCAACGCCGGCGGTCCCCACGGAGAAGAGCCGCGCCGCACACGAAGAGGAGCCCCCGGGGCACGCGACTGCGTGCCCCGGGGGCTCCTCCGGGCTGTTCCGTGGTGGCTCCGGGACTACTTCTTGTCCTTGCCGCCCTTGCCCTTGTCCTTGTCGCCGCCGGCGCCCATGGACTCGTAGATCTCCTTGCACATGGGGCAGACCGGGTACTTCTTGGGGTCGCGCCCCGGTACCCAGACCTTGCCGCACAGCGCTACCACGGGGGTGCCCTCCAGGGCACTCGCCATGATCTTGTCCTTCTGGACGTAATGGGCGTAGCGCTCGTGGTCGCCGTCGCCGTTCGACACCTGTGGTGTCGGCTCCACGAGGGTTCCGGTGCCTGACCCGCGCTCGGGCTCAAGAGTGCTCATAACCGCCAAGCGTACTGAAAGCCCGGGCATCAGTTCAGCGAAGGGTCGTCCGGATAGGTGGCGATCATGGCCAGTTCGCTGCGCTGACGGCGCAGGACCGCCCGCCAGAGACTTTCCGGACGGGGCGAGGAGACGTCGCCGGGTTCCGACTCGACGACGTACCAGGCGCCCTCGGACAGTTCCGCCTCCAGCTGGCCGGGTCCCCAGCCCGCGTAACCGGCGAAGATCCGCAGCGAGCCGAGGGCGGCGGCCAGCAGCTCCGGAGGCGTCTCCAGGTCCACCAGGCCGATCGCCCCGTACACCCGGCGCCATCCCAGCGGGCCCTCGTCGCCGGGGATCACCGCCACCCCGAGCGCCGAGTCCAGCGAGACCGGGCCGCCCTGGAAGACGACGTCGGGTTCTCCGGTCAGTTCCGCCCAGGACGCGAGGATGTCGCCGACGCCGACCGGCGTCGGGCGGTTCAGGACCACGCCGAGCGAGCCCTCCTCGTCGTGGTCGAGGAGCAGCACCACCGCGCGGTCGAAATTCGGGTCCGCCAGGGCGGGTGTGGCCACGAGCAGCCGCCCTGTGAGCGAGGACACCTCGGTCATGGCAGAAATGATCCCGCATCTTCGGTCCTCGCGGGGGCCAAGTAGCCCGCTCATCGCGCAGAGTGCCCGAGCGCAGCTCAGGGCGCACGGGTGCACGAGGAGCGCACGACGGGACGGGCCATCCGGACGGTAACCCTCCGCAAGATCCGGGGAGCACAGCGTGTTGTGGCGGATTCATGACGTTCGTACACCCCCCGCTCTCTTACTGAAGGAGGGTGTCTGGCCATTACCCTTTCGATTGGCCCCCTGCCCGACCACTCCGGAACGCGAGATTCATGACCGGCACAGACGATGTCCTGCTTGTCCACGGCGGAACCCCGCTGGAGGGCGAGATCCGCGTCCGAGGCGCCAAGAACCTGGTGCCGAAGGCAATGGTCGCCGCGCTGCTCGGCAGCGGGCCCAGCCGGCTGCGCAACGTGCCCGACATCCGCGATGTGCGGGTGGTGCGCGGGCTGCTGCAGCTGCACGGTGTGACGGTCCGTCCGGGTGACGAACCGGGCGAGCTGGTCCTCGACCCCACCCACGTCGAGAGTGCGAACGTCGCCGACATCGACGCCCACGCGGGCTCGTCGCGCATCCCGATCCTCTTCTGCGGTCCGCTGCTGCACCGGCTGGGCCACGCGTTCATCCCGGGTCTCGGCGGCTGCGACATCGGCGGACGGCCGATCGACTTCCACTTCGACGTGCTCCGCCAGTTCGGCGCGACGATCGAGAAGCGGGCGGACGGCCAGTACCTGGAGGCCCCGCAGCGGCTGCGCGGCACCAAGATCCGGCTGCCGTACCCGTCGGTCGGCTCCACCGAGCAGGTCCTGCTGACCGCGGTGCTCGCCGAGGGTGTCACCGAGCTGTCGAACGCGGCCGTGGAGCCGGAGATCGAGGACCTCATCTGCGTACTGCAGAAGATGGGCGCGATCATCTCCATGGACACCGACCGGACCATCCGGATCACCGGTGTCGACCGCCTCGACGGATACACCCACCGGGCGCTCCCGGACCGCCTGGAGGCCGCCTCCTGGGCGTCCGCCGCGCTGGCGACCGAGGGCAACATCTACGTCCGCGGCGCCCAGCAGCGCTCGATGATGACGTTCCTGAACACCTTCCGCCGGGTCGGCGGGGCCTTCGAGATCGACGACGAGGGCATCCGCTTCTGGCACCCTGGCGGCGCGCTGAACGCCATCGCGCTGGAGACGGACGTGCACCCCGGTTTCCAGACCGACTGGCAGCAGCCGCTGGTCGTGGCGCTGACGCAGGCCGCGGGCCTGTCGATCGTCCACGAGACGGTGTACGAGTCCCGGCTCGGCTTCACCTCGGCGCTGAACCAGATGGGCGCGCACATCCAGCTCTACCGCGAGTGCCTGGGCGGCTCCGACTGCCGCTTCGGCCAGCGCAACTTCCTGCACTCCGCGGTCGTGTCCGGGCCGACGAAGCTGCAGGGCGCGGATCTGGTCATCCCTGACCTGCGCGGCGGTTTCTCGTACCTGATCGCCGCCCTGGCGGCCCAGGGGACGTCCCGGGTGCACGGGATCGACCTGATCAACCGCGGCTACGAGAACTTCATGGAGAAGCTGGAGAAGCTCGGCGCGAAGGTGGAGCTGCCGGGCGGCTCACTGGTCTGACGCGGCTCGCTTCCCGGGGGCCCACGGTCCCCGGGAAGCGCCTGCGGGCCCGGAACGGCGTTCTGCGGCCCGTACGCCGAAGGGCGGCCACCCTGGTCGGGGTGACCGCCCTTCGTCGTGCTCAGGGGTGTTACTTGCCCTTGGCGGCTTCCTTGAGCTTCGAGCCCGCGGAGACCTTCACGCTGTAGCCGGCCGGGATGTTGATCGGGTCGCCGGTCTGCGGGTTACGAGCGGTGCGAGCGGCACGGTGGGTGCGCTCGAAGGTCAGGAAACCGGGGATGGTGACCTTCTCGTCGCCCTTGGCGACGATCTCACCGACGGTCTCGGCGAGCGCGGCCAGCACGGCGTCGGCGTCCTTGCGAGTCACCTCGGCGCGGTCGGCCAGGGCGGCCACCAGCTCACTGCGGTTCATGTTGTTACTCCCGTGTTCTTCTTGCCTGTGAGGCGTGAGATCGAAGCCGATGCTGCCAGGGCCCTCGGACAGTCCCCGGACCGGGTCCGTTTTTAGACGTTCGCGCCCCGTGGGGTCTCCCCCGGACGAAGTCCTTGGGAAAGCATCCTGCCCCCACCTGCGGCGGGAAAGCCAATCCGGCACCCTCCGGAGTCACACGAAAGGCACCACTGCCTCGTCGTGGTGACGTTCCGTCGACTCCCCAAAAGCGGTCCGCACCTGATGCGGGGTTCCGCGGGACGCGTCGCCCGCCCACCCTAAAGGGGCGTTTGGGGCGCCGCGACCCGCGACGCGCCGCACATCAGATGGACGTGGGGCCCGTCACAGCCGAGCCGGCGGCCTTCGCGGCGTCCCGGACCGCTCCCGCGACCGCTCCGGCGACCTTGTCGTTGAAGACTGACGGGATGATGTAGTTCGCGTTCACCTCGTCCTCGGCGACGACATCGGCCAGCGCGCGGGCGGCGGCGAGCATCATCTCCGTGTTGACGGTCCGGGACTGAGCGTCCAGCAGGCCGCGGAAGACGCCCGGGAAGACCAGGACGTTGTTGATCTGGTTGGGGAAGTCGGAGCGGCCGGTGGCCACGACGGCCGCCGTCCGGCGCGCGATCGCCGGGTCCACCTCGGGGTCCGGGTTCGCAAGCGCGAACACGATCGCGCCCTCGGCCATGCCCGCGACGTCGTCGCCGTCCAGGACGTTCGGGGCGGAGACGCCGATGAAGACGTCGGCGCCCACGACCGCCTGCTTGAGGGTGCCGGTGACGGACTCCGGGTTGGTGTTGTCGGCGATCCAGCGCAGCGGCGAGTCGGCGTCGGCGGAGACCAGGTCCTCGCGGCCGGCGTGCACCACACCGTGGATGTCGGCGACGACGGCGTGCTTGACGCCCGCGGCGATGAGCAGCTTCAGGATGGCCGTGCCGGCCGCTCCGGCGCCGGACATGACGACCCGTACGTCCCCGATCGCCTTGCCCACCACGCGCAGGGCGTTGGTCAGGGAGGCCAGGACGACGATGGCGGTGCCGTGCTGGTCGTCGTGGAAGACGGGGATGTCGAGCGCCTCGCGCAGCCGGGCCTCGATCTCGAAGCAGCGCGGCGCGGAGATGTCCTCCAGGTTGATGCCCGCGAAGCCGGGGGCGATCGCCTTGACGATCTCGACGATCGCGTCGGTGTCCTGGGTGTCCAGGCAGATCGGCCAGGCGTCGATGCCCGCGAAGCGCTTGAAGAGCGCCGCCTTGCCCTCCATGACGGGCAGGGCGGCCATCGGGCCGATGTTGCCGAGGCCGAGCACCGCGGAGCCGTCCGTCACGACTGCGACGGAGTTGCGCTTGATGGTGAGGCGCCGGGCGTCCTCAGGGTTCTCGGCGATCGCCATGCAGACCCGGGCCACACCGGGGGTGTAGATCATCGAGAGGTCGTCACGGTTGCGGATGGGATGCTTCGAGGCCATCTCGATCTTGCCGCCGAGGTGCATCAGGAACGTACGGTCGGAGACCTTGCCGAGGATGACACCCTCGATGTCCCGCAGACCTTCGACGATCTCGTCCGCGTGCGACGTGGAGGAAGCGGCGATCGTGACGTCGATCCGCAGCTTGTCGTGGCCGGAAGCGGTCACGTCGAGGCCGGTGACCGAACCGCCGGAGGACTCCACGGCCGTGGTGAGCTGGGAGACCGCTGTGCCGCTCGCGGGCACCTCCAGCCTGACCGTCATCGAGTACGAGACGCTGGGCGCCGTTGCCATGGCCGAGTCCTTCGCTTTCCTTAGCTTCATTGCTACGCGTGGCCGGAACTCTCGCTCCGGAACACGCCTTCCGATATTCGCACCTACCGGCGAGTAGCCGGTAATGACTGCCACTCTTCGGAAAGAGTTTTCCACCATACGAGATATGGCGGGTCCAGTGGAACCCCCGCCGGGCCCGTAAACAGAAACAGACCCGCGCCACCGGAGGGTGACGCGGGTCTGTCTTCTTCAGTTGAGCGGCACCGACCCGCCATGCTCGCCTCGCGGCAAGTGGTCGCTCGTAGCGACGAAGGTTGGGCCCGGGGGCTTGGATCGAGCCGGTGCCGACTCCAGGCTAACAAAGACCCCGGGGAAGTGATTCCCTCGGCGCAGGTTGACCGAAAAGAGGCTCCCGCGCCGGTCCCGTCAGTCCCTGAGCAGGTCCGGCACCCCGTCCTCGTCCGGCAGGTCCCGCTCCCCCGAGACGACCGTGAGCTGCTGGGTCGCCCGCGTCAGCGCCACGTACAGCACCCGCAGCCCCGCCGGGGACTCGTCCGCGATCTCCGCGGGCGAGACGACCACCGTGGCGTCGTACTCCAGGCCCTTCGCCTCCAGGCTGCCGAGCGCCACCACACGCTCGCCGAGTTCCGCGAGCCAGCCACGGGCCTGCGCCCGCCGGTTCATCGCGACGACCACACCGACCGTGCCGTCCACCTCGCCGAGCAGCCGCCGCGCCTCCTCGCGCACGGTCCCGGCCAGATCGCCGTCCTGCACGGTCCGGAAGCGCGGCTCCACGCCCGTGGAGCGGACCGCGGCCGGGGACTCCATGCCCGGCATGGCCAGCGCCAGGACCTTGGCGGCGAGCTCGGCGATCTCCGCCGGGTTGCGGTAGTTGACGGTCAGCGTGAAGTTGCGGCGCGGGCGGCTGCCCAGCGCCTCGTCACGGGCGGCCGACGCCTCGTCCGGATCGGACCAGGAGGACTGCGCCGGGTCCCCGACGATCGTCCAGGTGGCGTGCCGGCCGCGGCGGCCGACCATCCGCCACTGCATCGGCGTGAGGTCCTGCGCCTCGTCGACGATGACGTGCGCGTACTCCGTGCGCTCCGCCGCGAGCCGCTCGGCCCGCTCCCACTGGGTCTCCTCGCGCTGCGGCATCAGCTCCTCCAGACCGGTGAGCTGGTCCAGCGGATCGAACTCGCGCTTGCGCTTGGGCCGGTGCGGCGTCCCGAGCAGCGTCTGGAGCTCGTCCAGGATCGCCACGTCGTGGACCGACAGCGGCCCCCGGCCCTCCGCGTCCAGACGCTTCAGGGAGCGCGCGAGCCGGCGCACCTCGCCCTGGTTGAGGGTGCGGCGCGCCCACCGGGCGAGCCGCTTCTCGTCGGCCATGGACGCGAGTACCCCGCGCGGGGTGAGCTCGGGCCACCAGGCGTTCAGGAACTCGATGAACGGCGTCTCGGTGGAGACGTCCTCGTCGAACGACGAACGCAGTTCGGCCGCCAGCTCCTGATCGGTGTAGCGGCCCCGGCCCGACGACCTGTTCCACAGCGCGTCGAGCAGCAGCTTGCGGGCGCGCGGGCGCAGCAGGTTGACCGGTGCGGTGCCGCTGAGCACGTTGTTGCGGATGCGCCGGAGCTCGTCCTCGTGCAGTTCGACCCGGGCGCCGAAGGCGACCACCCTGAGCCGGGTGGGGGTACCGGCCTCCTGAGGGGCTTGTTCCGCCTCTCCGAAGGCCAGCTGGCCGTCCTGCGCCGGGGCAGGACGGGGCGCGGGCTGTTCCAGCGCCCCGCGGGCCGCCTTGCGCAGCACGTGGAGCATCCGGGAGGAGCCCTTGATGCGCGCCACGGCCGGTTCGTCGTAGGTGGTGGCGCCCTCGGTGCCGGCCGCCTCGTCGGAGAGCGAGCCGACCGCGCGGATCGCGACCTGGCCCTCCTCGCCGAGCGAGGGCAGCACGCCCTCGGTGTACGCGACCAGCAGCGGCGTCGGCGACACGACGAGGATGCCGCCCGCGTAGCGCCGCCGGTCCTGGTAGAGCAGGTACGCGGCCCGGTGCAGGGCGACCGCGGTCTTGCCGGTGCCGGGACCGCCGGAGACCTCGGTGACCGAGGCGGCGGGCGCCCGGATCACCAGGTCCTGCTCGGCCTGGATGGAGGAGACGATGTCCCGCATCGTGTGGCTGCGGGCCTGTCCGAGCGCCGCCATCAGGGCGCCGTCCCCGATGACGGGGAGCGTGTCGCCGCCGAGGTACGCGGTCAGCTCGGGCCGCATCAGGTCGTCCTCGACCCCGAGGACCCGGCGGCCCTTGGAGCGGATCACCCGGCGGCGTACGACCCGGCCCGGCTCCTTGGGCGTCGAGCGGTAGAACGGTGCGGCGGCCGGGGCGCGCCAGTCGATGACCAGCGGCGCGTAGTCGGAGTCGAGGACCCCGATCCGGCCGATGTGCAGCGTCTCGGCGATATCGGCGGTGCTGTCCTCCCGTACGGCGTCGTCGGCCGGTTCGACGGAGGTGAACGCGCCGTCCGGGCCGCGTTCACCGTCCTTGCCGAGCAGCAGGTCGATCCTTCCGAAGAGGAAGTCCTCGAACTCGCTGTTCAGCCGGTTGAGATGGATTCCGGCACGGAACACCTGGGCGTCGCGTTCGGCGAGCGCTCCCGGTGTACCCACCTGGCCGCGCTTGACGGCGTCACTCATGAGAAATTCCGCCTCGTGGATCTTCTCCTCGAGGCGGTGGTAAACACGGTCGAGATGTTCCTGCTCGACACCGATTTCCCGGTCCCGCAACGAATCGACAGCGGCATCCTGCGCGGCCACCGAGGCCCCCTTCTGACGTGCATTGGGCAGCCGTCAACCCTATGCGAAGGGGGGCCGTCGCGCACCTGCCGCAGGCATCGATCTCGCGCGCCGGGATATCGATTGCGTGTCGGTGGCCCCGCGGACCTCTTTCAGACGCCGACGCTCACCAGCCGTTCGCCGTCGAACGTACGGACCTCGAAGTGGTCGATGTCGGCCCGGTCCATGGCCGCCCCGCCGTGCACGTAGAGCGGGTACCGGGCACTGGGGTGGCCGGAGTCCGCGATGCCGTAGCCCCACTTCGGTACGGACCAGGAGGTGACGACCTCCTCCTCGCCGGTCTTCGACACGGCGATCAGCCGGCACTTCTGCGGGCCCTTCACGTTCTTCAGCTCCAGCACGGTGTGGGTGCCCCAGGCCTTCGGCTCCAGGCCGACCGTGGCGTCGACGGCGGTGACGGGGTCGGTGGCCCGCGCCTTCTCCTTCATGTGGTGGAAGAAGGCGTCCTCGGCGGGGCTCGTGGGGTGCGGGTCGGCCGCCGCCACGCCGCCGGTGTGGCCGCCGGTGGCCGTCAACGCGACCACCGGGCCGCCGATGATCAGTGCCGCTGCCGCCGCCACCAGGTACCTTGCGCGCCGCGTGCGCCGGGCGCGCCTCACGGCGACCTCGTCGACCAGGGTGTCGAGCACCCGGGGCGCGGGCGGCGCCGGGACGTGCGGGACGGGACGGGCGCCGGGCACGGCGGCCGGGGACTCGGCGAGCAGCGCGAGCATGGGCTCCAGGCCGGCGAACTCGTCGAGGTGGGCGGCGCAGCGGTCGCACCGGGCCAGATGCGCCTCGAAGGCGGCGGTCTCGGCGTCGTCGAGGATGCCGAGGACGTAGGCGCCCGCCGCGTCGTGTCCCGACTCGTCCACGGGGCCGCCGGCGGCGGCGAAGGGCCCGGCGGGCCGGGAGGGACCGGACGGGCCCGCGAGAGGCCCCGCGGGGCCGGAGGGACCGGACGGCCGGGGCCCGAAGGGCTCCCATTCCTGGTCGCTCATGCCGTGATCCCCCTCTCTTCGAGTGCCAGTTTCATCGAGCGCAGTGCGTAGAAGACCCGGGACCGCACCGTGCCACTGGGAATACCGAGCACCTCGGCCGCCTCGGTGACCGTACGGCCCTTGAAGTAGGTCTCGACCAAGGCTTCCCGGTGGGCCGGGGTCAAATCGTCGAGCGCGTCGGAGAGCGTCATCAGCCACAGCGCCTTGTCGATCTCGTCCTCCGCGGGAATGACCTCCAGTGGCGACGGGTCGACCTCGTGCGGCCGGGCCTGCCGGCTGCGGTGGCCATCGATGACGATGCGCCGGGCGACCGTCACCAGCCAGGGCCTGACGGAACCGGTGGCCCTGTTGAGCGAACCGGCGTTCTTCCAGGCACGGATGAGCGTTTCCTGCACCACGTCCTCGGCACGCTGGCGGTCGCCGGCAACGAGGCGGAGTACGTACGCGAGCAGCGGCCCGGCGTGTTCGCGGTAGAGCGCCCGCATCAGCTCCTCGTCGGGGACGGCGGAGGATGACGGGGGCGGCCCACTACGATGCCGGGCCCTGTGCGGACGGTCATCGGCCACGGCCGCATCCTTGCGCACCCGAACCTCCCGGTCGAGACCTGTCGAGCTCCTTGGCCATCGATACGGGGATGCGGGGCGATCCGCTCAACGCGCGTCCAAGATTCTTTACGCCCGGGGGCTGTCCGCGGAGGGACCCGGTGGCCCGGTGTGGCGCCTGCGGTGCCGGGCGACCCGTTCGCGGTTGCCGCAGACCTCGCTGGAGCACCAGCGGCGGCGCCGGCCGCGCGAGGTGTCCAGGTAGACGCGGCGGCAGTGGTCGCCCTCGCAGCGGCGCAGTCCGGCCAGGGCGGCCGGATCGGTGAGGAGTTCCACGGCGTCCCGCGCCACGGCGGCCAGCAGCGCGCCGCAGCCGGGTTCGGCGCTCAGGCCGCGTACCAGGGCGCCGTTCCCGGCGCGCACGGCGCACAGGCCGGGCGGTGCGCCGGCGGCGAGCGCGTTGACGCGCTCCAGTGCGCCGTCGGCTCCCCGGCCGCCGAGCTGCGCGGTCAGCAGCCGGTCGACGGCGCTCCTCAGCTGCCGGAACCGCATGAGCCACTGGTCGTCCACGCCGTCGAGCCGGGTGCCCCGGGGTACGGCCCCGGCGGCCACCAGCCAGTCGGCAAGCCCCTCGCACCGGTCCAGCGGATCGGCGGTGCCCGGGCTTCCGGCTCCCGTCGCGACCAGGTCCAGGCAGAGCCGTCCGGAGTCGAACCGCCAGTCGTACGAGCCCTTGCGCGTCGCCATGCGCATGCCCCCGCCCCGGGTCCGGTCGCCGTCCCCACCAGAGTGCCCCGCGCGGCTCCCGGCCGTAACCCCTGGCGCGCGGACCGCGACAACTCCCCACATACGATGGGCCGATGAGCGACCAGCTGCGCAGCGCCCGCCTCCGGTCCGGTTCCCTGGTGCTCCGCCCGTGGCTGCCGGGTGACCTTCCGTCCCTGCTGGACGCGTACCGGGACCCGGCGATCCGGGCGGGGTCGCGCGCCCCGGTGGAGGACGAGGCGGCGGCGGAGCGCTGGCTGCGGGACCAGGAGGAGGGCCGGGGGTCCGGGCTCCGCCACAGCTTCGCCGTGGTGGACACGGAGTTCGGCGGGCGGCCGGTCGGCAACGTCGTCCTCGTGCGCACCGCGCCGGGCTCGGAGGCGGCCGAGGTCGGCTACTGGACGGCGGCGCCCGCCCGGGGCCGCGGCGTCGCCCCGAGGGCCCTGGAGGCGCTCACGGACTGGGCGTTCACGGTGTTCGCCGACGACGGGCTCGTCACGCTGGACCTGCTGCACCAGGTGGACAACGCGGCGTCGTGCCGGGTGGCGCAGAAGGCCGGGTACGGCTTCGCGGAGGTACTGCCCGCCCGCCCGCCTTGGCCGCGGGAGGGCCACCGCCACGTGCGCCGGGCAGCCGGCCCCGGACGCTGACACTGCCCCAGAGCGCTCTCGGGGCACGGGCGCTGACACTGCCCCGGACCCCGAACCCCGGACCCCGGACCCGGGTCGCTGACGCCGGAGCGCCCTCAGCCGGAAGCCGACACTGCCCCGGACGCCGACTCCGGACCCGGACACGGACGCGGGCCGGGACGCCTTCAGACCCCGACGGCCGCCGATGCCGGGACGCCCCAGCCCTCGAACCCGGTCACTGACGCTGGCGCTGACGCCGGGACGCCCCCAGCCCCGAACCCGGACGCTGACGCTGACGCCGGGACGTCCTCAGCCCCGAACCCGGAAGCCGACGCCGGTACGTCCTCACACCCCGGTCACCGGGCCGTCGTGCAGGAGGCGCTGGAAGAGCCGGTGGTCACGCCATGCGCCGTCGATGTGGAGGTAGCCCGGGGCCAGGCCGATCTGCTCGAAGCCGCAGTGGGCGAGCACGCGCTGCGACGCCGCGTTGTGCGGCAGCGTCGCCGCCTCGATCCGGTGCAACCCGAGCTCTTCCCTCGCCAGTTCGCAGACCAGCCGCACGGCCGCGGTGGCCAGCCCGCGCCCCGCGAAGTCCACGTCCACCCAGTAGCCGAGGGCGGCGCTGCGGAACGGCCCGAGCACCATTCCGTTGAGGGTGAACCCCCCGACCGCCCGGTCCTGCCCGTCGCTGAGCACCCAGGGCATGGCCCGCCCCGCCTCACGGTCCGCCAGCGCGACGGCCAGCCGTTCGCGCTGGCCGTCCTCGGTGTAGAAGGCGTCGGGCCGCACGGGTTCCCAGGGCCGCATGTAGGTGCGGCTGCGGCTCAGCGATTCGGCGAGAGGGCCCGCATCGGCCAGGACCACGGGCCGCAGGTGTACCTCGCCGTCGACGCGGTGCGCTTCCTCGATCATCCACGCACGGTATCCCGGCGCGCCTCGGCGCTCATGCGGAGCCATGCCGACCAGCGGTCCCGCCCGGCCGGCCACCGCCCTCAACCGCCTCGTACCCGGCGCCGCCGTCGTCACCGTCACCGCCGGCCCGATGGCGGGCAGCGTCCTCAGGAGTCCGCGTACTTGGCGTCGGACGCCGGGTCCAGGGCCAGCCGGTAGCCGCGCTTGACGACCGTCTGGATCAGCCGGGGCACCCCGAGCGCGGTGCGCAGCCGCGCCATCGCCGTCTCCACCGCGTGCTCGTCCGTGCCGCTGCCGGGCAGGGCGCGCAGCAAGTCGGCGCGGGCCACCACCCAGCCGGGCCTGCGGGCCAGGGTGTGCAGCAGAGCCATGCCGGCGGGCGGTACGGCGCGCAGTTCGTCGTCCACCAGGACGGCGTGGCCGCGGATCTCGACCCGGTGCCCGGCGACCGGCAGGATCCGCGCCCGGGAGGGAAGTTCGCGGCAGATGAGCTGGACGAGCGGGCCGAGCCGGAAGCGCTCGGGCTGGGCGGTGTCGATCCCGCGGTCCTGCAACGGGAGGGCGGTGACCGGTCCGACGCAGGCCGGGAGGACGTCGCTCCGGAGGGCGGCCGTCAGTTCGGTCAGCAGGCCGCGTTCCTCGGCCCTGCGGAGCAGGGAGACCGCTGCCGGGGCGCTGGTGAAGGTGAGCGCGTCCAGGCCGCGTGCCACGGTGATGTCGAGGAGCCGGTCGAGGGGCGCGATGTCGTCGGGCGGCATCCAGCGGTAGACCGGGACGCCGACGACCTCGCCGCCGGCCGCGCGCAGCGACTCCACGAAGCCGGGGAGGGGTTCGCCGTGCAGCTGGAGAGCGATGCGGCGGCCCTCGACGCCCTCCTCCAGGAGCCGTTCCAGCACCTCCGCCATGGATTCGGACGCCGGTGACCAGGTCTCGGTCAGCCCGGCGGCGCGGACCGCGCCCTTGACCTTGGGGCCGCGGGCCAGCAGTTCGACCCCGCGCAGGGTGTCCAGCAGCTGTTCCCCGATGCCCCATCCGTCGGCGGCCTCGATCCAGCCGCGGAAGCCGATCGCCGTGGTCGCGAGGACCACGTCGGGGACGGTGTCGATGAGTTCCTTGGTGGCGGCGAGCAGTTCGCTGTCGTCGGCGAGCGGCACGATCCGCAGGGCGGGCGCGTGCACCACGGTGGCGCCCCGCCGCCGCAGCAGAGTGGAGAGCTCTTCCGCCCGGCGCGCGGCGGTGACACCGACCGTGAAGCCCGCGAGGGGCCCGTGCTGTTCGTCGTCGTGCATATGGTCTACCCGGCTCTCGTCCCGCTGCTGCTCAATGGTGCGGAGGTCCGAGCCTGCCAACGAAGCGTGACAGGCTCGGTTCACCCGTATTTCCCGCCCGTTACGTCACCCGACATGTCAGGGCCGTCTGTTCGGCCCCCAGGAGCCCGGTCTGATCCAAAAGGACCGCCCCGGTTTCATCATCACACTTCCGCGTAGCTGAGCTGGGGCTTCGCCGGGACCGCCGCGGTGCGGCGAAGGTATACCGCCCAGGTGAGCGCGAAACACACTCCGTAGAAGGCGAGGAAGGACCAGAAGGCCGCCGTTCCCGTGCCCGAGGTCTGGAAGGACTGCCGGAAGGCGAGGTTGATGGCGAGGCCGCCGAGCGCCCCGACCGCGCCGATGAGCCCCATCGCCGCCCCGGACAGCCGCCGCCCCTGGGCCGCCGCCTCCTCGCCGCGCAGCCCCTGGGCGATCGCCTTGGCATGGAAGATGCCCGGGATCATCTTGAACGTCGACCCGTTGCCGAGCCCCGTGAGGACGAACAGCGCGGTGAAGCCGACCAGGAACACGGGGAGCGATTCGATGCCGGAGGCGTAGACGACGACACCGGTCGCCGCGGCCATCGCGGCGTAGTTCGCCAGGGTGATCCGGGCGCCGCCGTACCGGTCGGCCAGCCAGCCGCCGACCGGCCTGATGAGCGAGCCCAGCAGCGGGCCGACGAAGGTCAGCGAGGCGGCCTGCAGAGGGGTCCGGCCGAACTGGGTCTGCAGGACGAGCCCGAAGGCGAAGCTGTAGCCGATGAAGGAGCCGAAGGTGCCGATGTAGAGCACCGCCATGATCCAGGTGTGCGGGTCGCGTGCGGCGTCCTTCGCGGCCCCGGTGTCGTTCTGCACCGGCGCCAGGTTGTCCATGAAGCGTGCGGCGCACAGCCCGGCGACGACGATCAGCGGGATGTACACGCCGAGCACGATCCGCGGGTGCATGGCGCCCGCGGTCCCGATCACGAGCAGTCCGACGAGCTGCACGACGGGCACGCCGATGTTGCCGCCGCCCGCGTTCAGCCCGAGCGCCCAGCCCTTCTTGCGCAGCGGGAAGAAGGCGTTGATGTTCGTCATCGAGGAGGCGAAGTTGCCGCCGCCGATACCGGTCAGCGCGGCCACCGCCACGAAGGTGGTGTACGAGGTCCCCGGCTCCATCACCATGAAGGCGGCGATCGTCGGCACCAGCAGGGTGAACGCGCTGAACACGGTCCAGTTCCGGCCGCCGAACCTCGCCACGGCGAAGGTGTACGGAATCCGCACGAGGGCCCCGACCAGCGTCGCGGTGGAGATCAGGAAGAACTTTCCGGCCGGGTCCACCCCGTACTCCGGACCCATGAACAGGACCATCACCGACCACAGGGTCCAGATGGAGAACCCGATGTGCTCGGAGAGTACGGAGAACCAGAGGTTCCGGCGGGCGATCCGCTCGCCCTTCTCCTGCCAGAACGTCTCGTCCTCGGGTTCCCAGTGCTCGATCCAACGGCCAGCCATCACGCGCCTCCACGGGTGGTCGGGGTGTTGTCCCCGACCCTAGGAAGCGCGCGTTTCGGTGTGGTGCCGCGAGGTGACCGGTGCGCAACCTTGCTCTCACCGGGCCGGGGGCGGCCCGGTGAGACGGTGGCTCAGCGCCTGCGCCTGCCGTCGGGCACGGCCGCCGCCCGGCTCCCGGCACCGGCCTTGCGTGTCTGTCCGTTGGGCCAGAGCCGCGGACGGCGCTTGGCTGCGACGTCCTCGACCCAGCCGACGGCGAGGATCATCAGCCCGATCAGCGGCCAGACGACGATCAGCGCCAGAGCGTTGTCCGAGGCGTCGATGTAGGTTCCGAGGTGGTCGCCGACCCAGGGCACGTTCCACAGCTGGTCGATCAGCAGGAAACCGGCCATCAGCAGCAGGTTGTGCCAGAGGTAGATGGTCACGGCCCGGTTGTTGGCGAGCGTGACGAGGCTGTCCCAGCCGGCCAGCCGGCCCGGCAGCTGCCGCCACGAGGGCGCGTACTGCAGCAGGATGACGCAGAAGCCGAGCGACCAGGCGGCCTGGGAGAGAGGGATCTCGTCCAGGTTCCAGCCCTCCTCGGAGAGGTGCCCGGAGGCCCACCAGAGCGCGAAGGCCATGAGGAACGCCGCCATCGAGACCGTGAGGTAGCGCGGAACGGTCCGCAGGAGCCCGTCGTTGTGCGCGAAGCCGAGGATCCAGCAGGAGCCGAACACGGCGAAGTCGATCAGTCCCTCGCCCGCGGTGCCCGGCACGGTGACCAGTCCGGTGCCGATCACGGCGGTGAGGCCGAGCGGGGCGAGCAGGGTCACCCAGGGAAGCCTGCGGAAGGCCTTCAGCAGCAGCGGTGAGGCCAGTACGAACCACAGATAGGCGCGGATGTACCAGAGCGGTCCCATGGCCTGCTCGGCCCAGGAGGTCTCCAGGAAGCCGCCCTCGGAGCCGCTGTCCCACGGGAACGGGGGCGTGCCGACCGGGAGCAGGTAGCAGCCCAGCTTGAGGAACCACCAGATGCCCTCTTCCCGGACGGGCTTCCAGCCGAGCAGGAAGACGACGGGGACGACGACCGCGAGGAACGCCCACATCGGCGGGAGCAGCCGCCGCAGACGGCCGCGGACGACACTCCACGCGGGCCTCGCCAGCGACCGGGCCATCAGCGAACCGGCCAGGGCGAACATGACGCCCATGGAGGGGAAGAGGACGGTCAGCCAGGCCCAGCCGAACAGGTGGAAGACGACGACGCGCACGAGCGCCACCGCGCGCAGCAGATCGAGGTAGCGGTCCCGTCCCGGCTTCGCCTCCGCGGCCGGCGCGGCTTCGGGCTCCGGCGCGGGCGGCACCGGGGCGGGGGCCTGTGGCCAGGATGCGGGGCCGGACTGCCGGGCCCAGGCCTCCTGGCCGGGCAGCTCCGTCCCGGTCTGCGGCTGGAACGGGAACGGCACCGTGTGCGGCTCCGGCGGCTGCTGCGGGTACGCCGAGGGGTAGCTCATGCGACGGGCCTCCGGTCGGTGCTGCGCCGGCCCTGGCTCGGCATGGAACCGGGCGCCTCCACGACTCCCGTGCGGCGGAGTTTCTGCCAGCGGAGCCGGCCGCCGGTGAGAGCGGTGATCCAGGACTGGAGCAGCACCACGTACATGAGCTGCCGGTAGAGGACCTGCTGGAGGGGCAGCGAGAGCAGATGGGTCATGCGCTCCCGGTCGAGCCGGAAGGCGTACGCGGCGCAGAAGGCCTGCACCGCAAGAACGCCCAGCCAGGCGCCGACCGTCTTCTCGGTGGGGCCGAAGACGAGTCCGTACAGCAGGAAGACGTCGATGAGCGGGGCGAGCAGCGGGGCGACGACCATGAACAGGGCGACGAACGGCAGCCCGACGCGTCCGAAACGGCCGGACGGCCCGCGCTCGATCACCGACCTGCGGTGCTTCCAGATGGCCTGCATCGTGCCGTACGACCACCGGTAGCGCTGCGACCAGAGCTGCTGCACGGACTCCGGCGCCTCGGTCCAGGCGCGGGCGTTCTCCGCGTACACGACGCGCCAGCCGTCCCGGTGCAGGGCCATCGTGACGTCGGTGTCCTCGGCGAGGGTGTCCTCGCTCATGCCGCCGATCCGGTTCAGCGCGTCGCGGCGGAACGCCCCGACCGCGCCGGGGATCGTGGGCATGCAGCGCAGCATGTCGTACATCCGGCGGTCGAGGTTGAAGCCCATCACGTACTCGATGTGCTGCCAGGCGCCGATCAGCGAGTCACGGTTGCCGACCTTGGCGTTGCCCGCGACGGCGCCGACCCGGCGGTCGGCGAAGGGCTGCACCAGCTCGCGGACGGTCGACGGTTCGAAGACCGTGTCGCCGTCCATCATCACGATGATGTCGTGGCGGGCGTGCGCGATGCCGTTGTTCAGGGCGGCGGGCTTTCCGGCGTTGCGCTGGCGCACCACCCGGACGCCCGGGAGCCGCATCCGGTCGACGAGGTCGGCGGTGCCGTCCGTGGAGCCGTCGTCGATGACGATGACCTCCAGCGGATAGTCGCTCGCCACCAGGGAGCGGACCGTGTTGGCGATGCACTTGCTCTCGTTGTACGCGGGCACCAGGACGGACACCGGGCGGGTGAGCGGTTCGCCCCACCTGAAGTCCTTCTTGCGGACCCGGCGGGCGTGCGCGAAGGACAGCAGCAGCATCAGACCGAACCGGGCCAGCACCAGCACCCCGATGACGGCGAGACCGACGACCAGGACGTCGGTGATGTGCTCCGAGACCTCGACGGCGGAGACGAACGCCTTGCCCTTCCAGAGCGCGTACCCGGTGACGGGGGTGTGCGCGCTGGGGGCGCCGAGGGCGTCGGTGAGGTTGTCGAACGCGTAGCCGCGCTCCTGCATCTTCGGCAGGAACCTGCCCAGGGCGGTGACCGTCTGGGACCGGTCGCCTCCGGAGTCGTGCATGAGGATGATGGCGCCCTTGCCGCCCCTGGGAGTGGCCCGGTCGATGATCGCCCGGACGCCGGGCCGCTTCCAGTCCTCGCTGTCGGTGTTGTTGACGACGGTGAGGTAGCCGCGGCTGCCGACGTACTGGGTGACCGGCCAGGACTTGTCGTCCATGGCGTCGGCGAACGAGGAGTACGGCGGCCGGAACAGGGAGGTGCGGATGCCGGCCGCGCCCGCGAGCACCAGCTGGTTCTGCGACAGCTCCCAGTCGATGCGTCCGGTGGACTGGTAGGAGAGGTCGGGGTGGTTGAACGTGTGCAGCCCGACCTCGTGTCCCTCCTTGACCATGCGCTCCACCAGATCGGGGTAGCGGGAGGCCATGGTGCCGGTGACGAAGAAGACCCCGTGTGCGTGGTACTTCTTCAGCTCGTCCAGCACCCGGGGGGTCCACACCGGGTCGGGGCCGTCGTCGAAGGTCAGCACGATCCGGTGGTCGGGAATCCGCAGCGTCTTCGCGGGTTCGGTGGCGCTGCGCGCGTCGATGACCGGACCGCCCTCCAGCACCTGCTCGGGCACCCGGTCCGTGGCCGCCGGTGGCTGGATCCGGTGGTCGGCGAGGATTTCGCTGTGCACGTAGCCGCGCAGCATCAACATGGCGAGCAGGGCAACGAGGAACAGGAACGGCAGCATGTAGCGCATGGGGAGTCTGCGCCGCCGGCTCTGCTTCTTGCGGTGGTGCCTGCCCCGCGGGGCGGGGGTGGTCATCTAGCTGGCGCCTTCTTGCTCTTGCACAGAGGGATCAGGTGTGGTCGCGGGCGGGGTGCCCGGGTCCGTGGACGTGGCCGTCGGATCGGCGCTCGGTGGCCCGGTCGCGGCGGTCGTCGCGGAGGCGGACGTGCCGCCGGCCGGCACACCGCCGGCGGTGCTCGCTCCCGTGGCGGTGTTCCGCGCGGACGGTTCGGTACTGGCCGGGGCGGAGGTTCCGGTACCGGGCGTCGAGGAAACGCCTGCGCCGACGGCGCCTCCCGGGGCTGACGCGGTCTCCCCGGTCTGCGGGAGGGCGGACGGCGAGACGTCGGGCATCGTGCCGGGTGTGTCCTCGGTCCCCGGGGTCACACCCTCGGTGGCCGGCGTCCGTACCTCTTCCGCCTTGCGGTGTCCCTCCTGGCCGGACAGCGGCAGGAAGGGGGCGGTGGAGTTGCCTCCGAGCAGGGCGACGACGAGCGTCACGGCGTAGCCGACGAAGATCGCGGCCAGGACCCAGCCGAGCCGCCGGAGCGTCTTGCTCCGCCGGCCGCTCTCGTCGACGAAGACCGGGCCGTCGGAGCCCTCCGGAACGCCGGGTTCCGGGAGCAGCTCGGAGAGCTGCCGTCCCAGTCCGTCGAGCTGGATGGTGACTTCGTTGGGCTCGTGGGTGTGTCCCGCACGGGCACCTTCACGCCAAGTTTCCACTGATGTACGCACTTCCCCCACTCAGGATCGGGTGCGCGCAACTGACCGTCTGTGCGCCGCCGGACGGGCCCCCACCCTGTCCCACGCGCCCCCTACCACAGTGCACCCGGGCCATGAATGTAGCGCACGCCGACGACAGTCCGGTCCCACGGACGGGTGTTGTTCATCATGAGAGATACATCTGTTTTCGAACTGTGGCGCGGGCCCCGCCCCGACCGGACGGCCCCTTCCCCGTATGGGAGCGCGGTGCATGACACGCGCCGGGGGCGCACGCCCCCCACTCCCGGGCGCCGGCCGCGCACGGCGTCGGGCAGCAAAAAACGAGGACCCCGCTGCCGGTGGCAGCGGGGTCCTCGTTCACATGGGAATTGTGGAGATGGCGGGAATCGAACCCGCGTCCAACGGTGCGGAACCAGGGCTTCTCCGAGTGCAGTTCGCTACGCTTTTCTCGGCCCCGGAGGTCACACGAACAAGCCTCCGACAGGCCCAGCCACTGTTTGATTTCCTTCCAGGCCCCGTGACCGGGCTTAGAAGTTTAGATCCCTAGTTGATGCCAGGATCCGGGTCGGGATCACCCCCGGGCTGACACTCCGCAGAGTCTTCGCTTAGCTGCTAATTAGGCAGCGAGGGCGAAGGCGGAGGAATCGCGCTTAGAATTGGCGATTATTGTTTGCGACATATGGTTTACGAGATCATTGCCGCTTCCTCGACTCGCTTCCCCTGCTTCGACATCCGCTGTCGAAACCGATCATCCCCATGTTGATTTTTCAAAGGTGGTGCACACCCCTGTGGGGTGCAGTGCCATCGTACGTGACCAACGCGCGCCGATGCCAGCGTATTCCTGCCGCACCGGCCGGGCAGCCGCCGGCGCGATGCGCTCAGGCGCTCCGCTGACGGCGGCGGGCCGCCGAGATCGCCCGGTTCGTCTCCCTCGTGTCCTGCTTCTCGCGCAGCGTCTGCCGCTTGTCGTACTCCTTCTTGCCCTTCGCCAGCGCGATCTCGACCTTGACGCGGCCGCCCGTGAAGTACAGGGCGAGCGGCACGATCGTGTGGCCGGTCTCCTGGGACTTCGACTCCAGCTTGTCGATCTCGGCCCGGTGCATGAGCAGCTTGCGCTTGCGCTTGGCGGAGTGGTTGGTCCAGGTCCCCTGGACGTACTCCGGGACGTGGATGTTGTGCAGCCACGCCTCGCCGTTGTCGATCTGCACGAAGCCGTCCACCAGGGAGGCCCGGCCCATGCGCAGCGACTTCACCTCGGTCCCCATCAGGACGAGGCCGCACTCGTAGGTGTCGAGGATGGTGTAGTCGTGGCGCGCCTTCTTGTTCTGCGCGACCATCTTGCGCCCGGTGTCTTTTTCCTTAGCCATAGTGCGGCCATTTTCGCACTACGACCCACCCCCGAGGCCACTCAATACCGTCTCGGCCCGCTCCTGGGCCCGCGCGCTCACCGCGAGGTCCGGGGTGATGCCCCGGCCGTCGACGCTGTGGCCCGCCGGAGTGCGGTAGTGCCCCACGGTCAGCTCGGCCACGGAGCCGCCCGCGAGCCTGCTCGGCATCTGGACGGACCCCTTGCCGAAGGTCCGCGAACCGACCGTGACCGCCCGGCCCCGGTCCTGCAGGGCGCCGGTCAGGAGCTCGGCCGCGCTCATGGTCCCGCCGTCGACGAGGACGACGACGGGCCGCCCGGTGTCGCCCCCGGCCTCCGCGTACAGCGCGCGCTGTTCCCCGTGCACGTCGTACGTGGCGACCAGGCCGCCGTCCAGGAAGGCGGAGGCGGCGGTGACGGCCTCGGTGACGAGTCCACCGGAGTTGCCGCGCAGGTCCAGCAGCACACCGGCGCCCGCCGGCGCCTTCAGGACCGCGTCGCGGACCGCGGTACCGGATCCCTTGGTGAACGAGTCCACCTCGATCAGCACAGCTGCGGAGGAATCGGAACGGTACGGTCCGAGCCGCCGCACGGAGACGGCCTCCGTGGTGAGCCGGGCCCGGCGCAGCGTCTCGGTCCGGGTGACGGACCCCCGCTGGACTCCCAGCACCACGGTGCTGCCGGCGGCGGCGCCGGTACGGTCGCCCCGCAGCAGGGCCACGACGTCGGAGACCGCCCGCTTGTCGACCCGGTGGCCGTCGACCGTACGCAGCAGATCGCCGGCGCGGATCCCGGCGCGCGCGGCGGGGCCGCCCCGCTGGACCCGGGTGACCGTGACCAGCCCGTCCGCGGTACGCCGGGCGGCGAGCCCGACGCCCGTGTACGAACCGTCGAGGGCCTGCTCGAACTCCTGGTACTCCCGCTCGTCGTAGACCGCGCCCCAGCGGTCCCCGCTGCGGCTGACGGCTTCCTCGGCCGCCTCCGTACCGGACTTGCCGTCGGCCACGGCCTCGGCCGCGGCGTCGGCCACCGCGTCGCGGTCGGCGGAACTGGCGACGGACTGGGCCTCCATCTCGGTGCCCCGCTCCCCGCGCGGCAGCGCACCGGTGGCGGCGGCGGTGGCGAGCACGCTCGCGAAGACCAACGTCAGGGCCGCCCCGCGGCGGACGCCGCGGGACCCGAAACGGTTCTCAGGGCCCGGCATGGCGCCGAGTCTAGGACAACGCCCCGCCGGCGCACGGCCCGTTGGCCGCGCGCCCCACGGGGCGCATGTCACACCTTGAGGTACTTGCGGAGCGCGAAGAGCGCGGCAACTGCGGGCATCAGCAAGCCGATCGCCAGAACCAGCGGGAGCTTGGTGAGGACGGCCTCCCAGCCGATGAAGTCGATCAGGTTCAGCTTGTCCTGGAGGGCCAGTCCGCCGTCGATCAGGAAGTAGCGCCCGGCCAGCAGCATCACGCAGGCCAGCACGCCACCGATCAGGCCGGCGAACGCGGCCTCCATGATGAACGGCATCTGGATGTAGAAGCCGGAGGCCCCGACGAGCCGCATGATGCCCGTCTCCCGCCTTCGGCTGAACGCGGACACCCTGACCGTGTTCACGATCAGCATCAGGGCGATGACGAGCATCAGCGCCATCACGAAGAGCGCGGCGACGTTCATGCCGTTCATCAGGCCGAAGAGGTTGTCCAGGATGCTTCTCTGGTCCTGGACGGACTGCACCCCGTCACGCCCGGCGAAGGCCGTGGCGACGACCTTGTACTTCGTCGGGTCGTGCAGCTTGACGCGGAAGGACTCCGGCATCTGGTCCGGCGTGATGTTGCCGGCCATCGGGGAGTCGCCGAACTCCTCCTGGTAGTGCTTGTACGCCTCGTCGGACGACTCGTAGATGACCGTGTCGACGACGTCCATCTTCTTGAGGTCGCCCTCGATGTCCTTCTTCTGCTGCGCGGTCACCGCACCCTTGGCGCACTGGACCACCGTCTCCGCGTCCCCCTTGCCACAGAGGTAGATGGAGACGTTGACCTTGTCGTACCAGTAGTCCTTCATCGTGCTGACCTGCTCGCGCATGAGCAGCGCGCCGCCGAACAGGGCGAGCGAGAGGGCGACGGAGACGATGACGGCGAAGGTCATCGTGAGGTTGCGACGGAGGCCGACGCCGATCTCCGACAGGACGAACTGGGCGCGCATGGCGTCCTTTCAGTGCTGGGTGCTCAGTGCTGGTAGCCGTAGACGCCGCGCGCCTGGTCGCGTACGAGACGGCCCTGCTCGAGCTCGATGACGCGTTTGCGCATCTGGTCGACGATGTTCTGGTCGTGGGTCGCCATGATCACGGTGGTGCCGGTCCGGTTGATCCGGTCCAGCAGCTTCATGATCCCGACCGAGGTCTGCGGGTCGAGGTTGCCGGTCGGCTCGTCGGCGATCAGCAGCATGGGCCGGTTGACGAAGGCCCGCGCGATCGCCACGCGCTGCTGCTCACCACCGGACAGCTCGCCGGGCATCCGGTCCTCCTTGCCGCCGAGACCGACGAGGTCGAGGACCTGCGGGACCGCCTTGCGGATCTCGCCGCGCGGCTTGCCGATCACTTCCTGGGCGAACGCCACGTTCTCCGCGACGGTCTTGTTGGGAAGGAGGCGGAAGTCCTGGAACACCGTGCCCAGCTGGCGGCGCATGTGCGGCACCTTCCAGTTGGACATGCGCGCGAGGTCCTTGCCGAGGACGTGGACCATGCCCTGGCTGGCGCGCTCCTCGCGGAGGATGAGACGCATGAAGGTGGACTTGCCGGAGCCTGAGGAGCCCACCAGGAAGACGAACTCGCCCTTCTCGATATCGAGCGACACATCCCGTAGAGCGGGACGGCTCTGCTTCGGGTAGGTCTTGGAGACGTTGTCGAATCGGATCACGGATGCACCACGGTCGGCCGGGAGTAGGTGTGCGTGACCATACGCGAACCGGGCTCACGCGTGCAGGCGCGCGTACCGGGATGGGTGATTTACGGTGAAACGGCAGTGGTCCCCGTTCCGCCGCCGGCGGAACGGACCGGGAGGTATCCGGTGGGCCGAGCCGAATCCCGGGCGAGCTGGCACAGTGGTAGGGGAACGGTTGCGTTTCCGTGAGCGTTGTGCGGAGAGAAGGCTTGTGCGGCTCCGCCGCGCGGGAGGAGGAATGCGCATGACCTATGACCGATTGGTGTGCGCGAACTGCGCGGCGCCCGTGAACGAGGGCCGCTGCCCCGTGTGCCGGGCCAGCCGTGTGCGCATGCAGCAGCAACAGGAGCAGGGACCGCTCGCGGGGCTCAGCCCGGCGATGCTGGTGGCCCTGATGGTGGTGCTGCTGGCCGCGCTGGCGCTGCTGGCACACCAGACCGTGTAGCGCATCCCGCTCGCCCGCCTTCGCCGGGCCGGCCACCGCTCGCTTGCGTACGCGCAGGGGCCCCGGACACCGATCGGTGTCCGGGGCCCCTTTGTGTACGTGTGTACGTGTACCGCGGCTGCCCGTCAGGCGGCCGTGCGGCCGTTCACCAGGCGCGGGAGGATCCGGAAGCCGATGCCTCCGGCGATCATCGTCGCGGCGCCGACCAGCAGGAACGTGGTCTCGGCGGCACCGGTCTCGGCGAGCTCGTCCTTGCCCTTGCCCTGCTCGACCGGCTGGTTGCCGACCGAGTCGGTGTCGGTGTTGTCGGAGTCGACGCACTCGGCACCGTCGAGGGACACGGTGCAGGTACCGGTGTCTCCGGTGGAGCCGCCGTTCGTCGCGGAACCGGTGGTCCCGTCGCCACCCCCGACAATGCTGCCGCCACCGGCCGCCGCATCGCCGCCACCGGCCGTAGCGTCGCCGCCACCAGCAGCCGCGTCACCACCACCGGCAGCAGCGTCACCGCCACCAGCAGCCGCATCGCCACCACCGGCAGCAGCGTCACCGCCACCAGCAGCCGCATCACCACCACCAGCCGCAGCGTCACCGCCACCAGCAGCCGCATCACCACCACCAGCCGCAGCGTCACCGCCACCAGCAGCCGCGTCACCACCACCAGCCGCAGCGTCGCCACCACCAGCAGCCGCGTCACCACCACCAGCCGCAGCGTCGCCACCACCAGCAGCAGCGTCACCGCCGCCGGCCACGTCAGCGCCGCCGGCCACGTCAGCGCCGCCGGCCGCGTCGCCGCCACCGGCTGCCGCGTCACCGCCGCCGGCAGCGGCGTCGCCACCACCGGCGGCGTCGTCCTCGCCGTTGATACCGATGTTCAGACCGTCTTCGTTGGCCTCGGCGTTGATACCGATACCGGCGACATCGACACCGATGCCGACGGCCTGGGCCGCACCTGCGGCAGTCAGCGAGGCGCCCGCGGCAATGACCGCACCCGCGGCTATCCGCGCGACGCGGACTCGCGTCTTCTTCGTCATGTGCTGCTACCCCCAGTAGCTGTTCTCGTCGATGGAGCAGCCATATGCGGGCACGGTCCGGCGGGGTTCGCTCCGAGCGCCGGCCCACGTCGTGCCGTGGCCATGCCGCCCGCCCCCGATCACACCCGTCCCAGACATACGCATGCTGTCCCAGCACCCTGTCCAGAGTTAAGGACTACGTCAAGGCCGTTCTGTGCAATGCGCACCGGTTTGGCCTGAGTTGACCCTCATTCAGCACCACGACTGTGACGGACCCACCACGCCATCTACGCAACTCGCCCAGCCAACTCCCCTTTGCCCCCGGCCCGTTTCGGACGCCTTGCGGCCGCGCTGCGGCCATATCCGGTTCATCCGGAACGATCACGATGCGGAGGCCCGGCCCATCCGACTCGTCCCGAACCCGGTGAACCCATGCAGAAGCGAACCGCCGTACTCGCCCTGACGCTCGCTGTCTCCGCCCTGTTGCCGACGGCCCTGCCGGCGCAGGCCACGACGGGCTCCTCCGGCTTCTACGCCACCAAGACCCCGTACGCGCCCCAGCAGAACATCCGGTCGTACCAGCGCGCCCCGAAGGGCTTCGTCCCGGTGTTCACCGAGAACGTCTCTCGCCACGGCTCCCGGGCGGCGTCCGACAGCGAGGACGGCGATCTGATCCTGGCCCTGTGGGAGAAGGCGAGGAGCGAGGGGCAGCTGACCCGTGACGGTGAGCGCTTCGGCGCCGAGACGAAGTCGCTGCTCGCCGCCATGGAAGCGATCGGATACGGACAGCTCAGCGGGCGCGGCGTACGCGAGATCCAGGACACCGCCGCACGCCTGGAGAAGCGGCTTCCCGGGCTCTTCGAGCAGATCGCCGAGAACGCCGAGCGGATCAACGTCGTCAATTCCGGCAAGGACCGCGCGGTCGACAGCGGGAACCTGTTCGCCGAGGCCCTCGCCGAGAACGACCCGGCCCTGGCCCCCCTCATCACACCGGCCAGGACCGATGCCGACCTGCTCTACTTCCACAAGTCGGCCGGCGGCGCGGAGTACCGGGACTACGTCGAGAACGACGAGCGCCTCGCCTCCACCCTGGACTCGATCACCGACCAGCCCGCCTCGCACACCGCGGCCCGCAACGTACTGAGGAAGATCTTCAAGCCGGCGTTCGTCGAGCGGATCTCGGCGGGCGAGTTCGGCTCGGTCGCCACCGAGGTCGAGGCCGCGCAGGCGGTCTACGCCCTCTACAGCATCGCTCCGGCCATGGCCGATGAGGGCGACTGGAACATGAAGCGCTACCTCGCGCCCCGTGACGCACGGTGGTTCGCCTACCTCAGCGACGCCGAGGACTTCTACGAGAAGGGCCCCGGCTTCGAGGACAGCGACATCACGTACAAAATGGCGAACGTCCTGCTCGACGACTTCTTCGCGAAGATCGACGCCAAGCGGAACGGAACCAGCGACGCGGGCGCGGAGCTGCGGTTCACGCACGCGGAGGAGATCATCCCGCTGGCCGCGCTCATGGGCCTGCCCGGGAGCACGAAGGCCGTGTCGGAGGCCGAGCCGTACACGTACGCCGACAACCCGTGGCGCGGGGAGTCGGCGGCCTCCATGGCCACGAACATCCAGTGGGACCTGTTCCGGAAGGGCAACAAGTACCTCGTGCGGATGCTCTACAACGAGAAGCAGACCGCGTTCAGGAAGGGCTGCGAGCCGGTGGCGAAGGGCAGCTACTTCTACGAGGTCGACGAGCTGAAGCAGTGCCTGGGCCGCACCGCGTCCTGACCCCACGCGGGTACGCGAGGAGGGGCGCGGGAACCGTGGTTCCCGCGCCCCTCCTCGCGTGCGTCCCGGCCCGGCGGGACTGCTTCACTACTTCTCGCTCTGCTTGCGCCAGCGGATTCCGGCCTCGATGAAGCCGTCGATCTCGCCGTTGAAGACCGCTTCCGGGTTGCCCATCTCGAACTCCGTCCGCAGGTCCTTGACCATCTGGTACGGGTGCAGGACGTACGAACGCATCTGGTTGCCCCAGGAGTTGCCGCCGTCGCCCTTGAGCGCGTTCATCTTCGCCTGCTCCTCCTGGCGGCGGCGCTCGAGGAGCTTGGCCTGGAGGACGTTCATCGCGGACGCCTTGTTCTGGATCTGCGAGCGCTCGTTCTGGCAGGAGACGACGATGCCGGTGGGCAGGTGGGTCAGGCGCACCGCGGAGTCCGTGGTGTTGACGCCCTGGCCGCCGGGGCCCGAGGAGCGGTACACGTCGACGCGGAGCTCGGACTCGTCGATCTCGACGTGGTCCGTCTGCTCGACCACGGGCAGCACCTCGACGCCCGCGAAGGACGTCTGGCGGCGGCCCTGGTTGTCGAACGGGGAGATCCGGACGAGCCGGTGGGTGCCCTGCTCGACGGAGAGCGTGCCGTAGGCGTACGGCACCTCCACGGCGAAGGTGGTCGACTTGATGCCGGCCTCTTCGGCGTAGGCCGTCTCGTAGACCTCGGTCTTGTAGTTGTGCCGCTCGGCCCAGCGGAGGTACATGCGCTGGAGCTTCTCGGCGAAGTCCGCGGCGTCGACGCCACCGGCCTCGGCGCGGATGGTGACCAGGGCCTCGCGCGCGTCGTACTCGCCGGAGAGGAGCGTGCGGACCTCCATCTCGTCCAGCGCCTTGCGGACGGACTCCAGCTCGGACTCGGCCTCGGCGAGCGCGTCGGCGTCGCCCTCGTCCTCGGCGAGCTCGAAGAGGACTTCGAGGTCGTCGATCCGGCCGCGGAGGGCCTCGGTCTTGCGGACCTCGGCCTGGAGGTGCGAAAGCTTGCTGGTGATCTTCTGCGCCGCCTCCGGGTCGTCCCACAGGGACGGAGCGGCAGCCTGCTCCTCGAGCACGGCGATGTCACCCCTCAGCGCATCCAGGTCCAGGACGGCCTCGATCGACCCCATGGTCGAGGAGAGGGACTTCAGCTCTTCGGAAATATCGACGACTGCCACGGGTCCAGCGTAACGGCTGTCGGCGCGGGCATTCCTCGGACCGCGTGATCACGGCTCCCGCAGCCCCCGTGACCAGGGCGGCTCAGGGGGTGGCCGGTGCCGAATTCCTCGTGTCCTGCGGGGTCGCTCCCGCGTCGTCGCCGCCCAGGGCCAGCCAGCCGCCCACCCCGGCGGCGGCGACCAGGACCAGGGCCGCGGCGCCCAGGGTGAGGCGCCGCTTGCGGATGGCCGCCGACTTGTTGCGGGCCGAGCCCGGCCGGGGCCTGCCCGGGGCGCGCGGGGCGCGGGCGGTGCCCCGTGGGCCGCCGGACAGCTCGTCGGGCGCCGGGACGCGCATGCTCGTGTGGGTGTCCCGGTTGGAGTCGGGCGACGAACCGGGGACCAGGGGCACGGCACCGCGGCGGCGCGGCTCCTCGGCGGCCGGGGTGTACTGCTGCTCATCGTAGGCCTGGCCGTGCGGTTCGGACTCGGTCTCGTCGTCCGGTTCGTCCACGTCCAGCGGCGGGATGCCGGCCAGGTGCGGGAGCTGCTCGCGCAGCCGGGCCGCCAGCTCGGAGGCGCGCAGCCGGGAGGCCGGGGCCTTGGCCAGGCACTGGAGCAGCAGCTGCCAGAGCTCCTCGGGGATCCCGGGCAGCGGCACGACGGTCTCGGTGACGTGGCGGCGCAGGACGGCGCCGGGGTGGCCGCCGCCGAAGGGCGTGAAGCCCGCGAGGAGCTCGTACAGCACGGTCGCGAGGGCGTAGATGTCGACGGCGGCGCGCGGCGGGAGGCCCTCCACGATCTCGGGGGCCAGATAGTCCGGCGTACCGATGATCTTGGTGGCCTTGGTGCGGCGCGGGGTGTCGATCAGCTTGGCCACACCGAAGTCGGTGAGCAGCGCGGGGTGGGAGTTGCCGGGGCCGAGCGGGCCCTCCATGTCCAGCAGGATGTTCTCCGGCTTGACGTCTCGGTGGACCACTCCGGCGGCGTGCGCCGCGGCGAGGCCGTCGGCGACGTCGGCGACGATCGCGACGGCCGCCTCGGGGGCCAGCCGGCGCTCGCGGTCGAGCCGGGTCCGCAGGTCCGTGCCGCGGACCAGGTTCATCACCAGGGCCAGGTCGTTTCCGTCCACCACGAGGTCGCGGACGGCGACGACGTGCGGGTGGTCGAGACCGAGCAGGGCGGTGCGCTCCTGGACGAAGCGGCCCACGAGTTCCTGGTCGGACGCGAGGTCCTCGCGGAGCAGCTTGATGGCGACGGGCCCCTCGGGGCCGTCGCCGAGCCACACCGTGCCGGCGCTGCCGCGCCCCAGAATCTGGTGGGCGGTGTACCGGCTGCCGATATTCCGTGCCAAGACTGCTCCCTCAGCGGCTGGCGGTGGACCGTCGCACAACAACCCCCGGCCGACAAAGCTACGCGGCGATCGGGGTGTTGCGTGCCCCGGATGGCGCCAACCTTCGCTTCTGCGGGCGAATTGCCACGGAATTGGTCCGCAGAAGTCGACATGACTACAGAGTCACGTCTCTGTCGCGTCAGGTTCCGCTGCCTCCGCTGTCGCCGCCCAGCTTCGAGATCCAGTCGGTGACGGTGGAGACGGCGTCGGTGACCGCGTCCCAGTAGCCCTGCCCCTGGCCGATCCAGTCCTTCAGCGGGGTGAGCTCCCAGATCAGCCAGCTCGCGACGACGAGCAGCACCAGCGTGAACAGGCAGCCCTTCAGGCAGCCGAGGCCGGGGATCTTCATCGGGTTGGCGCTGCGCTGCCTCGGCTCGCGAGGCGGGCGCCGGTCCGGCTGCTGGGGCTGCTGGGGCTGCTGAGGCGCGTACTGCTGGCGCTGCGGCTGGTACTGCTGCTGCGGCTGCGGCTGGTACTGCTGAGGCTGCGGCTGAGGCTGCTGGCGGTACTGCTGCGGCTGCTGTTGCTGCTGGGGGTACTGCTGCTGGCGCCGCTGCGGCTGCTGCTGCGGCGGTTGCTGCTGCTGGCGCTGGGGGCGGCGGCGCAGCGGGTCCTGGCTCGGGTCGAGGTACTGGACCTGCGTCTGCTCGTTGCGGTCGCGTGCGGCCTGGAGCTGGGACTGCCAGGGGTGCGGCCCGTCGGGCTGCGGTGCGCCCTCGGGGCGCGGCGGGACGGGCGGCATGACCGCGGTCGGGTCGGCGTGGCCGCCGCCCGGACCGGCGTTCTGCTGCATGACGCTGGTGGCCGCGTTGGGGTCGTAGCCGTTCGGGTCGTACGAGCCCGCGTTGCTCGGGAGCACCTGCGTGGGGTCGGCCGCTCCCGGCGTCTCCGGGACCGCGGTGGGCGCCGGGTCGGGTGCGAGCAGGGCGCCCACGCCGTCGGCGGCCGCGATCTGCGCGGAGTTCGCGTGCACGCCGATACCGGCGGCGACGGTACGCAGCGCGCGGGCGAGGTTCTCGGCGCTGGGCCTGCGGTCCGGGTCCTTGCTCAGGCAGCGCTCTATCACCGTCCACAGCGGGGCGGGGACGGTGCTGGGGCGCCGGGGTTCCTCGCTGAGGTGCCGGTGCAGGACCTCCAGCGCGGTGCCGCCGGCGAACGGCGGGCGGCCGGTGAGCAGCTCGTACAGCAGGATCCCGGCGCCGTAGATGTCGACGGCGGAGGTCTGCGGGCGGCCCTCGGCCGACTCGGGCGCCACGTAGGCCGGCGTCCCGACGAATTCATGGGTCCGGGTCAGGCCCGGGGAATCGGCGAGACGGGCGATGCCGAAGTCGGTGAGCATCGGGTGCATCTGGCCGTCGCGCTCGTCGAGCAGCACGTTGGCGGGCTTCAGGTCGCGGTGGACGACGCCGTCGGCATGGCTGGCGGCGAGCGCGTCCGCGATCTGCGCGGTGAGCAGCGAGGCGGCGACCGGGGTGAGCGGGCCGTTGTCGCGGAGGTAGCGGTGCAGGTCGGGGCCGTCGACCAGGTCCATGACGAGGGCGAGGAGATCGCCCTCCACGACCAGGTCGCGGGTGCGCACGATGTTGTCGTGCCTCAGCCGCAGCAGGACGGAGCGCTCGCGCAGGAACCGCATCACGACATCCGCGTCGTTGGCGAGCTCCTCCTTGAGGACCTTGATCGCCACGGTCTCACCGGGCTGGCCGGCGACGGCCGCCTCGGCGCCCGCGGTCTCCCGCTGGCGGGCACGCCAGACGGTGCCCGTGGCGCCGCGTCCCAGCGGCTCCTCGAGCAGGTACTTGCTGCCTACCGGCCGCACGTCATGCGCTCCCTGCTGGTCGTGGTGCTTGCGGTCCCCCGGTTCCGTCCCGAGTTCCGGCCCACTCTAGTGGGGCGGGCCGAGTGGACGGCCGGGTCGGGCAGGCTGCCGGGGAAGACGCCCGTACCGGGCCGATGGTTGCCGTACGGCAGTCCGGCGGTACGGCACGGGGCACCGGTCCGGGTCACGTCGTGTGGGGTCGGTACCCCCTGAGGAACCGGCCAAGCAGGCACTTTTGGGCGCACAGCAGACGTTTCAAGATCACTTAGCGGTGACCCCCGGGCGTGTTGTCAGTGGCAGGTGCGAGGATGCCTCCAGCACGGAACTGTGGGGGCGGGAGCCCCGCGTGACGTGACGAACCTGTACCGGACGACGCGTCCGTGCCGGGTGGGGGGAATCACAGGGCGTCTCCCCTGCCGGGCACCGCGCGCAGAAGGGACCGCTGACGGCGATGCAGATCCGGCTGACCGTCCTCGCGCCGCGCAGCGGCCAGACCCCGGCGCGCGCCTGCGACGTGCTGGTGACCGCCCCCGCGGGGACGGCGCTGGCCGCCGTGGCGTCGCATCTGGCCGCCTCCGTCTCCGGGCCCGACGGCTCGCTCGGCAGCGGTGCGGTGGTGCTGTTCGCCGGACGGGAACGGCTCGACGCACAGCGGTGCGCGCTCGGTGAGCCTCCCCTGGTCGACGGGGCGGTGCTCTCGCTCCAGGTCCCGGGCGGGGACGAGACGCCCGACGACACCGTCCCGGCCCAGCTGCACGTGATCGCGGGGCCGGACGCCGGCGGGGTCCACCTGCTGCACGGCGGGCAGATCCGGATCGGCCGCTCGGCCGACGCCGACGTCCCGCTCGACGACCCCGACGTCTCCCGGCTGCACTGCGCGGTGACGGTCTCCGCGGAGGGCCGGGTCTCCGTCGCCGATCTCGGGTCCACCAACGGCACCTCGCTGGACGGTACAGACGTCCGCGACCGCCCGGTCCGGCTGAACCCCGGCGCACTGCTCCGCCTCGGCGAATCGACGCTCCGGCTCACCTCCGGTGCGCGCACACCGGTCCTGGACACGGCGCCGGACGGCGAGGGTCATCTGCGGGTGGCCAGGGCACCGGCGGCCCCGGACCACGGCTACGGACCCGCTCACGGCGGACCGGAGGAACACGACGGGTCGGACACCGCCCCGGAGCACGAGCGCTCCTGCGGCGCCGACGGCCCGGCCCCGGCGCGGCCCCACTCCGGCTCCGGACGGACCGGCCGGATGCCGGACGCCGGGGCGCCCCGGCGCGGCATAGGCGCCTGGGCCCGCCGGCTCGCGGGCGGCAAGGCCGATCCCGTGCACGAGAGCGTGCCCGACGAGGCCGGCCCCCCGGCCCCCGCCGCGACGTTCACCGCGCTGCCCACCGCCCCCGAAGGCACCTGGCCGGATCCGGCCTCCGTCCTGCTGACCGCGCTCGGCCCGGGCCCCCGGCTGTGGGAGCGCGACATCGCGCACCCGGAGGCACTGGTGGTGCGCCTCGGCACGACCGACCGGGCCGACCTGCCCGCCGTGCCCGTGACGGTGGGACTGCGGGAGGCCGGTTCCCTCGGGCTCGCCGGGCCGCGGGAACGGCTGGCGGGCCTCGCCCGCTCCACCGTGGCCCAGCTGGCCGCGCTGCACTCCCCCGCCGATCTGGAGATCGTGCTGATCAGCACGGACCGGGCCCGCGGCGCGGACGAGCGGCGGCGCGAGTGGGCCTGGCTCGGCTGGCTCCCGCATCTGCGGCCGATGCACGGCCAGGACTGCCGGCTGCTGCTGGCGTACGACCGCGAACAGGCGGTCGCCCGGACGACGGAGCTGGTGCGCCGGCTGGACGAGGGCCCGCTCGGCCCCGGCTGGGCGAGTCTCGACCCCGGCACGGTCGCCGAGGCCGCCCGTCACTACGAGGGCCCGTTCACCGTGGTGGTCGTCGACGGCGACCCCGGTTCCGCGGTGCTGCGCGAGAACACCGCCCGGCTGGCCGCGGCGGGTGCGGCGGCGGGCATCCATCTGGTCTGTCTGGCGGAGACCCCGGCCGCCAGCCCCACGTCACCGGTCGCCGCGACGTACGAGGCGGCCTGCCACGCCTCGATCGCCTTCCGCGAGTGCGGGGCCGTGGCCATGCTCAGCGGCGATGTGGCCACGGCGCTGCGGCTGCTGCGCACCTCGGGCGGGCGGGCCGCCGGCCACGGCACGGTGGCCACGGTGGACGCGGTCTCGGCGCACTGGGCGGAGCGGTTCGCGCGGGCGCTGGCTCCGTTGCGGGCGGAGGGTTCGACGGCGTTGCCGGGCCACCGCGCGGCCGTGGCACTCCCCCCGTCGGCCCGGCTCCTGGACGAGCTGGGCCTGGCCCGCGCCACCCCGGCCTCGCTGATGGCCCGCTGGGCCTCGGCGGCGGACGAGCAGCCGGGCGCGACGGTCCGCGGCGCGGGCAGCTGGACGGGCGCCGCGGGAGCCGTGGCCGACGAGGGGCGCGGCTCGGCCCGCACCGCGCACCCGGGCAGCCCCGGCCCCCGCGTGGGCGCCCAGCGCAACGCCGCCGACCCGGCGCACCCCGCCGCCCCGCGAGGCACGGAAGACGAAGGCCACACCCCGGGCTCGGGCCGCACTCCGTACCCGGAACCGCTCGGCTCGGGCCGCACGCCGTATCCCGACAGCACCGGCTCGGGCCGCACGCCCTACCCCGGCGCCACGGGCGACCGCTCATCCGGCCGCACCCCGTACCCCGGCAGCAACGACACCCACGCGGGTGTGCCGCGCCGCACCCCGGGCCGCGGCGACGCGTACGACAGCGCGGGCTCCGGCCGCACGCCGTACCCCGGCACCGCGGACGACCGCACATCCGGCCGCACGCCGTACCCCGAACCGACCGGCTCGGGCCGTACGCCCTACCCCGGCCCGGCCGACGCCCCCCGCTCGGGCTCCGGCCGTACCCCGTACCCCGAAGGCCCCGGCTCGGGCCGCACGCCCTACCCCGACAGCACGCCTCACCCCCGCGTCGGGGCGCAGCGCTACGACGGAGGGCCCGGGGACAGGCCGAGTTCCCGCACCCTGCCGGGCTCCGACACCCGGGCCTGGGGCGGGGCCGGAGACGTACAGGGCGCGGACAGCCTGCGGAGCGCGGGGTCGGGTCGGTCCTCAAACCGGGTCAGCGGGCCGCGCCAGGGCGACGCGCCCCAGGTCGCCGCACGCGCTGCCGGATCCGGGCGCGCGCCCGCTGCCCGGTCCGCCCGGGCCTCCGTCTCCTCGGGCGTTCCCGCCGGGCGGCCCGTGGTGGTGCTCGGGGCCGGGCCCCGGGGTCCGGTGAGCGTGGATCTCTCCGAGGAGGGGCCGCACCTGCTCATCGAAGGGCCCGGCGGCAGCGGGCGTACGGAACTGCTGCGGGCGGTCGCCGCGTCGCTGGCCGCCGCCGACCGGCCCGACCGGCTCGGCGTCCTCCTGGTCGACGGGGCGGGCGGCGAGCGCGGGGAGAGCCTGCGTCCCTGCACCGAACTCCCGCACGCGTTCATGCACCTGGTGGCGTCCGATCCGGTCCGGATGCGGGAGTTCGCCCAGGCGCTGGGCGGTGAGGTGAAGCGGCGGGCCGAGCTTCTGGGCGGGCTGGACTTCACCGACTGGCACAGCCGGCACGAAGTGGCTCAGCACATGGTGGGACAGCGTCCCGCCGGCCCGTCCGAGCAGCGCGATGACGTGGAGTCCGCGATGAGCGGCACCCTGCGGCTGCGGCCCGCCTCGGCCCGGGCCGCGGACCCGGGGCCCTCCCCGCTGCCCCGGCTCGTCGTGCTGGTGGACGACTTCGACGCGCTGATCGCCCCGGCGCTGGGCAGTCCGGGCCGCCCGGCCGCGGGTTCGGTCGTCCGGGCGCTGGAGGCCGTGGCCAGGGAGGGCGGCAGGCTCGGCATCCATCTGATCGCGACGTCCGCCCGCCCGGACCGCACGGAGGACACCGAGCTGGCCCGGGGGGCGCGGCTGCGCGTCGTACTGGATCCGCCCGTCATACCGCCGTCGCCGGACGAACCCGCGCCGGGCCGCGGTCGGCTGGGCCATCCCGACGGCCGGGTCACACCGTTCCAGGGCGGCCGGGTGACCGGCCGCATCCCGCGCACGGCGACCCTGCGGCCCACCGTGGTGCCGCTGGAGTGGGAGCGGATGGGCGATCCGCCGACCCGTCGCCCGGTCCGCGAGCTGGGCAACGGGCCGACGGACCTGGCGCTGCTGGCCAGCGCGCTGGAGCGGGCGGCGCGTTCGGTGAACGCCGAACCGCTGCCGCCGCTGGCACCCACGCATCCCTGAGGGACGGCGGGCCCCCTATGGGACCCGCCGTCCCTGATCACCCGCTACCGGCACTGATCTCACGTCACGAGCCCATCACGATCAAGGAGTTGGGCCCGATGGCGGTATTGCGGCACCCCGGCGCCGGGCGTAGGACTGTGCGCACAGGACGACGTGACAAGTGAGCGACCGCCACGGGGGACCAGGCCGGCGGCGGTCCGCGCACGCGCACAGGAGAGACGGGGCAGGAATGCGCACAACAGTTCGGATTCGCAGGGCCGCCTTGGTGTTCACCGCCATCGGCGCGCTGGCCCTCACCGGCTGCGGCGACGACGGTGACGGTACGAAGGACGCCAAGGACGGGGGTGGCTCGTCCAAGGGGACCGGGAGCACGCCGAGCGTCGCCTTACCGAAACTGGACGGCGAGAAGATCTCGGTCGCAGCCGTCTGGACCGGGCCCGAGCAGGCCAACTTCGTCAAGGTCCTCAAGGAGTTCGAGAAGCGCACGGGCGCGACGGTGACGTTCGTCCCGGCGCAGGACCCGATCGTCAACTTCCTCGGTACGAAGATCGCGGGCGGCCAGCCGCCGGACGTCGCGATGATCCCGCAGGTCGGGGCCATCAAGCAGGCCGTCGAGAAGAAGTGGGCCAAGCCGGCCGGGGCCGAGGCCAAGGCCCAGCTCGCCAAGAACTACTCCCAGGTCTGGCAGGATCTCGGCGCGGTCGACGGCACCCAGTACGGCGTGTACTTCAAGGCCGCCAACAAGTCGCTGATCTGGTACAACGCCAAGGCGTTCGAGAACGCGGGCGCATCGGAGCCGAAGACCTGGAAGGACTTCCTGGCGACCGCGGAGACGGTGTCCGCCTCCGGCGTCACCCCGGTCTCGGTCGGCGGCGCGGACGGCTGGACGCTGACCGACTGGTTCGAGAACATCTACCTCTCCCAGGCGGGCCCGGAGAAGTACGACCAGCTGGCCCAGCACAAGATCAAGTGGACGGACCCGTCCGTCAAGGACGCGCTGACCTCGCTGGCCCAGCTCTTCGGCAAGCCCTCCCTGATCGCGGGCGGCGCCGACGGCGCGCTGCAGACGGAGTTCCCCGCCTCGGTGACCCAGACCTTCACCGGCGGTGACCAGCCCAAGGGCGCCATGGTCTTCGAGGGCGACTTCGTCAGCATCAACATCGCCCAGACGAAGGCCAAGATCGGTACGGACGCCAAGGTGTTCCCGTTCCCCGCGGTCGGCGCCGAGTCGCCCGTGGTGACCGGCGGCGACGCGGCGGTGGCCCTGAAGGACGGCAAGGGCGCCCAGGCCCTGCTGACCTGGCTGGCCTCCACGGACGCGGCGAAGATCTGGGCCGAGCAGGGCGGGTTCATCTCGCCGAACAAGTCCCTGGACGCCGCCGCGTACCCCAACGAGGTGCAGCGCACCATGGCGAAGGCGCTGATCGCGGCCGGTGACGCCGTCCGGTTCGACATGTCCGACCAGGCCCCGCAGTCGTTCGGCGGTACGCCCGGTAAGGGCGAGTGGAAGACCCTCCAGGACTTCCTGAAGAACCCGAAGGACATCGCGGGGACCCAGGCGAAACTGGAGTCCGACGCGGCCAAGGCGTACAAGAGCTGACGCGATGACGACAGCCGCAGCGGGGGGCGCCGACGAGGCGCTCCCCGCCGACAAGCAACCGCCCGGCGGGGCTTCGGTGCCCGCCCCCAGGAAGCCCGGGCCCGGCGGGCCGCCCCTGCGCAAGGTGCCCGGCAGCAGGAGCGTGACCGGCACCCGCAGGATCATCGCGGCGCTCTTCCTGC
This sequence comes from Streptomyces sp. NPDC091416, assembly GCF_044756845.1. NCBI lineage: Bacteria > Bacillati > Actinomycetota > Actinomycetes > Kitasatosporales > Streptomycetaceae > Streptomyces > Streptomyces sp. NPDC091416. Next base: position 836,279 of record NZ_JBIVTU010000002.1, read on the forward strand.
TGCCCGCGCTGATCCTGCTCGGCGCGCTCGTGGTGTATCCGATCGTGTACTCCGTCTACCGGTCGTTCTTCGACCAGGCGGGCACCGGATTCGCCGGCCTCGACAACTACAAGGCGCTGTTCACGGACGACACCATCCGTACGGCGGTCAAGAACAACGCGATCTGGGTGGTCTTCGCCCCGACCGTCGCCACCGCTCTCGGTCTCATCTTCGCGGTGCTGACCGAGCGCATCCGCTGGGGCACGGCGTTCAAGCTGATCGTCTTCATGCCGATGGCGATCTCGATGCTCGCAGCGGGCATCATCTTCCGGCTGGTGTACGACGCGGCACCGGAGCGCGGGGTCGCGAACGCCGTATGGGTGGGTGTGCACGACACGTTCGCCGAGTCGGCGGGCTTCCCCAAGGCGCATCCGCTGCCCGTCCATCCGCTGAAGGCGGCGGACGGCGGCTCCTTCGTGACGAAGGAGCCCGTACGGGCCGGGGAACCGGTCCAGCTGCCGCTGGTCGGCGTGCTGCCCGCGAAGATGCCCACCGACGCCAAGCCGGCCCGCGCGCCGCAGACCGGCGGGGACGGAAGGATCACCGGCACCGCGTGGCTGGACTTCACCAAGGGCGGCGGCGGCAGACCCAACGTCATCGACGCCAAGGAGCTCGGGCTCAAGGGCATCAAGGTGGAGGCCGTCAAGGACGGCAGGGTGGTCGCATCGGCCACCGCGGGCGCCGACGGCGTCTTCACCCTGCCCGCCTCCGCGGACGGGGCCGAACTCCGCCTCCCGGCCTCGAACTTCAAGGAGCCGTACAACGGGGTGGACTGGCTCGGCCCGTCGTTCGTGACGCCCGGCATCATCGGGAGTTACGTCTGGATGTGGGCGGGCTTCGCCATGGTGCTGATCGCGGCCGGCCTGGCGGGCCTGCCGCGCGAACTCCTGGAGGCGGCCCGGGTCGACGGGGCCAACGAGTGGCAGGTGTTCCGCCGGATCACCGTGCCGATGCTCGCCCCGGTCCTCGCGGTGGTGCTGGTGACGTTGATGATCAACGTCCTGAAGGTCTTCGACCTCGTCTTCATCATCGCGCCGGGCTCCTCGCAGGACGACGCGAACGTCCTGGCGCTCCAGCTCTACCGGTCCTCGTTCGGCACGGACGCGGACCTGGGGATCGGCAGCGCCATCGCCGTACTCCTGCTGCTGCTGGTGGTTCCGGTGATGCTCTTCAACATCCGGCGGATACGGAAGGAGGGGCGCCGATGACGACTCCCTCGACCACGGCCCCGCCCGCCGGGGCGGGCGACGCCCCGGGCACCTCCGCGACGAAGGCCGGGCGGTCCCTCGGCTCACGGATCGCGGCCCTGGCCGGCGGCGGTGTGATGCGGGTCGTGCTGGTCCTGGTGGCCCTGTTCTGGCTGATGCCGACCGTCGGGCTCTTCCTGTCCTCGCTGCGCGGCGCGGACCGGATCGCGGCGACCGGCTGGTGGAAGGTCTTCACCGCCCCGTCCGAGCTGACCTTCGACAACTACACACGGCTGCTGGACAATTCGACGATCACCGACTCGCTGTTCAGCACGGTCATGATCACCGTCCCGTCGACGGTCCTGGTCGTGGTGATCGGCTCGCTCGCCGGATACGCCTTCGCCTGGATGGAGTTCCCGGGCCGCGACTGGTGGTTCCTGGTGGTCGTGGGGCTGCTGGTGGTCCCGGTGCAGGTCGCCCTGATCCCGGTCTCCAAGCTCTTCGGCGCGGTCGGCATCTTCGAGACGACCTTCGGTGTGGTCATCTTCCACACGGCCTTCGGCCTGCCCTTCGCCATCTTCCTGCTGCGCAACTTCTTCGCGGAGATCCCGCGCGAACTGCTGGAGGCGGCGCGGCTCGACGGGGCGGGCGAGATCCGGCTCTTCACCCGGGTCGTGATGCCGCTGGGCGGGCCGGCGATCGCCTCGCTCGGGATCTTCCAGTTCCTCTGGGTGTGGAACGACATGCTGGTCGCGCTGATCTTCGCGGGTTCCGACTCCCCGCCGATCACGGTGGCGCTCCAGCAGCAGGTACGGCAGTTCGGCAACAACATCGACGTCCTGGCGCCCGGCGCCTTCGTGTCGATGGTGATCCCGCTCGCGGTGTTCTTCGCCTTCCAGCGCCAGTTCGTCTCCGGCGTGATGGCGGGCGCGGTCAAGTAGCCCCGCCGTACGGAACATCGCACACCGGTACGTCAACCGGGGGCACCCCTGTGTACGCCAACAGGAGTGCCCCCACCTGGCGTTTCGCGTGGCCGGCGGGGTGCGGCGTAACCCCGTCACTCCTTCGGGCGTTTACGGAGTACCCGCCTCCGCCGTCGGCGCGCGTACGCCCGTGCGGCCGCACCCCGGCCCTGCCGCTCCGCACGCCCGTGTCCGAGAAAGAGTCCGTATGCCCCGCCTGAGTGTCATCATCCCCGTCCGCCGCGCCCGGGGAAGTCTGCGCGAATGTCTGGAGTCGGTGCTCTCCCAGCCGTTCACGGACATCGAGGTGATCGGTGTCGCCGACGGCGCGCCGGACGGTTCGGGGCTGCTGCTCGACGAGTTCGCCGCCAGGGACGACCGGGTGCAGGTCATCCATCTGCCGGACGGCGCGGGTCCGCAGGGGTGCCGCAACGCCGGGGCGGAGCGGGCCGTCGGCGACTATCTGCTGTTCCTGGACGCTCACTTCGTCCTCCTGCCGGGCGCGCTGGGTGCCGTCGCCGAACGGCTCGTGGACGCCGGGGAGCCCGATCTGCTGCTGTTCGGCCACCACAAGCGGCCGTTCCGCGGACGGTCCCGGCCCAGCAGGTCGCTGGAGCGGCTGGGCGCCCTCTCCGACGGCCCGCTGGCCGCCCCCGGACAGTCCGCGCTCCTCGATATCGCCCCGGTGTCCTGGAACCGGGCGGTACGCCGCACCCTGCACGAGGGCGAGAAGCTGGCCTTCGGGCCCGGGCGGCACGGGGAGCGCGTCTACGCCCTGCAGACCGTCGCCGCCGCCGAGTCCGTGGCCGTCCTGCCCACCCCGTGCGTCGAGCACCGCCAGCAGCGTTACCTGCCGGGCCTCGGCGACGGGACGCCGGAAGCGGCGCCCGCCGAGCTCGTCGACGCGTACGCCGGGCTGATGGAGTTCCTCCGCGAGCGCCCCCGGCTGCTCTCCGTGCAGCCGCTGCTCTTCGAACGGGCCGTCCAGGAGCTGCTGGCCGACTACCCTGCCGTGACCCGTCGCCGCCGGAGGTACGTCCGCTCCGTCGCCGCCTTCCACCGCACCTACCGGCCCGCCGGGCACCGTCTCCCCGGCGGCGCACGCGGACTGCGCCCCCGGCTGATCGGCGGCGGCCGGTACGCCCTGCTCGGCGCCCTCGACACGGCCCTGACCGTGCGCCGCGGGCTGCGGGCCGCCCCGGACGCGGTGCGGGACCGGGCCAAGCGCAGCCTGAGCAGGCGCTACTACTGGTACTGGCGCAAACTCCCGCTGGACCGGGGGCTCGCCGTGTACGCCGCGTACTGGAACCGCGGGGTCAGCTGCAATCCGGAGGCCGTCTTCCGCAAGGCCCAGGAGCTGGCGCCGGGGGTGCGCGGGGTGTGGGTGGTCTCGAAGAACCAGGTGGACTCGGTGCCGGAGGGCATCGACTACGTGGTGCCCGGCACCCGTCGCTACTGGGCGACGATGGCCCGGGCCACGTACTTCTTCAACAACGTCAACTTCCCCGACCACGTGGTCAAGCGGCCCGGCCAGGTGCATGTGATGACGCACCACGGCACCCCGCTGAAGATCATGGGCCTGGACCAGCAGGACTATCCGGCGGCGGCGCAGGGGCTGAACTTCGACCGGCTGCTCAAGCGGGTCGACCGGTGGGACTGGAGCGTCTCCGCCAATCCGCACTCCACCGAGGTCTGGGCCCGCGCCTACCCGGGTGCCGCGCGGACCCTGGAGACGGGATACCCGCGCAACGACGTCCTCGCGTCGGCGACCGGGGAACAGGTCCGGGCGGTCCGCGAGCGCCTCGGCATCCGGCCCGGGCAGCGCGCCGTGCTGTACGCGCCCACCCACCGCGACTACGAGGCGGCCTTCACCAGCCGCCTGGACCTGGAACGGTTCTGCGCCTCGGTCGGCCCGGACACCGTGGTCATGGTGCGCGCGCACTACTTCTACGGGGGCGCGAAGCTGCCCGGGGGTCCGTCGGTGATCGACGTGAGCGAGCACCCCCGGATCGAGGACCTCTGCCTGGCGGCCGACGCTCTGATCACCGACTACTCGTCGGTGATGTTCGACTACGCGCACCTGAACCGCCCGATCGTGGTGCACGCCCCGGACTGGGAGACGTACCGCACGGTCCGCGGCGTCGTGTTCGACCTGCTCTCCGGCCGGCCCGGCGAGACCCCGGGTGCCGTGGCGACGACCACGGACGAACTGGCACGCGTCTTCAACGACGGCAGCTGGGACAGCCCGGAGAGCCGGGAGCTCCTGGCCGCCTTCCGGGCCCGTTTCTGCCCGTACGACGACGGCCGCGCCGCCGAGCGCGTGGTGCGCCGCGTCCTGCTGGGCGAAGAGCCCGCCACGCTCTGAATCCGTCGTGCATGAGGAAGGGCCCGCCACGGTGGTGGCGGGCCCTTCCTCATGCACGGGTCAGCGTTGCTGGCCCGCCATGACCGTGGCGAGGCCGATCACCACGAGCAGCGAACCGCCCCAGGTCCACATCGAGGTCCGCTCGTGCAGCACCGTCGCCCCGGCCCCCACGATCAGCAGATAGCCGAGGGCGTTGAACGGATAGGCGATGGACAGCGGCACCTTGGCCAGCGTCGACATCCAGGCGAGAGCGGAGACCGCGAAGACCACCAGGCCGAGGACGACCCACGGGCTGGTGGCGGCACGCAGCGCGACCGAGCCGCCGTCCCGCCCGGCGGTCGCGACGGCGCCCTTCATCCCGTGCTTGAGCATGATCTGGCCACCGGCCGACGAGAACACGGCGAACAGCAGCAGGATCAGACTGGGGAGGGTCAAGGCCTTGCTCCTGACTGCGGCGGCCCGGGACTCGGACGCCGGGGCGGGGGTGGGTTCGGGGATCGTCGGCTCAGACGCCGACCCGGTCGGCAGGGACGTACTGTCGGTTGAGGATGTCCTGTACATCGACGTGCTCTCCAGCGATGATCGTCTCGGCCGCATGCGGGGTGAGCAGTGCGACGTGCTGATAGCCGAACAGCGTCGGCCGGATCCGGGTCAGCAGCCTCGACATCCCGCCGAGCACGGCGGCGAGCGGCCCGCGTCCCAGGAGCGACCAGAACGGCGCCCCGGTCGAGGCGATGTCCAGGACGTCGTAGCCCGCGGCGCGCACGGTGCGGCGCAGGCTGGCCCGGGTGAAGAAGCGCAGATGCGTTTCGTCGAGGATGCCGCGGCGGTCGTAGTCGAAGACCCCGAGCGCGACCCGCAGCCGTGAGTACCAGTGGCTGAAGTTCGGCACGGAGAGCAGTACCTCGCCGCCGGGCCGCAACACGGAGGCGACCTCCTCGAGCACCCGCTCGGGCCGGGAGAGGTGCTCGATGACGTCCCCGGCCACGACGTAGTCGAAGCCGGTACCGATCTCGGCCGGCAGCCCCTCCTCCAGGTTGGCGAGATGGAAGTGGGTGCACTTCTCCCGCACACCGGGCACCTCGACGTAGTCCACGCCGGTCACCTCGTGGCCGAGGGATTCGAGACGCTGCGCGAACAGCCCGCCGGAACAGCCGAGGTCCAGGACCCGGCCGGGGGGCAGCTTCCGCATCTTCTCCAGGATGACCGCGTGGGAGGAGCCGTCGCCCTCCTTGAAGGCGTACTCCACGGGCTTGGGAATCCAGGCGCAGGTACCGAACCCCTTGACCGCCAGCCGGTATTCGAGGACGTCCTTGACGACGTCCTTCGCATACTTCATTCCGTTGACGTAGCAGATCTCGTCGCCGTAGTACGTGGGGACCGGGATCTCCTTGATCCGCATTCCCGCGTTCAGCAGCTGGACAATGATCTGGGTGTCGAAGTCGAACGCGTCCGTGTTCCGGTCGATGGGCAGCTTCCTCAGCGCCTCGACGCTGTAGGCGCGGTAACCGGAGTGGAATTCGGTGAGCTCCGATCCGAGCAGTCCGTTCTCCAGCCGGGTGAGAATGCGGTTGCCCAGCCACTTGTACATCGGCATTCCGCCCTTGAGGGCACTGCCGGATTTCATCATCCGTGATCCGAAAACGGCTTCGCATTCGCCGCTTTCGATCGGCGCGACCATTTCGGGGAGCAGTTCAGGGGCGTACTGACCGTCGCCGTGCAGCAGCACGATGATGTCGAGGCCGTGCGCGGCGGCCAGCGCGTACCCGGCTTTCTGGTTGCCGCCGTATCCGAGGTTCTTGGTGTGCCGCATCACCACGGTCCGCGGCATTCCCTCGGCCTGCGACCACCGGCAGCCGGCGGTGAAGGTCGCGTCATGACTCGCGTCGTCGAGAATGAGAATCTCGTCGACCCGGGACCGGAAATCCTCCGGAATCCGGTCGAGGGTCTTCTCCAGCGTGGTCTCCGCGTTGTACGCGACCACCAGGATGCCGATCCTGGGGCTCGGGCTTTCCTTCACGGGGCGTTCTCCAGTTGCGCTCGGTACTGGTGGCTGGGTCGGGGAGGGGTGGAGGCGGGTGCCGCCGCGGATTCACGTTCAGGTGACGGCGGACCCGGAGGGCCGGGAGGTACGGGGGGTGGCGAGCTGCGCCCGCCCGGTGCGGCCGGGCGGGTCCCCGCCGGGCCGTGTGGCGAGGAGGCGGTGGACGCCGGTGGCCAGCCCGGCCGCGAGGACGACCCAGCCGGCGGCGCCCAGGTACAGCACCGGCTCGCTCCAGCTCACGGCGGAGCGCCCGCTGTAGCCGAGGACGGCGGTCAGTCCGAGCACGGCGTTGTACGCGAGCCCCTCCCAGGCGCCGAGCACGAACATTGCGGCCGCCGCCCAGGTCAGGTACTGCAGACCGGAGGCGGTGGACAGCAGGAGCAGCAGGCCGAGCGTGGCGGCGACGACGCCCGGCAGCTGTGCGGGCCGCAGCCACGCGAGCCTGGCCCCGGCGGCCACGCACAGCAGGACGAAGAGGAAGTGGCCGCCGTCCTGCATGAAGGTGATGACGGACTCCGGGAGGCCGGACACGTCGGCGAAGCGGACCAGCCCCCAGAGGCGGTAGCTGCCGCCCGCGTACTCCAGCACGTTCCGCCGGAGATCCTGCGGCACGGTTGCCAGGGCCGGGCCCCACACGATCGCGAAGGCGGCGGCGAATCCGGCGGCGAAGCGGACCAGGACCGGGCGCCCGCCCCGCAGCGCGGCGATCAGCAGCGCCGGGACCACCACGATCGGGATGAACTTGACGCTGATCGAGAGCACCGCGGCCACTCCCGCGGCGAGCGGGGACTTCCGGTCGGCCAGCAGATGGGCGGCCGCCAGGGCGAACATGACGGCGACCGCGTCGGTGTTGCCGTGGTAGCCGGAGGTCGCGATCAGCACCGGGCTGACGGCCACACCGGCCCCGCACAGCACCGCGGTACGGAGCGTGGCGCGTCGGCGGACGATTTCGAACACGAGCAGGGCGCAGAGGAAATCGGCGAGCGAGGCGGGCCACCGGATCAACGTGGCGAACGAAATGCCGAATTCCGAAAGACCGTTCAGTCCGAGCAGCATCCAGCCGGCCAGCGGCGGGTGGTTGTAGACGGGCAGTCCGGGCAGCTGCTGCTCATAGATTCGAATGGGTCCGTGTGCGGCGACGGCCCGGGCGAATCCCTGGAAGAAGCGCACATCGGCGGGTCCGGGCACATTCGCCGCGATGAGCGTGCGAGTGAGAAGACCGGCCGCCGCGGCAACAAGCACCACGGCTCTGGCCCGACGCACATCCCAGGTTTCGCACCACATTCGGATACCCATGAAAACAGAACGTAGCAACCCGAAGTCACGATGCGACGCACCGATGAGCATACTTATCCGGCCCGCATCTCGATTTCCCTGCACATCTGTGCAAACGCCACTTTCTCGGAATCACTCGAACGGTTCACGCAGTTTGGACAGCCCGTGCGTCAATTCCTGTTCACCACCACGCCGCTCCGCACTTCACCGCGCATCCGTCCCGCCCGGAGCGGTGCGGCACGGGGAGACGGACTCCAGCATCCGGTCGGCCACCCGCGCGGCCGCCCGGCCGTCGTCGAGGTCGCAGAAGTCCCGCCGGAAGGCCTCGTACGCCCCCGCGTGTCCCGCGGTCGACCGGACCGGGTCGCGCAGGGCCTCGACGAGATCCGCGGACTCCGGGATCAGCGGGCCGGGTGCCCTCGATTCGAAGTCGAAGGCGAATCCGCGCAGCGTGTCGCGGTAGTGGTCGAGGTCGTAGGTGTGGAAGAGCATCGGGCGGCCGGTCTGCGCGAAGTCGAACATCATCGAGGAGTAGTCGGTCACCAGCGCGTCGCTGATCAGCATCAGCTCGCCGGCCTCCGGGTAGCGCGAGACGTCGCGGACGAATCCGGTCCCGCTGTCCGGGAGCCGGTCGGTGACCAGGTAGTGACGGCGCACCAGCAGGACGGTGTCCGCGCCCAGTTCCCGCTCGGCGGCGGCGAGGTCGAGGCGCAGGTCCATGGTGTACCGGCCACCGTTCTTCGGCCGGTCCTCGCGCCAGGTCGGTGCGTAGAGCACGACCCGTTTGCCGTCGGGGATCTGGAGGGTCTCCCGTACCGCGGCGGCGACCTTGGTCCGGTCCGGGGCGTGGAAGAGGTCGTTGCGCGGGTAGCCGCACTCCAGGACCTCGCCCTCGAAGCCGAAGGAGCGGCGCAGCACGGGCGTCGCGTACGTGTTCGGCGAGACCAGGAAGCTCCACTGCCGGGCACGCTGTTCGAGGGTGGCGATGTAGGCGCGGTTCGCCTGGGCGGTTCCGGCGAGGTCCAGGCCGATGCGCTTGAGCGGGGTTCCGTGCCAGGTCTGGACGACGGTCTGGCCCTCGCGCCGTTCGAACCACTCGGGCAGCTGGGTGTTGGTGACGATGTGCCGGCTGCGGGCCAGTGCCTCGTGCCAGGCGGCCGAGCCGTGCTCCACGGCGGTGGCCCCGGCCGGGATGCGCGCCTGGCCGTCGCGCACGACCCACAGATGCTTCGCACCGGTACCCCGCCGGGACAGCTCCTCGTGGACGGCTCGCGGTGAGTCCGAGTACTGCCTGCCGTCGAAGCTGCTGAACAGCACGGTGTCGCGCAGCGCCGCGGTGCGCTGCGCGATGTAGGCCGTGCCGAGCAGCCGCCGGGCGCGGGGGCCTCGCTCCGCCGGGGCGAGCGGGGGCGCGCAGCTCAGGAGGAGCTGGTCGTGGAAGCGCCGCTCGATGACGTACGCGCGGCCTGCCAGGGTGCGGGCCGCCGGCAGGGTGTGGTGGACGGCGGCCGGGAGGCGCAGGGCGGTGTCACGGGTCTCGTCGGCGGAGCCCTTCTCGCGGAGGAAGAAGTACCAGTTGCCCTCCCCCAGCGGCAGTTCGCCGCCCCCGCACGTCGCGACGGCGTCCGGCCGCAGTTCGGCCGTGAACCGCCGCTCGTCCTGCGGACCGGTGAACGCGACGGGGAAGACCGCCTCCTCGTGATGACCGCTGTGCCGGGCCACCAGCTCGGCCGGGCGTCCGGGGTCGTCCGGGAAGGTGCCTTCCAGGAGCAGCTTCCCGTCCTGCGTCCAGGCGGCCAGTTCCACGGCGGGCTGGACGGGGCGGTCGCTGATCAGCAGATTGCCGCGCGCGCTCGCGGTGAGGCCCAGTTCGCGGGGCTCGTCGCCGGCCGGCGCGAGGGGGTAGCGGCCCGGCGGGACGGGCCCCGGCACGTCGAGGGGGGTGCGGCTGCCGCGGGGGCCGACGAGATGGACGCTGTACGGGATGCCCGACCGCGCCTGCGTGGCCGCGGGCCGGGCGTCCAGGAGCGCGGCGAGCGGGATCTCGGCCGTGAAGCGACGCCATCCCGTCGCCGAGGGTGTGGTGTCACCCTGCACCGTCACGGGGCACTCGAAGGCGGTGCCGGAGGAGCGGTGGGTGAGGCTCAGTCTCAGGTCCTGTACGCCGAGCCGGTCGCGGAGCATGCCGTCGACGACGACGGCGGCCGTGCCGTCGGCCTGCTCACCCGCGCGGTGGGTCTCGAAGCGTGCGTCGATCCGCTCGGCGTGCACGACCAGCCGGTCGCCGTCGAGCACCGGGACGATCCGGTGGTCCCCGTCCGGCCGGTGCACGGGCGGCGCCACGGGGGTCTCGGCGGTGCTGGGCGCGGAGCGGCGCAGCAGCCCGTTCCGTGCGACGCCGAGCTCCAGGCGCCAGGTGACCTGGCCGGCCGGGCCGTCCACGGGGATGCGGAGCCGGGCGGGGTCGAGCACCGCCTCGAAGCCCGACCGGTCGTAGTCGTGGAGGCTCTGCCGGGAGCGTGCGGTGGCCTCCGGCTCGGCGGTCCTGCGCAGCCGGAGCGGGATCACCTGCCGCCCGCCCGCCCGGAACCATCCGGCCCGGAATTCGGAGGCGCCCGAGCCGGCGGGCAGGTTGCGGATGTACGCGTACCCCTTCAGGCGCAGCTTGCCGTCCTGCCAGCCGGCCTCCCGCAGCCGGGCGATCAGCGGCAGATCGCGCTCGCCGACACGCAGCACCCGGCCCGGCACCGGCCGGGTCAGCGGCGGGTAGGCGGCCTTCCGGCGGCGGAGCCCGCGTACGGCGAAGGCGCCGGGCTCGCGCTTGTCGAAGGCGAGCAGGGCCAGCAGTTCCTCGGTGCGACGCTCGCGTACCAGGTGCCACATCAGCCGCAGCCGCAACGGGAGCCCGTCGAGCACCGCAGGTTCGACCTGGTCGATGAAGGCGTTGGTGTGCGTCAGGAAGGCGTCGCGGTACGCGTCGTCGCCGTCGGGCAGGACCTCCATGAAGTACCAGAGGTCGTTGGCCAGCGCGTGTGCCTCGTAGTGGCTCTTGTCGGCGGCCGTGCGGTTCTCCTCCAGGAAGGCGCAGACGCCCTGCACGTGTGCGACCCGGTCGCGGATGCCGCGCACGACGGCCCGGCCGGCGGTGATCGAGCCGGGGCGGTCGCGCCAGTGGTAGACGGGGTCCTTCAGGATGTCGACGGAGCCGGCCAGGAAGTGCGCGGGCAGCACGACCGGGATGTCCTCGTACAGCGCGCCGACGGGGAAGGCGAAGTCGTGCTCGTCCCAGAACGAGCGGCGGAAGACCTTGTTGCAGGCGATCCGGTCACCGGCGAGTTCCCGGTCGCGGGAGATGTGGGTGCGCAGCCGCGTGGTCGCCATGGGCGCCCGGAACATCGGCGACTGCTGGAGCCTGCCGTCGGCCCGCAGCCGCAGCACGTTGCCGGACGCGAGGTCCGAGCCCGTCTCCTCCAGGGCGCCGACCAGCAGCTCGTACGCCCGCGGCGGGACGATGTCGTCGCTGTCGGCGAAGGCCAGGTACCGGCTCTCCGGATCACAGTTGCGGACGCCGGTGTTGCGGGCGTGCCCCAGCCCGCCGTTCTCCTGGCTCACCAGCCGGAAACGGTCGTCCTGTGCCGCGAACCCGGCGGCCAGGGCCGCGCTGCCGTCGGTGGACCCGTCGTCGACCATCACCACTTCGAGGTCGGTGACGGTCTGCTCGGCGAGCGACTTCAGGCAGTCCGTGAGGAAGGGTTCCACGTTGTAGACGGGGACAACGACGCTGAGCCGTGGCGGCATGGTGAACACGTCCGTTCATCGGGGTCCTGGCTATCCGTATGGCTCAACCCCGTGAACGGCCGGGGGTCACCGGTTACGGTCCCCAAAGAGTGAGGGCGCGGTCATGCGTGCTGACGTCGCGCACCGCCGCCGCGCGCCCAAGCCGTCCGCCGCCCCGTCCCCGTCCCCGTCAGCGGGTGAGGGCGGCCACGGCCGAGGCGGCCAGGTCGTCCAGGTAACCCGCGGGCAGCTCGCCCCTGACGACGGCGAGCCGCCAGTAGAGGGGCCCGACGATCAGGTCCAGGGCACGGTCCGGGTCGCAGTCCTTCGGCAGTTCCCCGCGTGCGACGGCGTCCCGTACGACCACGGCGGCGATGCCCTGCTGCGGGTCGAGCAGAGCGGCCTTGATGGTGTCGGAGATCTCCGGGTTGCGGGCCGCCTCGACCAGCAGGTCCGGGATGACCTGGGAGGCGAGCGGGTGGCGCAGGGCGTAGGCGGCCAGTTCGAGCACGGCACGGACGTCCCCGTACAGCGAGCCGGTGGCCGGGGCCGGCATGCCCTGCACGGCGACGGCCGACACCAGGTCCAGGACCAGGTGCAGCTTGGACTTCCAGCGGCGGTAGACCGCGGTCTTGCCGACGCCGGCCCGGCGCGCGATGCCCTCGATGGACATCCGGGCGAAGCCGACCGCGGCCAGCTCCTCGAAGACCGCGGTGCGGATCGCATCGGTCACGTCCTCGCGCAGCACGGCGGCTCCGGCGGGGGCACGGCGGCGGCTTCCCGGGTCGGTGGTCATGGCCGAATCATAGTGCGTGACGACGAAACGGTTGCGTAGCGACGTCCCGGCGTCCTACCCTCGGCGTTGCGACGATACGGTCCCGTCCCGTCGCGCTCGACTGCTTCCCGCCCCTTCCCGCCTTCCCTCGAAAGCGATCGTGGTGAGCCAGACAACAGCCCCGGCCTCGGCGCAAGCCCCGCCGACCGCCTCCCCGCCCGTTCCCACGCCCGCCCAGGCGCCCGTTCACGCGCCCGTGCACGCGCCGGGCGAACTGGCCGCCCTCGCCGCCCGCCACGGACTGACCGTGAGCGGAGCCCGCCCGGCCCTGCCGGTGTACGTCCGGCAGCTGTGGGGGCGGCGGCACTTCATCACGGCGTTCGCCACCGCCAAGCTCACCGCCCAGTACAGCCAGGCGAAGCTCGGCCAGATCTGGCAGCTCATGACGCCGCTGCTGAACGCGGCCGTCTACTACTTCATCTTCGGCGTCCTGATGAAGACGAAGCAGGGCGTCAGCGACTTCGTCCCGTTCCTGGTCACCGGCGTCTTCATCTGGACCTTCACCAGCAGCTCGATCACCGCCGGCACCCGTGCCGTCAGCGGCAACATCGGCCTCGTACGCGCCCTGCACTTCCCCCGGGCCTCGCTGCCGATCGCGCTGGCCCTGCAACAGCTCCAGCAGCTGCTGTTCTCACTGGGCGCGCTGGTACTGATCCTGCTGGCCGTCGGCCAGTACCCGCAGCCGGCCTGGCTGCTGGCGGTACCGGCTCTGACCCTGCAGGCGGTGTTCAACACCGGTGTCTCGATGGTCTTCGCCCGGCTGGCGGCCCGGACCCCGGACATCTCCCAGCTGATGCCCTTCATCCTGCGCACCTGGATGTACGCCTCGGGCGTCATGTGGAGCCTCGACGCGAGCCTGGCGGGCGACCGGGTCCCGTACCTGGCCAAGCTGGCGCTGGAGATCAATCCGGCCGCCGTCTACATCGACCTGATGCGCTTCGCCCTCATCGACAGCTTCCACGCCGCCCAGCTCCCGCCGCATGTCTGGGCCGTCGCCACCGGCTGGGCGCTGGTCTGCGGCGTGGGCGGGTTCCTCTACTTCTGGCAGGCCGAGGAGAGTTACGGACGTGGCTGAGCACACGCAATCCGCGGTACCGACGGTCGTCGTCGACGACGTCCACATCACGTACAAGGTCAACGGTGCCCGCACCGGCAAGGGCAGCGCCACGTCGGCCCTGAGCCGGATCGTCTCGCGCCGGCAGACCCCCGGGGTGCGCGAGGTGCACGCCGTGAAGGGGGTCAGCTTCGCCGCGTACAAGGGAGAGGCGATCGGTCTTATCGGTTCGAACGGCTCGGGGAAATCGACCCTGCTCAAGGCGATCGCCGGACTGCTGCCCGCGACGAAGGGCCGCGTCCACACCCAGGGCCAGCCCTCGCTGCTCGGGGTGAACGCGGCGCTGATGAGCGACCTGACCGGCGAGCGCAACGTCGTGCTCGGCGGGCTCGCGATGGGCATGAGCCGCGAGGAGATCCGCGAACGCTACGCCGGCATCGTCGACTTCTCCGGCATCAACGAGAAGGGCGACTTCATCACCCTGCCGATGCGCACGTACTCCTCCGGCATGGGCGCCCGGCTGCGTTTCTCCATCGCGGCCGCCAAGGACCACGACGTCCTCCTGATCGACGAGGCGCTCTCCACGGGTGACGCCCGTTTCCAGCGGCGCAGCAAGGACCGGATCGTCGAACTGCGCCGGCAGGCCGGCACGGTGTTCCTGGTCAGCCACCACAACAAGTCGATCACCGAGACCTGCGACCGGGCGATCTGGCTGGAGGCGGGCACTCTGCGGATGGACGGCCCGGCCAAGGAGGTCGTCGCAGCGTACGAGCAGTTCACCGGCAAGAAGTAACCCGGCGCCCCAGCACAATCCGGCCCGCGCCCGGCCTTCCGGGTCCGAGGTCTGCCTTCCGAACCCGCGGTTAACATTTCGAGCCCGCGGTCGGCATTTCAAGCCCACCCCGGACACCGCCCAGCCCGCGGACGGCATTTCGAGCCCACCCCGGGCACCCGATCCCGCGGACGGCATCTCAAGCCACCCCGGACACTTCCCAGCCCGCGGACGGCATCTCAAGCCCACCCCGGGCACCCGATCCCACGGTCGGCATCTCAAGCCCGTCCGGCGGTTGAGGACAGCGCCCGAGCCCGGAACGGGCCCGCACATCCCCATCCCGTCAAGCGGACCGAGCCCGTCCGGCGGTTGAGGACAAGCCCCGAGCCCCGGAAGGGCCGCAAGGGGTGGGGCGGCTGCCGGCAGCCGCCCCACCCGCCCGCTACGCGTGCGTCCGCAGCAACGTCCGCATCGTCCGCATCGCCACCGACAGGTTCGCCAGGTCGAACGCGTCCGACCCCTGGATCTCCTCCAGCGTGGAGCGCGAGCGCGACAGGATCGCCGCGTTCTTCTCCTCCCACGCCTCGAACCGCTCCTGCGGCGAGGAGGACCCGTTGCCCACGCTCAGCACGTCGCCCGTGAGCGCGGCGTGCGCCGCGTACAGGTCCTCACGGATGGAGGCACGGGCCATCGACTGCCAGCGGTCCTCCCGCGGCAGCTCGATGATCCGGTCCATCAGCTGGGTGATGCCCAGCCGGTCCGCGAGGTCGTAGTAGACCTCGGCGACGGCCAGCGGTTCCTTGCCCGTGCGGTCGGCGATCGCCACGATGTCGAGCGCCGGGAACGCCGACGAGAACCCGGCGACGCGCTGCGCGAGTGCGTCCGGGACACCCGCCTCGGTGAGCTCGTCCAGGATGCCCTGGTACCACTCCTGGTCCGCGCCCATCAGCATCTTGGGCAGCTCGGACCAGACCTGCTCGACCCCGTCACGGAAGAAGTCGATCGTCGCAGCGATCTCCAGCGGCTGCGGCCGGTTGCCGAGCAGCCAGCGCGAGCCGCGCTCGACGAGCCGGCGCGAGTGCAGCCGGATCCGGGTCTGCACATCGGCCGCGACCTCGTTGTCGAGCGCCTCGACGGCGTCCCACACCTCACCGAGGCCGAAGATCTCCCGGGCCGCGAACTGGGCCCGCACGATCTCCGCGATCGAGGCCCCGGTCTCTTCCCGCAGCCGGTGCAGGAACGTCGAACCGCCGCTGTTCACCGTGTCGTTCACCAGGACCGTGGTGATGATCTCGCGCCGCAGCGCGTGCCCGTCGACGGCTTCCGGGAAGCGCTCGCGCAGCTGCTGCGGGAAGTAGGCGTGCAGCAGCTTCTGCAGATGCGGGTCGTCCGGCAGGTTCGTCCCGATCAGTTCCTGCGCCGCCGTGATCTTCGTGTAGGCCAGCAGGACGGCCAGCTCGGGCTGGCTGAGCCCCTTGCCGGCGTTCAGCAGTTCACGGATCTGCCGGTCTGTGGGCAGGAACTCCAGGGCCCGGTCGAGGTACCCGTCGCGGCCCAGCCGGCGCATGAAGCGCTGCTGGGCGTGGAGCAGGGAGGGCGCCTGGGCCACCGAGTTGGCGAGTGCGGTGTTCTGCGCGTAGTTGTTGCGCAGCACCAGCCGGCCGATCTCGTCGGTCATCTCGGCGAGCAGCTTGTTGCGCTGCTTGACCGTCATGTCGCCGTCCCGCACCAGGCCGTTGAGCAGGATCTTGATGTTCACCTCGTGGTCGGAGGTGTCCACGCCGGCGCTGTTGTCGATCGCGTCGGTGTTGATCCTGCCGCCGGTACGGGCGAACTCGATGCGGCCGAGCTGGGTGGCCCCGAGGTTGCCGCCCTCGCCGACGACCTTGGCACGCAGGTCCTCGCCGTTGACGCGGATCGCGTCGTTGGCCTTGTCCCCGACGTCCGCGTTCGATTCGGCGGACGACTTGATGTACGTACCGATGCCGCCGTTCCACGCGAGGTCGACGGGGGCCTTGAGGATGGTCTGCATCAGGTCGGCGGGCGTCATCTTGGTGACCCCGGCCTCGATGCCGAGCGCCTCGCGCATGTGCGCGTTGACCGGAATCGACTTGGCGCTGCGCGGGTGGATGCCGCCGCCCGCGGAGATCAGCGACTTGTCGTAGTCGGCCCAGGAACTGCGCGGCAGGTCGAAGAGGCGGCGCCGCTCGGCGTACGAGGTCGCGGCGTCCGGCTTCGGGTCGATGAAGATGTGCCGGTGGTCGAAGGCCGCGATGAGCCGGATGTGCTCGGAGAGCAGCATCCCGTTGCCGAAGACGTCGCCCGACATGTCGCCGACGCCGACGACGGTGAAGTCCTCGGTCTGCGTGTCGTGGCCGAGCTCCCGGAAGTGGCGCTTGACGGACTCCCATGCGCCGCGGGCGGTGATGCCCATGCCCTTGTGGTCGTAACCGGCCGAACCACCGGAGGCGAACGCGTCACCGAGCCAGAAGCCGTAGGCGACGGCGACCTCGTTGGCGATGTCGGAGAACTTGGCGGTTCCCTTGTCGGCGGCGACGACCAGGTAGGTGTCGTCCTCGTCGTGCCGGACGACGTCCTTGGGCGGCACGACCTCGCCGGCCACCATGTTGTCGGTGATGTCGAGCAGCGCCGAGATGAAGGTGCGGTACGAGGCGATGCCCTCGGCCATCCAGGCGTCACGGTCGACGGCCGGGTCCGGGAGCTGCTTGGCGACGAAGCCGCCCTTGGCGCCGACCGGCACGATGACGGTGTTCTTCACCATCTGCGCCTTGACCAGGCCGAGGATCTCCGTACGGAAGTCCTCGCGCCGGTCCGACCAGCGCAGACCACCGCGGGCGACCTTGCCGAAGCGCAGGTGGACACCCTCGACGCGGGGCGAGTAGACCCAGATCTCGAACGCCGGGCGCGGGGCCGGAAGGTCCGGAATGGACTGCGGGTCGAACTTCATCGACACATAGCCGTGCGGCTCGCCGCTCTCCGCACGCTGGAAGAAGTTGGTGCGCAGGGTGGCCTTGATGACCGTGAGGAAGGACCGCAGGATCCGGTCCTCGTCGAGCGAGGCGACCTGGTCCAGGGCGCCGTCGAGTTCCTCCAGGAGCCCGTCGGTCAGTTCCGTGCCGGCGCTCTGGCGCTCCGGCGACATCCGGGCCTCGAAGAGCGAGACGAGCAGCCGGGTGGTGTGGACGTTGTTCTGGAGCGTGCTCTCCATGTAGTCCTGGCTGAACGTGGATCCGGCCTGGCGCAGGTACTTGGCGTAGGCGCGCAGCACCATGGCCTGCCGCCAGTTCAGGCCGGCGCTCAGCACCAGCGCGTTGAAGCCGTCGTTCTCCGCCTCGCCGGTCCATACGGCGGCGAAGGCCTCCTGGAACCGTTCGCGGGCGTCGTCGGCCAGGTAGCCGCCGTTGGCCGTGGTCTGCGGCATCCGGAGCCCGAAGTCGTAGATCCAGGCGTGCGTACGGTCCGCGCAGCGCAGCTCGTACGGGCGCTCGTCGACGACCTCGACGCCGAGCCGCTGGAGCGCCGGCAGGACGGCGGACAGGGAGACCTGCTCGCCGGTCCGGTAGATCTTGAACCGGCGTTCGCCGGGGGCGGCGCCGACCGGTTCGTACAGGCTGAGGGCGAAGTCCTTCCCGTCCTCCTTGAGCGCTTCGAGGTGGACCAGGTCGGCCACGGCGGAGCGCGGTGAGTGGTCGGCCTTGTAGCCCTCGGGGAACGAGTGCCCGTAGTGACGCAGCAGCTCGGCGGCGCGTTCCTCGCCGCATTCGGCGCCCAGCGCCTCCTGGAAGCCGTCGGCCCAGGAGCGGGCGGCCTCGACGAGCCGGGCCTCGATGCGGTCTGCCTCGGCGTCGGTGAGGCTGGGCAGCTCGCTGCCGGGGGCGACGCGGACGACGAAGTGCAGCCGGGACAGGATCGACTCGGTGTTCCAGGCGGTGAAGTCGACGCTGGTGCCGTTCAGCTCCTCCTTGAGGATGTCGATCAGCCGAAGGCGCACACCGGTGGTGTAGCGGTCGCGCGGCAGGTAGACGATCGCGGAGTAGTAGCGCCCGTACTCGTCCTGGCGCAGGTAGAGCCGGAGCCGGCGCCGCTCCTGGAGGTAGAGGACCGAGGTGACGATGGAGCGCAGCTGGTCGGGCGGCGTCTGGAAGAGCTCGTCGCGGGGGTACGTCTCCAGGATCTGCAGCAGGTCGCGGCCGTCGTGGCTGTTGTACGAGAAGCCCGCGCCCTCCAGCACCTCGGCGACCTTGCGGCGGATGACGGGCACCCGGCGCACGGACTCGGTGTAGGCGGCGGACGAGAACAGTCCGAGGAAGCGGCGCTCGCCGATGACGTTGCCTTCGGCGTCGAACTTCTTCACGCCGACGTAGTCGAGGTAGCTGGGGCGGTGCACGGTCGCCCGGCTGTTGGCCTTGGTCAGGACGAGGAGCTTGTGCTCGCGGGCCTTGGCGCGGACATCGGCGGGCAGCCGGTCGAAGGAGGGGCTGACCGGGTGTGCCTCGTCCTCGCTGTGCTGCGGGTCGGCGCGCAGGATGCCGAGGCCGGTGCCGGGCACGGCGGCCAGCGCGTCGCTGTCCTTCAGCTCGTACTCGCGGTAGCCGAGGAAGGTGAAGTGGTCGGCCGCGAGCCAGCGCAGCAGCTCGCGCGCCTCGTTCACCTCGTCGTCGGCGAGGTCGTCGAGCGGCTCGCCGGGCAGGTCGTCGGCGATGCGCAGCGCGGCGTCCCGCATCTTCTCCCAGTCCTCGACGGTCTCCCGTACGTCGGACAGGACCCGCAGGAGGTCGAGCTGGATCTGCTTGAGGTCGGCGCGGTCGGTCTCGCGGTCGATCTCGACGTGGATCCAGGACTCGACGAGCGCGTCGTGCGGCAGCTCCGCCTTGGCGTCCTTCGCCCCCTTGGCGTTCTTCCGGCCGGCCTGGGGGTCCGTCGAGATGCCGACACCCTCGGTGAGGACCTCGATCAGCTTGCCGGTCACGTCGCGCCGGACGATGACCTGCGGGTGGATCACGACATGGATGCCGCGGCCCTGACGGGACAGCTCGTTGGTGACGGAGTCGACCAGGAACGGCATGTCGTCGGTGACGACCTCGACGACGGAGTGGCTGCAGGTCCAGCCGTTCTCCTCGACGGTCGGGGTGTGCACCCGGACGTTGGCCGTGCCCTGCGGACGGTTCTCGGCGAGCCGGTAGTGGGAGGAGGCGGCGCCGAAGACGTCGACCGGGTCCCGGCCCGCGATGTCCTCCGGAGCCGTGTGGAGGTAGTAGCGCTGGAGATAGGCGAGCAGTACGTCCTGACGCGAACGCTCCTGCCCGGCCCCGGTGCCGTCGTCGGCGCCGGTGGCCGCGACCTTCACCCGGGGGCTACCGCCCGGGCCACCGACACCACCGCCCGGGCTGTTGTCAGCTACCTTGGCAGCCCGTGCGAGCAGCTCGGCCTTGGCTTCGTCCAGCTTGGTCTGCATGTCCTCTGGCTCCTGTCGCGCGCCGTTGCGTGACGTAGGTGAAAAAGACGGCGTACCGCCACGACACGGGGTTTCCGGTCTGAGACGACGCTATGCCGCTATGAGAGACGCCCGGGACCTTATTGGCCATTTTCGACGGTCGGGTCGGGCTGAAGGGATCAGTGACGGCCCGGGTGCTGTGGCACTCCGGGCGCAGGCCGGGGGCTTCGCTGCCCCCGAGGCGTATCGCGCTGATCACGGGGTCCAGGCTATCTCGCCCGCCCCCGTAACCGTCACGAGCCTTATGTGTACAAAAGAAGGCCCCGAACTTTGACACTCTGGACAGCGCCCAGGCCCTGACTGCCGCACTCTGGTACCGGTAAAGAGAACAGGCCGACGCACCGTGGGGAGCCCCGCCATGGCACCGAAGATCCTGATCGTCACCGGCGACGCCGCCGAGTCCCTGGAAGTCCTCTATCCGTACCAGCGGCTGCGCGAGGAGGGTTACGAGGTCCATATCGCCGCTCCCTCCCGCAAGACGCTGCGCTTCGTGGTCCACGACTTCGAGCCCGGATTCGACACCTACACCGAGAAGCCCGGCTACACCTGGCCCGCCGACCTGGCCTTCTCGGAGGTCGACCCGGACGACTACGTGGCCCTGGTGGTCCCGGGCGGGCGCGCTCCCGAATACCTGCGCAACGACGCCGGTCTCCGCACGATCCTCTCGGCGTTCTTCGACACGGACCGCCCGGTGGCCCAGATCTGCCACGGCCCGCTGATGACCGCCGCGGCCGGAGCGCTGAAGAATCGCCGGGTCACGGCCTATCCCGCGCTGGAGCCGGACATGGAGACGGCCGGGGCCGCCTTCGAGGACACCGAGGTCGTGGTGGACGGCACCCTCGTCTCGTCCCGCGCCTGGCCGGACCACTCGGCCTGGATGCGTGAATTCCTGACCGTGCTCCGCACCAAGGCTCCCGTGAGCTGAGCCCGTCCTCCGAGCCCGTCGCCCGTCGGCTACTCGCTCAGCTGCTGGGCGAGGGCCGCGGCTTCGGCCAGGGTGTCCACGACGGGCACCCCTGCCGCCTCCAGGCTGGTCCGGCTGTGGGAACCGCCGGTGAAGAGCACCGCCTTCGCTCCGACATGGGCCGCGGCCACCGCGTCGTCCACGGCGTCACCGATGACCACCGTGCACTCGGGCGATATCCCGTCCAGCGCCGCGAAATGGCGCTCCATGTGCTCCGCCTTGCTGCCGCCGGACGGCCCGGTACGGCCGTCGACGCGGACGAAGTGGCGCTCGATGCCGAATCCCCGCACGACGGGGACCAGGTGCTCGTGCCCGTACATGCTCAGCAGGGACTGGCTCCGGCCCGCGAGCTGCCACTGCGCGAGCAGCTCCGCGGCCCCCTCGGTCAGTCCGCAGGCCGCGCGCTGCTCGGTGTAGTGACGGTGGAAGACCCCGTCCATCCGCTCCCACTCGGCCTCCGTGGGCAGCCGGCCCATGAGGCGCTCGTAGAAGCGGGGTATCGGGATGCAGTACGTCTCGCGGTACTGCTCCAGGGTGATCGCCGCCAGCCCGATCTCGGCGAACGCGGCGTTCGTCGCGCCGACGACCGCGGTGTTGTCGTCGAGCAGAGTGCCGTTCCAGTCCCAGACCAGATGTGTGCGGTGCTTCCCGTTCGTCCCCATGCGAGAAAAATACCCGCTGCCACTGACAACCGGACGAACAGTCCTGCGCACGGCCCTCCGCGGGCCCCGCTCACCCGATCAGATTCGGGATCTCCTGGATGCCGAACCACAGGAGCTCGTGGTCCTCGGCGCCGTCGACGGTGAACTGGGCGTCGTCGTCCCCGAGGTCCGCCGCGCCCAGGGCGGCCGCGGCGGCCGTGACGTCCTCGCCGGCCTCGTCCGAGTCCGCGTGCACGGCGGCGGCCTTGGTGAGCGCCACCGCGGAGGCGATGGTGACCTCACCGAGCGAGGAGGCGTCCAGGATGTGGTCCGGGTCGGCGACCGCGGCCCCGTCCGGCACGTCGACGGCGACGACGACACGTCGGCGGGCGACTCCGGGGTCTCCCGCGATCAACCGCAGCGACGCGGACGCGGCCCGGTTGAGCGCCGCGTACTCCAGCTCCTCGATGTCGTCGGAGACGTACCACTCACGCAGCGCGGGAGTCACCGCGTAGGCGGTCAGCGGGCCGGGGCCGACCTCGCCGGCCCGGTGCGCCGCTGCGAGCCCGGAGAGGGTCAGGGGGACGTACACGCGCATGCCTGGGGTCGCTTTCGTAGTCGGAACGCCCTCAGGATACGTGGGGCGTCCCCCTTTGGGGTTACGTGTCCGGCCCCCGCCCTGTCCACCCGGCAACCGCCCCTCACCCTGCCCGGCCCGCCCCGGGCCCCCTCACCGGACCGGACCCGCCACCCGGATAGGTGAATCCGGGAACCTCCACCCTCGGCCTACCGACGCTTGCGGCCGCCTCCGCCGCCCCCGTAGAAGATCCACAGCAGAAGTTACCGCCCGGTACTCGGCCG
This sequence comes from Streptomyces sp. NPDC091416, assembly GCF_044756845.1. NCBI lineage: Bacteria > Bacillati > Actinomycetota > Actinomycetes > Kitasatosporales > Streptomycetaceae > Streptomyces > Streptomyces sp. NPDC091416. Next base: position 858,570 of record NZ_JBIVTU010000002.1, read on the forward strand.
GGCCTCTGAAGCACGGGGGCGACAGCGATGAGCACGAACAGGACCCGGCCCGCCGGACGGCACGACGCACGCAGGCCCGAAGCCGTACCCGCACAACGTCGCCGGACCGACCGGCGGAGCCGGCCCCACCACTGGTTCGCGGAACGTCTCCTGGCGGTCCTCAGCGGCCAGCGCCCCGTCCACTGGATGCTCGGCCACACGATCGGCGAGGCCTACGACCAGCTCGCCGAACTGGCCCCCGCCACCCCGCTCAGGAGCCGCGGCGCACGCCCGGTCATCCGCATGTGCCGAGGCGCCCAGCCGGCCCCCGGCGTCGTGGAGGCCTGCGCGAGCATCGCGGCGGGCGAACAGGTCCGTGCGATGGCCTTCCGCCTGGAACAGGGCCCCGACCTCCGCTGGCGCTGCGCCGCGGTGGAACTGGGCAACACCCCGGTACGCCACCCCTGACCCGGTTTCCTCTTCAGCCCCTGGGGTCACCGGACGACGTCCGGGGGAGTCCGAGGAGCGGGGTCCGGGGCTCCGGCCCCGGTTGCGGGAAGCGGCGGGGAAGGGAACAGCCCTCAGCCGCAGGAGCCTGGCCGCAACCACGCCCACACGAACGGCCGGGGCCGGACACCACACGGTGCCCGGCCCCGGCCGCGGAACAACAGTCAGCGCACGCTACTTCTTGCGGCGACGCCCACCGCCACCGCTCTTCTGCGCCTTGCGCCGCTCCGCCCGGGTGAGCCCGTCCGAGTCCCCGGAGGCCCCGCCGTCACCGTTGGAGAAGTCGCCCTCGACGACACCGCCCTCCCCGTCCACCGTGGGAGCGGAGAAGTGCAGCCGGTCCGGACGCTGAGGAGCGTCGAGCCCCTTGGCCCGGATCTCCGGACGCGCCGCCGGAACCGCGTCCTCCTTGGACAGCGACGTCGCCGCGTCCTGGACGGGAACCTCCTCGACCTGCTGCTCGACCTGGACCTCCAGGTTGAACAGGTAGCCGACGGACTCCTCCTTGATGCCCTCCATCATGGCGTTGAACATGTCGAAGCCCTCGCGCTGGTACTCGACCAGCGGGTCCTTCTGCGCCATGGCACGCAGGCCGATGCCCTCCTGGAGATAGTCCATCTCGTAGAGGTGCTCGCGCCACTTGCGGTCCAGGACGGACAGGACCACGCGCCGCTCCAGCTCACGCATGATGTCCGAGCCGAGCGTCTTCTCCCGCTCGTCGTACTGCTCGTGGATGTCGTCCTTGACGGACTCGGCGATGGACTCGGCGGTGACACCGGCGAGATCCCCGGCGGCCTCCTCCAGTTCGGCGACCGTGACCTTCACCGGGTAGAGCTGCTTGAACGCGCCCCACAGCCGGTCCAGGTCCCACTCCTCGGCGAATCCCTCCGCCGTCTCCTGGCGGATGTAGTCGTCGATCGTGTCGTCCATGAAGTGGCGGATCTGGTCCTGCAGGTCCTCGCCCTCCAGGACCCGGCGCCGCTCGCCGTAGATGACCTCACGCTGCCGGTTGAGCACCTCGTCGTACTTCAGGACGTTCTTACGCGTCTCGAAGTTCTGCTGCTCGACCTGCGACTGCGCCGACGCGATGGCCCGCGTCACCATCTTGTTCTCGATCGGCACGTCGTCGGGCACATTGGCCATCGACATGACGCGCTCGACCATCTGCGCCTTGAACAGACGCATCAGGTCGTCGCCGAGCGAGAGGTAGAAGCGGGACTCGCCCGGGTCACCCTGACGGCCCGAACGACCGCGGAGCTGGTTGTCGATACGGCGCGACTCGTGGCGCTCGGTTCCGAGGACGTACAGCCCGCCGAGGTCCTTGACCTCCTCGAACTCCGCCTTCACGGCCTGTTCGGCCTTCTCCAGAGCGGACGGCAGCGCCGCCGCCCACTCCTCGACGTGCTCCACGGGGTCGAGCCCGCGCTGGCGCAGTTCCGCCTCGGCGAGGTCGTCCGGGTTGCCGCCCAGCTTGATGTCCGTGCCTCGGCCGGCCATGTTCGTCGCGACCGTGACCGCGCCCTTGCGACCCGCCTGGGCGACGATCGTGGCCTCACGGTCGTGCTGCTTGGCGTTCAGGACCTCGTGCTGGACACCGCGCTTGGAGAGCTGCTGCGAGAGGTACTCGGACTTCTCGACCGAGGTGGTGCCGACCAGGATCGGCTGCCCCTTCTCGTGCTTCTCGGCGATGTCGTCGACGACGGCGGCGAACTTCGCGACCTCGGTGCGGTAGATCAGGTCCGACTGGTCGGCCCGGACCATCGGCCGGTTGGTCGGGATCGGCACCACGCCGAGCTTGTAGATCTGGTGGAACTCGGCGGCCTCGGTCATCGCCGTACCGGTCATGCCCGAGAGCTTGCCGTAGAGGCGGAAGAAGTTCTGCAGGGTGATCGTGGCGAGCGTCTGGTTCTCGTCCTTGATGTCCACCCCTTCCTTCGCCTCGATCGCCTGGTGCATGCCCTCGTTGTAGCGGCGGCCGGCGAGGATACGGCCGGTGTGCTCGTCGACGATCATGACTTCGCCGTCGATGACGACGTAGTCCTTGTCCTTCTTGAAGAGTTCCTTGGCCTTGATGGCGTTGTTGAGGTACCCGACGAGGGGGGTGTTCACCGACTCGTAGAGGTTCTCGATGCCGAGCCAGTCCTCGACCTTCGCGACACCGGGCTCGTGGATCGCGACGGTCCGCTTCTTCTCGTCGACCTCGTAGTCGCCGGTCTCCTCGATGCCCTTGAGCGGGTTGCCCGCCTCGCCCTTGGTCAGGCGCGTGACCAGCTTGGCGAAGTCGCCGTACCACTTGGTGGCCTGGTCTGCGGGGCCGGAGATGATCAACGGGGTACGGGCCTCGTCGACCAGGATCGAGTCGACCTCGTCGACGATCGCGAAGTTGTGACCGCGCTGGACGAGCTCGTCCTGCGCCCAGGCCATGTTGTCGCGGAGGTAGTCGAAACCGAACTCGTTGTTCGTTCCGTACGTGATGTCGCAGCCGTACTGCTCGCGGCGCTGGGCCGGAGTCATGTTGGCGATGATGCAGCCGACGGTCAGTCCGAGGAACTTGTGGACCCGGCCCATCATCTCCGAGTCACGCTCGGCCAGATAGTCGTTGACCGTGATCAGGTGCACGCCCTTGCCCGAGAGTGCGTTGAGATACGCGGGCAGGGTGCCGACGAGGGTCTTGCCCTCGCCGGTCTTCATCTCGGCCACGTAACCGAGGTGCAGGGCTGCGCCGCCCATCATCTGGACGTCGTAGTGGCGCTGTCCGAGGACCCGCTTGGCGGCCTCACGGACGGTCGCGAATGCCTCGGGAAGCAGGTCGTCCAGGCTCTCGCCGTCCGCGTACCGTTCCTTGTACTCGTCGGTGAGCGCCCGCAGCTCGGCGTCGGAGAGGTTGACGAAGTCCTCTTCGATGGAGCTGACCTGGTCCGCGATGCGGTGCAGTTTGCGCAGGATCTTGCCTTCGCCTGCACGCATGAGCTTGTTGAAGACGGACACTGAGGCTGGTCTCCTTGCCGGTCGGGCCTGGCACTGGGTCGTGTTATGGACTCTGGCGCGGGCACGGCAGGTGGGCCCCACCGCAACGGCCATCGTAAGCGAGGACCCCGCCGCGCCGGGAGGGCTGCCACCGCGTGGACCCGCAGTGCCCTTCCGAAACAACGGCCGAAGGGCGCCGAAGGTGCCGGGAAGACCGAAAAGTACTCGCGACCCGACGGTTCCCTCACCAGAATCCGTACATGGAGCCGATCACCCTCACCACCGACCGCCTGCTGCTGCGCCCCTTCGTCCCGGGCGACGCGGAAGAACTGCACGCGGCCTGCCAGGACCCCGAAATCCAGCGCTGGACGGTCGTTCCCTCGCCCTACAGCCGCGCCGACGCGGAACTCTTCGCGCGGCAGCTCTCGCCCGGCGGCTGGCAGGACGACTCCATGTACAACTTCGCCGTGGTGGTGCGCGACGGCGGCGCCCTGGCCGGTGCGCTCGGCATCAACCGGCGCACCGGGCCGGGGACGTACGAGGTCGGCTTCTGGACCGCCAGGGAGCACCGGGGCCTCGGATACACGACGGAGGCGGTCCTGTGCGCCGCCCGCTGGACCTTCACCGCGCTCGGCGGCGACCGGCTGGAGTGGCGGGCCGAGACCGGCAACCTTCCCTCGCGCGCGGTCGCGCTGCGTGCCGGCTTCCGCATGGAGGGCAGCCAGCGCTCCGGGCTGATCAACAAGGGTGTGCGCCGCGACACGTGGGTCGGCGCCCTGCTCCCGTCCGACCTCGGGCTGCCCGGCACCGACGCGTATCTCCCGGCTGACGTCGCCGAACGGGCGTGAGGGGGTGCCCGCCCCGGATGGCGGGCGTGCGAGTGCGCCCCCGCTCCTCCCTGGATGTCAGTGCCGCGCTCTAGGGTGCGTGGCATGACGTCTGTGCAGCCTCCCGCAGCCGAACTCTCCGCCGACCAGGCCCGCAGGATCGCGCTGCGTGCCCAGGGCTTCCTCGGCGCCCCGGACCGACGGGCCGGGGTGCCCGGGGTCCTGCGTCATCTGGGCGCCGTACAGCTCGACACGATCTCGGTGCTCGCACGTTCGCACGAACTGATTCCGTACGCGCGTCTGGGCAGGATCGGCCGCCGGCCGGTCGAGGAGGCGTACTGGTCGGGCGGTCGCGCCTTCGAGTACTGGTCGCACGCCGCCTGCATCCTGCCGGTCGAGGAGTGGCCGCACTTCGCCTTCCGCCGCCGCGCCTACCGTTCCCGCCCGCAGTGGCACCACGATCTGCCCGACGGCGCCTACGAGACCGTCATCAAGCAGCTGCGCGCCGAGGGCCCGCTGACGGCGACGGAATTGGGCGGCGCGAAGAACGGCGGGGAGTGGTGGGACTGGTCGGCCTCGAAGGTGGCCGTCGAGCGGGCCCTGATGTACGGCGAGGTGGTGTGCACCGAGCGGCGCGGCTGGAAGCGGGTCTACGACCTCGCGGAGCGTGCCCTGCCCGCCGCCGTGCTGCACGACGATCTGGACGACGCGGAGTGCCTGCGCCGGCTGGTGGCGCTCGCGGGGCGGTCACTGGGTGTCGGCACCCGCATGGACATCGCCGACTACCACCGGATCAAGGGTGAGCAGTTCGACGCCGTGGTGGCGGACTCGGGACTGGTCCCGGTGACGGTCGAGGGCTGGGCGAAACCGGCCTGGGCCGATCCGGAGGCCCTGGCCGCCGAGCCGCGCGGGCGCCACCGTACGACGCTGCTGTCGCCCTTCGACTCACTGGTCTGGGAACGGGCGCGGACCGAGCGGATCTTCGGCTTCGCCCACCGCCTGGAGGCGTACGTACCCAAGCCCAAGCGGATCCACGGCTACTTCGCGATGCCGCTCCTGGCAGGCGGCAGGCTGCAGGGCCGGGTCGACCCGGCTCGCGAGGGCACGACGCTGGTCGCCCGGCAGGTCTCCCTGGCAGGCGCCAAGGCCGTGGCGCCGATGGCGCAGGCGATGGTGGAAGCGGCCTCCTGGGTCGGCTGCACGGACGTCCGGCTGGAACGGGTGGACGCGCCGGAGCTGCGCGGGCCGCTCACCCGGGAAATCGCCCGCGCCCTGGTGTGAGCGCCCACATTTCCGGGGCTTTACCCCCGGGGCCCGGTCACCTGATCTCCAGGATCTTCTCCCTCATGGCGTAGACCACGGCTTCCATCCGGGAGTGCAGCTGGAGCTTCTCCAGAATGTTGCGGACGTGGTTCTTCACGGTGTTCTCGGAAATGAACAGTTCCTTCGCGATATCGCGATTGTTCATGCCCGTCGCCACCAGTTTGAGGACTTCGAGCTCACGCTCGGTGAGCCGGGGCGCCGGAACCAGCCGGCGCTCGTCGGTCCGCTGGATCATCGACTTGAACTCGGTGAGCAGTTTGGACGCCATGGACGGACTGATCTGGGACTGCCCGTCGGCGACGGCGCGAATCGCGGTGGCGACCTCGTCCGTGGAGATCTCCTTGAGGAGATAGCCGGTGGCGCCCGCCTTGATGGCGTCGTAGAGGTCCGCCTCCTCGTCGCTGATCGTCAGCATGATGATCTTCGCACTGGGGGCCACCTCCTTGATGGAGGTGCAGGCCTCGATGCCTCCCCGCTTGGGCATGCGTACGTCCATCAGGACGATGTCGGGCAGCAGGTCGGCCGCCTTGTCGACCGCCTCCGCCCCGTCTCCCGCCTCGCCGACGACCTGGATGTCCTCCTCCTGCGCGAGGACGATCTCCAGGCCTCTGCGGAACAGGGCATGGTCGTCGACCACAAGGACTCGGATCGGCTCCTTGCGGGAACCGCTGTCGTCGTCCGCGCCGGCACGGTCACGGCCGGCGTCATCGGCAGCGTTCGCATCGCGCACGGGCCCGAAGGTGTCCGCCATCGTTCCTCCCCCTGAAGTCCACGGCCTGAAGTTCACAGACTGTCCGCCAACGGCAGTTCACAGAGCACCGATTGGCTTGGGCCGCCATGATTTCATGCCTGGACGTCGGAGCGGTGATCCCGTGGTCGCACGAGGGTGCCCCTGGGGGCGCGCAGACGCTCCAGGGGCACCACTGAGTGGTGGCGTCAGCCGCCGAGCGCGCCGCCCGCGCCGCCCGCCTCATCGGCGGCCAGCGGGTCGGTCCTCAGGTGGATGACACCGTAGTCGTAGGCGTGCCGCCGGTAGACGACACTGGGTTCCTTCGTCTCGGAGTCGACGAACAGATAGAAGTCGTGACCGACCAGTTCCATCTCGTAGAGCGCCTGGTCGAGCGACATGGGTGCCGCGACGTGCGTCTTCTCGCGCATCACCAGCGGTCCTTCGCCCTGCACCTCGAGCGAGCCGATCCTGGTGGTGGGCACGGGCTGGGCCGCCTCGTCGGCGACCAGCTCGCCGTCGCCGTTGAACGACGCCGCGTCCGGCACCATTTCACCGACCTCGGCAGCGGGGATGCGACCCGTGCCGCGGCGGCTGTAGCGCTTGTCGTGCTGCTTGCGCAGCCGCGCCTCCAGCTTGCCCGTGGCCAGGTCCAGCGCTGCGTACGGGTCGCCTGCGGCCGCTTCTGCCCGGATGACCGGCCCACGCGAGCGGAGCGTGATCTCCACCCGGTCGGAGCGGTCCGCCTGACGAGGATTCGGCTCCTTGGACACCTCCACGTCGAGGCTGATCACCTTGCCGTCGAACTTCTGGATCTTGTCCAGCTTCAGCTTCTCGGCCACGTGCTTGCGGAACCGCTCGGGCACCTCGGTCTTGCGGCCCTTGACGACGATGTCCACGCAGAACTCCGTTCCCGGATCGCTCCGCTCAGTGGCGGAGCATCTCCCTTTTGCACCAGGCCCCGGTGATGACCGGAGCCGCGGACTCGGTGACTTCCACCTCCTCCTCCCCCGTCGGCAGGGTCTCCACCCCACCGAATTCCCGGTTTCCGTACGCCGGTGGGTCACCTGCCCGAAACCTGGCGGTGCATTCGTCGAGGCCTGGCATTCACCATTCCTCACAACCGAACATAGCCTGCCGGGACGGATGTCGGCACCCGCTACTCGCGCGTACCTCCGTTCAGGTCTTTTTACCCACTCACTACCTGCAACGATGCAAGTTCAGTTCCAGTTCCGGTTTATTTCGAAGGCGGACGGAGAAGCTGCGACAACGGCCGCGTGACGCACCCCGGAACCGGTGCCCGCCCACCCGAGGTCCTCCTCGACCGCCCGGGCGGCTTCGGCCAGCGAGGCACCTGTCGTCAACAGGTCGTCCACCAGCACCACCCGTCCGGCGGCAAGCAGCCGCCCACCGCCGGCCACGACCCCCAGCGCACCCGCCAGATTCTCCCGGCGCTCACGGGCTCCCAGCCCGGACTGGTCGGCCACCGGACGCCGCTGTCGCAGCACAGCGGCCACCCTGGCCGGCGTGCCCGCACGGCGCAGCTCCGCGGCGGCCGCCAGAGCGATCCGACGGGCCGGATCGTGCCCGCGCGCGGCCACGGCCCGACGCGCCGAAGGTACGGGCACGAGCAGCAGTGGTCTCCCCGCGGGCGACGCCCCCGCCCCGGCCCTCACGGCACCTGCCAGCGCCCTTCCGGCAGCTCCGGCAAGGCCTAGTGCACCCCGCTCCTTGTGGGCCAGCAGCACCGCACGTACCGCGTTCCCGTAACCGGCGGCCGCATGCACGACGGGCAGACCGGCCGGCTCCGGATCAGGTCTCACCCGGCGGGGCGCACCGCCGTACAGCTGTGCGGCACACTCCTCGCACAGCTCTGTCCGTGGACGGCCGCAGCCGCCGCAGTCCACCGGCAGGACCAGTCCGGCGATCTCACGCCACCACCCGCGCATGGCTCCACTGTGCCCGCGTCGACGTGTCCGGACCACCCCTGTGGACAACGGCCGGCCACCACGAGGGACCCGTCCACCGAGGTCAGCCCGGGTAGACCAGCGCGGAGCCCTCCTTCAGGACCATCTGCCAGTTGTCGCCGGGCAGCAGTTTGAATATGCCGTCGTCGACCGTGTCCGCCATCAGCGGCAGCTGTTCGTCGTCCGCCGCCGCGATGGCCCGCACCTGGTTGACTCCGGGCAGCACGCCCGAGGAGGGTGTCGACCCGTCCGCCTGTACGTAGCGGACCTGCTGCACCCCTCCCTCCTCCTTGCCGATCACCACGAGGCGGCTGCCGCCCGACCATGACATCGCGGTGACATCCGCCAGCTGGGGCGCGGCACGCCGCAGGTCCACCACGGTGACCTGCTCCTTGCCCTGGGGGCCCGTCCGCTCGATCCGGCCGATCTTCAGCGTCGTACGGTCGCCCAGGGTCAGCAGCAGCGCGATGCGCACCCCGTCCGAGGACAGGCGCAGTGCCGTGATCCGGCTGCCGTCCAGGATCGGCACAGTGACCTCCTGGGGCTTGCCCGTGCCGTCGGCCAGCCACAGCAGCCGCGATCGGTCCGGGTCGCGGTCGGCGACCCAGAGGTCGCCCCGGTTGTCCCAGCTGGGGGCCGTCAGCCGGTCCCCGGCCTTCTTGGCCCTGCTCGTCACCACGGGGGCCCGGAGTTCTCCGCCGGTGGCGATGGAGCTTACGTAGAGCGCGTCCATGTTCTGAGAGAGCGCAGCCGCCGACTGCTCGTCCCGGGACACTCCGACCGCGCTCACCCGCAGCGAACCGCTGCCGAACGGGCCGGCCACCGGCTGCGGCGCGCCACTGCCCAGGGTGCTTCCCGGTATGCGCTCCACATGCCCCTTGGCGTCGACGAAGTACTGGCTGTCGGAACCACCCGACGAACCGGTGGGGGCGTACTCCTCGGCCTGGTCCGCTCCCAGCACGCACAGCGCCGACCCGTCGGACCGCTGCAGCTCGACCTGCTCGACCCGTGCGGACGTCAGGTCCCGGAGGGTGAAGAGCACCTGCGACGCCATCATCCGGCAGGAGCGCTGCCCGACTCCGTCCGCCTTCTTGTTGAGCGGGACCTGCAGCACGTTGCGGTCGTCGGGAGTCAGCGACGTGACGCCCTTCCGCAGCCCGGTACCTGCGGGGAAGCGGGACGCGACCACCGGCCGCAGCCAGTCGGTCGGCCCTCGGAGCAGACTGCGGACGGCCTGCGTCACCGTGTCCATACCGGTGGCGGGGTCGGTCCGGTTACGGATGTAGACGGGGTCGGCGACCAGCGTCGACTGGGCCTCGGTCCGCCCGGTGGCGAAGTAGAACTTGTTGACCGAACGGTAGAGGCGCTCGAAGTCGGACTGCCCGAGAACCAGGCCGTCCGGCACTCTGTCGATGCGCCATTCGTTGCCTTCCGGCCCCTTCTGCCGCACCAGATTGAGCGTTCGGGAGTAGTCGGTCGGCGGGAGCGGCTGGTACGCGTTCTGATCGTCGACCGTCGCCACCTCCTCACCGGTCAGGGTGTAGGTGACCTCGTTGGTACTGCGGTCGCTGTCATGGACCGGCCGGTCGCTCCGGTTCGGCGCGTTGGCCAGCACCGTGGTGAGCGCGCCCGGCTTCCAGTTGCTCGACGCCTTCTTCGTGAGGTACTGGCGCGTGGTCCTGAAATCCGAGTCGTCACTGGTCATCGACTCCAGAAAGCCGTCGACCACCTCGTTCGGAGTGGCGCCGTCCCGCGGCGCGACCGCGTACACCTGCACCTGGGAGTCACCGGGCTGCGAGGCGTCCACAGCCTTGACGTCCCCGGTGACAGGCATCGATCCACACGCGGAGAGCAGCACGGCGCCGCATCCCAGCAGCACGGTCGCCCCCACCGCACGTCCACGGCCGCCCTGACGACGGTCAGTGCCCACGAGTCGTGTCCTCCCGCCCCGGATCCTGCCCGGGAGAATCGTTGTGACGGTCCGGCCGCTCCCCGGCGGGACGCGGCACCACCCGTGCGCCGTTGCCCGGAAGGGCCGCCGGATGCACCGAGGCCGGTGCGGTCCGGGCGGGCATGGGGGTCCGCGCCGGTACGGGCAGCGCTGCCCGGTCCGTGCCGGCCGGCTGCGAGGGCACCGACATCAGCCGGTGCTCGCTGCTCCCGGCAGGAGCGGACGCGGCCCGTTCCCGGTTCTCACGGCTGCGCCGCGAGTCCTCGGGCTCCAGCGGTATCGGCGACCCGCGCAGCGGTTCGTCCGCCGTACGCGGCAGCGTCAGCCGGAACTGCGAACCGCCGCCGGGTTCGCCCCAGGCCTGCAGCCAGCCACCGTGCAGCCGTGCGTCCTCGACGGCGATGGACAGCCCGAGACCGGTGCCACCGGTCGTCCTGGCGCGGGCCGGGTCGGCCCGCCAGAAGCGGTTGAACACCCGGGTCGCCTCGCCGGGCTTCAGCCCCACGCCGTAGTCCCGGACGGCTACCGCGACCGCTCCGCCGGCCACGCCCATCCGCACCACGACATCGCGTCCTTCGCCGTGCTCGACGGCGTTGACCACCAGATTGCGCAGGACCCTCTCGACCCGTCGCGCATCGGCCTCGGCGATCACGGGCTGTTCGTCGCCGACCACCCGGATCCGGGTGCCCTTGCGCTCGGCCAGCGGCTCGGCGCCACCGATCACCCGTCGCACGACCTGCCGCAGATCGATCGGCTCGGCCTCCAGTGCCGCGGCACCTGCGTCGAAACGGCTGATCTCCAGCAGATCGGAGAGCAGGGACTCGAACCGGTCGAGCTGGTCTCCGAGGAGCTCCGCGGAACGCGCCGTCACCGGGTCGAAGTCGACCCGGGCCTCGTGAATGACGTCGGCCGCCATCCGCACGGTCGTCAGCGGCGTCCGCAGCTCGTGCGAGACGTCGGAGACGAAGCGCCGCTGCATCCGGGAGAGCTCCTCCAGCTGCTGGATCTTCAGCTGGAGGTTCTGCGCCATCTTGTTGAAGGCTTCACCGAGGCGGGCGATGTCGTCCTCACCGGTGACCTTCATCCGTTCCTGGAGCCGGCCGGCCGAGAGCCGTTCGGCGATCCCCGCCGCCATGCGTACGGGGGTGACGACCTGGCGCACCACGAACCACGCGATGGCCCCGAGCAGCACGACCACGAACAGACCCGCGGTCGCCAGTGTGCCCTTGACCAGGGTCAGCGACTTCTCCTCCTGCGTCAGCGGGAAGACGTAGTACAGCTGGTACGGATTGCGGTCGATGTCGTAGAGCCGCTTGCCCACGATGAGGCCGGGCTGCGGCTCCTGCCCGTTCGAGTATTTGATCCGGGAGTACGTCTGAAACGCTCCCGGGCCCTTGTTCACCGACTCCCGCAGTTTCTGCGGAATGCTCGCGGCCTCGACGCTGCCGGAGCCGCGCGGCGCGCGTGACCCTTCGTCGGCGCTGAGCGCCACCACGTTGAAGGCGTACTTCCCACCACTGGCGAGCTGGTCGACGAGCTCGGTCCGCCAGGAGTTGTTGGCCGTCGCGCCGTCCGCGGTGTCGCCACCCTGACCGGGAGGGAGCGGTGCGTTCGCCTTCTCCTGGGCGGCCACGAATCCTCCCGCGGCCTGTGTCTGGGCAGCCTTGCCCTTCGCGTCGAGCAGGCCGTTGCGCACCTGCCCGATCACGACGAGACCCAGCAGCAGCACCACACCGAGCGACATCAGCAGCGTGCCGGCGACGACCCGCAGCTGGAGGTTGCGCCGCCACAGCCGTACGGCAGGCAGCAGCGGACGCCTCACCCAGCGCATCAGCAGTCGCGGCACCGGCCCGCCGGGCGCCCGGCCCTGGAACAACCGGCCGCCCTGCAGGAAGCGCCCCACCGGAGATGACGTGTGCCCTGAACCGGCAGCCCGCTCCGCACGGACTCCCGGCTCCCCGGGCTTCGGAGCAGTGCTGCCCAGGGCCATGTCAGCTCGGTCCGGCCTTGTAACCGACGCCTCGCACGGTCACGACGATCTCCGGCCGCTCCGGGTCCTTCTCGACCTTGGAACGGAGCCGCTGCACATGGACATTCACCAGACGGGTGTCGGCGGCGTGACGGTATCCCCAGACCTGCTCGAGGAGTACCTCACGGGTGAAGACCTGCCACGGCTTGCGGGCGAGCGCGACCAGCAGGTCGAACTCCAGCGGGGTCAGGGCGATGGACTGCCCGTCCCGCTTCACCGAGTGCCCGGCCACATCTATGACCAGGTCCCCGATGGTCAGCTGTTCCGGTGCCGGTTCCTCGGACCTCCGCAAACGTGCCCTGATCCGGGCAACCAACTCCTTAGGTTTGAACGGCTTGACGATGTAGTCGTCGGCCCCGGACTCCAGGCCCACCACCACGTCAACCGTGTCGCTCTTGGCAGTGAGCATGACGATCGGCACACCGGACTCGGCCCTGATCAGCCTGCAGACCTCGATGCCGTCCCTACCGGGCAGCATGAGATCCAGCAGGACCAGGTCCGGCTTTGCCTCACGAAATGCAGCAAGTGCCTTGTCGCCGTCCGCTACGAACGACGGTTCGAACCCCTCACCACGCAGCACAATCCCGAGCATCTCGGCCAGTGCGGTGTCGTCGTCGACGACAAGGACGCGTCCCTTCATAAACGACATCATCCCATTAGCTAATCGTTACCTGCGATGACCTGGCACACAGCTCTGCCAGTCCGACCCCTGTGACCGGGGAGATTACGCCTTCCTCCGTGACGATCGCCGTGACCAGCTCGGGCGGCGTGATGTCGAAGGCGGGGTTGTACGCCGGGGTTCCCACCGGCGCCACGGGCACTCCTCCCGCGCCCCTCCCGTCGCCCCCCGATCGCGGCGGTGTGACCTCGGTCACTTCCCGGGCCGATCGCTGCTCCACAGTGATGGCCGCCCCGTCCGCGGTGTGCAGATCCACGGTCGTCGTCGGTGCCACGACGATGAACGGTACGTGGTGATACTTCGCGAGGACCGCCAGCGGATAGCTCCCGACCTTGTTGGCCACCGATCCATCGGCAGCGATACGGTCCGCCCCGATGAGCACGGCATCCACCTCGCCCGCGGCGAACAACGACCCCGCGGCGTTGTCCGTGAGCAGGCTGTACGGCATGCCGTTGCGTGCGGCCTCGTACGCGGTCAGCCGGGCGCCCTGCAGCAGCGGGCGGGTCTCGTCCACCCACAGCCGCCTGAGCCGCCCCGCCCGGTGCGCACCGAGCGCCACCGCGAAGGCCGTTCCCTCGCCCCCGGAGACGAGCGCCCCGGTGTTGCAGTGGGTCAGCAGCCGGTGGCCGCCACCGGGCAGCAACTCATTGAGAAGGGCGAGCCCGAACCGGGCCATGTGCCCGCTGGCCACGGCGTCCTCCCGGTGCAGCGCCCGGGCCTCCTCCAGCGCCACCGCAGCGGCCTGCTCCGGACCGGCTCCCTTGTCGACGGCCGCCCAGTACGCCCCGGAGGCGCGCCGCACCCCGTATCCGAGGTTCACCGCGGTGGGCCGCGCCTGCTCCAGCAGACCTGCGGCCTCCGCCACGTCGTAGCCCCGAGCGGCGGCGAGAGCCACCCCGTAGGCCCCCGCGATGCCCAGCAGCGGCGCCCCGCGCACCGCCAGTGTCCGGATCGCCTCCACCAGTGCGGGGACATCGGTGCAGGCAAGCTCCGCCTCCTCTGCCGGCAGCCTCGTCTGGTCGAGAAGCAGCAGGACGGGGCCTTCCGGAGGCTCGTCCCAGCGAAGTACGGGAAGCGCGGAGGGCTCGCTGCCCACCGGCGATTGCGCGTCCTGATCAGCCATCTGTCCAGTCTGCCCCGTGGGACGCCCCCGCAGGAAGGAACGGACGAGATACAGCGCCAGGCCCGGACGGGTGCCATGCGTGGCACGATGGCTGCCAACCTGACGCCCCGATGAGCGGACAGGACCGTGAAGGAGCGACAATGAACGACACTCCGGGCTGGGCCTCGCCCGGATCTGCCCCCTCCGACAACCAGGAGGCAGGCGTCCCCCGGCCTTCCGAGCCCGTCGACGGCAGCGGACCCGCGGGGAACTGGTCTTCCACGCAGCCGCCCGCAGGGCAGTGGTCCGCGCCGGGCAATTCCGCAGCCGGCCCCGGCACACCGCCCCCCTACCCCGGCTGGGGCGCACCCTCTCAGGGGCCCGGCTGGGGGCACCGGCCCGCTGCCGCCAAGCCCGGCGTCATCCCGCTGCGGCCCCTGGGCATCGGCGAGATCCTGGACGGTGCCGTCTCCACCATGCGCGCGCACTGGCGGACGGTTCTCGGCATCACACTCGCCGTCTCCGTGATCGCCCAGACCGGCATCCTGCTGTTGCAGCGGTACCTGCTGCCGGAGCCCCCGTCGATCGACCGGAACGCCACCGGCTCGGAGGCCCTGCGTCAGGCCACCGACGCTCTCCGCTCCAGCCTGCTCAACAGCGCTCCGCCTCTGCTCATCTCGATGCTCGCCACGATCTTCACCACCGCTGTACTGACCGTGGTGATCAGCCGTTCGGTGCTGGGCCGCTCCGTCACACTCTCCGACGCCTGGGCCGAGGCCCGGCCCCGGCTGCTTCCCCTCCTGGGTCTGACCCTCCTGCTGGCGCTGATGGCCGCGGTCATCATGACCGCCGGAATCCTCCCGGGTTTCCTGATCGGCGACACGGCGGGTGTCGGACTCGCCTTCCTCGGGTTGCTCGCCGCCGGCGGTGTGTTCCTCTGGCTCATGGTCCGTTTCTGCCTCGCCTCCCCGGCGCTGATGCTGGAAAGGCAGTCGATCACCGCATCGCTGCGGCGGTCCGCCAAACTGGTCCGCGGCGCCTGGTGGCGGACCTTCGGCATCCTCGCGCTCACCTGGCTGCTGACATTCATCGTGGCGCTCGTGATCGGCATGCCGTTCGGCCTCATCGCGATGGCGGTGGACGACGGCGACGTGAGCTCCTTCCTCACCGACGGTGCCACCAGTTTCGGCTGGCCCTTCCTGATCGTCTCCGCGATCGGCGACGTGGTCATCGCAACGATCACCTATCCTCTGTCCGCCGGTGTCATGGCCCTTCTCTACGTGGACCAGCGCATCCGACGGGAAGCACTCGACCTCGACCTCGCCAGGGCGGCCGGTCTGCCCGGCTACGACAACAGGAGCTGACACCGTGTCGGGGGCGGGTGGCACAACAGCAGCAGGGCTTCTGATCCGGGCAAGCGGCGACATACCCGTGGACACCCCACGGGTACCGGCCCGCGAAGCCGCGCGGCACGAACTGTCCAAACCGATGTACCACGAGAATGATCCGAACCCGCTCCAACGCGCTCTGGACCATCTGTGGGACTGGATCGGCGACCTCCTCTCGACCGCCTCGGGCGCTGCCCCGGGCGGACCCGTGGGACTGGTCGTACTCGTACTGATCGTGGCCGCCCTGATCGCCGCGCTCCTGTGGCGTCTGGGCACACCCCAACGCACCTCGCGAGCAGCGGACGCCCTCTTCGAGAACGGTCCCCGCGGCGCGCTGGAACACCGCGCCGCCGCCGAGGCCCACGCCGCAGCCGGCCATTGGAGCCAGGCGGTCCAGGAACGGATGCGTGCCATCGTCCGCTCCCTGGAGGAGCGTGCCCTGCTCGACGTCCGCCCCGGACGCACCGCCGACGAGGCCGCCACCGAGGCCGGCCGCACGCTTCCCGCGCATGCCACGCGGCTCCGGGCGGCAGCCCGGTCATTCGACGACGTGACATACGGCGGCCGGTCGGCCGACCAGCAGACGTATCTGACCATGCTCACCCTCGATCTCGACCTCGGGTCCGCAACGCCGCACCTCTCCGGCACGCTTGCGGGGGCTGCCGAATGACCGCGACGACCGCTCCGTCCACCTCCGCCTCCCCCACGCCACGTCAGGTCTGGGTCCGTACTCGTGGGCTCCTGCTCGCCCTCCTGGTGCTCGTCGCCGCCGGGATCGCCCTTGCCGCCACCCGCTCCGGAGACCAGCACGGCCGGCTCGACCCCCGCTCCGCAGACCGTTACGGCAGCAGGGCCGTCGCCGAACTCCTCAAGGACCGAGGCGTATCCGTCCGCGTCGTGACCACACTTCGCGCCGCCACGTCCGCGGCCGGCTCCGACACCACTCTGCTGGTCGCCGCCCCCAATCTGCTGACACCGTCTCAGCAGGACGCGCTCCGTACGGCCACCGCCGGCACAGGCGGCCGGACCGTCCTCGTCGCCGCAGGTCCGCCCTCGGCGGGCGTCCTGGCACCCGGTGTCCACGCGCGGTCCCCCGTGCCGGTCTCCGCCCGTTCCCCACACTGCTCCCTGGCCTCCGCACGCAGTGCCGGCACGGCAGAGACAGGGGGCTTCCGCTACACGTCGACCGGTGTGGGCGCCGCCGCCTGCTACCCGGCCGACGGCGTTCCCTCCCTGCTGATACTCGAACAGCCGGCCTCGGGTGACACCGTCCTGCTCGGTTCCCCCGACCTCCTCCACAACGACCGTCTGGACAACGAGGGCAACGCTTCGCTGGCCCTTCAACTCCTCGGTTCGCGCCCGCATCTGGTCTGGTACCTCCCCTCGCTCAGTGATCCCTCGGCTGCCGGCAGCGGCGGAGACGACGACGGTGGAACGGACGGCGACCGCGCGGAGGACGAAAGCAGCTTCATAGACCTGCTGCCGTCAGGCTGGATCTGGGGAACCCTCCAGCTCGCCCTCGCAGCCGTACTCGCCGCGATCTGGCGGGCACGGCGCCTGGGTCCCGTGATCGCCGAACGGCTTCCCGTGGCCATCCGCGCCTCCGAATCCACCGAGGGCCGTGCCCGCCTCCAGCGAAAGGCCAAGGCCCGCGACCGGGCTGCCGCCTCCCTGCGCAACGCCACTCGCACCCGCCTCGCCCCCCTGGTCGGCGTCTCCCCGCGCGACGCGCACAGTCCCGCGACGCTCCTCCCCGCCGTGTCCGTGCGCCGCGGCGCCGACGACACCCGCCTCCACGAACTGCTCTTCGGCCCGGTCCCTTCGGACGACGCCGCTCTCGTCCTTCTGGCAGAACAACTCGACACCCTCGAAAGAGAGGTCCGTACCTCATGAGCGCCCCGCCCCCCATTCCCGCCGGGACAACCGGGACCATCAGCGGCGACGCCGCGGCCCGCGCCTCCCTGGAAGCGCTGCGCTCCGAGATCGCGAAGGCCGTGGTCGGCCAGGATCCGGCGGTCACCGGACTCGTGGTCGCACTGCTCTGCCGCGGTCATGTCCTGCTCGAAGGCGTCCCCGGTGTGGCCAAGACCCTCCTGGTCAGGGCCCTGGCAGCGTCACTCGAACTCGACACCAAGCGCGTCCAGTTCACCCCCGACCTGATGCCGAGCGACGTGACCGGATCGCTCGTCTACGACGCCCGGACCGCCGAGTTCTCCTTCCAGCCAGGGCCGGTGTTCACGAACCTTCTGCTCGCCGACGAGATCAACCGGACGCCTCCCAAGACCCAGTCCTCCCTTCTGGAAGCGATGGAGGAACGCCAGGTCACGGTCGACGGCACTCCTCGCCCTCTGCCTGACCCGTTCCTCGTGGCAGCCACACAGAACCCTGTGGAGTACGAGGGCACGTATCCCCTCCCTGAAGCCCAGTTGGACCGGTTCCTCCTCAAGCTGACGGTCCCACTGCCGTCCCGCGACGACGAGATCAACGTCCTGACCCGCCATGCCGACGGCTTCAACCCCCGCGATCTGGACGCGGCGGGCATACGGCCGGTCGCCGGGCCCGCCGACCTGGAGGCCGCCCGCATCGCTGTCGCCGGGACCACCGTCTCCCCCGAGATCGCCGGCTATGTCGTGGATATCTGTCGTGCCACGCGTGAATCCCCTTCGCTCTCCCTGGGCGTCTCGCCCCGAGGCGCCACCGCTCTGCTCTCCACGGCCAGGGCCTGGGCCTGGCTGACCGGCCGCGACTACGTCACCCCCGACGATGTGAAGGCCCTCGCACTCCCCACGCTCCGGCATCGCATACAACTGCGGCCCGAGGCGGAAATGGAGGGTGTCACCCCGGACTCCGTCATCACCGCGGTTCTCGCCCACGTCCCCGTACCCCGTTGAGGCGGTGAATCGTGGCCCTTACCGGACGCACCGCCCTGCTCGCCGCCCTTGGGTCACTCCCTGTAGGCATGCTGGCCCCGAGCTGGACGGGCCTGCTCGCGGTCAACGCCCCGCTTCTTCTAGCAATTCTGTGCGACTACGCCCTGGCAGCGCCAGTGCGCCAGCTCCAGTTCACTCGATCCGGTGATACAACCGTTCGACTCGGCGACAGAGCCGACGTGCTACTCACCGTAGTCAACCCTTCCCGCCGCCGCCTGCGGGCACACCTCCGCGACGCATGGCCTCCCAGCAGTTGGTTCCCGGGAACGGACCAGGCGGCGTCCCGCCACGCACTGGATGTCCCGGCCGGTGAGCGCCGCCGTGTCACCACGTCTCTGCGCCCCACCCGTCGCGGCGACCGCCGGGCGGAGCAGATCACCGTCCGCTCCTACGGTCCGCTGGGGCTCGCCGCCCGCCAGGGCAGCCACCACGCCCCTTGGAACGTACGTGTCCTGCCGCCCTTCACGAGCCGCAAACACCTGCCGTCCCGCCTCGCCAGGCTTCGCGAACTCGACGGCCGTACGAGTGTCCTCACCCGGGGCGAGGGCACCGAGTTCGACAGCCTGCGCGCGTACGTCCCCGGTGACGACACCCGCTCGATCGACTGGCGGGCCACCGCGCGCCAGTCAGCGGTCGCTGTACGGACCTGGCGCCCCGAGCGCGACCGCCACATCCTCATCGTCCTCGACACCGGCCGCACGTCGGCGGGCCGGGTCGGTGATGTACCCCGCCTCGACGCGTCGATGGACGCGGCACTCCTTCTCACCGCCCTCGCGACCCGAGCCGGTGATCGCGTGGACCTTCTCGCCTATGACCGCCGGGTACGCGCCCAGGTCCGGGGCCGGGGCGCCGGTGACGTACTGTCGGCCACGGTCGACGCCTTGGCCCCGCTGGAGCCGGAACTCGTGGAGACCGACGCCCGAGGTCTGAGTGCCGCCGCGCTGACGCACGCTCCTCGGCGCTCCCTGATCGTGCTGCTGACCAGTCTTGAGGCGGCCCCTGTCGAAGAAGGGCTGCTGCCTGTGCTGCCACGGCTAACACAGCGGCATACCGTGCTGCTGGCAGCCGTGCGAGACCCTCACATCGAGGAGATGGCGGCTGCGAGGGGAACGGTCGACGCGATCTACGAGGCTGCTGCGGCAGCCCAGGCTCAGGCAGGGCGGCGACGGACAGCGGACCAACTCCGGCGTCACGGCGTGGTCGTCGTGGACGCCACCCCGGACAGCCTCGCGCCGTCTCTCGCAGACGCCTACCTGGCCCTCAAGGCGGCCGGCCGGCTGTGACGTCCCCGCCCCGGACAGGGGCGAGGGCAGGGACGAATCGCAATGAAGTCAGGCTCGGATCCCTGTCTCATCCGGCTCGTGGTGTGGCTCGCGCGCGGACCGGGGAAGCAGGAACGGGGTGAACAGCATGAGAAGACCCGCGACGGCGATCGCGGCGCGAGGACCGGTGACGGCAGCCAGCACACCCCACAGCCCGGTCATGGCAGCGACGGTCAGCTTGCTGGTGACCGACCACGCAGACAGGGTGCGGACGATCCGGTCCGTCGCCGTCTGCTCGAGCCGATAGGTGGCGAACACCGGGTTGAATACGCCCATACAGGTGATCAGTCCGAACTCGACCACGACGACGAGTACGAGCCCGGCTGCGCCGGGCTGAACGAAGGCCGGCCCCAGCGACCAGCACGCGCGCAGCGCCCCGGCGGCGAGCAGGACCCTCTGCCGCCCGAACCGTGCGACAAGCCGGCGAGCCAGCCGTGAGCCGATGATCCCGCCGACACAGGGCAGGCCGAAGGCGAGGCCGTACTGCCAGGGGGCGAACCGGAGGTCCCCGAGCATGAGGACGGCCAGCAGCGGCGAGGTTGCCATGATCAGACCGTTGACCAGGACCGTGTTGAAGAACAGAGGACGCAGGGCCGGGTGGCTCAGGATGCACCGCCATCCTTCGAGCAGGTCGCGGGGCCGGAGCCGCGGCCTGGGCGTACCCGTCCGCGCGGGGCGCGGCTCACTGCCACCGATGGCACGGATTCCTGCGGCCGAGAGCAGATAACTGACCGCATCTGCCACCACCGTCGTCACCGGTCCGAAGAATCCGATCGCCGCCGTTCCGGCCGGCGGTCCGAGCACGGTGACGGTCCAGGCCGTGGACTCGAACCGCCCGTTCGCGACGAGCAGGTCCTCCGACCGTACAAGCGTCTTCAGATACGCGCTGCCGGCCGCGGTGAAGGCGATGTCGGCCGCGCCTACGACGACGGACACGAGCAGAAGCTGCACGAAGCCGAGCAGACCGAGCGCGTACGCGACAGGTACGCTCATCAGCGCGACGAACCGGGTCAGGTCCATCGCGACCATCACCGGCCGCTTGCGGCGGAACTCCAGCCACGGACCCAGCGGCACGGCTATGACGGCTCCCACAGCGAGCCCTGTGGCGACCAGTACGGACACTTGGGCCGGCCCTGCGTGGAGCGCAAGGATCGCGATCAGGGCAAAGGCGTCGAACGCCAGCCGCGTGCCGAACCCACTGACGGCGTACGCCGCCCACAGCCACCCGAACTGCCGGCCCAACCGTCTCCTGCCCGCCATGCTCAGCCCGCCCTTGATATCTCACCGAACAAACAGAAATTGCCCGGGGAAAGCCAATCGGGCTGGACAACACCAGGTCAAACAACCAACTCGGCGCTTCTGCACAACGGTTCGTTGTGAATTAACGTGGTTCTCCATGGACCTCGCAGCCGTACGCACCTTTGCAGCCGTCGCAGACACGGGCCAGTTCCAGGAAGCCGCCGCCGAGCTTTCGATCACCCAGCAGGCCGTCTCCAGACGCATCTCCGTGCTGGAGAAGAGCCTTGGCGTACGGCTGTTCACCCGCACACCACGCGGCGCTGAGCTCACCATCGACGGGCAGGCACTCCTGCCTCACGCACGGGAGCTGCTGCGCGTCGCGGAACGTGCGGTCGCGTCCGTGCACGCCGGGCGTCGTCCGCTGCGTGTCGACGTGATCGCGTCCCGCAGTGCGCAGGCAGGCCTGATGCGCGAATTCCACCGAGCGCACCCCGAAATCGAGCTCGACGTGTTGATGCTGTTCGAGATCGAGACGGCCGTCGCCGCTGTTCGGTCCGGTGCAATCGATGCGTCATTCCGCGCCGTCTCGGCGCCCGGCCGGCGACTTCCCGAGGACATCGAATCTGCCCACGTCCTCGATGAACCGCTGCAACTCCTCACGGGCCCTGCCCACGCTCTGGCCGGCGCCAGGTCGGTGACCCTCGCGCAGCTCGCCGGACACCGGATCTGGATGCCCGGCATCGTCCCCGGCACCGAGTGGGGCGCCTACTACGACGATCTCGTCGCCGAGTTCGGCCTCACCATCGAAGCGACGGGCCCCAACTTCGGCTCCGATGCCCTCCTCGACACCATTGCCGACACCCCGGCTCTCGCCACGTTCATGGGCGAGCACACCCGCCTCATCTGGCCCGCCGGCCACGGGCTGCGGCGCATCCCGGTGACCGCCCCCACACCTGTCTATCCGCACTCACTGATCTGGCGTCGCGACAACGCGCACCCCGCACTCATCGCTCTCCGCGACTATCTCGGCTCCTCACGGACGCACCAGCCCGCTGGTGAGACGTGGAAACCTGCATGGGCCAAGGGCTCCGATACGCAGCAGCCCAGCCACGACCGCCCCTGACCGTAAACGCAGAAAAGCCCCGTGCCACAAGGGCACGGGGCTTAACTATCAAAAGGAGTTCGGCGGCGTCCTACTCTCCCACAGGGTCCCCCCTGCAGTA
>NZ_JBIVTU010000003.1:0-50888 GCF_044756845.1 Streptomyces sp. NPDC091416
TCGACGGACGGCACGATGGGTGTGGTTCCGGCGCTGGTGGCGGAGCGGCTGGGTGTGCCGCAGGTGACGCTGCTGTCGGAGGTGTCGGTCGAGGGTGGTGTCGTGCGCGGGCGTCGTGACGGCGACTCTGCCTCGGAGCAGCTGGAGGCGTCGCTGCCGGCGGTCGTGTCGGTGACCGACCAGTCGGGCGAGGCCCGTTACCCGTCGTTCAAGGGGATCATGGCGGCGAAGAAGAAGCCGGTCCAGTCGCTGGATCTGGATGATCTGGGCATCGACGCGGACGAGGTCGGTCTGGCCGGCGCGTGGACCGCGGTCGACTCCGCGGCGCAGCGTCCGGCCCGTACCGCGGGCACGATCGTCAAGGACGAGGGCGAGGGCGGCAAGCAGCTGGCCGAGTTCCTGGCCGGCCAGAAGTTCATCTGAGCCCCGCTCGCGCATTCCTTCGTAGTTTCTTCGTTCAATCGCAGGAGATTGAAGTCCCATGGCTGAAGTTCTCGTCTATGTCGACCACGTGGACGGTGCCGTCCGCAAGCCCACGCTGGAGCTGCTGACGCTGGCGCGCCGGATCGGTGAGCCCGTCGCGGTGGCGCTGGGCAGCGGCGCAGCGGACACCGCTGCCGCGCTCGCCGAGCACGGTGCCGTCAGGGTG
The DNA here is from genome assembly GCF_044756845.1 of Streptomyces sp. NPDC091416. NCBI lineage: Bacteria > Bacillati > Actinomycetota > Actinomycetes > Kitasatosporales > Streptomycetaceae > Streptomyces > Streptomyces sp. NPDC091416. The sequence goes on from NZ_JBIVTU010000003.1 coordinate 650, forward strand.
CTGACGGCTGAGGCCGCCGAGTTCGCCGACTACCTCGTCGTGCCGAAGGTCGACGCGCTCCAGGCCGCCTGTGACGCGGTGTCGCCGGCTGCCGTGCTGCTGCCCTCCTCCGCGGAGGCCAAGGAGATCGCGGCCCGTCTCGCGGTCCGGATCGGGTCGGGCATCATCACCGACGCCGTCGACCTGGAGGCCGGTGAGCAGGGCCCGGTCGCCACGCAGTCCGCGTTCGCGGCGTCGTTCACGACGAAGTCCCGTGTCTCCAAGGGCGTCCCGGTGATCACGGTGAAGCCGAACTCGGCCCCGGTCGAGCAGGCACCGGCCGCCGGTGCCGTCGAGGCCCTCACGGTCTCCTTCTCCGGGCAGGCCACCGGGACCAAGGTGCTGTCCCGTACCCCGCGTGAGTCGACCGGCCGTCCGGAACTGACCGAGGCCGCGATCGTCGTCTCGGGCGGCCGTGGCGTGAACGGCGCGGAGAACTTCGCGGTCATCGAGGCCCTCGCCGACTCGCTCGGTGCCGCCGTCGGCGCCTCGCGCGCCGCGGTCGACGCCGGCTGGTACCCGCACACCAACCAGGTCGGCCAGACCGGCAAGTCCGTCTCGCCGCAGCTCTACATCGCCTCCGGCATCTCCGGCGCGATCCAGCACCGCGCGGGCATGCAGACCTCGAAGACGATCGTCGCGATCAACAAGGACGCCGAGGCCCCCATCTTCGACCTCGTCGACTACGGCGTCGTCGGTGACCTCTTCAACGTCGTCCCCCAGCTCACCGACGAGGTCACCGCCCGCAAGGGCTGACCCCGCCCCACAGCACACGGCACGGCACAAGGGCCCGGGGCCGCACGGTGAGACCCACCGCGCGGCCCCGGGCCCTTTCCGATCACCATTGACGCAGATACGACAGCCTTATAACTTCACTATACGGATTGTTGATTCCGGGAAGCGGAAACAGTGAGCGTGGAGGGTGCGGAAATGGGTCAGCAGGAGAAGGTGGCGACGAGCCTCGCCGGTGCGGTCAGCGACGGGATCAGCGCCTCCCTCACGGCGGTGGACGCCGAACTCGCCCGCCGCTACCCGGGCGATCCCGGAACGCGCCAGCCCGTCCACACGGTCTACGTACCCGGGGACACCTTCACCGCGGACACCATCCGCTCCTGGGGCGGCCGGGCGCTGGAGGCGCTCGACGAGCACGCCCCCGACGCGGCCGCGTTCGCCGCGGTGCTGGGGATCCCGGAGGAGCTCGCCGGGCCGGTCCACGACCGCGTACGCGCCAAGCTGACCCGCGAGCCCGTCGAGGACCTGCGGATCGACTTCGAGGACGGCTACGGCCCCCGGTCAGACGCCGAGGAGGACGAGGCCGCCGCCCGCGCGGCCCGCCTGGTCTCCGAGGCGTACGCGAACGACACGGCGGCGCCGTACATGGGCATCCGGATGAAGTGCATGGAAGCCGGGGTACGCGACCGGTCCATCCGGACCACGGACGTCTTCCTCACGGGCCTGATGGAGGCGGGCGGCCTCCCCGAAGGGCTCGTGCTCACGCTGCCGAAGGTCACGTACCCCGAACAGGTCACCGCCTTCGTCCAGCTCCTCAAGGCCTTCGAGAAGGCACACGCCCTGCCCGCCGGGCGGCTCGGCTTCGAGATCCAGATCGAGACCAGTCAGTCGATCCTCGCCGCCGACGGCACCGCCGCCGTCGCCCGCATGATCGATGCCGCGCAGGGCCGGGCGACGGGCCTGCACTACGGCACGTTCGACTACAGCGCCTGCGTCGGGGTCAGCGCCGCCTATCAGGCGAGCGACCATCCGGCGGCCGACCATGCGAAGGCCGTGATGCAGGTGGCCGCCGCGGGCACCGGAGTACGTGTCTCCGACGGCTCCACCAACGTGCTGCCCGTGGGGCCCACCCCCCAGGTCCACGAGGCCTGGCGGCTCCACTACGGGCTCACCAGGCGCGCCCTGGCCCGCGCCTACTACCAGGGCTGGGACATGCACCCGGGCCATCTCCCGACCCGCTACGCGGCCGTCTACACCTTCTACCGCGAGGGTCTGGAGCAGGCCGCGGCCCGGCTCGCCGCCTACGTCGCGAAGGCGGGCGGCGACGTGATGGACGAACCCGCCACCGCCAAGGCGCTCAGCGGCTATCTGCTGCGGGGCATCGACTGCGGAGCCCTGGACACCGCCGAGGTGGCCCGGCTGACCGGGCTGACCCGCGCGGACCTGGACGCCTTCGCCTCACCGCGGCGTGGCGGACTGACGGTGACCACGCCGTAGTCCGCCCGCGCCTGCCGCGCCCGGCCCGGAGCCTCTCAGGCCGGGCGCAGCTCGCCCGAACCGCGCGGGATCAGCTTCGTCGGCAGCTCGACGCGTGCCGGGCTGTGATCGGCGCCGTCGAGCCTGCGGAAGAGGTGCTCGGCCGCGGTGCGCCCGACGGCCGCCGCGTCCTGGGAGATGACGGTGATGCCGAGCAGGTCCGCGAGCTCGATGTCGTCGAACCCGACCAGGGCGACCGGTCGTTCCCGGCCGGCCAATACGCGTACCGCTGTGACCGTCACACGGTTGTTGCCCGAGAAGAGCGCGGTGACGGGTTCGGGGCCGGAGAGCATGGTCTCGACGGCGAGCCGGACCCGTTCGGGTTCCGTGGAGCCGAGCGAGACCCAGGACTCGTCGACCGTTATCCCGGCGTCGGTCATGGCGGTGTGGTAGCCGCGCAGACGCTCGGTGGCCGTGTGGATCCTCGGCTGGTCACCGATGAACCCGATGCGGCGATGGCCGTGTGCGATCAGATGGGCGACACCCTCGCGGGCGCCCCCGAAACTGTCCGAGAGCACCATGTCGGCCTCGATCCGGCCCGCCGGACGGTCCACGAACACCGTCGCTATGCCCGCCTTGATCTCCGGCTCCAGGTAGCGGTGGTCGTCCCCGGCCGGAATCACGATGAGCCCGTCGACCCGCCGCGCGCACAGGGCGAGCACGAGCTCCTCCTCACGCTCCGGGTCCTCGGCGCTGGAGCCGTTGATGAGCAGGGCGCCGTGCGCCCGGGCCACCTCTTCCACGGCGCGGCTCAGCGGGCCGTAGAACGGGTCCGCCAGGTCCTCCAGCACCAGGCCGATCGACGCGGTGCGGCCCTTGCGCAGCACCCGCGCACTGTCGTTGCGGCGGAAGCCCAGTGCGTCGATGGCCTCCTGGACCCGGCGCTCGGTGTCGGGTGTGACCCCCGGCTCGCTGTTGACCACGCGTGAGACCGTCTTGAGGCCCACTCCGGCACGGGCCGCCACGTCCTTCATGGTCGGCCGGCTGCCGTAGCGGGGCTCGGGATGACGGGTGGTCTCGGCCACGATGCGCTGTCCTGTCGTCGGGTACGGGCGGTCCGGGAGCGCCGCGGCGGGTGCCGTGGATGAGGCCGGAGGCTGTGGCGTCGAGCATAGGCCCTGGACAACGTTGTCAGAGGAATGGAGACTGTGCAGACTATTGACTGAAGTCGCAGGTCCCACCACCTCACCCACGGAGCCACACCGATGCATACCGACCTCGTCGCCGCGCTGGACATCGGCGGCACCAAGATCGCCGGGGCGTTGGTCGACGGCGACGGCACGCTCCGCGTCCGGGTGCAGCGTCCGACGCCCGCCCGTGAGGACAGCGAGACGGTGATGGCGTCGGTGGCGGATGTGCTGGCGGAACTGTCCGCGTCGCCGCTGTGGAGCCGGGTCTCCGCCGTGGGCATCGGCAGCGCCGGTCCGGTGGACGCCGTCGCCGGCACGGTCAGCCCCGTGAACGTGCCCGGGTGGCGGGACTTCCCGCTGGTGGAGCGAGTCGGGGCGGCGACCGGCGGTCTTCCCGTCGAGCTGGTCTGCGACGGCGTCGCGATCGCCGCGGCCGAGCACTGGCTGGGCGCGGCCCGGGGCCACGACAACGCGCTGTGCATGGTCGTGTCGACCGGCGTCGGAGGCGGGCTCGTCCTCGGCGGCGCGCTGCACCCCGGCCCGAGCGGCAACGCGGGCCACATCGGGCACATCAGCGTCGACCTCGACGGCGACCTGTGCCCCTGCGGCGCGCGCGGCTGCGTCGAGCGCATCGCCAGCGGCCCCAACATCGCCCGCCGCGCGCAGGAGGGCGGCTGGCGGCCCGGTCCGGACGGTGACGCGACGGCGGCGGCGGTCGCGGCCGCCGCCGCGGCGGGAGACCCGGTCGCGGTGGCCTCGTTCGAGCGGGCGGCGCAGGCGCTGGCCGCGGGCATCGCCGCGACGGCCTCTCTGGTCGAGATCGACATCGCGGTGATCGGCGGCGGCGTGGCCAATGCCGGCGAGGTGCTGTTCGCCCCGTTGCGCAGCGCCCTGCGGCGGTACGCGACGCTGTCGTTCGTGCAGAAGCTGACCGTGGCGCCGGCGGTCATGGGGAACGACGCGGGGCTGGTGGGCGCGGCGGCGGCGGCCTTCGCCGCGCGCGTGGCCGCGGACGGGGTGCTCTCCGCCTGAGGCGTGATCCGAAAGGAGCGCCGTCCGCGCGCAGGGCGGGCCCGTCGGCGTCCGGTGCGTGCGATCGCAACGCGCGGAAATGGTCACGGAGGGCGGACCCGGCCTGCCGTCAGGTGGCTTCCAGGAGAACGGCCCACAGGTTCAGGTCCGGGTCGCCGAGCCAGTCGGTGGCGTCCCACGGAGAGGCCGAGCCGGGTGGCGACGCAGGACGCCGCCACCCGGCTCCCCGTACGGCCTCAGCAGGTGATGCGGAGGTCCGCCCAGTCCCCGTGGTCGGAGTCGACGCCGTCGCCGCCGTCGGTGACCACCAGGCGTACGACCTGGGCACCACTCACGTCCGCCGAGACGGACTGCGCCGCCATGGCGTTGGTCAGGACCCCGGTCGACGCCGCCTTCGTACCGTCCGCCCAGATCTCGAAGGCCACGCTTCCCTTGGCTCCCTTCTCGTCGTCGACCCCGACGCGTGCCGTCACCGTGCCGCACGCGCCGCCCGCGTAGTACTCGACGGCACTGGCCGCATGCACCCCCAGCCCCTTGGCGTACACCTCACTGCCGATGGTCAGCGGATGGCCGTCGCCCGCCGCGCTCTCGCCGTTGCTGGTGTCCTTCTCCACCGGTCCGTAGCCGTTGGACGCGGTGAGCTGCGGCAGGTCGCTCAGGTAGCCGCCGCCGGCCGGTGGCGCCACCACCACATGGGCCTGGAACGGCACCGAGGACCGGACCTGCTGTCCGGCGGGCGAGCGGTACCGCGCGGTGAGCGTCAGGTCGTAGGTGCCGGTGGCCGTGCCCGGCGGAGCCGTCACCCGCCAGCGGGTGGTCAGCGCGCCTCCCGTCGGCAGGACCGGTGCCGCGGTCGCGGAGCCGGCCGCGATCCGCCAGCCGGACGGCCCGGTGAGCGCGGCCGACACCTTGACGGCGGGGGTCCGTCCCAGATCGGTGACCGTCGTCGTCAGCCCTGCCGTGCGGCCCGCCTCCACCAGCGGGCTTCCGCCCAGAGCCAGTTCCACCGCCGGCGGATACGCCGCCCAGTGGCGGTCGGCGGCCACGCGCAGCAGTACGGTCCCGTGGGCCGGTACCGTCGCGGAGAGGCCGCCCGCGGTATTGCGCGTGGTCTGCGCCCACAGATCGCGCACGGTGTACGCGTCGGCCGCGGGAAGCCCCGTCGCGGCGGCCGTCGTCGAGATCCGCTGCGCGCTCCCGGTCTCGTTGAACAGCGCCACCACCCGGCTGCCGTCCTGCATCTCCTTGGCGACGACCCAGCGGCCGCCTTCGGAGGAGAGCACGACGCCCTGCTTGCCCAGCGGGTCCTGGTCGACGGCGATGACCTCCCGGTTCGAGAGGATCCGGTACGTCTCGGGCGTCGCCGTGCGCAGATCCGCGCCGATGAGCAGCGGCGCGGCCATGACCGACCACATGGAGAAGTGGGTGCGGTACTCCGTGTCCGTCATCCCGCCGTTGCCGACCTCCAGCATGTCGGGGTCGTTCCAGTGGCCGGGACCCGCGGCGGCGGCGAGCGGCAGGTTCTGCTTCATGATCGACAGCATGCTGCTCCAGCTGTCGTTGATGTCGCCCGTGGTGCGCCAGAGGTTGCCCAGTCCGGCGGCCCATTCCCAGGGCTTGTTCTGGCCCCATTCGCAGATGCTGTAGACGATCGGGCGGCCGGTGGCCGCCAGCGCGTCCCGCATGGTCGTATAGCGCTCTTTCGCGTCCACACCCTGGTTGTTGCAGTTGTCGTACTTGAGGTAGTCGACGCCCCAGTCCGCGAACTGCCGGGCATCGCTGTACTCGTGGCCGAGCGCTCCCGGAAGCCCGACGCTGTCGCAGGTCTTGGTGCCCGCGCTGGTGTAGATGCCGAGCTTGAGACCCTTCGAGTGGACGTAGTCCGCAACAGCCCCGATTCCGTGCGGGAATCGCACCGGGTCCGCTTCGAGCTTGCCGTCCGCATTACGCTGCGGCTTCGCCCAGCAGTCGTCCAGGTTGACGAATTCGTAGCCCGCCTCCCTGAGCCCCTTCTCGACGAAGATGTCGGCGATTGACTTGACCATCTCCTCGTTGAACTCGGCGCGGCAATGGGTCGAGTTCCAATTGTTGAACCCCATCGGGGGAGTGAGCGCGAGACCGTTGTCCGCCCGCGTGCCGGCCGCCGGCGCCGGGGCGGGGGACTGCGCGGCGGCGGGAACGGTGATTCCCGCCGCGCACAGGAGGCCTGCGGTCAGCGCTCCGACGACTCTGTGGCGGCTTGTGCGGGTTGTACGGCTTGGAAGATGACGCATCGTTACGTTCCTCCGTACTCGTGCCGGATCGAGTGGCGACATGTGCACGCCAAGTCGAGCGATTACGTTAGAGCGTGTTGAAGTCTGTTGGAAGAGGGGCAGTGCCGGTTGTTCGGTATCTCGTCAAAACCCTTGACGTCGCTGCTCGTTGGGGGTGAGATCCAAGCGCACGTTCGGTTGTGTTGGGTTGCCTTCCGGAGGAGGGGGTCATGGCGCACTCGTACGACAGGTCAGATCAGCCCGGCGGCGTCACGGGACACCGGGTGTCCAGGCGGACTCTGCTGCGTGGCGCGGCAGTCGGAGCCGGAGCGGTCACGCTGCCCGCCCTGCTCGCCGCGTGCGGAGGCGGGCCGGGCGGTGACGGCAAGACCATCGCTCTGGGATCGAACGCGTCGGACCCCATTCCGAAAAAGGCCTTCGCCGACGCCTTCAAGGCCTATGCCGGTCAGTCCGACGGCCGAAAGGTGAAGGTCAACACCGTTGACCACAACACCTTCCAGGAGAACATCAACCGCTATCTGCAGGGAAAGCCCGACGACGTCTTCATGTGGTTCGCCGGATACCGCATGCAGTTCTTCGCCAAGAAGGGGCTGCTGTACGACATCAGCGACAACTGGGAGGGCTACGAGGGGTTCTCGGACGCGCTGAAGGCCCAGTCCACCGGTGAGGACGGCAAGCAGTACCTCACGCCGTACTACTACTATCCGTGGGCCGTCTTCCACCGCAAGAGCCTCTTCACCGAACGGGGCTACCAGGCGCCCAGGACGCTCGACGAGTACGTGGCCCTGGCCAAGCAGATGAAGAAGGACAAGCTGGATCCCATCGCTTTCTGCGACAAGGACGGCTGGCCCGCGATGGGCACCTTCGACTACATCAATATGCGGAGCAACGGTTACGCGTTCCACAAGAGTCTGATGGCAGGCGAGGAAGCCTGGACGGACAAGCGTGTCAGGGAAGTCTTCGACACCTGGCGGCGCCTCCTCCCGTACTGCCAGCAGGGCGCCAACGGCCGCACCTGGCAGGAGGCGGCCACCAGCCTTCAGAAGCGTGACGCGGGCATGGCGGTCTTCGGGCTGCCGCACCCAGGCGCCCAGTTCCCCGAGGCGGAACAGGACGACCTCGACTTCTTCCCCTTCCCCGTCATCAACCCGGAACACGGCCAGGACGCCGTCGAGGCGCCGATCGACGGCTTCCTGCTGGCGAAGAAGTCGAAGAGCCTCAAGAACGAGAAGAGCCTGGAGAGTGCCAAGGACCTGCTGAAGTGGCTCGCCACCGGCAAGGCGGAGGACATCTACCTCAAGAGCGACCCGAACAACATCGCGGTCAACGACCGGGCGGACACCTCCCAGTACTCCGCCATCCAGAAGAAGGCCGTCGAGCTGGTGTCGGGGGCGAAGCAGATCTCCCAGTTCCTGGACCGCGACACCCGTCCGGACTTCGCGTCCACGGTCATGATCCCGGCGATCCAGAAGTTCATCAGCAGTCCGAACGACGTGGACGGCCTGGTCAACGACATCGAACGGCAGAAGAAGACCATCTTCGCCTCGGACTGAACCGGGAGTACCGACCGTGTCGTTCATCTCGGGGCGGCGCACCGGACGACGTGGCTCGCGACGGTTCACCCGCCGCGACCTCGTCGTACTCGGTGCCCTGCTCGGCATACCCGTCCTGCTCGACATCGCCATCGTGTGGGGGCCGACGCTCGCCTCCGTCGCCCTCTCCTTCACCAGCTGGGACGGCATCGGCGACATCGAGTGGGTCGGCACACGCAACTACACGAACCTCTTCACGAACTACCCGCAGTTCTGGCCCGCCGCCCGCCACAACCTGCTCTGGCTCGCCTTCCTCGGGCTGGTCGCCACGCCGTTCGGGCTGCTCCTGGCCGTACTCATCGACAAGGGCGTGCGCTTCAGCCGCTTCTATCAGTCGACGCTGTACATGCCCGTCGTGCTCTCCCTCGCGGTGGTCGGCTTCATCGCGCAACTGGTCTTCTCCCGCGACCAGGGAGCACTCAACGCCGTCATCGGCGACACCGCCTCACCGACGGACTGGCTGGGCGATCCCGACCTCAACATCTGGATGGTCCTGCTCGCGGCCGCCTGGCGCCACACCGGCTACGTGATGATCCTCTACCTCGCCGGGCTCAAGGCCGTGGACACCTCGCTCAAGGAGGCCGCCGCGATCGACGGGGCGAGCGAGACCCAGACCTTCTTCCGCATCGTCTTTCCGACGCTGCGCCCGGTCAACGTCATCGTCGGCGTCATCACCGTCATCGAGTCGCTTCGCGCCTTCGACATCGTCTACGCGGTCAACCACGGCCGCAACGGCCTGGAACTGCTCTCGGTGCTCGTCACCGACAACATCATCGGCGAGGCCAGCCGGATCGGGTTCGGCTCCGCCATCGCCGTCGTCCTGCTGGTCGTCTCCCTGGGATTCGTCGTGACGTATCTGGTCCAGGAGATCCGAGGGGAGAAGGACCGATGACCACGCAAGCAGCCCCCGCCCCGCCTTCGCGGCCCGCCCCCGCCACGGCCCGGCGCCGGATCCGCCCCGGCCGGCTCGGCGTGCACGCCTTCCTGATGGCGGTCTCGCTCGCCTTCCTCGCCCCCCTGCTGCTCGCCGTGTACGCCTCGCTCAGGCCCTACGACGAGACCTCGGAGCACGGCTACTTCTCCCTGCCCCGCCATCTCTCGCTGGACTACTACCGGCAGGCGTTCACCGACTCCGGCATGACGAAGTACTTCATCAACACCATGATCATCGCGGTACCCGGAGTCCTCGTCACCCTGTTCCTCGCCTCGTTCGTGGCCTTCGCGCTCGCCCGGCTGAGGATGCGCGGCGGGCTCGTCCTGCTGATGCTCTTCACCGCGGGCAACCTGCTCCCGCAGCAGGTGATCGTCACACCGCTGTACGTCGTCTTCAACCGCATCCCGCTGCCCTACTGGATGTCGGACTCGATGACGATGTTCGACTCCTACTGGGCCGTCATCCTGGTGCAGGTCGGATTCCAGCTCGGCTTCTGCGTCTTCGTCCTGGCCAACTTCATGCGGACCCTCCCGCAGGAGATCCTGGAGGCGGCCGTCGTGGACGGGGCGGGCGTCTGGACCCAGTACTGGCGCATCACCCTGCCGCTGTGCCGTCCCGCACTCGCGGCCCTCGGGACGCTCCAGTTCACCTGGATGTACAACGACTTCCTCTGGGCGCTGGTCTTCATCTCCGACGGCGACAAACTCCCGGTCACCTCGGCCCTGAACAACCTGCGCGGCCAGTTCTTCACCGACTACAACCTGCTTGCCGCAGGCTCGGTGATCGTCGCGCTCCCGACCCTCGTGGTCTTCCTGCTGCTCCAGAGGCACTTCATCGCCGGGCTCACGCTGGGGTCCAGCAAGGGGTAGGGCGCCGGGCCGAGACGCGTCGCGCGGCTCGGCCCGGCTACCTCCTTCGTTCTGGCCCGGCCACGGTGGTCGGGCGCCGGGGAGAATCCGGGGAGAGCGTCAGCGTGGCCGCCACCACGACGCACCAGGCGTCCATCGCCGCCCTGCCCCTCGTCGGCCTCCGGCATGAAGTGCTCGTACGCCACACCGGTGCCGGGCGTCCCTGGGACGGCGGTGGTCCGGTCCTCGGCGTGTTCGAGGAGTCCGGATCCTAGGGGCGGCGGTAGTCCGGTCCTCGGGCCTACGGGGAGTCCGGATCTTCAGGACGGCGGTGGTCCGGACCTCGGTGCGTACGGGGGTCCGGATCAGTCGAACACCGACCAGCAGATGTCGTTGCGCAGCCGCTGGTCATCTCGTACGAGATCGCGGATCTCGTCCGGGAGCTGATCGCGCTGCCACTGGCACTCGAGTCGTCCCGCGGCCCCGCTCCCGCCCTCCGGCGCCGCCGCACGTGCGGCCTTGATCGCGTAGGCGGCGGCGCCGAGCTCGTGCGCGGCGACGTGGGCGACCGCCCCGGCCTGGCCGGCGGCGTACGCGGCATGCCGTGCCGCCCCACGCAGGTCCCTGGCCGCCCCCATCGCATGACCGCCCGCAGCGCGGGCCCGCATCATCCTGACCTCGCCACGCGCCCAGGCCCGGGCCTGCCCGATCGCCTGCCGCGGTCGCGGGTCCCCGGGCCGGGCCGACTCGAAGAGACCAAGGACGTGCTCCGCACAGGAAGCAGCCCACAGAGCGAGGAGACGGTGATCCGCATCAGTGAGAGTCCCACCACGGCGGAGCGTCACGAAGCGGGGGTCGCGCACCTTCGGGAGGATCATGACGTGGACTCCCTCTCGCGCACACCGGGGCCGGTCGTTGCCGTGTGCACCGGCGGCCGCTCGGCCGCCCGGCGCAGGGAGTGATCCAGCGCGCTCATCAGCTGGGCGACACGACTGCTGCCGCCTGTCGCGAGCGGGTAGCGGCAGAGCACATCGATGAGTACCGGTGTCGCACGCCGCCGCGACCGCTCCATCAGGGCGTCCACAAGCGCGAGGTCGCCGCCCGCCTCCAGCTCGCCGATGTATGCGGCGCTTGCCGGGGCTCGCAGGATGTGGCCGACCTGACCGGCCTGGGCGATGGGATGCAGGTACGCAGCCGACGCGGCGTCACCCGCGGATCGCGCGGCCAGTCGCGCGGCTTCGGAGGGCGCGGACCGGGCGGCTCGGTGAGCGTCCATGGAAGTGACGCGCTGCAGTCTCGTCCGGTCGGCACCGTTGGCGAACGCCCGAGCCGCGTCGATCGCCGCACGGGGGCGCGGATCATCGGGAACCGCCTGCTCGAAAACCGGCAGGACGTCCGCCGCGTGCCGAGCCACGTAACGCGCCACGACGCGCAGCTCGTCCATCGTCAGATCGAAGTCGCCGGACACGGTGTGCGTGCTCTTTGCCATGGCCCTGAATCGTATCCTTGAACGCCCGGTGGAGACTCTGCGACGCATTCTTCGCCCCATCTGCGCCCAAACCCTCAACCGGAGGTCACATGCGGCCCGTGGACCTGGCCCGCCGCCATGGCCTCTCCACGCAGGCGGTCCGCAACTACGAGGCCGCCGGAATCATCCCGCCTGCCCGCCGCAGCCGGACGGGGTACCGCGACTACACCGCCGCTCACGCCGCCGGCCTCGCGGCCTACCTGGCGCTCGTCCCTGCCTTCGGGTACGCGTCGAGCCGGCGCATCATGCATGCCGCCACCGGCGGCCGGATCGACGAAGCACTGGAGCACGTCGACGACGGGCACTCGCTCCTGGCCAGGGACCGCAACACGCTACGAACCGTCGAAGCGGCTCTCTCGCACCTCGGAACCTCCACCCCGGATGCGACGGCCGGCATCCGGGCGCCCCACAGCATCGGTGAACTCGCCCGCCACCTCGCGCTCGACCCGGCCACCCTGCGCGCCTGGGAGCACGCTGGAGTCCTCACCCCGCAACGCGACCGGCACGGGCACCGCCGCTACCAGGCACAGGACGTGCGCGACGCCGAACTGGCACACCTGCTGCGTCGAGGCGGCCGGCCCCTGGGCACCATCGCGACCGTGCTCGGAGAACTCCGCGACGCCGGCAGCATCGATGCGCTGGGCAGGACCCTGGAAGGGTGGCGGCGCGACCTGACGGCCCGCGGGTTGGCCCAGCTCCACGCCGCCGGTCAGCTCTCCACCTACCTTGATTCCCTGGACGCACCGGCGGAAGCCGGTTCAGCCCCGGAGCACGGGACCCATTGACGATCGATGCCGGGACCACTGACGTCTCGGCCGGGCCGCTTCGACGTGGCAACACTGCCCACCGAGCCGTGCCCGACCCGGGCAAGGCGGACGCGCCCGAGCAGTTGGCGTGCACGAGGCCCCCGTCGGCCGTTCCGCCTCGTCCGCGGCCTCGGTACTGTGGCTCCGCATGACCGAGATCGAGATCACCGCAGACCTGGTCCGTGACCTGCTGCAGGACCAGCACCCCGACCTTGCGGGGCTGGCCGTCCGCGAGGTTCAGGGCGGCTGGGGCAACCAGATGTGGCGCCTCGGGGACGAGTTGGCCGTACGCATGCAGCGCATGGACCCGACTCCGGAGCTCCAGCTGAACGAGCGGCGGTGGCTCCCCGTGCTGGCCCCGCGCCTGCCGCTCCCGGTCCCGACACCGGTGCGTTCGGGTGAACCGTCCGAGCGCTTCCCCAAGCACTGGACCGTGATGACGTGGGTTCCCGGCGAGCCGCTGGACCAGGGCTCGATCAGCCGCGGCGACCACGCGGCCGACACACTGGCGGACTTCCTCCGGGCGCTCCACGTGGCAGCACCCGCCGACGCGCCGGTCTCCACGGACCGCGGAGCGCATCCCGGGAACTGCACGGACGCCTTCGAGCACTTCGTGGAGGCCGTCGCCCTCGGCGACCGAGCTGCCGAGGTCCGGGCCGTCTGGGACGACGCCGTCGCCGCCCGGGCGTGGGAGGGACCGCCGGTGTGGGTGCACGGCGACCTCCATCCCGCGAACGTGGTCGTCTCGGACGGAACGCTCGCGGGCATCGTCGACTTCGGAGACATGTGCGCCGGTGATCCGGCCTGGGACCTCGCCGCCGCATGGGTGCTGCTGCCCGAGGGTGCGGCTTCACGGTTCTTCGACGCCTACGCGCATGCGGACGATGCGGCGATCCGGCGCGCCCGTGGGCTGGCCGCGATGAAGAGCCTGTTCCTGATGCTCATGGGGCAGAACGGAGACCGAGGTCTGCCCGGCGGCAAGCCGAACTGGGGTCCGGCGGGCAGAGCGGCACTTGACCGTGTCCTGAAGGGCGTTTGACGCACGCCTCTTCGCACTCGCTCCTGTTCTTGGTCCAGGAGTGCGGGGCAGGCCCTTCTCGGCGTTCGTCACCGGGGACCCGCAGGAACCTGCCCGTCAGCTGACCCGGGCAGGGGCCTGCTGACGGCTACTCAGTTCCCGTCCGCGGTTCCTGTCCGCGGTTCCTGTCCGTGGTTCCTGTCCGTGGCTCCCGTCCGCGGTTCCTATTCGCAGGCGACGCCGTCACCGTCGCGGTCGAGGTGTGACCCGTAGCCGGGGTCCCCGGCGCGAATGGGGTCGGCGCCGGCCGCCCGGACGGCTGAACAGTTGGCGTAGTACGTGGCCCCGCCGCTGTCGTCGTCCGCCTCGGACCCCCCGGAGGTTCCGGAACCGGCTGCGGCGGTGACCTTGACCGTCACCGTTTTCGTGACGGTGGGTACCGGCTTCGGCTTGGCTGTGACGGTCTCCGTGACCGCCGGCCCGGGTTCGGCCGTCGCGGTCGCTGTAGCTGTCGCTGTAGCTGTAACGGTCACCGTGGGGGCCGCGGTGGCCGTTGCGGTGACGGCCTTCTCGGTCTCGGCGCCGTCGTCCGCCGCGCCGATCCCGACGCCTATGAACAGCAGGACGACCGCAGCGGGGATGACGATCCGCTTCCTGGCCCAGCCCGGCCGCCCCGAGGGTGGCGTCGGGCCCGTGAACGGACCGGGGCCGATCGGCTGGGGCGGCTGGGGCGGCTGGCCCCAGGGCGGCTGACTGGGCGGCGGGTTGTGCGACATGTGTCCCCCCTGGAAGTACGTGGAGAGGCGACGGTAGCCGTGCCGCGTCCGGCAAAGGAGGGTGATGTTCCGGTGGTGATGAAGTTGTGACCAAGTTGTGGGGGATGGGTGGAGGCCGTCTCCTGTGTACCGCTCTTTCCGGGCCGCCGCCTCCTGGGCGTGAGCGGTCGTCCCTGTCCCGGCTCCCTTGCTGTCGCCGCCCCCCGCCCGCGATGCTTGACCTGTGCCAGGACAGGGGAAGAGGCGGCGGCGACAGGAGGCCGAGAGGCGGACCGCCGCTCGCACGGCGCCGGACCTGGGGCGGTGGGAAGTGGTCTTCGAGACCGGGGACCACGCGGAGCTTCGCGCCCGCGTGCGCAGCCTGCGGGCGGCCCGGGCCGACGCGGCGACGATCCGGATCGACACGCTGTGCGGGCGCCTGACGCAGCCGGCCACGTACCGGCTGAGCCGGTACGTGGCGAACGGGTGAGGGAAACCGGGCTTCCCGGACGAACGCCTCAGAGGGCGAGAGGAACAGATCGCAGGGCGGCAGTATCCGCTAGCAGGGCCTCTGTACGGCGAACTCGTTGCCGTCGGGGTCGAGCATCAGCACCCGGCCGTACTCGTCCTCGCCCCGGCCGGTATCCGCGAGCGCGGCGCCGAGTGAGATCAGGCGGCCGATCTCCGCATCCCTGTCGGCGCCGGCGGGAAGGCCCAACTCGAAGTACAGCCTGTTCGTGCCCGTCTTCGGCGCCACCGGCGGGCCACCCCAGGTGATCTTCGTGCCGCCGTGCGGTGACTGGATCGCGGTCTCCTGGTCCTGGTCCCAGACCAGCGGCCAGTGCAGGGCCTCGCTCCAGAAGTAGCCGACCTCCTGCGAACCGTCACACGCCAGGGCTCCGATGACGCCGGTGTCGGCGAGGAACTTGTTGCCGGGCTCGATCACGCAGAACTCGTTGCCGTCGGGATCGGCGAGCACCACGTGCCCCTCTTCGGGGAGCTGCCCCACATCGATGTGCTTCCCGCCGAACTCCAGCGTCCGGGCGACCGTCTGCTGCTGATCGCCGAGCGAGGTGCTCGTCAGGTCGAAGTGCGCCCGGTTCTGACCGGTCTTCGGCTCCTGGCCCGGCAGGAAACGGATACGGAAGCCCTCGGGGTCCGGGGACAGGAGTGTGGCGTCGTCGTCCGGGCCGGTCAGCGGCTCCCAGCCCAGGACTCCGCCCCAGAACCGTGCCAGACCGGCCGGCCGAGTCGCGTTGAAACAGATGGCGAACAGTTGACTGGTCATGCTCCGGGTGTCTCCACTTCGCTGATGGGCGCCGTGACGCCCGGCCCTTCCTGCGGGCGCATCCTAGGAGTGACCGCGTGGCACCCGCATCCGGGTTTTCCGGCGACGGTGTCGTGGCGCGGCGCACGTGCCTCCGATCGAGTCACACCGGCCCACAGGCCGAGCACGTTGTCAGTGGTCGATGCGATCCTGCGGGTATGGACGAGATCATGCGGCGACGGGTGTACGGCGCCGATCACGACGACCCGGATCCGGGTCCGCAGCCGGGGCGGGTCTACCGGGAGCTGGTGGGCGGTCCGCTCGACGGGCTGCTGCTGGACGTGACCGGCTGGACGAAGGTGGCACTGGCGGACGGCTCCGCCCTGATCACCGAGATCGGTGCCTACGGGGCGGGCGGCCGGGCCGAGTACGGGCCGCGCGCGGAAGATCCGAACAAATGGGACTGGCGGGGCGACACGCCTTAGCGTCAGCGGGCGGCCCGCGGCGCAATACCGGCCATCCGGTGCCGGACGGCCGGGTCCGGCAGCCCGGGCGTCAGCGGCCCCGGTCCGAGGACTGCTGCGGCACCACCACCAGGAACGCGTCCTGTTCCAGGTCCATCACGACCTCCGCCGCCACGCCCTCGCCGCGACGGGCCGCGGCGAACTCCTCCGCGGGCCAACTGCCCCGCGGGCCCCCGGCGGGAAACTGCTCAAGTACGGTGCGACGCACGGTCCACCCCCTGTCGTTCGTTCTGCTGACCGCTCCAACGACGGTTCGGCCGTCGCCGTTACGGCCGGACGGCGCCCGGCCATTTCGGCGACGGCGGCCGGACCGCACTGTTGCGTTCGCGCATCGTCATCGCCACAGTCGTGTTTTCGCGGCAGGGTGTTGCGGGCAAGCCACTGGGGGCTACCGAAGAGGGGGAACCGTGATCGTCTGGATCAACGGTGCGTTCGGCGCGGGCAAGACCAGCGCCGCGCGTGAACTGCTCGATCTGATCCCGAACAGCACCTTCTACGATCCGGAACTGACCGGCACGGGGCTGGGATCCCTGCTGCCGCAGAAGAGGTTCGCCGAGGTGACCGACTTCCAGGACCTGCCGATCTGGCGGCGCCTGGTGGTGGACACGGCGGCAGCGCTGCTCGCCGAGGTCGGCGGGGTGCTGGTGGTGCCGATGACGCTGCTGCGACAGGAGTATCGCGACGAGATATTCGGAGGGCTCGCCTCCAGGCGCATCGCGGTGCGTCATGTCCTGCTCTCACCTGAGGAAACGATCCTGCGTCAACGGATCGCTCACCGGGCGGAGTTCCCCGACGATCCGGTGGCCGACGGGACCGGACAGTGGGCGTACGACCGCATCGAGACCTACCGTTCGGCCCTCGACTGGATCACGCGGGACGCCCACACCATCGACAACAGCGCACTCACACCCCGTGAGACGGCGGAGCGCATCGCGGAGGCCGTGCGCACGGATGCGGCCCCGGCCTGTGAGATCGTCCAGACACCCGACCCCACGGCGGAGACCGTCGCGGCCGGCGTGCTGCTCTTCGACGAACACGACCGGGTGCTGCTCGTCGACCCCACGTACAAGCCCGGCTGGGAGTTCCCCGGAGGAGTGGTCGAGGCGGGCGAGGCGCCCGCACAGGCCGGGATCAGGGAGGTGGCCGAGGAGATAGGGATCCACCTCGCGAGGACGCCCAGGCTCCTCGTCGTCGACTGGGAGGCACCCAGGCCACCCGGCTACGGAGGGCTGCGGCTGCTCTTCGACGGTGGCAGGCTGCCGGGCGAGGACGCCGAGCGGCTGCTCCTTCCCGGTTCCGAACTGAGGGGCTGGCGGTTCGTCACCGAGGAGGAGGCGGCCACCTTGCTGCCCCCCACCCGGTTCGAACGGCTGCGCTGGGCACTGCGCGCCCGGGAGCGCTCAGCCGTGCTCAATCTGGAGGCCGGAATCCCGGTTGGCTGAGCCGCGCATGACCGCGACGGCGTCCTCGGTGAGGGGTTCGCCGTGACCGAAGCAGACCGTGGTCGCCTCCAGCGCGGCCAGTCGCCGGAAGGAGGCCATGGCCTGCTCGCGGTCGATATTGAACACGCCCAGCATCACCTGCCCCGCCTCGGCGACGCAGTCACCCGTGAACAGCACACCGTGGTGAGGCAGATGGACACCGATGGAGCCCGGGGTGTGGCCGGGGGCGTGGACCACCCGGGCTCCACCGCCGAACGGCAGCACCGCACCGTCGGACAGCTCGGTGTCCACCCGGGTCGGCGGAGCCACGGGGACGGTCAGACCGTGCTCGTACAGCGGGCGTTCCCAGTCGAGCAGCACGGGTTCGCCGATCTCCTCCTCGCCCCGGATCACCGGCGCGTCGAGTCGGTGCGCCAGAATCTCGGCTCCGTGGCGGTCGGCGAGTTCCTGGGCCGCGCCGAAGTGGTCGCGATGGCCGTGGGTGATCACGATCCGGGCGATGCGTGCGGGGTCGTGACCGAGCCCGCGTACCGCGTCCTCGACGGCGGATGCCGCGTTCACGTCACCCGCGTCGATCAGGGTCAGTTCCGTCCCGTCGCGCCAGAGGTACGCCTGGCCGATCCGGAACCGGAACATGTGCAACTGGGGAAGCACCTCGACGATGTCCATACCCCCGAAGGTACGCAGGATCGGGCGCCTGCCGGGCGGATCTACGCTCTGGGCGAGCTTCGCTCAGCGCGTAGCGAAGCGGCCGGAACGGGACCCGCCCGTTCCGGCCGGCCGCCGCCGGGCCGTCAGACCTTCTTGGAGGCGGCGTAGTTCCGCAGGAACAACGCCTCCGCGACCGAGAGCCGCTCCAGCTCCTCGGGGGACACGCTCTCGTTCACCGCGTGGATCTGTGCCTCGGGCTCGCTCAGCCCGATCAGCAGGATCTCCGCCTCCGGGTACAGCTCGGACAGTGCGTTGCAGAGCGGGATCGAGCCGCCCATGCCCGAGGACTGCATCTCCTGGCCGGGGTACGCGACGCGCATGGCGTCCGCCATCGCGGTGTACGCCGGACTCGTGACGTCCGCGCGGAACGGCTGTCCCTGGCCGACCTGCTCGACCGAGACCCGGGCTCCCCACGGGGCATGTGCCCGCAGATGTGCGGTCAGCAGCTTCGTCGCCTCACCCGCGTCCATGCCCGGCGGAACCCGCAGGCTGATCTGGGCCCGGGCGCTCGCCTGTACCGAGGGCGTCGCGCCGACCACCGCAGGGCAGTCGATCCCGATGACCGTGACCGCGGGCCGCGCCCAGATGCGGTCGGCGACCGTACCCGTGCTGATCAGACCGACCCCGTCGAGGACCTTGGCGTCCTTGCGGAACTCCTCCTCCGGGTACTGCAGACCGTCCCACTTCGCGTCGGTCGTGAGCCCGTCGACGGTCGTCGTCCCGTCCTCGGCGCGCAGCGACGCGAGCAGCTGGATCATCGCGGCCAGGGCATCGGGTGCGGCACCGCCGAACTGACCGGAGTGCAGGTTTCCCTCAAGAGTGTCGAGCTGCACGCGCAGCATCGTCATCCCGCGCAGCGTCGAGGTGACGGTCGGCAGGCCGACCCGGAAGTTCCCGGTGTCGCCGATCACCACGGTGTCCGCGGCGAGCAACTCCGGGTGTGCCTGCGCGTACTGCTCCAGGCCTCCGGTGCCCTGCTCCTCCGAGCCCTCCGCGATCACCTTGACCGAGACCGGGACACCGCCGTTCGCCTTCAGGGCGCGCAACGCGAGGAGGTGCATGACGAAGCCGCCCTTGCAGTCCGCCGCGCCCCGGCCGAACCAGCGTCCGTCACGTTCCGTCAGCTCGAACGGCGGGGATATCCAGGCGGACTCGTCGAGCGGCGGCTGCACGTCGTAGTGCGCGTAGAGCAGCACGGTGGGCGATCCGGCCGGACCGGGCAGGAAGCCGTAGACGGACTGGGTGCCGTCCGGGGTGTCGAGCAGGGCGACGTCCTGGAATCCCTCGGCACGCAGCGCGTCGGCGACCCATGCGGCGGCCGCCTCGCACTCGCTCTTCGGGAACACCGCGGGATCCGCCACCGACTGGAAGGCCACCAGCTCGGTCAGCTCCGCCTTGGCACGGGGCATCAGTGAGGCGACGGTCTCGGAAATCGGATGGGCGGTCATGGGCACGCTCCTCGTAGGTGCGACGTTATGTGTACGTATCCGGGTGCCTGCCACGCCAGGAGTGCGGCGTGAAAGGCACGACGGAGGCTCGGCCGATCCTCCCACAGCAGGGTCGGGCCGCAGCGCGCCGTAGGATGCCGGAAGCAGTTGGGGCCACTGGTCGGATCGGGAGCAGAAGCACATCGTGAGCAGCGAGAACGCAGACGCCGGACATGAGCACGAAGAGTCGTCCGTGTGGGACGTCGTCGTAGTCGGCGCCGGACCGGCGGGAGCCTCCGCGGCATACGCGGCGGCGGTAGCCGGCCGTCGGGTACTGCTCCTGGAGAAGGCGGAACTGCCCCGCTACAAGACGTGCGGCGGCGGCATCATCGGGTATTCGCGTGATTCGCTGCCGCCCGGTTTCGAACTGCCGCTGCGGGACCGGATCCACGCGGTCACGTTCTCGCTGAACGGCAGGCTGGCACGTACCCGCCGCTCCAGGCGCATGCTCTTCGGCCTCATCAACCGCCCCGAGTTCGACGCGGGACTGGTCGAGGAGGCACAGAAGGCCGGTGCCGAACTCCGTACCGGGGCGACGGTGTCCCGGGTCGAGCAGCACGGTGCCGCGGTGCCCGACCGGCGTACGGTCGCGGTCGTGCTGTCCGGCGGCGAGACCGTCCTGGCCCGAGCGGTCGTGGGCGCGGACGGCAGCGCCGGGCGGATAGGAGCACATGTCGGGGTGAAGCTCGACCAGGTCGACCTCGGCCTCGAGGCCGAGATCCCGGTGCCGCAGACGGTCGCGGAGGACTGGGCGGGCCGGGTCCTGATCGACTGGGGCCCCATGCCGGGAAGTTACGGATGGGTCTTCCCCAAGGGGGACACCCTGACGGTCGGCGTGATCTCGGCACGCGGTGACGGCGGCGGAACCAAGCGGTATCTGGAGGACTTCATCGCGCGCCTCGGCCTGGCCGGGTTCGAGCCGAAGATCTCCTCCGGCCATCTGACGCGCTGCCGCAGCGACGACTCGCCGCTCTCGCGCGGCCGGGTGCTCGTGTGCGGGGACGCCGCGGGCCTGCTGGAGCCGTGGACCCGCGAGGGCATCTCGTTCGCACTGCGTTCGGGACGGCTCGCCGGTGAGTGGGCGGTGCGGGTGGCGGAGTCGCACGACGCCGTGGACGCGCGCCGCCAGGCGCTCAACTACGCGTTCGCCATCAAGGCCGGGCTCGGCGTCGAGATGAGCGTGGGACGGCGCATGCTGAAGCTCTTCGAGCGTCGTCCGGGGCTGCTGCACGCGGTACTGACGGGTTTCCGTCCGGCGTGGAACGCGTTCGCGGGCATCACCCGCGGGACGACCTCGCTGGCCGAACTGGTCCGTTCGCACCCGCTGGCGCAGCGCGCGCTGTCGGCGATGGACCGATAGCGGCCGTCCGGCGGAGCATGGCCGGATCGGGAGGGTACGGCGATCCGGCCGTGGCAGAGCGCACCACTGAGCGGCCACGGCCCGGCGCTCGTCGTCGTGCGGGCCGGGGTCAGTTCCGGACGGTGATCCGGAAGACGGGGTGATCGGGGCAGGCCGCCAGCAGTTCGCTGTCCGTGGACTCGGCCGTGATGCCCTGGAAGTACTGGTTGACCTCCCAGCCCCAGCGCTCCAGGTAGGTGCGGACGATGATCACCTTCTGCTCGTCGTCCGCGATCTCCACCGCGGTGAAAGCGCGGGTCCTGCGGCCCACCCGCAGCTCGCCGCCGCCCGCTGCCCGCATGTTGCGCACCCACTGCGAGTGCCCCCGTGCGGAGACGAGGTACTGCACACCCTCGTAGGTGTGCGGGTTCACGGGGATCCGCTGCAACTGGCCGCTCTTGCGGCCCCGCACCGACAGCTCCTGTGAACCGAGCAGGCTCACCCCGTGCCGCGCGAGCCAGCCGATGAGGCTGTTCATCCGGACGTTGAACGGGCTGCCCTGAAGGTAGTACGGCTGCGACATGGGGACCCCCACGGTTTGGGAGAGCGGTGCTCTCGCTTGAGATCAGTGTGCACGGACTCTGCGCTCAAAAGCAAGAGCACTGCTCTCGTTATTGGTCGGTGCTCCTTTTCGTGGCAGACTTGCCGTCATGAGCGCTATCCGGGGAGCCAGGGAACGGGCCCGCATCGAGGTCACCGCCGCCATCAAGGACGAGGCAAGAAAACAGCTCGCGGCCGAGGGTGCGGCGAAGCTCTCCCTGCGCGCCGTGGCACGCGAACTCGGCATGGTGTCCTCGGCGCTCTACCGCTACTTCCCCAGCCGCGACGAACTGCTCACCGCTTTGATCGTCGACGCGTACGACTCCGTGGGCGAGGCCGCCGAGCGCGCGCACCGGGACGCCGCGGCAGAGACCGCGGCTCCGGCCCGGCCCGGCGCGCATCTCGCCCGCTGGGTGGCGGTCGCGTGCGCCGTACGGGACTGGGCCCTGGCCCATCCTCACGAGTACGCGCTGATCTACGGCTCGCCCGTGCCCGGTTACACCGCACCGCAGGCCACCGTCGGCCCCGCCTCCAGGGTCGGCCTCGTTCTCATCGCCATTGCCGAGGACGCCCACCGTGAGGAGGGGGTCGGGCTGCCGCCCCTCGCCGAGGAGCTGCGTCCCGAGGCCGAGCGGATCGCCGCCGACATCGCCCCCGGACTTCCCCCGGCGGTGGCCGCGCCGCTCGTCGCCGCGTGGTCACAGCTCTTCGGGCTGCTGTCCTTCGAGATCTTCGGCCAGTTCAACCGTGTGGTGGAAGCCCGCGAGGCCTTCTTCCGGCAGGCCGTGACAGAGCTGGCCCGCACCGTCGGACTCCTCGACCGGCGCAGCTAAAAGCTGTCGCGCAATTCCTGGCGGGCGCACGACGACAGCTACGGCACCTCGCGGCGTTGTAGGAACGCCCTAATACATCCAGTATGCGGGCGCCCCTCCGCCTTGCGATGCACCGCATCTGACGCCGCGCGCTGATCCACCAGGAATTGCGGGACAGCCCTCAGGGCCTCTCGCCCGGATCATGGAGGACTCGCCGGGCGCCGCACCCGCTCCGGCCCGTCCGCGACGAGAGGCCCTGGCCCCGTTCGCCGTACTCCCGGGGGAGTACGGGTGATCACCACGCCGGGCGGACGCAACGGCGCAGGCGCGCGGTCTAGCGTGACCGGCATGGAAGAGCAGCGCGCACAGACAGGCGGCGGGCCCCCCGGGCGCCAGGGCGGGCCGTCGCGTCGGCCGCCGTGGGCGCGCGGCGGGCCCGGCGGACGGAAGAACGCTTCCCCCGGACCGTGGAACCTCTGGAACGACGCGGAACCGCCGCGCTGGCTGACGGGTCCCCAGGGCCGGTCCGCCGGCCGGCTTCCCTGGATGTCCACGATCCTGCTCGGCGTCTTCGTCATGGCCGGATCGGCCTTCGCGGCCCGCGGCCAGCTGGACGACAGGGCCCCGCTCGACCTCTTCGCCCGGCTGCTCCTCCTCGCCGCGGTGGCGGTCCTGCTGCTGCGCCACCGTCACCCCGTCGTGGCCGTCTTCGGGGCGTCTGCCGCGGCGACGGTCTATCTCGGCGCCGGCTACCCGTACGGCCCGGTCTTCCTGGCCGTCGCCGTGGGCTGCTTCAGCGCCGTCGTGGCCGGCCACCGCCGGGCCGCGTGGTCGGCGGTCGCCATGGTGTGGGTGGGGCACCTCGTCGTGGCGCACTGGCTCTACCGCCGGCTGCCTCCGGACGACGACTCCGCGCAGCCCTGGGGACAGGAGCTGGGCGTCGCGGCCTGGGTGGTGGCCATCATCGCCGCGGCCGAGTTCGTCCGCGTACGCCGTGAGCAGTGGGCGGCCCAGCGGGCCGAGCGGGAACGCGCCGAGAAGCGGCGGGCCGACGAGGAGCGGCTGCGGATGGCCCGTGAACTGCACGACGTCCTGGCGCACAGCATCTCCGTCATCAACGTGCAGGCAGGGGTCGGCCTCGCCCTGCTCGACACCGACCCCGAGCAGGCCCGCACCGCGCTCACCACCATCAAGGACGCCAGCAAGGAAGCGCTCGGCGAGGTGCGGCAGGTCCTGGACACCCTCCGTGCGCCCGGCGACGCGCCCAGGGCGCCCGCCCCCGGACTCGACCGGCTCCCCGAACTGGTGGAACAGGCCGCGAGCGCCGGGCTCACCGTGACCGTCGGGACGGACGGTGTACGCGGAGCCGTGCCGCCCGGCGCGGACCTGGCCGCGTTCCGGATCGTGCAGGAGGCGCTGACCAACGTGGTGCGGCACTCCGGTTCGCGTACCGCGGAGGTCCGGGTCGGCTACGGACCGGGCCGCATCGCGCTCCGTATCGACGACGAGGGTCCCGCGACCGGTACGGAGGCCGGTGGCAGCGGCAACGGGCTGGCCGGGATGCGGGAGCGGGCGGCCGCCCTGGGTGGCACGATCGAGGCCGGGACCCGGCCCGACGGCGGCTTCCGGGTACGGGCCGAACTTCCGCTGCCGGCCGGCGGGCCGGAGCACCAGAAGGAGACACCGTGATTCGCGTACTGCTCGCCGATGACCAGCTGCTGGTCCGGGCGGGATTCCGGGCACTGCTGGACGCCCAGCCGGACATCGAGGTGGCGGGCGAGGCCGCCGATGGCGAGGAGGCCGTCCGCCTGGTGCGTGAACTGCGGCCGGACGCCGTGCTGATGGACATCCGGATGCCGCGCCTCGACGGCCTCGCGGCGACTCGCGCCATCACCGGGGACCCGGAGTCGGACGCTGTGAAGGTGGTCATGCTGACCACCTTCGAACTCGACGAGTACGTCTTCGAGGCGATCCGCTCCGGAGCCTCCGGTTTCCTGGTCAAGGACACCGAACCGGAGGAACTGCTGAGGGCGGTCCGGGCGGTGGTCGGCGGGGACGCGCTGCTGTCACCGGGTGTCACGCGCCGCCTGATCGCCGAGTTCGCGGCCCGTTCCAAGGAGCCCGCCGCGGCGAACGCCCTGAACGAACTGACCGACCGGGAGCGGGAGGTGATGGCGTTGGTCGGCATCGGCCTGTCCAATGACGAGATCGCCCGCCGCCTCGTCGTCAGCCCGCTCACCGCCAAGACCCACGTCAGCCGGACCATGGTGAAGCTCGGCGCCCGTGACCGGGCCCAACTCGTCGTACTCGCCTACGAGTCGGGGCTCGTGCGCCCGGGCTGGCTCGGCTGATCCGGCAGTACCGGGACGCGCCCGTCGACCTCGCGCTCCGTGGCGCGGCGGCCGAACCGCCACAGCACGTCGACGACGCGGCCGACGAAGACCAGCCCGGCCACGACGGCCGCGGCCGCCAGCAGCCCGGGACCCGCACCGCCACCCGGGGCGAGCAGGAGGGCGGGGGCGCAGACCGCGAGGAACGCGGCCCCCGCCAGCAGGGCTCCGGTCAGCACGGCGAAGCCGATCTCGACGGTCACGGCGTCGCGTTCCGCCTGGCTTCGATGCTCCATGCCCGAAGTGTCACAGAGGCGGACGTGCACGGACAAGCCCGCCTCTGTGTCCCGGCCGGTCCGGGATCAGAGGACCGAGGAGCTGTCGCGCCACAGCCGGGCGAGGGACCGGTCACCCGTCACGGTGAGGACGCCGAGCGGCAGCCGGTTCCAGAGCGCGAGGTAGAGCTCCTGGGACGGTGCGCTCAACTCGCAGTCCACGGGCGTCAGTACGGACGACTCGTCCTCCTCGCGCACGGTTGCGGGCGGCTCGGTGGAGAGCTGTACGGTCCACACGGAGCCGGTGTCCGTGGCCCGCACCCGCAGGGTGCGCGGAACGTCGGTGCGCACCCTGCTCTTCGGGCGGGCGTGGAGACCGCGCAGCAGCTCGTCGACGCCGTCCGCCGCGTGGCCCGACGCCATGGGGGAGAGGGAACCGCCGCGTGCGGACTCGGCGTCCACACGGTGGATCGCCGTCTCGTGCGCCTGCCGTCTCGCCCAGAAGGCCAGGGGAGAGGGGGCGGGAAGGAAGGCCCAGCACTCCAGGTCCTGCGGCGCACGCTCCAGCGCTTCCACCAGATGCCGGTGCCCCGCGCGGAACCGGTCGAGCAGCTCCGGGCCGTCCAGGTCCGGCTCCCCGGCCTCGGGGACGTATGAGGTGTGGCCCTCGGTCACGAACGCGGCCGCCCAGGTATGCACCATCGCGGTGTGTCTGAGCAGGTCGCCCACCTGCCAGCCCGGACAGGTCGGCACCGGTGCGCCGGTCCCCGCTTCCTGGGCCGCGTCCGCCAGCAGCCGGCCTTCCAGCGCCAGGGACCGTATGTGCTCCGTGATCTTCATGGCTGGATTGTGCCAGGAGGCTCAGGCGCTCCGGGGGTGGCCGTGACGGGCCCGGCCGCGGCCGCCGCGCAGCAGCCGTACGAACCAGCCCAGCGCCAGCGACTGCACCAGTACCGACACCACCAGCGCCAGGCAGAACAACCAGGTCGGCGCGGCCGTCTCCGCGCCCAGCATCGCACTGCCGACGAAGAAGACGAAGACGGTCGGCGCCGCCAGGAAGAAGAGCCACACCCCGGCGAACGACGCGTCCTCGTGGGCGACGAACAGCGTGTCCACCGCGACGAACACCGCGGTCGCCGCCACCACGCCCAGGTAGACCAGCGACGCGACGTTGCCGAACGTGAGGCGCGCGAGTGCGCGGACGTGCTGCTTGGTCAGGACCGGCCTGTTCATGGTGTGCTCCCCGTCGGTGTCCTACGGCCTCCCCCACGACAGCCGGCGGGAGGCCGGTACCTCTCCATCCTGTGCGGGAGGAACCGTTCCTGCCTGAGTACGCCTACTTACTCGTGTGTGGCCGCGTGGCGTGCGCCGTACCCCAGTGCGGCCCCTGCCAGAGCCAGCAGCGCCACCGTGGTCAGGGCCACGGGCAGCGAGAACCAGTCGGCCAGGAAGCCGATCGAGGGCGGCCCGAGCAGCATGCCGCCGTAACCGAGTGTCGAGGCCGCGGCCACTCCGCCGGGGCCGGCCAGCTCGCCGGCCCTGCCGACCGCCACCGGGAAGATGTTCGCCAGGCCGAGTCCCGTGACGGCGAAACCGAGCAGGGCGAGCCAGGTGGTCGGGGCGAGCGAGCCGATCAGCATTCCGGCCGCCGCCGTGCCGCCGCCCGCGACCAGCGTGCGGGTCTGCCCGAGCCGTTCGAGCAGTGCCGTGCCGGTGAGCCGGCCCGCGGTCATGGCGAGCGCGAAGAGCGAGTAGCCGGCCGCCGCCACCCCGGGGTGGGCGTGCAGGTCCTGCTCCAGGTGGAGGGCGCCCCAGTCGGCCAGGGCGCCCTCGCCGTACGCGGTGCAGAGCGCGATCACGCCGAACAGGAGCACCACCCGTCGCGTCCGTCCGGTCGGGCGGTGGCCGGCCTCCTCGCCGCCGTCCGCCGCGGGGGCAGGCTTCACCGAGGGGTATCGCAGCAGGACGGGGCCCCAGTACGCGGTGACGAGCAGACCGATTCCGGTCAGGCAGAGCAGGTGCGCGGAGGGCGAGAGGCCACCGGCGACCAGACCGCCCAGTCCGGCCCCGAGCATGCCGCCGAGGCTGAAAGCGGCATGGAAACTGGGCATCACGGGACGCCGCAGAGTGGCGACCAGATCCACCGCAGCGCTGTTCATCGCCACGTTCATGCCGCCGTACGCGGCGCCGAACACCAGCAGGACGAGCCCGAGCGAGAGTGCCGAGTGGGTCTGGGCGGGCAGGGCGATGCTGAGCGGCAGCAGGACGCCGCAGACCACGCTTACCGGGTGGCTGCCGAAACGACGGCAGAGCCGGCCGGTGAGCATCATGGTGATCACGGCACCGGCGGATACGCCGAGAAGTGCGAGGCCGAGGGTGGAGGCCGAGGCGCCGGTCTGCTGCTTGATGGCCGGGATGCGGACCACCCAGCCGGCGAAGAGGAACCCGTCGAGGGCGAAGAACACGGTCAGCGCGGTACGGAGGCGTGTCGATGAAGGTGAGGCGGTGTTTCCGCCCGGTCCCCCCGGCAAGGCCGTCCGCAGTTTGTTTAGTTGCGGCACAAACTCAGCATAGGGGCCCGCGGACGACGGGCGCAAGACGGCTGCCCACCCGGTCAGGGCGACGTGCCGGACCGGCCGGTTCCACACCGTCGAGCAGGGCCGCGCGGAGGAGGAGGCGGACGCCGCGGCGTCCGCACCACCTCCGGATCATGGGAGACTCGCCCCCATGAACGGCAAGGTGTCCACCACCCGGACGAAGTTGGAGAGGGGCCGCAGCGCGCTCGGACCCGCGCTGGAGCTGGTCCACACCGGACGCGCGCCCACCCGGGCCGTCCTCACCTCCGAGCTGGGCGTCACCCGTGCAACCGCCGGTGCGGTCGCCGCGGAGCTGGAGGCGCTCGGCCTGATCCGGGTCGACTCCAGCCCCGGCTCGGCCGCGGGCTCGCAGGGCCGGCCCTCCCACCGGCTGGCCGTGCGCGAGTCGGGGCCGGTGGCCCTCGCCGCCCAGGTGCACTCGGACGGATTCAGGGCCGCGCTCGTCGGGCTCGGCGGCCGGCTCGTCGCGACGGCCCCCGGCTGCGTCACCATCACCGCCGATCCCGCCCAGGTCATCGGCGAAGTCGTGGACGACTGCGCACGGTTGCTGCGAGACAGTGGTCTGCGATGTGTCGGGGCGGGCCTCGCGGTGCCGTCCGCCGTCGCCGAGCCCGAGGGCACCGCCCTCAACCCGCTCCACATCGCCTGGCCCGCGGGCGCCCCGGTCCGCGAGATCTTCGCCACATGCGTCCGTGAAGCAGGCATCACCGGACCGGCGTTCACGGGGAACGACGTCAACCTCGCCGCGCTCGCCGAGCACCGCCACGGCGCCGGCCGCGGGGCCCAGCACCTGCTGTGCGTCGCCACCGGCCACCGCGGGGTCGGCGGAGCGCTCGTCCTGGACGGCCGCCTGCACACCGGGAGTTCCGGGCTCGCGCTGGAGGTCGGCCACCTCACCGTCAACCCCGAGGGCCGTCCCTGCCACTGCGGCGGCCGGGGCTGCCTCGATGTGGAGACCGACCCGCTCGCCTTCCTCACCGCGGCAGGCCGCACACCCGGGCCCGAGGAGTCGCTGCTCAAGCAGTCCGGGGACCTGCTGCGCAACGAGTACGCGGACGCGGCGGTACGCAACGCCGCGGAGGAACTGATCGACCGCCTGGGCCTCGGGCTCGCCGGACTCGTCAACATCCTCAACCCGGACCGCATCATCCTCGGCGGGCTGCACCGAGCCCTGCTGGACGCCGATCCGGAGCGGCTGCGCGCGGTGGTCGCCGACCGCAGCCTGTGGGGACGCAGCGGTAGCGTGCCGATCCTGCCCTGCACCCTCGACCACAACAGCCTGGTCGGCGCGGCGGAGCTGGCCTGGCAGCCGGTGCTGGACGACCCGCTGGGCGCGCTCGCCTGACGGCGGGGCGGCGGGGCGGCGGGGCGCCGCCGCGGGCCGCCGCCCTCAGGCCGGCTGTGCCGGCGCCTCGAACGCGAACGCCCGTGCCGGGTTGGCGACCAGCAGATCCGTCACGGTCCCGGCCCCCAGTACCTCGGTCAGCCGCGGACGCAGCCGGTGCAGCAGATGCGGCATGCCCGGCGTCTCCGGCACGGTCGTGTCGCCGCCCAGCAGCAACTGCCCGCCGAATCCGGCCCCGGCCAGCGCCGCGAGTTCCTCGGGCAGTCGCCAGTCCGTCGCGTGATGGGCCCGCGACGGGCCGTCGAACGCGAGGAACGCCCCGGCCCTCGCCACCTCCCGCTGCGCGGCGCCGTCGGGCGACCGGCCGAGGTGTCCGAGGATCACGCGGTGCGGCGGGACGCCCAACGCACCGCACAGCAGGTCGAGTACGTCCGGTGCGGCCGTTCCCAGCTCCAGATGGACGGCGATCGGCGCGCCCGTACGGTGATGGGCCTCGGCAGCCGCCGTCATGGTGAGCCGGGCGTGGGCGTCGACCGTGTGGAAGGCGCCGGCCACCTTGATCAGGCCCGCCCGCACCGACGTCGAGCCGATGCCGGCGGTCAGCTCCGAGACGAACAGCGAGGCGAGCGAGTCCCGGATCCGGTCGAGCAGCGCGGCCGGGTAGTGCACGGCCTGGTGCAGTCCCGTCGCCGCCACCACATGGGTCCCCGTCGAACGGGACAGCTCGACCAGCGCATCGGCCCGGCGCCCCATGCCGTACGGCGTCCACTGCACCACGGACCGCCCGCCCAACTCGGCGAAGGCGCTGAGCCGTTCGGCCGCCGCCGCGGGATCGTCGAGTTCCTGGCCCGGTAGCACGGGGCTGCGCAGGAAGAGGTGGTCGTGTGCGTCGCACACGCCCAGTTCGCCGGCCGGGACGTCGCCGAGGACGGTACGGACCGCGGCTACCACTGGCGCCCCTTCCCGAGCCGTTCGCGCTCCGGGCCGCTGAGACGGAGCACCTCGTAGCGGTCGCCGGCCTCCTGCGGCGCGGGGCGGTCCCAGAGCGTGAAGTGGAGCAGCTCCCAGTGCCGGGGGTCGGCGGCCAGCGCCGTGGCGACCGCGCCGGGTGCCTTCGCGAGCCGCCGGCTCTCCTCCAGCGCGGCTTCCACCACGTCCGCCGGGGCGGCCGACGGCGGCATCGGTGAGCGGAGCCGGGTGGCCGAACGGGGGAGTGCGGCCGATGCCGGGCCCTCCTCGTACGACAGGCCGGTCCAGTGCTGTACCCCGGGGCGCCCGAAGTCCTCCACGATGCCCTGGAACCCGGCGCCCCAGAGGAAGGAGTTCATGCCGCCCGGCGTGTTCCAGAGGTAGAGCGGCGCGTACTGGTTGACCGGCGAGTCCTCGCCGCGCTCCCGCATCAGGTACGCCTTGATGCCGAGCCCGGGGTAGTCGTCCATGAGGTGGCCACGTCTCGCCACGCGGTCGCGGATGACGCCCATGTCGTAGTCGGCGGGAAGGGTGATCTCGTACTGCATCGCATGCATCGGGCGCTCCTCAGCCGGCCGGGTACTCGGGGACGCCGGGGTCGGTGTGCCAGTGGATGGTGGAGCCGTCCTCGGCCGCCTCGACGAGGGCGAGATGGGTCATGAAGGTCTGCGGTGCGGCGCCGTGCCAGTGCCATTCGTCCGGTTCTATCCACACGGTGTCGCCCGCCCGGATCGGCTCCACCGGACCGCCGCGGTGCTGCACCAGGCCTTCGCCCTCGGTGATGTGAAGGACCTGGCCGTGCGGGTGGGTGTGCCAGCCGGTGTGACCGCCCGGCGCGAAGTGCACGCTGAACAGCCTCAGCCGGGAGGGTGGTTCGGGAGCGGCGATCTCGTCGATCCAGACGGATCCGTTGAACTGCCCGGCCGGCCCGGACTGCGTGCCCGGCCGGTTCCTGGTGATGCGCATGGGTGAAAGGCTCCTCGGGTCGAGTCGTGTACGACGGAACGTCAGCCGGCGTCCGCAGGAGGGGCGAGCAGCGACAGCAGTCCTCGGGCGGCCGCGTCGAAGGCTTCCGTCGAGCCGGAGGCGCGGGCCAGCACATAGCCGCCCTGGACTGTCGCGACGATCGATGCCGCGATGTCCCGGGGTACCAGGCGGTGGTCGAACTCGCCCCGGTCCAGTCCTTCCTGGACGATCTCGGCGAGCCGGCCGCGGAGCCAGACGATTGTCTCCTCCACGGGCGCCCGCAACTCCTCGCTGGCGATGACCTCCGGGTCCATCGTCAGCCGCCCCACCGGACAGCCGCGCAGCACATCGCGCTCACGCAGCAGATAGCCCGAGATCCGCTCGTACGCCGACCCCGGTGTGTCCAGCACCCGGCCCGCCGTCGCGCGCAGCTCCTGTGCCGTGCGGCGGATGGCCGCCAGGGCCAGGTCCGGCTTGCCGGTGAAGTGGTGGTACATGCTGCCCTGGCCTGCGCCCGCGTGCTGCTGGATGGCCTTGGGGCTGGTGCCCACGTAGCCGCGCTCCCACAGGAGCTCCTGGGTGGCTTCGATCAGACGGTCCGAAGTGCTCATGAAGCCACTGTACATACCAGTAGGTACAGAGTCCAGGGTTCATGCCCGGCACCCGTGGAAGCAGCCGGGGGACCTCCGTCTGCTCCCGGCGGGGTACGCGCACTGCCGCCGGCCGTACGACGACGCGAACCCCACTGCGGAGACAGACTCGGTGGTGACGGAAAAGCGTGCGTCACCACCGTGAACCGAGGAGCTGACCGAGATGAACACCCTGGCCTTCGACGGCGGACCCGGACCGTGGGTTCTCCTCTTCCCGCTCGTCTGGGCAGCCGTCGTCATCACCGTCGTCACCGTGCTGCGACGCACCGTATGGCGCGGCAGGCGCGGTCCCTGGCAGGTCCGCGCCGAGCGGAACGGCCCCGCCGAGACCTCGCCGATCACGCTGCTCGGCCGGCGCTTCGCCGCCGGGGAGATCGACGAGGACGAGTACTGGCGCCGCCTCTCCGTCCTCGACGAGCAGTTCGGCACCCTCGGCAGGGGCGGTGCGGCATGACCGCCGCCGCCACCGGATCCGCCAGCAACCGCGGGACAGCCCCCGGGCCCGGGGGAACGCCGGGAGCGGGGCGCCCGGGAGGCGCCCCGCTCCCGCGATGTCAGCCGACGACCACCGATCGTGCCACCGAGGGTGATACGCCCTCCGGCACGGTGGGACCGCTCAGGTCGAACGGCCCGTCGGTCGTCGCCCCGTACAACGCGTGCGGTGGCTGCGTGGCGAGGAGGGAGGGGGTGGGGAGGGTGAACCAGACCACCTTTCCCGCACCGCCCCGGGGGCGGACGCCCCAGCTCTCGCTGACCGCGGCGATCAGTGCGAGTCCGCGCCCCGACGTACTGGAGTCGTCGGCCTCGCGCACGGTCGGCAGCCGCGGGTCGTGGTCGTGGACGGACACCGTCAGCCGTTCGAGTAGCAACTCGACCTCGACGGTGCATGATTTGTCCGGCTGTGCATGCCGGTGGACATTGGTCAGCAGTTCAGTGACGCCGAGTGCTGCCTGGTCGATCAGAGGATCGAGATGCCAGAAGCGCAACTGCGCCGAGATGATTCTGCGGACCTGACCGATCCGCGACGGCAGGGCCTGGAGCTCCACCGTGCAGTGCCTGCTTGGCTCGCTGATCACGGCTGCGACTCCCCGAAGTAGGTCCGGAAGAAGACGAAGGAACGGATCCAGCAGATGGCTGGCTGCTGGTTCTGGCCCGGCGGCCTGGATCACATTGTCACCGCCGGTGAACCATGAGTGATGCGTCTCCAATGTCACCCAGCGGCCACGGCTCCGCAACTCGCGGTGTTCCCGCGGCCCCGTTCCGTCAGCCCCGCCGCCCGCCCGCCCGGTGCACGGCCTCCAGGAAACGACGGGCCGGCCCGGGGTCGTGGGGCTTGTCGGGGCTCCGCGGCATCGTCAGCCGGTACCGCGTCCCGTTCACCCGCGCCACCGTGGCGTCCGCTCCGGCGAACCACGGTCTGCCCGCGCTCACCGTGCCCGCCGGCGCACTGTCGATCTCCCGGCCGTAACTGGTGAGCAGCACCACCCGGCCGTCCTTGACGGTGACCTGCCCGGCCCGGGTGAGTGAACGCACCCACCTGTCGATACGTACGCCCGTCTCGCTGAACTCCGTCTCCTGCATGGACCCTTCGCCCCCTTCATCGCACCCCTGCAAGGAGTGTGCACACCCGGGGGCGTGTGCACCAGGGCGGAACGGGACGCAAAGCCCATTCCCGACGCGAGAGCCCGTCGGAGGCGGCCGACGGCACCAAGGCAGTGCTATGGAGTATCAAAGTCAACGTTTGCCCAGGTGGGGGGCATATCGTGAGGATCGCCGGGACCGGTCGGACGAGGAGAAGCGCGCTGATGAGCACGAGTGAGCACAGGCACGACGGCGACGCTGCGGCGACCGTCGACATCGACCGCACCGACCCGGCGTACCGCGCCTGGCTGAAGGAGGCCGTCCGCAAGGTCCAGGCCGATGCCAACCGCTCGGCCGACACCCATCTGCTGCGCTTCCCGCTTCCCGAGAGCTGGGGCATCGACCTCTATCTCAAGGACGAGTCGACCCACCCCACCGGCAGCCTCAAGCACCGGCTGGCCCGGTCGCTGTTCCTCTACGGGCTCTGCAACGGCTGGATCCGCCCCGGCAAGCCCGTGATCGAGGCGTCGAGCGGTTCGACCGCCGTCTCGGAGGCGTACTTCGCCAAGCTGATCGGCGTCCCGTTCATCGCCGTGATGCCCCGCACCACCAGCCCCGAGAAATGCCGGCTCATCGAATTCCACGGCGGTCGCTGCCACTTCGTGGACGACTCGCGCAAGCTGTACGAGGAGTCGGCCGGGCTCGCCGAGGAGACCGGCGGCCACTACATGGACCAGTTCACGTACGCCGAACGGGCCACGGACTGGCGGGGCAACAACAACATCGCGGAGTCCATCTACCAGCAGCTGAGAATGGAGCGGTACCCCGAGCCCGCCTGGATCGTCGCCACGGCGGGCACGGGCGGCACCTCGGCGACCATCGCGCGGTACGTGCACTACATGCAGCACGACACCCGGATCTGCGTCCCCGATCCGGAGAACTCCTGCTTCTTCGACGGCTGGACGCACCACGACCCGCACGCCACCAGTGACTGCGGCTCCCGCATCGAGGGCATCGGCAGACCGCGGATGGAACCGAGCTTCGTCCCGGGTGCCATCGACCGCATGATGAAGGTCCCGGACGCGGCCACCGTCGCAGCCGTGCGCGCCCTGGAGCGGTCCATCGGCCGCAAGGCGGGCGGCTCCACCGGTACCGGTCTGTGGAGCGCCTTCAAACTGGTCGCCGAGATGGTCGCGCAGGGCAGGACCGGCAGCATCGTCACCCTGATCTGCGACCCCGGCGACCGCTACCTCGACAAGTACTACTCCGACACCTGGCTGGCCGCCCAGGGCCTGGACATCGCCCCGTACGCGCGGACGATCGACCACTTCCTGGCCACGGGCAACTGGCCGGGACAGGAAGGGCGTTCGGCATGAGCGGACCCTGCCGGTTGTGACCCCGGCCTCAGGCCGCAGCCGCCGAAAGCCGCCGGTCCAGATTGCGCACCGCGTCCCGGAACGACCTGCCGACCGCGCTCCGCGCCCGCCGCAGAGTGAACCGGAACAGCCGGGAACCGTCGGCGGCGAAGGTCCACTGCACCCGGGTTCCGGTCCCGGCCGGGGTCAGCCGCCACTCCTCCAACAGGGCTTGCATCCCGGGGGCGTTGGTCTGGTCCACGCGGTAGGCGTACCGCTCGCCGGGATCGGTGGCGACGATCGTCTCCCGGAACGCGATCCCGCCCCGCAGCCGTACCTCGCGGCCGACGCCGCCGTCGAGCGGGAGCGCCGCGGTCACCTGGGTGAACCAGCCGGGCCAGCCCTCGACGTCGTCGGCCAGCGCCCGGTACACGGCATCGGGCGGTGCGGACACCTCGGCGGCGAAGACCAGCCTGACCGGAGCGGACTCGACGAAGTCGAGGTCCACGGAGCGGAGTCGGCGTGCCATGGAACGCACCTCCCGTGCGATCGGCGGCTGACGGGGCCGCGCACACCATAACCGGCGGGCCGTCAGAAGTCGTCAGGCGCAGCGGAACCGGCTCGGGCCGCGGCCCCCGGACGGGGTCAGCGCACCGCGCTGAGCGAACCGCCCTCCCTCAGCCGGGCCGTCAGTTCCACCGGCGCCTCCCGCGGCGCCCGGACCGCGAGTGTCGTCCCGGCCGCCGATTCCCGCACGGCCCCGGTGGCCTCGATCCGGCTCACCGCACGGCTTCCCGCCGCCAGCACGTACCAGTGTCCGGACGGCGCCCTCCAGCGCGTACCCGCCAGGACATGCTGTCCGAACCTGCTGCACAGGGCCGTGTCGCGCTCGTCCGCCACCACCGTCCCCTGCCCGGTGAGCGAGGAGCTGGGCGGCAGGAACTGCACCAGCACACGTCCGGGACCCTGCCAGGTGTCGGCACGGGTGCAGAGCCACTGCGCCGGAGTGCCGGACTCCGGCAGACGCTGCTCGGCGAAGTTCCAGTTGTTGACGGCGCGGACACCGGAGCCCCGCAGCGCCGTCAGCGAACAGGCGGTGCGGGCCCAGGCCAGCAGGGCGGGGCTGCTCGTCGCCTCCCTCGGCTGCCGCGCCCCGGCACGGGCGGCCGGACCCGGCGTGAACGTCAGGTGGACCGGGGCGAGATCGCCCAGGTCGGTGAGGAGGAACGCGTGGTTCTCCACGATGCGTTCGGAGGAGCGCAGCTGGAGCACCGGCCAGGAGTCGCAGCGTCCGCCCGGTGACGGCCGCGGCACGGCCGCGGTGACCCCGTCCGCGTTCACCTGCAGCGTGCGCGCCGGGCTGTCCGGTGCCAGCAGGTCGCGCGTCGTGGTCCGCGAGATCCAGGGAGCCATCAGGAACCGGGCCCGGTCCCCGTCGCGGCTGACGACCAGGGCGGCCCCCGTCGTCACGTCCGCGCCGTCCGTCCGCGCGAAGTCCAGGGCGGGCGTCCCGGACCCGGCCCGCGGCTCCGCGTAACGCACCACCCGCACACCGCGGTCGTGGAACAGCACCACGGCGGTGCCGTCCACCTCACCGGCGTACAACAACTGCGGCGGCTGCGCCGGCGGCACCGCGAGCGTCCCGGGCGTGGCCGACACGGCGGTGCCGTCCGGGAGGCGCCCCCAGGCCCGCAACGCCCGGCTCAGCAGGGCCCGGTCCCCGGTCAGGTCACCCCGGGCCGGCCAGGCGGTGAAGTCGATGCGGGAGGTGTCAGCCCACTCGTCGGCCGCGGTCCTCAGCAGCGTCGCCGGGTCGAGTGCGGGAGCGATCGCACTGCGCGCGCCGCCGGGTGCGGGTGCGGACGCACCCTGCTCCGTCAGCGCGACCAGACCGCCGGCCAGCACGCAGAGCGCCGCGACGGCTGCCACCGCCCGCATCCGGTGCCTGCGCCGCAGCAGATCGCTGGGACGCGTCTGGAGCACGCACGGGTCGAACTCACCGGAACGCAGCAGCTCCCCGGCCCCCGCCCGGTCGGCGCCCTCCAGACTCCTCGCGGCCCGCACCGCCCCCGCCGGGTCCGTCGCACCCGCCCGGACGAGCAGAGCCTGCGCCTCGGTGGCGTCCAGCTCCTCCAGCAGCCGCAGCGCGAACGCGGCCCGCACAGCCCCGGGAACCGCCGACAGTGCCTGGTCCAGGGCCAGTTCAGCCGCGCCGCCGGCCCGTGGGTAGAGCCGCAGGCCCCAGACGGCCGGGAGCGAGGGGCGCAGGGCCGCGGGAACGGGGAGCCGTCCCGGCCACCAGCGCGGCCGCCGTTCGTGCGCCAGCGCGGCGCGCAGCACCCGCAGCCGCATCCAGGCGTACGCCGTGCCGGCGCCGTCCTGGCCCGGGCGGGGCGCGGCACCACGGGTCTGCGCCGGGATCCGCGACAGGGCCGGGATCTCGGGCGCGGTACGCACTCCGGGCAGCGCGCGCTGGACCACCGCGTGTGCGGCGAGCACCCGGCGGTGCCGGCCCAGGGGCGGCGGGAGCACCAGATAGGCGAGCCGGACCAGACGGGGATAGTGCTCCACGAGCGCGGACTCGGCCTGCTGCACGCCGGGGCGCTCGCTGTTGCCGGTGGACCGCTGCCGCGGTGGGTGGATCGGCATGATTCGTGCCTTCTGAGCCGTGGGCGAAAGACGTCACACCGACAAACGACTCGATCGTGTGACGGTCACATCACCTGCTCATGCCGCCTGTGTCCGGACCCGCCGGGGCGGCACGTGCCGTCAGCCGGACGGCTGCGCCGGCCGGTCGAGCATGGAGTCGAGTACCCGGCCGAAGATCCGCCGGCCCGCACCGGCGATGAGGGGGTCGCCCCACCGCGGCAGCAGCCGGAGGGAGAGCTCCTCCACCCACACCACGTGGGAGCCCGCGTGCGTCGGATACACATCGATCGAGGCCCGGCCCCGCACCACCCGGCCGCGCTTCTCCAGCCGGCACATCCCCGCCCGGCTGCCGGCCGGCGGCGACCACCGCACCACTTCCATCGGATCGTCGAACGCCAGCGGACCGGCTCCGGTCCGGGCCACGAAGACCGTCCCGACACGGGTCGGCAGCCCGGTGGGCACCGTGATCGTCGTCAGCGGGACCTGCGCGGCGTGCCGCTCCCAGTCCGTCACCCGGCGCCAGGACTCGGCTGCGGGCAGAGGGGTGAAACGCTCGATGCGGAAGACGGCCACACGTCGATCCTAGGACGTCATGGCTCCGGCGCGAGCTGAGCGGAATCCGGTGCTCAGTCCTGTGCCGGTTCGTCGCCCGCGGCCCGGCCCGTCACCACGAGGCCCGGCAGATGCTCCTCGATCTCCTCACGGGCCTCACCGGACAGTCCGGCGTCCGTGACGAACGTGTGCACCTGTTCCAGAGCGGCGAACGAACTCAGTCCCACCGTGCCCCACTTGGTGTGGTCCGCGACCACCACCACCCGCCGGGCCGACTGGACGAAACGGCGGTTGGTCTCGGCCTCCGCCAGGTTCGGTGTGGACAGCCCGCCCTCCACCGAGATCCCGTGCACACCGAGGAACAGCACATCGAAGTGGAGTGAGGCGATCGCCCGGTCCGCGACGGGTCCGACCAGCGAGTCGGACGGGGTCCTGACCCCACCGGTGAGCACCACCGTCGCGGCACCGGGCCGCGAGCCGGGGGAGCCCGGACGCTGCGCCGCATGGAACACGTCGGCGACCCGCACCGAGTTGGTCACCACCGTCAAGTCCGGTACGTCCAGCAGATGCTGGGCGAGTGCGTACGTGGTGGTGCCGCCGGAGAGCGCGATGGCGCTGCCGGGCACGGCCATCGCGGCCGCGGCCCGCGCGATGTCCTCCTTGGCGGACAGCTCCAGCGCCGACTTCGCCTCGAAGCCGGGCTCGTGCGTACTCGCCTCGACCACGGGCACCGCGCCGCCGTGCACCTTCTCGATGACCCCCTGGCGGGCCAGCGCGTCCAGGTCCCGGCGGACGGTCATGTCGGAGACGTTCAGCTTCCGGGTCAGTTCGTTGACCCGGACCCCGCCGCGTCTGCGCACCTCGTCGAGGATCAGCGCACGCCGCTGCTCCGCGAGCAGATTCTGATTCTCGCTCAACGCAGTGCCCGGTCCTTTCCTGTGGCCGTGCGGCAGTCCATGTCGACGGTTCATCCTGCCACGCGGTGTCGCGGACCGCCGCACTGGGGAGATTACGTAAGAAGCGGTGCGGACACCCGGGCCCATCGAGCACTCTGGTGACCGGCCATCAGCCGCGTCCCCCTCCGAGAGCGAGCCACCCCCGTGCCACCTGCCACCCAGGCCCCACAGAGCGAAGGACCCGCACTGGAGCTGCTGGTCCACGGCGTGGGCGGAGCCACGCCCCAGGAGATGCTCGTCGATCCGCGCACGGTCCGCGTCACCGGTGACGCCACCGCCGCCATCTACCGGCGCCCCGGCGACATCGACGCGGAGGCGCACCCCGAGCGCTACCGGGACCGGCCCATCCCGGAGGCGTACTGCTGGTCGCATCTGACCTCCGGCAACGGCTCCCGCGCGCTGTGGCTC
This sequence comes from Streptomyces sp. NPDC091416, assembly GCF_044756845.1. Classification (NCBI taxonomy): domain Bacteria; kingdom Bacillati; phylum Actinomycetota; class Actinomycetes; order Kitasatosporales; family Streptomycetaceae; genus Streptomyces; species Streptomyces sp. NPDC091416. The sequence continues at coordinate 39,688 of NZ_JBIVTU010000003.1, forward strand.
CTGCTCCTCCCGTTCATGGTGATCAACCTCGCCCACTGGATGCGCCCGGCCGCCACGCGCCGCCCCCGGGCGATCCGGCTGTACGGCATGCTCGTCCGGCTCGTCGCGCTGAGTCTCACCGTCCTGCTGACCGCCGCCGTCTGCGAGGTCGCGCTCGATCTGACCGCCTGGCAGTGCGCCGGCGTACCGGAATGCTCCGACCAGCGGTCGTGGCTCGGGTTCCTCTCCGCCGCGCAGGGCGGCTGGTGGTCCCAGCCGGGCCGTCGCCTCGCCCTCGCCGCCCTGGTACCGACCGCGCTGGTGGGACTGCTCTGGTACCTGTCCAACCGGACGTGGAGCGCGTACGAGTCCCAGCGCCCGCTCACCGGTGCCGACCCGGACGACGGCGCACCGCCGCAGGAGACCGGAGCGGACGCCGCCCCCGTGGTGCGGCCCGCGCTCGGACGGCCCGGGTTCTGGTACGGACGCAGGCTCGTCGCGCGCCTGCGTGCCGCCCATACCGCCGCGGGCTTCCTCACCGTCACCGCGTTCGTCACGGGCGCCGCGACCCGCCGGGACCGGCAGGCGGCCGGACCGGTGCCCGAGGTGTTCGGCCTGCTGATCGGGGCGGCCCTCGTGGCGGGAGCGCTCGTGGTCGTCGTGGTGGTCTGCCGGCGCGGCCGGAGCGAACGGCGGCTCGACAACCGGATCGACCGCGCCATCGTCACGTATCTGCCCGCGACCGCCCTCGTCCTGCTCGTCCTCGCCGCGCTGCACTCCGCCTGGTCGCGCCCCGGCTGGGCCTCCGCCGGAGCGCTTCCCGGCGACGTGATGTTCCGCGTCGTCACCCTCGCCCAGGGCGCGCTCGTCGTGCTGCTCGCCGCCGTGGCGCTGGACCTGTACCGGCGCAGCCCCGAGCCGCGCACCGTGATGCGCGGGCTCGGCGGACCCGCCGTCGCGATGCTGGCCTGCGCGCTCGGCGGTGTGATGACCGGCGGGGTGGCCCAGCGCGTGGCGGACTGGCTGGACGGCCCGGGCAGCCCCGGCATGGGCCGCAGCGCCCTCATAGAGGGACCGCCGGTGCTCCTGAGCTGGCAGGCCTCCGTCATCCCGGTGCTCCTGGTGCTCCTGGTGATCCCGTGCCTGGTGCTCGGCCTGCGGACGTACCGCGCGGCCCGCCGGCTGGAGCCGCTGATCGACGCGGAGTACGGACAGGAGCGGCCGGACCTCGCGCGGACCAGGCGGATCGCCCGGATCCGGGCCACGGCCGCGCTCACCGACTCGGCACCCGGCATGCTGGGCCTGCTCTCCGGGGCCACGCTGCTGCTCGGCGCGGGGGCGGTCGGCGGCGCCTGGGCGAGTGGTCAGGTACCCGGACTCGCGATGGACGGCAGCAGCCCGTTCGTCGAATCGGTGGCCGAGGCGGCACAGTCCACCGGCTCCTGGCTCATCGGCTTCGGCTTCCTGGTGTTCGTCGCCTGCGGGCGCCGCGCCTACCGGGACGCCTCGGCCCGCCGCACCATCGGGATCCTCTGGGACGTGGGCACCTTCTGGCCGCGCGCCGCACACCCCTTCGCCCCGCCCTGCTACGCCGAGCGGGCCGTCCCCGACCTGGCCTCACGCATGTCCGGCTGGACCGCGCGAACCCGCGGGCGACTCGTCATCTCGGGCCACTCCCAGGGCAGCGTCCTCGCCGCGTCGGCGGTCTGGCAACTGCCGGCCGAGACCCGTGGCCGGGTTGCGCTGCTGACCTACGGCTCACCCATCGAACGCCTCTACGGGCGCTGGTTCCCGGCCTACTTCGGGCCCGTCCAGCTGCACGGGCTGCACCGGTCCGTGCACTGCTGGCGCAACCTGTGGCGCGCCACCGACCCCATCGGCGGCGAGGTCCGGCTCGGCGAGGAATCCGGGCCCGAAGTGGACCGGGGCCCGCTGAAGGACCCTCTGGTCTACGGGCGCACCCCCGAACACCCGCTGCCCGAGCCGGTGCTGGGGCACTCCGACTACCAGGCCGACCCCGTGTTCGCCGAGGAGCGGGCCGCGCTCCTGGAACGGCTCGTCCCCGTTCTGCCCCACCAGGCGGACATGTCCGGCAGAGCCGTCAGGGGAGTTCCGGCAGGTCCTCCGGAAACAGCAGAGTGAGGTCGTCCGTGCTGGTCTCGGCGAGCTGGGCGACCCGCCCCGCATGCCGCTCGACCATCGATTCGAAGGTCTGGCGGGCCGTACGGCCGTTACCGAAGGCGGGCCCCTTGGGCAGCTCGGTGAAGTACTTCAGCAGCGCCTCGCCGGTCCCGGACGCCAGGCTGTACTCCTGCTCCTCGGTCTGCTGCTCGACGATCCGCAGGAGCTCGCCGGGCTCGTAGTCGCTGAAGGTGATCGTGCGGGAGAACCGGGACGCCACCCCGGGGTTGACGGTGAGGAACCGCTCCATCTCATGGGTGTACCCGGCGACGATGACGACCACCGCGTCCCGGTGGTCCTCCATCAGCTTCACCAGGGTGTCGATCGCCTCCCGGCCGAAGTCCCGGCCGGAGTCCTCGGGCGACAGGGCGTAGGCCTCGTCGACGAACAGCACCCCGCCGCGGGCCCGTTCGAAGGCCTCCTGCGTGCGGATCGCGGTCGAGCCGATGTGCTCGCCGACGAGGTCGACGCGGGAGACCTCGACCAGATGGCCCCGCTCCAGCACGCCGAGAGAGGCCAGGATCTCGCCGTACAGCCGGGCCACCGTGGTCTTGCCGGTGCCGGGAGAGCCCGTGAAGACGAGGTGGCGGCGGACGGATGCCGCCTTCAGCCCGGCCTGCCGGCGCCGGCGCCCCACCTCGATCATGTCGGTGAGCGCGCGTACCTCGCGCTTGACGCTGTCGAGGCCGACCAGTGCGTCCAGTTCGCCGAGCACCGCCTCGGACGTGCGTGCGGGCTCGGCCGGTGCCTCGGCCGTCACGGGCTCCACGGCGCGCGGCGCGGGCACCGCACCCAGCAGCCCCGGCGTCGACTGGGTCGCCGTCAGGACGGTGGGCGGTGGGGGAGTGACGGTCCGCAGAGCGCTCTCGTCGCTGGTGCAGTCCTCCACGACCGGCCCGGTCGTCGACCCGTCAGCGCGGGCCCCGCCCTCCGCGAACTCGTAACCGCCGCGGGCGCACCGCTCCGTGCGGCAGCGCGTCAGTGTCGTACGGCAGCCGTCCATCACGTGGAAGCCGTATCCCTCGCTGCCGGTGACCCGGCAGCTGTGGAAGGTGCCGCGCCCCTCGGCCGACACGTAGAAGCCGGCTTCGGCGGGGGAGGTGACGGTGCAGCGCTCGATCGTCGGATCGGCGCCCTTGGTGACGATCACTCCGGTCTGCACCGCGTCGACGGTGCAGTTGTTCAGGGTGCCGCCGCTGCCGTGGTCGCGGAACCAGGCGCCCGTGGACGCCTCCCGGATCCGGCAGTCGTCGAGCTGCGCGGTCGCCCCGTCGCTGACCGACACCGCCGTGTTGCGGACCTGGGAAAGATCGCTGTCCACGACGTCGGCGCGCGAGCCCCGGTCGAGGACGAAGAGGGCGTCCGGTACGTCATGGACGCGGCACGAATCCAGTATCACGGTGGCCCCGTCGCTGACCCAGACCGCGGGGTAGTCGCCGGTGCTGTCGTGGATCTCGCACTGGTTGGCGTCGACCCTGGTGCCGGGGTCCCAGACGGAGAGTCCGTTGCGGCCGAAGCGGCGCACCGTGGAGCGGGTCAGCGTGAGGACGGAGCGCGACCGCAGGTCCACCGCGTTCTCGGGGATGTCGTGGATGTCGCAGTCGGCCAGCGTGAGTACCGCGTCCGTGTCCAGCGTGACGCCGTCCGCGGAGGTGCGGTGCACCGTGCACTCGGTGAGATGGGCGGCGGCCCGGGCCGAGACCTGTATCCCGCTGCCCTTGATCTCGTAGATCTCGCAGCCGACGGCCTCCAGACCGCTGCCCTCGCCGGTGACGGACAGCCCCGCTCCCGAGGCGTGATGGACGCGGCAGCGCTCCAGCCTCGGGTGCGCGCCGTCGCGCACGGAGACACCGGACTGCCCGGCGGAGACGATCTCGCACTCCTCGAACACCCCGCCCGCCCCGTCGAGTACGGCGATGCCGACACCGGCCGGATTGTCGACGGTGCAGCGGCGCACGGTGGGCCGCGCGGCCCCGCGCACCTCGATACCGGCGGCCGAGCGGGTCACGATCCGCAGATCCGAGAGATCCGGGGCGCCCTCCTCGACCAGCAGCGCCGGTGCCGCGGAGTCCTGGCCCTCGACGTGCAGGTCCTGGACGACGGCGGAGGCGCGCAGGGTCAGCGGGACACCGTCGACGGGAGCGATCCGCACCGAGCCGACGGAACCCTCGGGCCCCCGCAGGGTCACCGCACGGGCGATGACCAGATTCTCCCGGTAGGTGCCCGGCGCGACGGTGAGCACATCACCGTCCGCCGCCGCTTCCAGAGCCGCGGTGAGGGAGGCGTACTCGCCTGTGCGGCGCCGCCACCGCGATGTACCGGTGTGCGTCACCTGGACCGTGCCCTGTGCCATGGCGCTGTTGTGCCCCCACCTCGTGCGTGTGTGAAGCCCGTGTCACCGGCCGCGCGGCAGCGATCACCCGGGACCTGCCCCGCAGGAGTGACGGGCGGGCCGGTCCACCGTAGCGCGCGTGGAGGGCGGGAGTTGACCCGAACAGCAGGTCCTCAGCTGCCGGTGCCCGTCCGGCCCCAGTCAGGACCGGCCTCGGCCCATGCCCGGTCGAGCCGCTCGTACCGCCGTTGCACCATGCGCCATACGATCAGACGCCGCCCGCCCTCGATCAGCAGGACGCACATCAGCGCCGCGCCGAAACCCGCCAGAGCGGCATGGGTGTGGGCCGTCGGCGCGTCCATGGGGCGCGGCGCGGGGTTGCCCGCCAGGTCCGTCCAGATCCGCACCCGCGCGCCGGGCGCGGTGTCGCGCGAGGTGGTCGTCACCGTGGCGCTGCGCGCCGTTCCGTCCGGGGCGTGCCAGCGGGCGACCACCGGGATCTGCGCCCTGCGGTCCGTGGAGATCTCGGGATCGCTCACGAGGTGCCGGGCGGCCGGGCGCACCACGACGGCGTTCGTGAGCCGGCGCTCGGCCTGCTGGGCCCGCGCCGACGCCTGCAGCGCGTCGTCGGCGCGCGAGCCGCACAACCAGCCGAGGGCCGGCGCCACCATGACGAGCAGAAGCAACGCGACCAGAGCCACCCACGCCTCGCGCCTGTCCGTGGCGCGGCGCAGTGGATTGTGCCGCCAACGCCAGACTCCCGTGAGCGCTCGCACAGTCCCACACCCCCTTCCGTATCCGTCTTAACCCGATACGGCGCGGTCCGCGCGCTGGAGCGGCGAAGAGAGAGCAACCTCACCCGGTCAACGTGCCGTGCCGCCCCGCGAGTTCCCGGTGAACAATTCCTTTCAGCCCAGGACGCGCACCGGGTCCCCGACCCGGATGACACCGGTCGTGTCCGGGATCAGATTCTGGCCGAAGAGCAGCCCCCTGCCGGAGCGGCGGTGCCGGGCGAGCGTGTGCAGAGGTTCGGCGCCCCGGCGGGCGGTGTGCTGGTCGGTCGTGGTGATCACACAGCGGGCACTCGGCTTGACCACGCGGAACGTCACCTCGCCGATCGCGAGCCGCGTCCACGCGTCCTCCGCCCACGCGGCCGTGCCGGCCACGACGGCATTGGGCCGGAAGCGGTCCATCGGCAACGGCCCCTCACCGGCGTGGTCCCCGTCCGCGACGAGCGAGTTCAGCGCGTCGAGCGAGGCGAGCGTGGTGAGCAGCAGAGGGAAGCCGTCGGCCAGGCTGACGGTCTCACCCGGGCGTGCGTACGCGGGGTCGATGAGCCTGCGCCGGTCCGGAGCATCGAGATGAACCAGCCTGACCTCGGCCCCGAGGTACGCGCCCAGCCAGGCATGGGCACGCGGCGCCGCCTCGACCACGTCGAGCCGGCTTCGGTGCAGCAGTACGCCGGTCGTCTCCCGCGGTTCGGGAACCTCCACGGGCAAGGGCGCGCTCCCCGGCGCGCTCAGCACGATTCCGCCGCCCGGCACGGGGGTGGCGGAGATCAGCGCCATGCGGGGCTGCTGACGTTGTGTGACCACTTTGCCGGTGGTGTCGACCAGCATCCAGCGCCGGTCGCCGTCGAGTCCCCATGGCTCGACGACGACCTCACTCACCGTGCACGCGGCCAGCGATTTGACCGGGTGGATGTGGACGGCACTCAGTTCGGGAGAGGGCATGCCTCCATCCTGCCAGCCATCCCCGGTGACCTGCCGCTGTGCCGTCCGGGGCCTCTCGTCCGGATCGTGCCGGGCCGGGTTGTCGTCGGTCGCCCGTGCTCCGCAGCGACGCCGTCCTCCGCCTTGCGGCCGCCCGCACCGGACCCGCTCCCTGATCCGGCCTGATCCAAGCAGAAGACCCTAGTAGCCCCGGCCCTGGTAGGGGCGGTTGTACGGGTCCTCGTACGGGGACTGCGCGGGCGCGGGCCGCGGCGAGGCCGGACGCATCGACTCGTAGCCGGTACCCGGCGCGGGCCGCTGCGGCTGCTGGTACTGCTGCGGCGACTGCTGGTAGCCGCCGCGTCCCGCGGAAGGCTGCTGCGGGATGTACGGCGCCGGCGCGTGCTGCAGCTGTGCCGGCTGCATCGGCGCGTAGTTCTGCTGCGCCATCGGCTGCTGATAGCCGTACGACGGATTCGGCTGGGAAGGTGCCGCGGGCAGCGCCGGCAGGGCCGACGGCAGCGCCGGCAGGTAGCTGTTGCCGGTGTCGTACGCGGCGGGCACTCGGATCGGCGCGATCTGAGGCGTACCCCGCTCCGCGACCAGGGAGTCGTAGATCGGAGTGTCGGGGAACGACGGCGCGGCGTAGTAGCCGCTGCCGTAGCTGGAGCGGGGGGAGGTCATGGCACCTAAGTTAAGCCCACGATGTGCTGATTGGGGAGTCCCAATCTTGGGGTTATCCGTTTTACGCTGCTTTTGTCAGCCTGACATGCCAAGACACCGTTAAAGCATCCGTTAACAGCTAGGTCTTTTCCGCTGGAGAGCCGCTGTGGTCAACAAGAAGTGGCGGTTGCGTTACAAAGGGCGACATCCGCGTGGAGACCGCCGCGGCACAGGGCTTCGCTCCCCCGGACGCCCGGTGGCCCTGATCTTCCCGGCTGTCACGTCTCCCAGTCCCACGAGCCGAAGTAGGCCGCCGTGCCCGTGCGGCGGGCTTGTGCCACCGCGTCCAGCCGGACGAAATCCCGCCGCGGCATGAGCGCGCGCCATTCGGACAGGGGAAGCACGCGGGCCTGGTCGTGTTCGGCCGGATCCAGGACGAGGGAGTGGATCTGTTCGTCGGTGAGCCGGCCGCCCTCGAAGACGAAGCCGATGGTGGCGTAGGGCCATTCCGCCCCGGGCTGGCCGAAGACCGACGCGAGAAGTTCCACGGGCCCGTCGTAGACGATCCCGGTCTCCTCCCGGCACTCCCTCAGGGCCGTCTCCCACGGCCGCTCGCCCGGATCCATCGTTCCGCCGACGAGTTGCCACGGATGCGTCCGCGAGTAGACCGCCTTCAGCTGAAGCGGGTTGTCGTGCTGGTCGGTGAAGTACATGCACGCGAACGCGGTCGCCTTCATCACCGTCTCGGCGTACTGCTCCGGCGGCAGCCATCCCGGGCTCACCGCCTGCCCGCTGAGGCCTGAGTGCAGCTCTTCGCTCGTGGACCGGGCGTGTGGCAAGGAGTTCCTGCCTTTCTGACGGATCTCGACTCGTGAGGAGGGTGGGGGAGGGCGGTCCCGCCCGACCAACGCGCACATGATTCCTTCGGTTACGGGCAGCGCTTCGGCGTCGCCGTCCGGAGCCCGGCGGGAACCCCGGGCGGACCCCGGCCGACCCGTTCCGCCCGCGACGTACTCGGACCCGCGCCCGGCGCACGGCTGATTTCCGCGTCGGAACATGTTTACGGGGCTGCTTCTGTCCTGCGGGCCGAGAACATATCCGCTCGGACCTCATCACAGCGGTCGGAGGACTTCTTGCTATGGCCACCGCGTTCCCCGTCCGCATCTGTTCGGGGCCGGCGCTTTCGCACACGGACCGTGTCCCCGTCGAAGCTGTGTGCCGACATCTCTCGAATCTGCCGGGGCGGCCTGCATGGTGCCATCCGTTCAAGATATAAACCCCCTCGAATCCTTGTGTGATCAGAGGGAGTTGAGTAATGATCGGCCCACCAATAGCTGGGCACGTGATGGTGTCAAGGGGGAACTATGGAAGAACTCTTGATGGTCGGTTGCGGCTGGACGGTCCGTTCGTACGCGCAACCTGCGCATGAGCGTGGTCCGGATGCGATGGCGCCGTGTCCGGACGGGATGAGGCCGAGGCTGCCGGGGACCCGGCCGGCATGTGCTCCCCGAAGCCGGTCGCGGCGGCAGTGCCGACCGGGGAACCGTGCGGGCCGTGTGGGCGTCTCAAGGGACGAGTCCGTGCGGCAGGACGTGTCCGGGCGGGCCCGTCACGTGCAGGGCGAGCCCACCCGCGCGCCGAACGCCCAGGTGGGCGTCGTGTTCACGGCCTGCCCCGGACCTTCGGTGCGCCCTGCTCCGCCGAGGAGTTCCTCGACGCTTCGGAACCCGGCGTTCCGTACGTGTATGACGTGACCCGCGTGCAGAACCTCCACCTTGTTTTCGTGGCGTTTACGGGCTCAAGTATGTGAGAGAGCCTCTCCGTGTCTATAGTTGGCAACTTTATGGATGAGGTATGTGCGCTACAGCTGGGACTTCGTCTTCGGCATGTGTAGTCGACAGGGAGTTTGGACCGGAAATCTCGGGGCAGGAGCCGGGATCCTGGTTCGAAACCATCTTTGATGAGCCGTCCGGCACTTCAGTTCTGGAAATATGTGGCGATCGATGGACGGGGAAGAGCCTCCTGCTTTCGCGGCTGGCCGAGAGCGGTGCTCGCAGAGGCAGGGTCATCGCCTCCGGGTGTGCCGTGCCCTGGTCGCGGGTCGGAATGCCATTCGGTGTTTTCGTCGACGCCCTGGATGACGTACTGGTGCAGTACAGGACCCGTCACCCCTGGTCGGAAGGGCAGGCGCAATGGCTGAAGGCCGTCTTTCCCGCTCTCTCCGGAACAGGGGGGTTATGCGTGCCCACGAACCCGGTGGGCAGGTACCACCTGTTCAGTGCGGTGCGGGCCCTGTTGGAGCATCTCGGCGCCGACGGCGGGTTATTGATCACCCTCGATGATCTGCACTGTGCCGATGAGGCGTCGATGGAACTGGTGGCGCATCTGGTGCGACACCCGCCCGCCGGTCCTGTGCTGATGGCACTCGCCTATCGTCCCCGCCAGCTCGACCACAACCTTCAGGACGTGCTGAACCAGGCTGTGCTGAATGGGCGGGCCAAACGGGTCGTCGCGGCGGGGATCTCCCGGGAGGCCGCCCTCGCGCTGCTTCCCGAGGACATCAGCCGGGTGCAGTGCAATCTCATGCTCGACGAGTCGGACCGCAACCCCGGTCTGCTCAAGGCGTATTCGGCACTGCGCTCGATACCGGGGCAGTCCGCGCCGGCCATGCCCCCGCTCCCGCTGGACGTACTGACCGATACTCTGCGGGACTTCAGGGCGCTCTCCGACCTCGCATGGCAGGTCGCCAGGGCGGCTGCGGTGCTCGGTGAACCCTTCATTCCCGCCAACGTGGGATGCGTCGCCTGCGTGAGCGGCGAAGAACTCTGCACGGCCATTGACGAGTTGGTGCGTGAGGACCTGCTGCGGGTCGACACCGCCACCCGTCGGCTGCGGTTCAGCAACCCGCTCCTGCGCGCCGCCGCCTACCAGACGGCCGGCTCCGGCTGGCTCTTCGGGGCCCATGGCAGGGCCGCGCCGATCCTTGCCCGGCAGGGTGGCGATCCGCTGGACCTGGCCGGCCATCTCCAGTACGCCGCCGTGACCGGCGACACCGACAGCAGCCGGATTCTGCTGCAGGCCGCGGCCGAATCGCTGTGGTCCGACCCGGAGCAGGCCGCGACATGGGCCGCGACCGCGATGGACGTGAGCCGGCCGGGCCCCGGATCGGGTCCGGAGACCCTGTTGCTCGGGAGTGCGCTGATGCTCAGCGGAAAGCTGTCGCAGGGCATGACGGTTCTGGACGGGCTCCGCGGCGAGGACGAGTCGCACCCGACCCATCTGAAGGCGACGCTCTGGCGGGCGTGGGCGCTGCGCCACCTGGGCGATCCGGACGGCGCGGACCAGGAGATCGCCGCGGCCCTGAAGCTGACGGGCGAACAGGAACGCGAGCGGCACGCCCTGTTGCTCGGCGCACGCCTGGAGAACGCTCTGGCGGCCAACGCGCCCCTGCCCGAGATCGAGGAGGACGCCCTGCTCGACGACGCGGCCGGACTGTCCCCGGTGACGCGCGGCTGGCTGTACGCCCTGCTGGCCATGGGGGCCACCAGGAACCGTGCCACCGAACACGCGGTGCTCCACCGGGCGGTGGCGTGCCGGCTTCTCGACCAGGCACAGGATGACGAGGCCGTGCGGTATCTCGACGGCCTGTACTGGCTGGCCGCGGCCGAGTCCGCACTCGGACGCAAGGAGTCCGCGGCCCGGCATTACGAGCGGGGTCTGCTGCTCGCCGAGCGCGGTAAACAGCTCAGCCGGGTACCGCAGTTCGCGCTCGCGGTCGGCGCGATGGACCTGGCGGACGGTGACCTCGCAGGTTCGGTCCGGCATGCCGTGGTGGCGGCGGCGGCCGCCGCGATGACGGACAGCGCGTATCTGCGTGCGATCACCGAGGAGGCGGAATCGGCCCTGCGGGCGGCGGGCCGCAACGTCGCGACGACCGCGCCGCACCTGGCCCGGGTCCCCGTCCCGCGGCCGGCTCCGGCGCAGCAGCCGTCGGGACCGACGTACGCGGCGAAGACGCGGCTGGGCCAGTTGAGCAAGCGTGAACTGGAGGTCGCGGTCCAGGTGAGCCGGGGCCGTACCAACCAGCAGATCGCCCGCACCCTCACGGTCAGCCACAAGACCGTGGAGACCCACCTGGGCCGGATCTTCAAGAAGCTCGACGTGTCCTCCAGGGCCGAACTCGCCACCCTGGTCGGCCGGTCGTACGTGGGTCCCAGAGAAGTGCCCGGTCCCGAGCGGGAGCGCGGGTGACGGAAGGAGCGTGGGGGGGGGGGGGGGGGGGCCGGGGGGCCCCCCCCCCCCCCCCCCGCGGCGCCGCGCGCCCCGCGGCCCCC